>CBCYMI010000012.1:0-62419 GCA_965183855.1 Maricaulaceae bacterium | reverse complement strand
AAAATATATACGATATAAAGGAGATATTTATGGCTGTGAAAGATATACAGCTTTCTTCCGATGCACGAAATGCAATGCTAAGAGGTATTAAGACGCTTGGTGGTGCTGTTCGCGTTACTTTTGGTCCAAGTGGACGAAATGTTGTTTTTGAGAGATCTTTTGGTGCACCAAGAACAACAAGAGATGGCGTAACGGTTGCAAAAGAAATTGAACTTGAAGATAAGTTTGAAAATATGGGAGCGCAAATGGTTCGTGAGGTTGCTTCCAAAACAAATGATGAAGCAGGTGATGGTACAACTACTGCGACGATTTTAGCCCAGGATATTGCTGAAGAGGGGATGAAAAGAGTTGCAGCCGGCATGGATCCAATGGATTTAAAACATGGTGTTGATAAAGCTGTTTCTTGTGTTGTTAAAAGCATTCAATCCAAAGCAAAGAAAATCACAACTTCAAAGGAAATTGCTCAGGTTGGTACCATTTCAGCGAACAATGATAGCACAATTGGTGATATGATTGCAAAAGCGATGGAAACCGTTGGAAATCAGGGTGTGATTACTGTTGAAGAAGCAAAATCACTTGATACAGAGCTGGAAACTGTAGAAGGAATGCAGTTTGATCGTGGTTATCTTTCTCCTTATTTTATTACAGATTCAGAAAAAATGCGTACTGAATTTGAAGATCCATATATTCTTATTCATGAGAAAAAACTTTCTAGCTTACAATCCTTACTTCCAGTTCTGGAATCAGTTGTTCAATCTGGCAAGCCTTTATTGATTATTGCAGAAGACGTTGAAGGCGAAGCATTGGCAGCACTTGTTGTCAATAAACTAAGAGGTGGATTAAAAGTAGCTGCTGTGAAAGCGCCAGGTTTTGGAGATCGTAGAAAGGCAATGTTGGAAGATATTTCAATTCTAACTGGAGCTCAATTGATTTCTGATGATCTTGGTATGAAACTGGAAAATGTAACCATAGATATGTTGGGACGCACTCGTCGTGTTATGATTACTAAAGATAATACAACGATTATTGATGGTTCTGGGAATAAAGAAGATATTGATTCTCGCACAGCTCAAATTAAATCCCAGATTCAGGAAACAAGCTCTGAATATGACCGTGAAAAATTGCAAGAACGTCTAGCAAAATTAAGCGGTGGTGTTGCTATTATCAAAGTTGGTGGTGCAACAGAAGTAGAAGTTAAAGAGCGTCGTGATCGTGTTGATGATGCCTTGAATGCAACGCGTGCTGCTGTTGAAGAAGGTATTATTCCAGGCGGTGGTGTTGCATTGCTTAGGGCTGCTGCTGAACTCAATATTAAAGGCGAAAATAATGATCAAGAAGCAGGTATTGATATTATCCGTACCATTCTTTCTGGTCCTTCACGTCAAATGCTTCAAAATGCAGGATATGAGCCAGCGATTATTATTGCACGGCTACAGGAAAGTAGCGATTATAATTATGGATATGATGCTCGTAAAAATCAGTATTCTGATTTGATTAAATCTGGTATTATTGATCCTGTAAAAGTTGTTAGAACCTCTTTACAATATGCTGCTTCTGTATCTGGATTATTATTAACAACAGAAGCTGCGATTGCAGATAGACCTAAGAAAGAGACAGGTGCAGGAGCAGCTCCTGCAATGCCAAGTCCTGATATGGGCGGTATGGGCTTTTAGTCTCTAAACTCTCTCTGATAAAATGATATTAGGGGCAGAATCTTATATATAAGATTCTGCCCTTTTTAATTTGTTTTAAATAAATTGAGCGATCTAGCACAGTCAGTATAAACAGGATTAGAATTAAATTTTCTGATTTCTTTTATAGAGTGATAAACAGTAAGTGTTTCCTTTTAGAGTATGATGAATGCCAGCCAGAATTTTATAAAAAGTTTGGAATAATCGTCCTATTTAATTAATTGATATCTTGTCTATCCCATTATTTTATTGGTTTTAATTGCGTTTTTTGGTGTTAAAATGCTAGGCACATTCCTTCAAAAATACCCCAAAATGCAACAGCTTTAAATCTGTACATATGGTATTTATTCTGGTTTCAAAAGCTCTCAATTGTGTTCATATCATTTATGTTTTTCTACAAACAGCGTTGAAGAGGTGATACAGATAGTGCTTAAAATCGCTCATATTCACAACGTATTTATACAAACTTTCCTGTTCTTGCCGTTTAATAACGGGCATGAATGTCTGACTGGAAGCTATTATGGGGAATCTCGCATTCACTCTGTCAAAACTGGTCTTTAGCAAACCAAAATATTCCTTTTGCTTGCTATAATTCTCTCACGCCTGGATTTGCGAATACTGCTAAAACACTTTTCGTCAATTTCAAGCTCACACCGAAATCTTGATAAGATTCTGGTTCTCTTTGAATGGCAATCCTTTTGCGGAATCATTGAAAAAAAATAAATCCATGTTTTTCGATCTACACCAACCCGTTCGACCAAATAATATGCTGTCGTTCCCGTAACTAATATTTGCCTTAAATCTTAGGAAAATGAAGTTTGGTTGCACAATGTGCTGTCATACTCGCAACAATATTTTATCAGCTTTACTTAATCGATCTTTTCTCATCTCATCTGAGATAATACATCTCAATTATCTGAGAACAGCCTCAAAAGTTTTATTCTAAACAGACATTATTCTTTTGGTATTTAATAAAAAAGTTCTCATGCTTATTAATAGGGTTTATTTCTATATTGTTTGTACGGATTTATTTTACGGGGCATATTCTGAACATGGATATATATATTAAAGTGTTTTCAGCATGTTTTTAAAAATAAAACGCTTCTCACAAGCTAGATGAGAAGCGCCTAATAATATGAAAATTATTATAGGGAAATTTCCTGACCTGTTTTCTGATCAACCATCTTCATACCAAGTCTAATTTTTCCATGATTATCAAATCCTAATAGTTTTACTTTTACTTTGTCTCCAACTTTTACAATATCAGAAGGATTTTTAACATGATAATCAGCAAGCTGGCTAATATGAACAAGACCATCTTTGGAACCGAAGAAATTTACAAAAGCTCCAAAATCCATAATTTTTACAACGGTGCCATCATAAATCTCACCTTCTTGAGGTTCACTTGTTAAGGTTTTGATCCAGTTTAATGCATCTTCAATATTTTGTTGATTGTCGGAAGAGATTTTAACAACACCATCATCATTAATATCTATTTTAGCTCCTGTTGTTTCAACAATCTCCCGTATTGTTTTTCCTCCAGAGCCAATAATATCACGAATTTTATCGGTTGGAACATTAATAATTTTAATACGAGGTGCGCCTGTTTTAAGGTCATCTCTGGCAGAGGATAATGCTTTTTTCATTTCATTTAAAATATGGATACGACCTTTATGAGCCTGTTGTAAGGCTTGTTTCATAATAGTTTCATCAATACCTGTGATCTTGATATCCATCTGCAGGGAAGTAATTCCCTTTTCGGTTCCTGCGACCTTGAAGTCCATATCTCCTAAATGATCTTCATCTCCTAAAATATCAGATAGAATTGCAATTTCAGACTTTTCTTTAATCAAGCCCATTGCTATTCCAGAGACTGCTCGTTTAATAGGAACACCTGCATCCATGAGGGCTAATGAGCATCCACAAACGGTTGCCATGGAAGAAGACCCATTGCTTTCAAGTATTTCTGATACCAGACGGATTGTGTATGGAAAGTCAGTCTTTTCTGGCAAGATTGCCTTAAGTGCTCTCCAGGCCAGTTTACCATGACCAATTTCACGCCGTCCAGTTGCGCCTATTCTTCCTGTTTCACCGACAGAAAAGGGTGGGAAGTTATAATGTAATAAAAAAGACTCTTTATAGACCCCTTGTAGGGCGTCAATAAATTGTTCATCTTCTCCAGTTCCAAGCGTTGCAACGGCTAATGCCTGGGTTTCGCCTCGTGTAAACAAGGCACTTCCATGTGTTCTTGGTAAGAGACCAACTTCACTTATGATTGGACGAACCTCATCTAGTTTACGACCATCAATTCGTTTTTTGGTTTTTAGGAGATCGGTTCGAACAATATCAGATTCTACTTCTTTCATAACAATTTTTAGCGTTATAGGATCATATCCTGTTGTTTGCTCTTCATTTTTTTCTAATGTTTCAAAAACCTTATTTCTGATTTCTTCCAATTGTTCTTGTCGTTCTATCTTATCCGAGACTTTATAGGCATTTTTTAATTCTTTACCAACCAGTTTAACAATTGCTTTTTGCTGTTCTGTATAGTTCTCACTTTTAAACTCCCAAGGCTCTTTTGCTGCCCGTTCTGCAAGTCCAACAATTGCATTAATAACAGGTTGAAAAGCTTGATGACCTTTCATAACTGCTTGTAGCATTTCATCTTCACTTAGTTCTTTTGCTTCTGATTCCACCATCATGACCGCATTTTGTGTACCTGCAACAACCAGATCAAGCTCTGCTTCTTCCATTTGTTGAAGGGTTGGGTTTACAATAAATTCATCATTTTGATATGCGATTCGTGCTGCGCCAATAGGACCTAGAAAAGGAACACCAGAAAGCGTGAGAGCAGCAGAGCTTGCAATGAGTGCTATAATATCTGGATCATTTTCCATATCATGCGCTAAAACGGTGGTGATAATTTGTGTATCATTCCTAAACCCTTTAGCAAACAAGGGACGGATTGGACGGTCTATTAGACGAGAAACTAGGGTTTCTTTTTCTGTTGGTCTTCCTTCTCGCTTAAAATATCCTCCTGGAATTTTTCCTGCGGCATAATATTTTTCCTGATAATTAACAGTTAAAGGAAAAAAGTCAGCCCCTTCAACAGGTGTTTTATTTGCACAAACTGTTGCTAAAACAGTTGTTTCTCCGTAAGTTACTAATATGGCTCCATCTGCCTGACGTGCCATTTTTCCTGTTTCAAATGTTAAAGGGCGTCCTGCCCATTCTATGGTTTCTTTTATGATATTAAACATTCATTTTCCTTTAAAAATGCGTTTTTATAAAACGCTGGTTTCAGATTCAATCTTATCGAATTTCCTGTTGAAAAGAGGAAATTCAGATTAAAAAAAATATTCCTTTTTATTGATTTCCAGGAGGAAAAAATACTGAATTGATTAATGTCTAATCCCCAAATCTGTCAGGAATTTTTTACTTTCTTCCAGATTTTTTGACATTATATAACGAATTAATGATTTCCTTCGAGACACACATTTTAATAATCCTGCTTGACAAGAGAAATCTTTTTTATGGATTTTTAAGTGTTCTGTTAGATTCCTAATTCGCTCTGTCAGAATTGCAATTTGCACACGTTCAGATCCTGTATCTGTTTTATGACGTGCATTCTCGTTAATAAGTTCTGTTTTTTTTGATTTTGTTATCGACATCAAATTCTCCTTTAAATATAAAAATGTATCTAAACAGAAGTAAGATATTTTTGATTTCCTCTTAATGTATTTTTAATTAAGGTTAAAAACACGTTTTGGAAATGCTTTATCTTCTTTTATTTCTCCGATCGCAATTAATTGTTTTTTATATAAAAAAACCACTTTCTTCTGTTGATCTGAATGAATTACAGAAACAGGTCTTTTTGTATAATATTCCAATAGTTCTGCTTTTTTATCAGGCAATAAATTTAAGCTTCTGCCTTGCTTTAAATGATATATATCTTGTTTTTGTATAGGCAGAGCCGGGATGTCGACCAGCGCTGTCTTTACATCAAGAAGGATATCATTATTTTCCAAGGAAGCATTATGAACAATATTTTTGAATTTTTCCAGTAAAATAGATTCTTTTTCTGTAAAAACTCCAAGTTTTATACGTCTTAATTGTTCAACATATCCATAACTTCCCAATTTTTTAGCCAAATCCCTTGCAAATGCACGGACATAAAACCCTTTTCCTGTTTTAATCAAGATTTGAGCAGTTTTATTTTCATAATCTGATTGCTTTAGGTTTGCTTCGTATAAGCGAACTAATTTAGGAGCGAGATCAATTTTTTTCCCTGCTCTTGCTAATGCATAAGCACGTTTTCCATTTATTTTGACGGCAGAAAATTCAGGTGGTGTTTGCAAGCTTGTTCCTATAAAGGATTTTAAAGCTTGTTCTATAGCTAGCTTGGATGGGATATGCTCAGACTGACATATAATTTTTCCCTCTGAGTCAAGTGTGTCTGTCATTTCTCCCCATTTAACTGTAAACAGATAGGTTTTTTCTGCATTCAAAAGATAAGGAATGGTTTTTGTTGCTTCTCCAAAAGCAATAGGAAGAATTCCTGTTGCAAGAGGATCTAATGTTCCAGCATGCCCAATTTTTTTTACGTGTGTTATTTTTTTTATCTTTCGGATTACTTCCATAGATGTAATGCCATAAGGCTTATCTATATTTAACCAACCATGAAGATTTTTAGGCATGCTTTGAATGGTATGATTTTGGTGTTTAGAAACAGTTTGTTTGATTGGTTGCAATATTCTATCTTTCTATTTTCTGTAAACTGACATGGGGATTAATTAAAAAACTTTCAGACAATCTAATAATGTTATATATCCATGTTTAGATTAAATTAGGCTTTTAAGTTAACCTCATTTAATAATTGATCTATTTTTTCAGCAGACTGAAAAGAAGTATCAAATTGAAACAGCAAGGAAGGTATAAATTTCATTTTTATTTCTTTCCCCAAATATTTACGAATACGTCCTGAGAACTGGTTTAGAAAATCCATAATATCCTTATTGGATTGATCCCCTCTTGGCAGGCAATAAATACGCGCATGTTTTAAATCTGGGGAAAGAATAACTTCTGTAATTGTGATAGAAAACCTATCAAGTTCTGGAATATGCAATGCTTTTCTTTCAAAGAGACCCGCAAGGGCTCTTCGGACAAGCTCGCCTGCACGCAATTGTCTTTGACTTTGGGGTTTGAGAGATCTTTGAGGCATTTTCTTCCTGTTTTAAAATTGGTTTTAACTCTTGCTGAAAAAGATCATTAAATTGAGTTTAATGATTTTTTTTCCATTCTATCGGTTTGTTTCTTCTTTCATTAGATGTCTTTTGGTAAGAATGTTAAGATGAAAGCTTACGTGCAATTTCTGTAATATTGAAACATTCTATTTTATCTCCTTTTCGAAGATCCTGATATCGTTCAAATGACATGCCACATTCTTGCCCTGATTTTACTTCTTCTACATCATCTTTAAAGTGTTTTAAGGTTGATAATTCACCTTCATGTATAATCACATCATCTCTTAAAAGGCGCACTTTTGCTCCTCGTTTAACTATTCCTTCTGTCACTCTACAGCCCGCAATTTTCCCAATCTTCGAAACAGAAAACACTTCCAGTATTTCTGCATTTCCCAGAAAATCTTCTCGTTTTTCTGGTGTTAACATTCCTTCCAATGCCAGCTTAAGATCGTCAATTAAATCATAAATAATAGAATAATATCGGATTTCAAGATCTTCCCATTCTGCGAGTTGACGTGCTTTTGGATTTGCTCTGACATTAAAGCCGATGATTGGAGCATTGGATCCTTTTGCAAGTAAAACATCAGACTCCGAGATTCCTCCTGTTGCGGCATAAATGATTCGTACTCTTACTTCTTCATTTCCAATTTTATCTAATGCTGTTGCAATTGCTTCTGCAGAGCCTTGTGTATCTGCTTTGATTAGAACAGGTAATTCCTTAATTTCCTGTTCTTTCAGTCGAGACATGATATTCTCAAGAGTTGTTGGCAGGTTTGCGCCTAATTTATTTTCTTTTTGTTTTCGGCGTCTATATTCTGTGATTTGTCTTGCTTTAGCTTCTGATTCCACAACAGCAAAAAGTTCACCTGGCTCTGGGGCTCCGTTTAATCCAAGTATTTCTATTGGTTCAGAAACACTAACAAATTGTTTTTGTTGTCCTCTTTCATCAACAAGCGCACGAACCCTTCCCCATTCATCACCAGCGACAATAATATCCCCTTTATTAAGTCTTCCTCGTCTGACGATAACACTTGACAGAGGACCTCTTCCTTTATCTATTTTAGATTCAATAACAATACCATCCGCGGCTCTTTCGAAATTTGCACTTAGTTCAAGCAATTCTGCCTGTAATAAAATCGCAGAGATTAATGCTTCTAAGCCAGTACGCTTTTTTGCAGAGATTTCAATTGATTGAACATCTCCTCCCAAAGACTCAACAATTACATTATGTTGTAAAAGTCCATTTAGTACTTTCTGAGGATCTGCACCTGGCTTATCCATTTTATTAATGGCAACGATAATGGGAACGTTCGCTTCTTTTGCATGATGAATGGCTTCAATTGTTTGAGGCATCACACCATCGTCAGCAGAAACGATCAAGATTACAATATCAGTTAGCTTGGCTCCACGTGCACGCATGGCAGAAAACGCGGCATGTCCTGGGGTATCAATAAAGGTAACAGGCTTTGTTCCTTCCTCAAGTCTGACCTGATATGCACCAATATGTTGTGTAATTCCTCCTGCTTCTTTAGAAGCAATATCAGATTCTCTTAAGGCATCTAAAAGAGATGTTTTTCCATGGTCAACATGTCCCATTACAGTTACAATTGGGGTTCTTGGTTGTGTGTTTTCAGCATGGTCATCCTGACCGATAAATCCTTCTTCAACATCTGCTTCCGAGACACGTTTTACACTATGACCGAATTCTTCTGTAATCAATTGCGCGGTATCACCATCTAGAACATCATTTTGCTTTGCCATTGTGCCTTGCTGAATAAGATATTTAATAACTTTGGTCGTTTGAACCGCCATTCGGTTTGCAAGTTCTTGAATGGTAATAAATTCAGGTATGATTACTTCACGTGCAATGTGACGTTCTTCTCTGGTTTCTTTTCGGTTTTCTTTTTCACGCAATCTTGCTCTTTTCACGGAAGCCAGAGAGCGTTGGCGCTCTTCATCTTCGTTTAAAATGCTAGAAAGGGTTAGCTTGCTTTTTTTACGACGGGATTCATTCCATGATTTTTGTGAAGCGGAACGTTTTTTGGAGCGTTCGTATTCATCCATCATATCATCTGAAAACCCTTTTTTACGAGGAGTTGAGTGATAGGTATCTTCTTTTTCTTTTTTTCTACTATGGGTAGAATTGGAGTCTTTTTCTATAGGAGTAATTCTAGCTGTTTTCTCATCATGAGAAGTTGTTGGTATAGAAGTTTCCTGTTTTGATTTAGCTTTTTCTGTTTTAGAAACAGGTTTATTATTGGCTTGTTCTTCTGCTTCTTTTTGAGCCTGTTCTTCTTTTAAAGCCTTTTGAAGAGCTATTCTTTCTGCTTCCTGTTTTTGACGAAGTTTTTCTTCTTCTTCTAGTTTTTGACGACGTTGTTCTTCCTGTTTATTTACATTTTCAAGTGCTCGTTGACGACGTTTATATTCCTGTTCAGAAAGCCCGAGTTTTTGAGCTGCTATTCTTAATGCTTCCTCTTTCTTTTGAACAGGCTTTACGGTTTTAGTCGGGGTTTTCCCGTCTGGCATTAAAATACGTTTTTTCTTTTTTTCAACAACAATTGAACGTGTTTTACCTTGCATAACATTCTGACGAATGGAAGCATTGGTATTTTTTAGCGTCAATGGCTGACGTTTTGTTGTTTTGTTTTTTTCATTCGAGTCGTTCATACGACACTACTCCAACATATCAATCTAGATAATACATTTATATTAAATTATTTAGTATATCAAACTGGCTTTAGCCTGATAAGGTTGAAATTTTTAAAAGCGTAAAACACCTTAAAATTCTTGTTTTATTTTATTCTTTTTATCTATCTTTGAAGTATGATTTTTCTCAAAGTGAGATCTGATTTGTATTTTTATCAAATTCCTGCAAAATATTAAGGCTTTAAAAGAACCCAACATGTTTTCAGGATTCAAATACAGGATATATCAGGTTATACTCCTTTTATTTTTGCTCCAATCCTATTAATTTTTTCCAATCTATATGAAACCTGTCAGCTAGCTGACCCTGTTTAAAAAAAGCATATACACAATCTCCAACTCCAAGACAGCCTCCTAATTGTTCAGATGAAAATCTGTCAATAATTGTGTAGGGGGTCTGAATTTTATTTCTCCATTCCTCCAAGTTTTTTTTTGCATTTTTTGAAGCATTTTTTGCAAATATTAAAAATGCAGGGGGGTAAACTTGAATTTGTTTCTTAACAGATTCAAAACCACAATACAAACTTCCAGAGCGAAAAGCCAATCCAAGTAGGGAAAGACAATTCTTTTCCAATAAATTTTCTAGCTGGTCTGTGAAAGATGGATCAATTCGAACTTGGCATTTAAAAGCTTTTGAAAACAAGTTATTGTTTATTGCTTTATCTATCGTTTCACGATCCGCTTTAATCCATGCTCCACGTCCTGGCAATTTTCTACCAAGATCTGCAATAATTTGGTTTTGAGAATCGCGCACACATCGAATAAGAGTTTTTTCTAGGCATTGCTCACGGGTTACGAAACAGGTTTTTTGTCGTAATTTCAAACCATTAGGATTTTGTTTTTTATACGTATGTATGTTCGTTTTTCTCAAGGTTAAGATAAATGTGCTCCTTTTATTCAGAAATTTTTTCTCTTATTCTTTTTTATCAGAGATTTCTTCTGTGTTTTCGGTAGGTTCAACCTGTTCTTCTTCTTGTTCATCTGGAGGGATCCATCCTAATTTTATTCTGGATTTTAGAATCATTCCCTCTATTTCTTTAAACGATAATTTAAACTCTTCCCATATGCCATCAAAATGGATTTTTTTATCATTTTTTTGTTCATTCCACCCTTTTAGATCATCAACGGCCAATCCTGCGAAATCCTCTAAACTTTTTATTTCGTTCTCTCCAAGAGCAATGACCATTTCATCTGTAATTCCATCTAATTCCAGAATTTCTGGCTGAACACCTAATTCCTGATACTTTCTTTTAAGTTCGGTTGCTTTTTCTTCTATATATTCACGTGCCCTATTTTGTAATTCCTGTGCCATCTCCTCATCAAATCCTTCTATTGATGCGATTTCATTTGGGGCGACATAGGCGACTTCTTCAATATTTTCGAATCCTTCAGAGGCTAATAATTGTGCAATCATTTCATCGACATCCATTGCAGACATAAAAATTTCTGTCCTTTTCTGGAATTCTTTTTGTCGTCTTTCAGACTCTTGTTGCTCTGTCATAATATCGATATTCCACCCTGTGAGCTCGGTTGCAAGGCGAACATTTTGTCCTCTTCTGCCGATTGCTAAGGATAATTGATTATCGGGAACAACAATCTCTGTTCTGTGCTCATCTTCATCGATAACGACCTTGCTAACTTCTGCGGGCTGTAAGGTATTAACAATAAAATTGGCGGGATCTTCTGACCATGGAATGATATCAATTCGCTCTCCTTGTAATTCAGAAACAACAGCCTGAACCCTACTTCCTCTCATACCAACACACGCACCAACTGGGTCTAAAGATGTTTCTCTTGTATAGACAGCGATTTTTGCACGACTTCCCGGATCTCGTGCTACAGATATAATCTCAATAACGCCTTCATAAATCTCAGGAACTTCCTGTGCAAACAAGGCAGCCATAAATTGAGGGTGTGCTCTAGATAAAAAGATTTGAGGTCCTCTTAATTCACGTTTTACATCATATAAATATGCTTTTACTCTGTCTCCTTGTTGTAAATTTTCTCTTGGAATCATTTGGTCTCTTCGAATAATGCCTTCTGCCTGTCCCAGATCAACAATAACATTTCCATATTCTACGCGACGAACAATACAACTAATAATCTCACCCATTCGGTCTTTAAAATCTTCATATTGTCTGTCTCGCTCTGCTTCTCTTACTTTTTGTAAAATAACCTGTTTTGCTGTTTGTGAAGCAACCCGTCCAAAATCAACAGGAGGAAGTTCATCTTTAAATACATATCCAATTTCAACATCTGGTTTTTCTTTTTTGGCTTCTTCAAGAGAGACTTCTGTATTTTCATTCTCAACCTGCTCAACAACTGTAACACAGCGGTATAGACTCAAAACGCCTGTTTGAGGATTAATATTTGCTTTGATATCAAGTTCTCTACCATAATTAGAGCGAGCAGCTTTTTGAATAGCCTCCTCGATTGCGCTTAGCACGATTGACTTATCAATCGATTTTTCCTGAGCTACGGCATTTGCAACTTGTAATAATTCAAGTTTGTTTGCGCTGATTCCAATTGCTGACATGGTATGATTACTCCTTAAATTTACCATTGGTTTTTATTTTTAGAATATCGCGGACATTTTATTTAAATGATTTCACAGACAAGATAAGTTTTATTCATTCAGCTATACTTGTTTTCTTCTGTTTCGTTTTATAATAATATGGTTTCATTCTTGATTTTGTAAATCCTTTTCCAAATCGTCTTTTAACTGTTTCCCCATAATTAGATTGGCGGATTTCACTGAAGATATTGGAATATAGATTGTCTCAGTTTCATTTTCCTTGTCAATCAGAATATGGTCTTCTTCTATCGTCTCTTGATTTTTGATATCTTGGTCTGGATCGGTTAATGAATCTGCTGTTTGATATCCAGATAAAATGCCTGTAATAAACCGCATGCCTTCTATTGTCTGTTTGAATTTAATTTTTATATCATAGCCTGTCCAGTTTATGAAATCTTGTATTCGAGTAAGAGGTCTTTCTATGCCAGGCGAAGAAATTTCCAAATGCTCAAATGGGTATTCCTGTTCTAATGCTTCAAGTAAAGGAGATAAGTGACGAGACATTATTGTACAATCGCTTATTTTTAAATTTCCATCTGGTTTTTCTAACATAATCTGTAAGGTTCTAACTTTTTTGCCAAAAAAACGAATTCTAACGATATGATATCCCTTTTCTAAGAGTATCTTATGAATCATATCATAAACTAAATCTGTTTCTTTTGAATTTGTAATCATTCTGGAAGACATCCTTTTGTTGAACACGTTTAAAACACAATTTGTTCAATGAATAATTATTACCCTATTCAAATCCAAGATTTTTTTAAAACGCTTTTTAAGCCTTTCCGGTCGTTATTAATTATCTTTAAAATAGGCTCTTCCCTAACTTACAAGCAATTTAAATAAAACCAGTCCCACGGTTGCCAATTATATTTAAGGGCTTGGCTGTATAATCACTTTTCTCCTTCTGATATGATAAAAACCAGCCTTTTTTTAATAAAAAAACGGCCTCCTCTCAGAGCCCGCTTAAACCATATCCAAAACTATTAGCCTAAACCTTACCTAATATAGCCTATAAATATCCATTTGTCACCCTTTTTGGCAAACAAACTCTAAATAAACTGGATTTCTTCCTGCCTTAAGAGCTCTTTGTTCATAACGTGTTGTAATCCAGTCAGGTTTTCTAATATTAAGACTTGAATAAATCTCACTGGATCTTTTTTGCTCTATCTCATTTTTAATAAAGTCTTTATTGATTGTAACAGGATAGTGTGTTTGATTAAGCGAGAAGTTATTTTGGTTCAATAAGTTTGGGATTACGGTATCAAAATATGGAAAAATATCACTTGCGATTCTTAAAATACCATGATTGCACAGAATTCTAGCTAGATTTATAGCAAATGGTTCGGAAACAAGGCGTCTTTTTGCATGACGCAATTTAGACCAGGGGTCAGGAAACAAGATGAATATTCTAGAAAAAAAATGATCTGGAATATAGGGAAGAATTTCTTGTATGAGCCCATGATGAAGATAGATGTTTTTAAGGTTAAGCTTGTCGATGTGAGCCAATATGTTGGCAATGCCATTTAAAAAGGGTTCCACGCCGATAAAGCCAATATCTGGGTGCTGTTTTGCTTGATCAATCAGGTGTTCTCCATTTCCAAACCCAATTTCAAGCCAGATTGTTTTTACTTTTGGAAATAATTTTGTTTTGGTAAAAGAAAGGGAGTTTGAATTTTGCTCAGGATTTGGTTGATGACTTTCTGTTATAGAATGTTCTATATGTGTTCTTTTATCGGGGTTTAAATTTGATTCAGAAATTTGCTGTCTGAGAGGATTGGATGAATGTATTGGATTATTGATAAAGCTTAGTACGTCAAGTTTAGGTAATAAATCTCCAAGCAGTAATTGTTTATATTTTGAAATCATTCTTCCTTTTCTACGTCCGTAGAAAAAAAGAGTGTCTGAATAAGGCTGTTTTTGGGGCATGTCTGATAAATAAAATTCCGTTTTGTGTTCTCTGATAATATATGGTTTGTTAATAAATCCAGCATTTAATCTATTTTTGCTGCCAGGTCAATTAAGAATATCTGGGTAGAAAATCTGAGATATCATGATTAGGAAAATAGATTTTTCTCTTGTTTTTTGTTTGGGATATTTTTCCTTTTTAAGGAGAAATCATACCGTTAGAAAACCCTTTGATATATAAGCTATAGACTGGCATTATTGATAGGGCAAACTCTATCTATGTGTCAAAAAGTGTTAAAAAATAAATTAATCTAACAAATCTTTCAAATGTTCAGCTAAATCTGTTTTTTCCCATGTAAAATGCCCTTCTGGTGTGGGCATTCTGCCAAAATGACCATAGGTTGCTGTTTTATTGTAAATCGGCTTATTAAGCTGTAGATAGGTTCGGATTCCTTTTGGAGTTAAATCAATGCTATCGGTGAGACGCTTTTGTAATTTTTTAAGGTCACATCTTTGGGTTTGATGAAGATTGATATAGAGGCTCAAAGGGGATGAAAGTCCAATTGCATAAGAAAGCTGAATTGTGCATTCATCTGCGAGATTTGCAGCGACAATATTTTTTGCCATATATCGACACATATATGCAGCAGAACGGTCTACTTTTGTTGGGTCTTTTCCAGAAAAAGCTCCTCCCCCATGGGGAGCAGCGCCTCCATAAGTATCAACAATAATCTTTCGACCTGTTAGACCACAATCACAGGCAGGACCTCCTGAGGTAAACGCACCTGTTGGATTGACATAAAATGCTGTTTCTTCTGTAAGCCAGTTCTTGGGAAGAATGTTTTTTGTATGAGAATAGATTTCTTGTTTTAATGCTTCTTGACTAATATCATTTGAGTGCTGATGAGAAACAACAATAGAATGTACTCCGATTGGTTTTCTGTTTCTATAAATTAATGTTAACTGGCTTTTTCCATCCAGACCTAATTGTTTAAACTGACCAGATTTTCTGGCTTCAGAAAGACGTCTTAGAATTAAATGTGCATAATGAAGTGTTGCAGGTTGAAAAACATCTGTTTCATTTACTGCATACCCAAACATAATTCCTTGATCGCCAGCCCCTTCTTCCTTGCCAATTGCTTCATCCACTCCTTTTGCAATTTCAAGAGATTGAGCTTGAAGATAGCATTCTATGTTGAGTGTTTTCCAGTGAAAATCTTCTTGTTCATAGCCAATTTCTTTAATTGTAGAACGCGTTATTTTTTTTATATCTTCTGGTGTGATGTTTGTTTCTGTTCTGACCTCGCCTGCGATAATAACCGCGTTTTTTGTTGCCAGTGTCTCAATTGCGATACGCGAATATGGATCCTGTTCAAGATAATAATCTAATATTGCATCAGATATTTGATCACATACTTTATCAGGGTGTCCCTCAGAAACACTTTCACTGGTAAATAAATAATCCTCTTTTTGCAAAAAAAAACCTCTTGGAATCATGATTTAAGTTTAGTCTAATAGTTAGAAAACTTATTTTAGGATATTTTGCAAGTTTTAAATTTATGGGTTTCTGGCATTAAGGTAAATAATGAAGGCTTATATTGAATATCATAATTTATTAAAAATATTTTGGAGAAGTTCCAGATAACCGAGATTTATTATCTGAGGTGATATGAGAAAAAGGCGATTTAAGTAAAAAGCGGAACAAGATAAGCCGATAGAACAATCTGTTACGGGTATGACAGCATGTTGCGCTGGTGTGCATCGCAAGACATCAACCTATTCCTTTCAAAGATTTTACGAAAGGATTGTCTTTTAAATAGAGCCAAAATCTTATAAAGGTTTTGGTGGTAAGATTGAAGTTGATGAGAGGTGTTTTGGTAGTGCTCGCAAAGCTCGGTGGGGGCAATAAGAAAGGGGGGCGCTTTTATCAATCCAGAACCAGAAACACAATTGAAACCAATACAATAATGGAGCAAACAATACATCAATTAATTCAATGGGGCTGTTCCAAATATATTATTTGAAAAACATATATGTAGATGAAATCAAAGCTTGAATAGCCAAGGAGCTCCTGTTATTTTCTTTGAATAATTCTTTGGCATTAAAAAGTATCAATTCTATCCAGATCTGTGTCTTCTTTTCCTTCTGATAAAGCTTTGACAAGGTCAAGGATCTTCCGACGTATCTTCGGATCTTTAATTTTAGAAAAAGCAGAAGCTAAGGCAACTCCATCTGGGCTATTAATAAAATCATATACGATTCCAATTTGGTTGTTTTCGGAAACGCCTCTGATCATATTGGGTGCTTCATGCTCTATTCCATCGAAAAAAAACTGAATACTAACAGCCATGATTTCTGCAATATGCCAAAGTCTACTTGCACCAATACGATTTGTACCTTTTTCATATTTTTGGACTTGCTGAAAAGTAACTCCCAACTCTTCCCCTAACGTTTCTTGGCTCATTCTTAAAAGCTGTCTGCGAAGACGCACTCTTGAGCCTACATGTATATCTATAGGGTTTGGACGTCTTGTTGTCGCGTCTATCATATTTTATATAGCCCTCATTGTGTCCTTTTAATCGTTTTTTATAGTATATCATATGTTATATATAACACAGATGTTCCATATTTATACTAGATTTTATATTGTTTTTTCAATTAGCCATTCATTTTATTATAGATATATGCATTCCATATTATCTTTGTCGTCAAGCTTTTTATAGGAATTATACTATTTTTTTATTCGAATGTAACTAATGATCCGCAAAATACTCTGTATAAGTGTCTAAAAGACTATATACGCGCGATCCAGATTCCCAAAAATAGAATCAATAAAAATAGGCTAAAAAACAACCATGCATATGGCGTTGTATAGAATGTTTTGAATGCTTTTGGTAATTTTGTATCAATTATGTTTGTTTTTGTATATTCAGATTTAGAAGATGTTCCTAAAGATTGTCCATAGGGTGTTACCATCCCAGTAAAACCAGAGCTTGCGGCTCTTAATACAGGCAAGCCTGTTTCCAATGCACGGTATCTGACCTGGTTTTCATGTTGGCGGGGTCCAATATTTGCGCCATACCAGCTATCATTTGAGATATTGATAATCCATTCTGGTCGCAAAGAGTATTCTTGATCTTTAAGTTTATAGTTCTTGATGAGATTACTTTTGGGGAAAATAATTTCATAACAGATCTGGGTCATAAAAGGAGGAAGTTCATTGATTTGACCTATATTACTATTTTCCCCTTTCTGCAAACTACCAAGAACAGCCCAATCATCAAGACCTATTTTCCTTAAGATATTTTCAAAAGGAATGTATTCTCCAAAAGGAACTAAATGTTTTTTATCATATATATAATTAAGCTTAACTTCATTTTGTGTAAACTCAAGAATTACTAAACTATTATAATATTTTGCTTTAAAGGTTCTTGTATTATACTCTCTTCGGGTTGTTCCTGTAATTAATGTAATATTTTTGTTAAATGCTTTTTTTAAAGTCTCAAGTGTTTCTTTATTTTCTAATAATAAGATAGGCAAAGCGGATTCTGGCCATATTAAATGTGTTATCTGTTCAAATCCTTTCTGTGTGCTTGCCTGAATATATGTATTTAAAATATATTGATAATAATCCTGTTTCCATTTTTTACTTTGATCAATTTGTGGTCCGACAAGACGGATTGTAATATTGGGTTGATATTCCATATTTGAAGCATTTTTTAATCTGAGCATGCCATAAAGTGACGAAAAAACAAGAGGGCATGCAAAGAGCGAAACAGAGCAGATATAAATCATCAAGGCAGAGCATTTTTGTAATTTGTTTTTAGGCATAGAAGAAGAGCTTGTTTGTATGGATTGATTTGAAAGGCTTTGCTTCTTATCTGATTTTGACTTTATAGATGAGAAAAGCAATCCTAAGCTTGCGCCGAAAGCAAGCGTTATAAATGTTAATCCATAAATGCCAATAAAGGATGTGATTTGAGAGACGAATCCTCCACCTTTCCAGATATAACCTGCCAACCCCCATGGAAATCCAGTAAATAAATGACCTCTCAGATATTCAATTATAAAGAAAATAAATCCAAAAAAAAAGGTCTTCATAATGGGTCTATAATAAAGCCTTTTAGCTTGACTGATATAAATACCTGCTCCCAATCCCCAAAATAGAGAAAGTCCAAAGGAAAGCAGAATAATTGCTGGAATTCCCCATGGAGCGAATTCAGCTCCTCGTTCTTTAAAAGCATTTGCAATCCAGAATAATCCTGAGAAAAACATTCCAAACCCATAAGAAACGCCACATAAACTAGCAAAAATGAGAGGAGTTGTGTGATATTTGGTTTTCTCAAGGATATATGCGAATCCTGCGATTGAAATACAGAATAATGGCCAATAATAATAAGGAGCCTGTGCAAGGAATGATATGAACCCAAAAAGCAAGGAAAATAGCAGATACAGGGTTTTTCTTTTTTTTATTATTTGATCTTGAAGTTTAAACATAACCAATCATTGTGAAAATAAAACATCTTAATCACCATTCAATATAGAATATATCATCATAATTATATTCTATTATGCCACAGCTTGTTATAAACCCATAACATGGCGTGCTTATTTTGTATATAGGTACAATTAAGGTTCATACTTTTTGTAATTAAAGATTATCATATCTATCATTATTCATTAAGCATGATATAAAGAGATGGACAGATGATCGCTTTATATCAGGAAGTAAAAAAATTTTGTTTTTTAAGTTCATTAATTAAAGAAGAAGGGGTTTTAAAATGATAGTGTCTGGCAAAAAGAGATGCAATAAAACTCCAAAAAATAATTAATCCAAAATAGATAAAGAATTGTGATGTTGTGCTTCCCTCATACACCCAATTTTGTTGGTTCGAAAGCAGGAAAAGCTCCTCTTTTTGTTTTAATAAATATCGTGAAGAAAAAGTAGCCCATGTGATTTTTAAGATCCAAAAGCACAGAGGAGATAAAAAAGTAATAACCAATAAAAACACAGAAAGATAGGCCTGGGCACGTGGTGAATAGACGTTTTGATATATTTTACAAAATATTTGTTTGTTTTGGCTTGTTGAGTTTGTTTTTTTAGACCAAAACACCCATTCTTTTTCTGCTTGTTGTTTTAACATTAAAGACTGAACAAACGCTAAACAACCAGAAATAAGTGCACTTATCAAAAAAAATAGCCAAATATAAGAGAAGAAACTATGCAGCATATGAGGGAGCCTTTATTACACTTTAGCATTTCAGGATGGTATCCTGAGTTTTATAAGAGATAATTCATAGCACTATATATCATAAATTTTCTCTAAAAATATAGTATTTGTTTTTTTAATTCTTTTCTAGAAAAGAGAAATAATGTTTTTTTCGAGCAAGATCAGAAATAAGCTTTGTTCTTGAAATATATCTGGTATGTTTAAAATACAATCTTGCATTGCTCTTTGAGCATCGTATTGTAAAATTTATTTCCAGCATATTAATAAAAGTTGAAACATTAAATAGATTTTTTTAACCAAAAGGGCACGTATAAATATGCGGTATGTATAAATGTGTTTTTTGATTTGCAAGACAGGCTTTATCATGTCTGTGTTCTTAACTAAAAAACTAAATAATATTGATCTTTAATATGGCGTATATTTATGTCTAATTTAACAAGCAGCGTTGAAAACCTAACTCGGAAATCTGTTTTGAAAGCTGCCATTCCTATTTTACTTGTTCAGTTAACCACTCCTTTGACAGGGTTAATAGATCTTGCGTTGATCGGGCGCTATTATGATGGAATATCATTGGCTGCAATTGCACTTGGCAGTCTTGTTTTTAGCTTTGTTTATTGGAGTTTTGGATTTTTAAGAATGAGCACAACCGCTTTGACGGCTCAGGAAATAGGAAAATTAGGAACTCAAAGGAACCAGTTATTACCGCTATTTAGACATTTGATTATTGCGTTCTTTTTAGGAGTAAGTTTAATTCTTTTGCAAAATCTGATTATATATTTTTCATTTTTGCTTTCTGACGCAGAACAGGATGTAAAGAAAATTGCGAATGCATATATTAAGGCGCGAATCTGGGGAGCTCCTGCGGAATTAATGATTTATGTTTTCTCAGGTTGGCTGATTGGTCTTGGAAAAACAAGATCTGTTCTGCTTTTACACTGTACAATTAATCTTTTTAATATTGTTTTCTCTATTATTTGTGTTGTTAGTTTCAAGATGGGGGTAAAGGGGGTTGGGTTTGCTTCTGCATTTGCTTATTTCGTTGGAGTTATTAGTGCATATTTAATCTATAAACACTATCAAAAAACCATAAATACCAAAAGAATATTTCAAGGAAATCACCTATTTTACTCTTTAAAGCTCTTATTTGAACTTCAAGCATTAAAAAAGCTTTTTATGGTTAATTCAGGTATTATGATTAGAACATTGACATTGATTTATGCATTTGCGCATTTTGTTAATGCAAGTGCAAAAGCAGGCACAGAAATTTTGGCTGCCAATCAGATTTTGCTCAATTATATAACGCTTTCTGCTTATGCGTTGGATGCCTTTGCATTTCTTACCGAAAGCTATGTTGGAAAAAGCTATGGCGCTAAAAACAGAAAGGCATTTTTTAAGTCTGTATATTTAACAACGGAATGTTCTGTCTTTACATCTATTTTAGCAATTTTTCTGATTTTGTTTTTGGGAGGAGCGGGAATTGAATGGATTGCAAAAGATAAACCAGAAATTATCAACCTAGCCAAACAAGCTTTGCCTTTTGTTGCTTTAATTTCATTCATAGGTGTGTGGGCGTATCAACTGGACGGAATTTTTATTGGAGCAACTCAGGCTAAAACGCTTGCTATCGCAGGAATCTGCTCTTTGTTAGCCTATCTTTTAACGGATTATTATTTTTCAAACACGGATTATTATTCTTCACGCTTTGATATTTATATAATGCTTTGGTCAGCATTGCTTTTTTTTTATGTTTTTCGAACAATAAGTCTATTATGTGCTTGTCCAAATCTAATGAAACAATTTAAGTAATATGCTTTTTGGTCGGGCTTGATACACAGTTATAAAAAAGAGCTTTCCAATTTATGAATTTGCACATTTCGGATGAGAATTTTTATAAAGCTAAAATTTTCCAATTGCTTCTGATATCGACTTAAACCCATCTGCTTTGAGTCTCAAACAGAGATCATCTAAAATTGCTGGAATTAATTTAGGACCTTGATAAATCAACGCAGTATATAATTGCACCATAGATGCTCCAGAACGGATTTTAGCATAGGCTGCCACTCCTGAATCGACACCACCAGACCCAATTAATGCCATTTTACCATTGGTGATCGTATAAAAAGCTCTTAATAATCGCGTAGATTTACCAAAAAGGGGAGCGCCAGATAACCCCCCTTTTTGAAAGGTGTTTTGAGACTGAAGATAAGAGGGACGCTCTATTGTTGTATTCGAAATAATCAGACCATTAATCCCATATGTATAGGCAAGCTCTGCTATAGGTTCAATTGAGAAATCATCTATATCTGGAGATAGCTTTAGAAAAATAGGAGGGTTATATTGATCCAGATTAACAAACTCATACGTATTTTCCAATAAGTCTAGAGGGTGATTTTTTTGGTTATATTTTTTATTCTGCGGGTCAGATAATGGCTGTATATCAGATAGAGTGTGTTTATGATGATTGGTTATGTAATTTTCTTTTTGTTGTTTTATATCTGATATATGGGTTTGTTGCGCCATATTAAGCAGTTCTTTTCGGGTCTCCATGATTTGCTCTAAAAGTTCGCTCAAATAATCACTGGATTGTAATTCTCTTAACCCTGGCGTGTTTGGAGAGGAAATATTAATAGAAAAATAATCGGCTAAGAACCAGAACCCTTTGAGAATTTGAAGATAGTCGCCAATTCTGTTCTTGCTATCTTTGTTGGTTCCAATATTAATTCCAACTAAACCAGAATATGATACTGAATTTATTTTCTTCAAGCTGGTTTTAAAAGAGTCTGGTGAGTTTGTTAGAGGGGGAAGGTTTTTTTTTGATCTCCAAAAAATATGTTCAGGATTTAATCTATTAGGGTGATGATGAAATATTTTATTCCGATATGTTTCTAATCGTTTTGCAATAATTGCCAATCCATCATTGTTAAATCCCATCCGGTTAATTAAAGCCAAATCTTTTTTTAATCGAAATAAACGTGGCTTTTTCTGTCCTTTTTGTGCAATTGGAGTTACGGCTCCGCATTCTATGGCGCTAAATCCCATGTTTAAAAATGCAGAAATTGCTTGTGCATTTTTATCTAGTCCAGCAGCAAGAGCGATAGGAGTTGCACATTTTAATCCTGCACAATCCGTTTTAAGCATAGACCAGTTTTTAGGAGTTATTTTAGGAGATATTCCTAAAGATAATGCTTTGAGTGTAAGATTATGTGCCATTTCTGCTGGTAGGCAGGATAAGCATTTATTTGTAAAATTAAATGGAAATATCATATACAGGCAAGTCTCTTTGTTACTCTTTAGGTTCATTTTTTCAATAAAGATTCTTAAATTGTATTGGTTTGATATAGGAGATAGAAAACAGAATCTTGATTTTTTTATCTTCCTTTTATAGTTAAAATGCTTTTTAGTGAATGGGAAGAATATGTTTATTATTATCTGATGCTTCATATCTGATTTTACTAGAAATTAAAAGTAGTAATTGAACGTGTGCAATCCTATTATTTAGGATTGGCATGAGATTGCATCATTTTATTAATTTCCAGCTTGTATTTTTTTTATTTTTAATTAACCTTTAAGGTTGTGTTTTTTTAGGTTACACCATAAAAATAGAATAGAGGCAGGCATTTATAAGAATTGATTGATTTATAAAGGCAAGAATCTTACCAGATTTTATGTTTTTGTTTTTCAAAAGATACATGAATTAATAAGATATAAAGGATTCTACAAAAAATTATAGGTCTGTTGATTGATAAAATTTGATTTCTTCATCCTTTTTCAACATGAATATGTTTTAAGCTATTTAAACATAAAAAGGGTAATGCCCATAGAATACTTAAATTAGAGGTATAAATAACAGGTCGTTCAAATGTTAAGTCATGCTGAAATATGGAATGGAATTGATTTACTTGCAAAAAAACTAGGATTATCCCCTTCTGCTTTAGCAAGACGTGCGGGACTTGATCCCACAGCGTTTAATCCTTCAAAGCGGTTTACAAATTTAAAAAAAGAAAGATGGCTATCAACAGAAACTTTATCAAAAGTGCTTGAAGTTACAAAAACCAGTCTTGTAGAATTTGCACAATTGATTAGAGAGAAACCATTAATTAAACCTTATTTGATGGATGATGTTTTTGCAGATATTTCTTTAAAAGAAAAGAAAGATATGGAGGATGATTTTTTTCGGAATATGCATAAATATATTACTGCAAAATCCAAGATAACAGATCAGCGCATATTGGAAGAATGTAAACCAGATTGTTTTTATATTATTAAACCTTCGAAAAATTCTAAAAATAAGACGGTTCCAGAAAAAAGTGACCTTTTGGTTTCTGTTTTTTCACCTATAGAATCTGGGCATGTTATTCTTTTAAAAAGGAAAACTCATCAATCTCATCTGATTTTACGTGTTCATAATATTACAAGTTCAAAACTTGAAACAGTTGGGTTAGATGATGGATTGGAAACAAGCGTCTTTTTATTAAATGAAATTGAATGGATGGTGCGTATTATCTGGATTCGTCCAGCTTTCGAACCATGATCTCATTCCTGATTGGCTGTTTTATGGTGTTTATGAGCTTAAACAGAAATTATATTGGTTAAGGAATGCAATATATTATACGCTAATTGTTTTATGTATTCTTTTTTAAACAGGCGTTGAAGAAAATTTAATTATGCCTGTCTCAGGTATAATTAGATTAATCAGGAAAGTATAAACTATTTTTCTTAACTCGTTAAAAGATTAAGCCTGGTTTTGCCTGATTAATTCCTCATTAAGTGCTTTATCTATTAGTTTAATCGTATTTTTAATTCCGTATAAAGCAATAAAGGATCCAAAACGTGGTCCTTGCGATTGTCCTAATAGAATTTCATATAATGCTTTAAACCAGTTTTTAAGTGGGTTGATTTCTGCATTTTTTCCTATTTGATAGACAAGATTTTGGATTTGCTCTGGATTTACTTTTTTAAGTGAATTTTCAGATTTTTGTTCTTGAAGCAAACATTCCAATTGTTCTTTTAGTTGTTTCAAAGCTTGTGCTTCATAAGGATTCGCTGTTCTATATATTTTTTCAGGCTTTATAAAATCCTGATAATAGTTAACAGCTCGCTCAATCATTCTTTTTAATAAAGTGTGAGTTTCAGGTGTTAGTTCTTGTTCTGTATATTGATGAATAAATCCCCATAGCATATCAGTATCTTCTGTGTTGGCTGCTGTTGCAAGGTTTAAAAGGAGTGAAAAACTGACAGGAGAGAATTGAGCGTTCAGATTTTCATTTCCTATCCCCTGGTGAATGTGCCATATCGGGTTTTCAAGTTTTTTCTGTTCATCTTGATCTAGATAGGATTTAATATGGGAGAGATATTCATCACATGCTTTTGGAATAACATCAAAATACAGTTTTTTAGCCGTTCTTGGTTTTTGGAACATATAATAAGAAAGACTTTCTGTTACACCATAATTAAGCCAGTCTTCTATTGAAAGTCCATTCCCTTTTGATTTTGATATTTTTTCTCCTTGTTGATCGAGAAAAAGTTCATACTGGAATCCAGAAGGAGGCTTTCCACCCAAACATCGGCAAATTTTACCAGAAATTTTTACAGATTCACTAATATCTTTCCCAGCCATTTCATAGTCAATGCCTAGCATATACCATCGCATAGCCCAGTCTGGTTTCCATTGTACTTTAACATTTCCACCTGTAACGGGAACTTCCTTTTTTTTACCATCTTCATCTTCAAAAATAATTGTTCCAGTTTTTGTATTTCTTTCGAGGGTTGGGACTTCTAAAACACGTCCTGTTAGAGGTGAGATTGGTAAAAAAGGTGAATAGGTTTTTTGACGTTCGCTTCGTAATGTTGGCAACATGATTTCCATAATTTGGTCATATTTCTCTAACATTAATAACAAAGTCCGATCAAACAAACCAGAATGGTAACATTGTGTTGAGGAATAGAACTCATAATCAAACCCAAACTGATCAAGAAATCCAATTAATGCCTGATTATTGTGCTTTGCAAAACTATCGTATTTTTCAAAAGGGTCTGGAACCTGGGTTAAAGGTTTTCCAATTGAAGTTTTTAGCTTTTCAGGGTTTGGAATATTATCTGGAATTTTTCTTAATCCATCCATATCATCAGAAAAGGCAATTAATTTTGTTTTTATTTTACCTTCCGTTAAATATTCGAATGCATGTCTGACCATGGATGTTCTAGCAATTTCTCCAAATGTACCAATATGAGGCAATCCAGATGGTCCATATCCCGTTTCAAAAAGAATTATATCTTTTTTGTAGAGTTGTTCTCCGAGAGAATTGATCAAAGCATATGCTTCCTGAAACGGCCAGGCTTTCAGATTTTGTTGAAACTTCATCATATATATCCATAAAATCAGATTGTCTTTAATTATGCATATATAGATAAAGAATATAGGTTGTCAAAGTGAATTAGTGCTTATTAGCAGAAGCCAAAAATAATAGGAGAGGTGTTTTATAGATTAAACGCCTTGTGAATTAGTGCTTATTAGCAGAAGCCAAAAATAATAGGAGAGGTGTTTTATAGATTAAACGCCTTTTTATTGGATTGTTTTAGATCATTATAATCATCATCAGAAAAGCCTGAAAAAACCTGTCTTAAACAAACATGTGTTTGTTTAAGACAGTTAAATCGTTATGAAGGTTATAAATTGGGTTGAGGTGTAATACGGAAATAGGATCTGATTTCTTTATATCCTTTTGGAAACAAACGTGATAATTCAGCTTTGTCAACAACATTTGGAGAGATTAAAACCTGTTCTCCTTTTTGCCAGTTCACAGGTGTTGCAACCTTATAATTATCCGTTAGCTGTAGTGAATCAATGACCCTTAAGATTTCTATAAAGTTTCTTCCTGTTGTATTTGGATATGCCAAAATGGTTCTAACTCTTTTAAGTGGATCAATAATATAAACCGTTCTTATTGTTGATGAAAGATTTATTCTGGGATGAATCATATTATACAAAATAGATACACTCAAATCTGTATCTGCAATAACGGGATAATTAATATTTACTTTTTCAATATCTTCTATGTCTTTAATCCATGATTTATGGCTTTCCAATGTATCTACAGAAACAGCCATAATTTTAGTTGAACGGGATTTGAATTTTTCTTCTAGACGTGCAACTTCCCCAAGTTCAATTGTACAAATAGGCGTAAAATCAGCAGGGTGACTAAACAAAACAGCCCATGAATCATTTAGCCATTCATGAAAGTGAAGTTTTCCATGAGTTGAGCTTTGTATAAAGTCTGGTGCAATATCTCCAAGTGAAAGACACATTTCTTACCCCAATCATAAATAGAATTTTTTTCCAAAAAATCAGTATTTCACAATAAATAAAATAAATAATTTCCTTTTATGGAAGAATAATAGATAAATTTTATTTTTTTTATATACTGCTATCTGTTAAATTTTAATGTTTCTTTTGAATTGGCAATTAATATTAGGAGTTTAATCTTTCTATTTTAAGAATCTACAATTCGAATAAAAAAATAATTAAGCAAAAGCCAAACATAATTTTTTTTATAATAAATCTCATTGTGGATATTTCTGTGCATAACTCTGTTGAAAAGGTTTAAGGTTTGTTTTACAAGAGTTGATACAGGTTCGATCTCAGAGATTCCTCATTCTAGAAACAGAAGTTTAATATATGATAAAAGGCTCTGATAATCGAAATTTCAAAATGAATTATCTTTTGAAGTGATTGTATTTAATATATCATCAAAAAATAGATTTTATAGTATGAAACCTGAATATATTATGTGGATAAATAGATGAAATATTTGAGTCAAAAAAGAATAGATTTTCTTAATTTAGCTGTTTTATAAAAAATACTGGTTAATTGATAAGATCAGATCAAGAAAATCTTTTCAGATAGATGTTTTTGATAACTGGATTATATTCAATATAAGCTGAGAAGCTTAAAAAGCGCCACTATCCAAAAATGCTTGTAAAGCTTTTGATTCTTCTATGATTTGTTGTCCTTTAATTGTATAAATAGATAATGTGCGTTCTATATTTCCATTTGATTTAAACCGAAACAATCCAGAAACTCCGTAAAATCCAGATTGTCCTGTTAGAATTTGGTTCCATTGATGTTTTGGAGAGAGTGCCAGATAGCTTGCTAATGTGATTGCATCATAAGCAAGAGAAGAAAGTCGTTCAGCGGGTGATTTATATATTTTTATATATTTTTGTTCAAATTGACTCATGCTATCTTTTGATGGAGCTGCAAAAAGAGCGTTTTGTATTGAAGGCTCTTTTGTAAGGTTTAGATTCATCCATAGACTTGTTCCTAGAAATAGAACTGGGTTTTGAATATGGCGATAAAATCCTTTTTCAACCAGGCTTGGGAGAATGGTTTGCAAGGTAATTCCATATTCAGGGATTAAGATTGCTTGGATTTGATTAGAGCCTGCTTTTGAAATTTGGTTAATTGCAGATTGCACATCATGGTAAGTTTTACCCGTATAATAAATATTATCTGTTAAATTGGCATTTTGTTGTAAAATATATGTTTGAAATGCAGATTGTGCACGTTTGGAATAGGAAGATGTTGATCCAAAAAAAGCATAGTTTTCTAATATTTTATTATTTTTAAGATAAGCCATCAGATTACGAATATCTTCTTCAACTGGAAAACCTAATTTAAATACATTTTCATAATGTGTGTGTGTATCAGAAGATAACGCAATCATGATTGTATTCATGTTAAGTGTTTCAGCAACGGATCTAACAGAGTTTGATAAGACAGGACCAATGATAAGATTTGCACCTTCTTGAACCGCTTCCTGTGCCATTTTTGCAGCGATTCTTGCCTTTCCTTGTGTATCTTTTAAAATCATTAGAATCTCTTTTGAGTCTTCTTGAAACAAGGCTATTTCTGCTGCATTTAATAATGCATTTGCTTCTTTACGGATAAGCTTATTAGAACTGGAAAGGGGAAGTAATAAGGCAATTTTAATGCTTTGAGATTCATCGATTTCTGGAAATATAGGTTTTTCTAATGGGGATGTGTTTTTAGGTGGCAATGTTGGTTTTTTGGTTTCATCCTTATAAGGATATGATGGGGTTTGGTATGTATGATCTGGTTTTTTATGTACTAAAATATCTGGCTTTTTGGGTGCTGGGTTTGTACATGCTGTATGAAAAACAATCAATAAGGCTATAATCATAACTCTAGAAAATAATTTCATTTCAAACCTCTATTTTTATGGATTAATATTTTTTAGCATGAGTAAATCTGACTATTTTTTAAAAAACCGAATTTAATTTTTTCATCCTGGAAGAAAATTGTTTTGTTTGGAAAACAGAAACAAATTATCTAACATATAAAAACCTGTTGAATGCATGGAGGATATATCGCATTATTTACCAGATTGGAATTTTTTTCTCAAATGATATGTATACATGTTAGCCAGAACCCTAATCATAGCGATGATAAGATTAAAAAGTGAAATAGATAATATGATTATAGACTTATGAGCATAGAATCACAAAATAAAGTTTTAAGTCCGATTTTATATAATCGACAAAATTTGGTCAATGGGCTTTATATTATTGCAACTCCTATTGGAAATTTGCGCGATATTAGTTTAAGAGCATTGGATATAATTGCATCTGTTAATAGGCTTTATGTAGAGGATACACGTTACTCCACGCGCATTTTTAAGACCTATAATATTAAGCCAAATTATTTAAAATCCTATCATGATCATAGCACTGAATCGCTTAGAAATGAAATTATTAATCATATCTCTAAGGGAGAATCTGTTGGATTAATGAGTGATGCAGGAACACCATTAATTTCAGATCCAGGCTATAAACTGGTGAGATCTATTCGTTCTGAAGGGCTCTCAGTATTTCCAGTTCCAGGTCCAACAGCTTGTATTGCAGCCTTATCTTCTTCAGGTCTTCCAACAGATCGCTTCTGTTTTCTGGGTTTTCCACCTGTTCGTGAAGGAGGCAGAAAGAAATTTTATGAGTCGATTTCTGATTTGGAAATGACATTGATCTTTTATGAAAGTAATAAACGTCTTTTAACAAGTTTAAAGTCAATGCAACACTATTTAGGAAATCGAATAGGTATTATTGCAAGAGAGATTACAAAAAGATATGAATCCTTTAAGGAAGACACTCTATGTGAGTTAATTCGCTATTACCATCAACATGAAACACCTAAAGGTGAGATTGTAATTTTATTGAAAGGTGCAGATCAGAAAGTTTTGGATGATCAGAGCATAAGAGATATTCTATTAAACTATCTGGATCAGGGTTCTCTTAAACAATCGGTTGTTCAAATGAGTCATGATTATGATTTGTCCCGTAAAAAACTATATCAAATGGCTTTGGAATTATCTGGAAAAAATAAGAAAGCCTAATTTAGGGTTTTTTCCATGACCGCGCATGACTTGCAATTAGAGTAAAATGCATCTAAAAATCATCTTTCGACAATTCGATGGATTTATTCTAGTATGCACTCTCAAAAGAAACACTCAAACCAAAACCAAAAAATTAGAAAGAAAAAAAAAGCTGAAAAATGGGGGCGGTTTGCTGAACAATATGCAATACTTTATTTAACCTTAAAAGGCTATCAGCTTATTGCGCACCGATCACGGACAAAATTTGGTGAACTGGATTTAATTATGAAAAAAAAAGAGTGTCTTGTTTTTTTTGAAATTAAAGCACGCAAGAATAAAAAACAGATTACAGAAACGCTTTCTTATAGACAAAAAGTTCGAATTTTAAACTCTGCTAAATATTGGCTTTCTATGAGACCTTCATTAACCTCTTTTTTTATAAGATTTGATGCTATTTTTGTTTCAAAATGGGGTTGGATAACACATGTTTCCAATGCTTTTCAATTAGATCTGATTTAAAAAGATAAACCATCAAACCTTATTTGATTTGAGGCTTATACAGAGTTTAAAGGATGGTGTGGGGATTTGAACAGGATAGGTCAGAGAGAATAAATAATAAAAAAAAGGGATTAAATATTAATTTAAAGGTAAGTGCCAAGTTAGAATAAGGTGTGAGAGCAGGAATTAAAACATTAATAAGATCGAAACAGATATAAGAGGAATAAAATATGAATCTTCGAGTTGCTTTTCAAATGGATTCACCAGAAAAGCTGGATATTAAATCTGATACAAGCCTTTATTTAATGCAGGAAGCTCAGAGAAGAAATTATTCTATCTGGGTATATCAACCAGATTCTTTAACGTATTCAGAAGGCAAGCTGACAAGCAAATCTAGAAAGCTTGATGAATTGGAGGAAGATCCTTTTTCTCTTTCTTTTCATCCTGAGAAAGAAATTGATTTGGAAAAAGAAATCGATATCATTTTAATGCGCCAAGATCCTCCATTTGATATGAGCTATTTAACCGCAGCACATTTATTGGAAATAATTCAAGAAAAAACCCTGATTGTCAATAATCCTTTTTGGGTTAGATCCAGTCCTGAAAAGCTCCTTCCTCTGGATTTTTGTCATTTAATTCCTCCCAGTCTTGTTTCAAGAGATATAGAAGCAATTAAGGCTTTTCGTAAAAAACATGAACGCATTATTCTTAAGCCTCTTTATGGAAATGGAGGAGAGGGTATTTTTTATTTAAAAGCTGACGATAGTAATTTTCTGCCTTTATTGGAGATGTTTTTTAAAATATCAAAGGAGCCAATTATGGCACAGGCTTTTTTACCTTCTGTAACAGAGGGAGATAAACGTATTATCTTAATTGATGGAGAGGCAATCGGTGCGATTAATCGGCTTCCTCCCAAAGGAGAAATACGTTCTAATATGCATATTGGAGGTCTTGCCAGGAAAACCAGTTTAGATAAGCGTGATTTGGAAATATGTCAAACACTTAGTCCAGTTTTAAAAGAACGTGGATTAATTCTGACAGGGATTGATGTGATAGGAGGTTGGTTAACAGAAATCAACGTTACTTCACCAACAGGTACGCGTGCTTTAAAACAGCTTTCAGGAATTAATAGTGCTGTTTTATTTTGGGAAGCTGTTTTAAAACGATTGCTCTGAAGCTTGTGAATTATTTTAAGAGATTATAATGAGTTTAGTGATATTATATTCTATAAAGACTGGTTTCGTTTATACGCTGTTATCTAAAATAGACTCTATCTATTGATTTATTGTATTCTTAAATCTAATTAGGGTTTGACGAGTTAATATTTATTTAAATGATTGACTTAAATGATTGGAATGATAGGAATTCATAGCCATATTTATAATAAGACTTACTTAAAAAACAGATAAGGTATATTAATAAAAATGATTGGGCTTGTAATTGTTACACATGGTAGACTTGCAGAAGAATTGGCGGCTGCAATGGAGCATATTGTAGGTGTTCAAAATAATCTGGAAGCCATTTGCATTGGTCCTGATGATGATATGGAGAATAAAAAAGATATCATTCAAAAGGCAGTTGAAAATGTAGATACAAACCAGGGTGTTATTATTGTAACGGATATGTTTGGAGGGACACCGTCAAATCTTGCGATTTCTCTTTTGGAAACTGACAAGATAGAGGTTATTGCGGGTGTTAATTTACCTTTATTGGTAAAACTTGCAGAGGCACGACATTCCATGTCCTTAAATGAAGCTGCTTTTGCTGCCAAAGAGGCTGGACAAAAATATATTGCGGTTGCTTCTGATGTTTTGTCTGGTATTAAAAAAAATAAGAAATCCTAGGAAATTTATTCAGGTGAGACAGGAAAAAGAAATTGTCTTGATTAATAAGAGAGGGTTGCATGCGCGTGCATCTGCAAAGTTTGTCAGATTGGCTAGTCAGTTTAATGCTAATATATATGTCACAAGAGATTCAGAAACGGTATTGGCAAGTTCAATTATGGAACTTTTAATGTTGGCAGCTTCGAAAGGAACTCATCTGATCATAAGCGCAGAGGGTAAAGAGGCAAACGAAGCATTGATTGCGTTGGAAAATTTGATAAAACATAAATTTGGAGAAGAGGAATGATTTGAAGGGTTTGGTTGTTTTGGCATCCTCTTTTTAAACCAAATAGCTGTCCTGGATAATTAAGATTTGTTCCTTGAAATGGGATAAGAAAGGGTTGATTTTAAGCAAAACGAAACAAGATAAGCTGATAGAATGGTTTGTTGCGAGTATGATAGCAGGTTGTGTAACCTGCTATTCATCGCAAGAGATCGGTTTATTGTTTCCAAAGGTTTTGGGAGATGAGATTAAAGTTGATGAGAGGCGTTTCGGCAGTGTTTGCAACGTTCGGTCATGCAAAAAAGGTGTGGCAGCAAGGGCATATTTCTTGTTTTCTAAAGTGCAGATACAGGATGTCTCTGAAGATAGTCCATGAGATATTTCCAGTTAGACATGAATTTCCATTATTAAACGCAAGAGAATCTGGAACCCCATTTTTATACGCATTGTTTGGGTATCATGTGTTGGATGTGAGAGATTTGAAGCATTTCCTATATTAATCCTTCAAAACTGTTTGCAGAAACGCCTAAATGACATGAACTCAATTGAGAGGTTTTGAAACCAGACCAAATAATGCCATAAGCGCAAATTTAAGGATATCCCCAAAGAGCATTTGGAGTGTTTTTCTGATCATTGGATCAGTTGATATGCTTATTTTTCATGATTGAAATATGATGCTTTCAGTTTTGACAACATAGTTTTATGAATCGCTCATGGAGAAGCTGATTGGTTTTAAATTCCCCTGTATACCGTGTTGTAATTGTTGTAACTCCTGGCTGATGAACACCTCTTGTTGTCATGCATTGATGCTCTGCTTCAATATAAATTGCAATTCCTTTAGGTTTTAATGCGTGGTCAATTGCATCGGTAATCTGAGCTGTCATGGTTTCTTGTGTTTGCAGTCTTTTGGCAAATGCCTCAACGACATAAGCAAGTTTTGAAATACCAACAACACGATTTGTTGGTAAATATGCAATATGTGCTTTCCCAATAAAAGGAGCCATATGATGTTCGCAATGTGATTCAACTGCAATATTTCTAAGCATGACGATATCATCATACCCATTAATTTCTTCAAATGTTTTTTTTAAGATGGATTCAGGGTCAGCCTGATATCCTGCAAACCATTCCTGGAAAGCTTTGATCACCCGTTTTGGCGTTTCTTTTAAACCCTCACGTTCAGGATTATCTCCAGCCCATCGAATTAGAGTTCGAACTGCATTTTCAGCTTCTTCTTTTGTTGGAAGCATGGGGTTTGCGAATTGTTTCTTTGGGGAGTCAGAATGTTCTGACCTGTTCTTTTTTTTTGTTCCGTTAGACATTTCGTCTGAAAAAGACATATATAATCCTTAATTTTATACTTTAGTATTCTATCATAGCTATAAATAATTTTACATATTTTTTAAAAAAAGCGTTCAATCTATACGATTTTTTTTTTTGAAAGAACAAGATTATTAGTCAAGATTATCAATCAGCTATAATTATTCCAAGCATTTAAATTATTTCCTGTCTGGTAAAAATAAAAAACATACTTTATAGATTAATGAATTAGTATAAAAAATACTTAAATCAAGTATTTTTATAAATGTCTTAAGCTATAGAAGTATAATATGTCTGAAAAATCTGCTCAATTTGTATTTTATAATGCGTTAACGCGTTCAAAAGATCTTTTTACACCAATGGATCCCAAACATATAACTATTTATGTTTGTGGTCCTACAGTATATGCTCGTGCACATATAGGCAATGCACGTCCTGCTGTTGTTTTTGATGTTTTGGTTCGATTATTAAGGTATATTTACGGAAATGAGCATGTTGTTTATACAAGAAATATTACAGATATAGACGATAAAATAATTAAAGTTGCTCAGGAAAGAAAACTGGATTTTACGGAAATAACGCATCAATATACACAGCTTTATCATCAGGATATAGCAAAGCTGAATGTTCTCAAGCCAGATATAGAGCCAAATGCAACGGGTTATATTATCTCTATGATCGAAATGATTAAAGTTCTAATTGAGAAGAAATATGCGTATGTTAATGAAGGGCATGTTTTGTTTCATGTTTCAAGATTTGCGGAATATGGTTTTTTATCTGGGCGTTGTCAAGAAGATCAAATTGCAGGAGCAAGAGTAGAAATTGCTCCTTATAAGAAAGATCCTGCTGATTTTATTTTATGGAAACCTGCAAAAGAAAATGAGCCTTTCTGGGATAGTCCATGGGGAAAAGGAAGACCAGGCTGGCATTTGGAATGTTCTGCCATGATTGAAAAAAATCTGGGATTGACGATTGATATTCACGGAGGTGGACATGATTTGAAATTTCCACACCATGAAAATGAAATTGCACAATCTAGATGTGCCCATGATGGAAAAGCGTTAGCAAATTACTGGTTGCATAATGGTTTTTTACAAATTAATTCTGAAAAAATGGCAAAGAGTTCAGGAAATGTTTTGTATATTCATGATTTATTGAAGAAGATGCCAGGTGAAGTTATTAGATATGCTTTATTAAGCACACAATATAGGCAATCTCTGGAATGGACAGATCAATTACTGGAAACAAGTTTGCGCTCATTAAACAGGCTTTATCGTAAACTGGAGCGTTTAGAAGGAATTGAGCCGATTATGACAGTAGATTCTAATTTAGTTATTGAAGCTTTGAAAGATGATTTAAATACCCCAAAAGCAATGACTGAATTGCATGCATTGATTTCTCTAATTGATAAAGTTGACTCTCATTTTGAAAAGGCAAAATTAAAAGGTAAAATTCTAAAAGCCAATACAATATTGGGGATATTGGATAAGCCGTTTAGAGCCTGGTTTGAAAAAACTAATTCTGATCAAAACAAGCATGAGTCTGATCAGAACCAACAGGAAATAAAATGGATAGAGACACGAATAGAATCTCGTCAATTGGCAAGGAAGCAAAAAGATTTTAAAAAGGCAGATCAAATTCGAGATGAATTATTAAATAAAGGAATTATTCTAGAGGATTTGGAACATAAAACAGTTTGGAGAAAGCAATAAGACAAACTGATTTTATAAGCTTAAATCATGCATGATTTATAAGAAAATCCTGATTTCTTATAATAGATTTAGCCCGATATATTTAAGCTATATCGGGCTTTTTATGGGGGTAAGAACGGGTAAAATTATAATTAGAAAAACTAGAATTTAGCGGTTCCCTTAATATAGAAGATCCGACCTTTTGCATCATGTGTCTGTGTATCATACCCAAAAAAAGTTCTAACATGAGGAGGGGTTATTATTAATCCCAAAGATGAGAGCATATTTTTGTTTTGCAAGTGAAAGTTTATATTGTAAATCCATTAATGGTTTCATAATCTTTTGGGTCTGCAAACTGATCATTCGTATAATCACCAATATGTCTTAAAATGGCGTGCATGCAAGATAACCATATTTTTTCCGCCAATCATGTTTCCTGAAACAGTATGATATTGCGGATTATTCATAATTAAGGAAATTGCTCCAAAACCAATTACAATAATCATGAGTTGAAAAATGCCAATAATTGTGATGGCATAAAAAGCAGATTTTCTTGAGGCTTTTGCATTTTTAACTGTAAATAATCGCATCAAAATATGAGGAAGTCCTATAAAGCCAAATATTAGTGTTAATCCTGTTGAGAGAATAGAAATCGGGTCTTTTAACCATCCGCCTGTTTCCATTATCTTTATTCCCATAGGATGGGTTATGCTTGCTGAATTAAAGAGGGTTACAAGATTAAAATCAAAATGATATAAAATTAGGAAGACTAAGATAAATCCGCTGAATATGAGCAAGATTGCTTTTATGAACTGAACCAGATTGCTGCGAGCATGCCTCCAAAAGCAACATAAATAACCATTAACAGACTAATACTGATAATTGCAATTTTATAGTCAAGTCCAAATAATATCTGAATGAGCTTTCCTGCTCCAACGAGTTGCGCAATAAGATAAAAAGCAAGGACACATAAGGAAGCAATACTGGCAAAAGTTCTTATTTTATTGGACGAATGCTTAAATGAAAGAACATCTATAAAGGTAAATCGACCAAGATTATGCAATCGTTCAGATATCAGAAATAAAACAAGAGGTTATGAAGATAAGGTTCTTGCGATTAAGATTAGAGCATCGATTCCCTGAAAGTAAAGACTTGCTGTAATTCCTAAAAAAATTGCTGCTGATAGAAAATCACCAGAAATAGCTATTCCATTTTCAGGCAGGGATTCCCCCTCCCGCAGTGTAAAATTCACTGCGAGACCAGCTAAATTTTGCGGCTCATCGTGTAATGATTAATGTCATGCTAACAAAGATCATAAAGATAATGATTGCAGGGAAATTTAAAGCCTGTTTGTCAATAGTTTCTGCTGTTCTGATTGTATTTGCAAATCCGTCTTCTTGTAGAAAAAAACAAGTCCAAAGAGAATGGGCAAGGTATACTGAAGATAGCAGAATATATTTTTTTTATTGTTTTCAGAGTTAGGATATATGGAAAAAGCTGTTTTTATAATAAGAGAAAACTTAAAACGAGACAGCTTTAATACGTTTTTTTAGGTTTTAGGTCTTTATTATACGTTTGTCTAAGGATTAACTCATGGAAGTTTAAAAAGAGTGCGGAAGGGTTTAATAGAGTATAATCGCATTTAGATTGTTAAATGAGGTTTTGTTTATACATTCTTATTTACGTGTTTATAAACCCGTTTTTGAAGAAGTGCATTTTTTAATTTTTCTGATTTTGATCCGATAACGAAGGTATAAAATGCAGATAAGATAATGCTGCTTATCACAAGCACAAATGTCATCCATATTTCTAAGCTGATTTGAGAATCTTTAGGGAAACGATAATTAACAATATCTGGAAACCAGGTCCAGCTCATTAGATAAAAACTAAACAGAAATAAAATAATCAGTACGAAAAATAGATGAATAAAGGTGTTTCGGGCAATAAAGTATTTAAAATCAGGATCGTTTATAAGATACTCCATTTTATTTTTCTCAATGGATTGAAAATGGCTCATTTGGGCAGAAAGGTGATTTATCTTCAAATTGGAGTTCCGTATGGAATAAGATGTTGGTTTCTTTAGTTTTGAATTTTCTGTATGGAGTTGGAAAGACAGGTTATGTATTGTTTTTAAATCAATGTATTGTTTTTAAATCAATGTATTGTTTTTAAATCAATGTATTGTTTTTAAATCAATTATATGTGGGATATGGATGTTGTTCAAATGAATGGATAATTTGTTTTCAATGGATATTGGAGATATAAAGTCTTAATTATCTTTTTTCAAGATAAAATGCTTTTCTCTATATAAAGTTTTACCTAAAAAAGATCAGTGGAGGTTTTAAAGGATTTTTGATTGCCAGATAGTTTAGGAAACTTGTTTTTATAAAAAGTTTTTCATTGACTGATTAAATAATTCTTGCCCATAGACTTCCTTTTTCTATTTTCTTTTTTTATAATTTTTTTAGCTCTGCTAATTGTCTCTAGTTTAAGGTAGTTTACACTATTAAAATCAAGCATGGAGGCTTGGGGGGTGAATTTAACAATATCATTTTCTGAGAAAGAAATCTTATAATCTGGTAAGTGATTGAGTTTAACATGTTCTTTTATAATAAATCTAAATTTAACCAAGCTCGAAGTTGAGCCTGTTTTTTCTCTTAACTGTTTAAGCCCAATCTGCCATTCCTGATTTCGACCGCAATGCTTGCGAGCAATCTCGTATAATCTGCGCTCAATAGCACCACGTAGCCTGAAATAGTCTCGATTTATCGTCAAAACCTCTTTGCCGAGAATTGAATTATAAAACCAGTCTGAAAGTGTAATTTCTAGCCGAACCATACGATCTTTTACCCTACTACTTTCTACGATTTCATAACTATCGAGGAGACCGAAGCCTCTTTCTATTCTCTTGCCATTCGTCATGATATTGGTTTTGATTGTCACACTGCGCAGGCGTACAAGCGCCTCTTTAAGCCGTGCATAGCTACGGCCATCTGTGGTGCGATTCGTTGCTACCAGAAGATCATGTGTAGAAATCCGTAGGGTTTGCGGTGGAATTCTACCTTCATTGATTTCATTCATCAAGAGAGAGGTGCAGTAAAGCAAAACATCCTTATCATGAATTGTTGGCAATCCTCGCGTACTTGGAATGACTGAAATAGTCAAATCACCATTCGTATATTTCCGTTCGCGCCGATCGGGTCGGGTGGAAAGAGAAAATATGGGATGTTCCATGCTTGCCATATCATCTTTCAGAGGCAAATTGTCAAAAATATCCGCAATGAAGAAATCATTATTAGGATGTCTGTCTGGGAGTAGTGCTTTTTTTTGTACTAATTCTTTCATGGTTTTGTCTTGGTCTTTAGCCCTTCAAGAATCATAATACTTCGTGTTTTCAAGAATGCAACTTTTTTTTCGTGCCTTTAGGAATTTTGTATTGTTTTTTTATGGTTATAAAACAACAACTTAAAGTCTATTTTTTAACCCGTAACACTACACTAACATTAATCTAACAGATTAATAACACTAGGCCATTGTGGGTAACTCTGTGGATAACTTTTAAAATTGGGTAAAATAATAAACAAAAACAAATCATAAAAAACAAACAAAAATTGAATGGCCATGAAGGCCATAAATATAATTAGCAAAAATGAGTATCAAGGTCTAAATCAATTACTATTAATGACTAGAAATTACAAAAATACTCATTGGGGTACTTTTCGACAATTTAAATCTCTTGGAATATCAATTAAAAAAGGAGAAAAAGGAACTCCAATTAACTATTATAATAAAATAAAAAATAAAGAAGAGAGTAAATCTAAAGAAGAACCACCTAAATATAAAAACAACTCATTTGCTAAAGTATATTATGTTTTTAATATTGAACAAACCCAAGATTACAGAGAAGAAACTCGAAAAAAAGATCCAAAAACAAAAATTGAAAAAAATCAATTTTTAGAAAACCTAATTAAAAAAATTAATCCTAAAATTATTCATGATAATAAAGCGCAGGCTTTTTATTCTTCTAAAGAAGATCTTATTAATATTCCAGAAAGCAACTATTTTAAAACAAAAGAAGGATATTATTCTACTCTTTTTCACGAATTAATACACTGGACTTCTCATAAAGACAGATGTAATCGAAAATTATCTTATGATCAAAAAACACAAGAATATGCTTATGAAGAATTAATTGCAGAATTAGGATCCAGTTTTTTAAATGCCCACTTTTCCATTACCTTACAACCAAGGGAAAGTCATGAATCTTATATAAAAAGTTGGCTAAAACTTTTAGAAAATGATCATAAATATATATTTAAAGCATCTAGTGAAGCAAATAAAGCTTATCAATACATTCTTAGCCTCTTATGAGGCTATTTTTTTTGATTTCAACAGGTTCTCTCTTATTGATTTTGCATAGGTATTTTAAAAAATTATGTATTGTCATTTCAGGAATATTGAAAAAATACTTTTATAAAACAAATAGCTACAAGTGGTTTTTTGACCTGTAACACTACACTAACATTAGAAAAAGCCAGTATGCTTTAAACGATATGTTTATTTATGAATTAAAAAAACCATGCTGATCTAAAAAGCTGTATATATAGGTAGCTTCTGGTATTAATCCAGCTTTTTCTTTTAAAATTTCCCCTTCCTTTTCAGTTAGCGAAAGTGTAATTTTATAACTTCTTTTTAATGTTTGTTTTTTGGGTCTACCTATTTTTGAGATTTGAGCAATTTTCTGGTGATCTGGTAAAATCCTTTCTGATTTTTGAAACTTTTTAAAAGCTGTTATTGAATTTTTTGATGGCATAATCTTTTCCTATTTTTTAATATTTATCAATAAAATCATATATATCATTAAATTGTTTTGCTACTTCTCGATATGTAAAAGCAGCAAGCCGATCTGTTTTTATGATTTGGTTAATTGATGATTCTTTTTCAAAAATTGTATCAAAAACTTTTGAAAATTTTAAAGGTAAAATCGGTATTTTTAAATCAATACTGGTTCTTATAATTTTATCTATATTTTGATATTCATTACTATTTTTCCAGTCTGTAAAAACTTCACCTTTGGTTTTTTGTAATTTAGTTGCAATTACCATAATGTTTTTATTAAAAGGTATAATTTCCTGAATTGTACCAATGCCTGCTGAGAGCGATTTTATTTCATTGAAAATAGGAATTATAACTAAATCTGATTGTTTGATTGCGGAGGTGATTGAATGAGAGGTATTAATCATACCGAAAGTATCAATATTATTGGTCACATCAAAAGTATCAATATTATTAGTCATATCAAAAGTATTAATATTATTGATAATATTAAAAGTACTAAAATTATTTTTAGGGGAAAATTTTTTTCTTGATGAAATTAATAAAAGCTCCGTCGATACTCTCAGGACTAAAGCCTTTTTCAATTTGGTTTACAAATTGATTATATAATTCATTATAAGACAAATCTATATTTTCTTTTTAGAATAATATGCATGTAAAACATGATTTAGAATCAAATCTATTTTTTTTGTTTTTTCTTCCTTTCTTTATGGATTAGTGTTGATAATCCGTAAGGTTGTTTTTCCAATTCTGTCATAGCTTGCTCAAGTTTTAAAAAAATTGCATTAAAATTTGCCTTTTCTTCTGGTCGCAAGGTTTTAATCAAATAATGTTCATACCAAAGTGCAATTGGAACCATTTCCTTATAAATTTTTTGACCTTGAGGGGCGAGATGAAGATGAGATAAACGCCCGTCTTTTTCAGATGCTTCTCTGTATAAAATGGAACGCTTGACCAGATCTTGTACTGCGCGTGTGATGGAGACTTTTTCCATTGCAGTGATCTGCGCAATTTTACTTGCTGTCAGACCTGGGAATTGTCCTAAGACTGCAATAATTCTCCATTGATGAATATTAATGTCAAATCTATCATCATATTCATCTGCAAGTTGTCGACTAATACGGTTGATCAATCTGGATAATCGATAGGGTAAAAAGCTTTGTAATTCTAGGGTCATATTTAGTCTCTATTTTATCTGTTTTAGTCTGATGATAACTGTCATATATATGTTTTTTATTTAGGCGTAATGTGCATGTTTTATTCTCTGATTAATATATGAAAACACCTATTTTTATATTTGAAATAATGTAGAAACATTGAATGTAAAAGCGTTGAATGAAAGCTTCCATTATTTTTCAATTCTATATTATCTCTTATAACTATTTAGCTATCATATTATTTTTTTGTGAGATGATAGACATGTGGTTTTATTTTTCATTTACTTTTAATCTGACTTTATGTTGATGCTTTGGATGTCTAGTCTTGATACATTCTATTTTTTTATTTCCTAGCTTTTTTGATAAAATCCTTATTTTTCCATTTGGGTTCTATTTGCCTTTTTTAAGTTTCAAGAATTTTTTAAAAAACTTGCAAATGAAACTAAACTAATAATAAATTAACTTAATTTAAAACTAATCTCAACTAATATTTCTCTTACTTTAGTCTAAATATAGGACCTTAAATAAGGTAAAAAAGAAAGTTTAATGGTATGATTGTCTATCGTTTTTGATTACCTAAATTTGAAATAAGTAAAAAATATGGATGAGTTTTAAACAAGGAACTTGGCGTTTAGATTGGTTTGATGGTTGTGTTTTATGATTTCTAGATTTGATTAGAAGAAGAAAGTTAAATATTTATACCAGATAAATGACAGGCTTATATGAAGATTTCTGAATAGAAGATGTAATGGAGGTGAAAAGATTTATATAGGATTAGATGTTATATATTGGGTTTTTTATATAATTTGATATATAGCTTGAGAAGTTGTATCTAGCAAATTGGATTATTGAAAAAATATAAAATGGATTTAAGGACATGATAAGATTGAATGAAACACATGACCAAACTCTTGAAAGCTGGATTGAATCAGCGAATTCTGAACAAACAGATTTCAAAATTCAAAATTTACCTTACGCTTCTATCAGGCGCAAACATTCATCTGAGGCATTTAGAATAGGAATTGCGCTTGGAGATCAGGTGATTGATTTAAAAGCATTATTTGATTTGAATATATTGGATGGTCTGGATGAGCAGATAAAATCTTGCTCATTTCCTTTTTTAAATGAGTTTATGGCACTGGATTTTCAGAAACAATCTGAATTAAGGCTTGGAATTTCCAGAATATTTAGAAAAGATCAAAATATTTTGGATGACCAAGCTTTGCTTCAGGTTTCAAAGATATTAATTCCGATGGAAGAAATAGAATACCAGCTTCCTTGCCAAATCACAGATTATACGGATTTTTATACATCTATTTATCATGCAACAAAAGTTGGTTCTTTATTCAGGCCCGATAATCCTCTTTTACCAAATTATAAATGGGTTCCGATAGGCTATCATGGTCGTGCTTCATCCATTGCCGTTTCTGGCGTTGACTTTCCAAGACCGAAAGGTCAAATCAAGCTCTTAGATAAAGAGCATCCTCAGCTTTCGCCTTGTAACAGGCTGGATTATGAATTGGAAATAGGCATTGTGATTGGAAAAGGAAACCTATTGGGAACCCCTATTTCGATTGAGGATGCTGAGTCGCATGTTTTTGGACTTTGTTTATTTAATGATTGGTCTGCAAGGGATATTCAGGCATGGGAATATCAGCCTTTAGGTCCTTTTTTGGCTAAAAATTTTTTATCGACGCTTTCTCCATGGATTGTAACGCTTGAGGCTTTAGCACCATATCGTCAGGCATGGACAAGAGCAAAAGAAGATCCGCAACCATTAGATTATCTTGAAAGCGAGGAGAATCGTAGATCTGGATCCTTTGATATTCAACTGGCTGTTTTTTTAGAAACGGAAGCAATGAGACGTCAGGGAGTTTCACCAGAGCGGTTAAGTATAACAAATTTCAAACATTCATATTGGACGATTGCTCAGCTGATTGCGCATCATAGTGTTAATGGTTGTAATTTACAAACGGGGGATTTATTTGGGAGTGGAACACAGTCAGGGCCAGATCCGAAAGAGGCAGGTTCTTTATTAGAGTTAAGTAATGGGGGGAAATCTCCTATTTTATTATCCAATGGAGAAAAACGCTATTTTCTGGAAGATGGTGATCGTGTTATTTTAAAAGGGTATTGCAAAAAGAAAGGGTTTACCAAAATAGGATTTGGAGAAGCTTCAGCAACTGTATTGCCTACAAAATAAGATATGATGTATAATTTTAAATTCAAATCAGGTAGAGTTGATTATTCTGTTTTGAAACGTTATTTAAATCAATGAGACTCGTTATGATTAAACTATATAGTTATTACCGTTCATCAGCGGCTTATCGTGTCAGAATCGCACTATATTTAAAAAAGATTAGGTTTGAAACCTGCCCTGTCAATCTACTTAAAAATCAACAGAAATCTGATTCTTATATGAAACTCAATCGGCAAGGGTTAGTGCCAGCATTACAAGTTAATGATGGAAGATTAATAACACAATCATTAGCAATTATAGAATGGTTAGATCAGTATGTTGAATTTCCAAAGCTTATTCCTGAAGCTCCTTATGAATCTGCCATGGTCAGACAAACAGTCAGTATAATTGCTTGTGATATTCATCCTTTAAATAATTTAAGGGTATTATCCTATCTTGTTGATCATTTTCAAATTGATGACAGGCAAAAATCTGACTGGTATCAGTACTGGGTTCATCAGGGATTTAAGGTTTTGGAAAGCCAAATATCTGCCAATCCTTTTTGTCATGGTGGTTCTATTAGTATGGCTGATCTTTATCTAATTCCACAAATTTATAATGCATTGCGATTTAAGATTGATCTATCATCTTATCCAAATCTAATGAAAGTATATACGCATTGTGAAACCCATCCTGCGTTTATTTCGGCTCACCCAGATCAACAAATTGATTCTCCTGATCATGAATAATTTATTTTAGGAATAACAGTTAGAAATCTCTGTTTTTAACAATTTTTGTGATATAATACGATTTTGGAGACAGTAAAATACGGCAAAATATATTTTCATGAATTTATTTATAGATAAAAACAGTTATGTGTTCAGATTTAGACACATATTTAAACCAATGTATATTGGTATATTGGTATGTTGTGAGTTGGTGGTATGCATTCAAAAATGAGCATTTTTAGGAAAATTTTTTGGTTACGAATGTGTACATTTTGTGTTTTATATTGGGAAAAGCTTATTCCTGATATTCTTCCGCTTGTTTTTGGAATTTTATTCTATTTGGGATTGAGTATTACAGGGTATATTGATTATATTGGAGATCCTTGGAGATTAGGAATTATATTCTGTTTTCTAGTGTTTTCTTTCTATTGGGTTAGAAAACGGATTGAATGCTTTTTACCTCCAGGTTCAAAAGAAATTGATCGACGCCTTGAGATGGATTCTGGATTAAAAGACAGACCATTTGAAACACTTCAGGATCATCCTGTTATTCAATCAGAGCGTAAATTATTCATTTGGAGATTGCATCAGCTTGATGCAAAAAATAAACTCACAAAGTTAAATGTCAACCTTCCTGAAAGAACCTATTTGGCTTATGATCGTTTTGCATTATATGTCCCAATTATTCTTTTTTTCATTCTGATAAGCATTCTTTTTAGAGCAGATCTTTCAGAACGGCTTAAACGATCTTTTAAACCAGGTTGGTTATTAAGCAAGAATACAGATATTAAAATACGTATTTGGCTTGAACCACCAGAATATACACATCAATCTGCTATTATGCTTGCGGATATGCATTCATCCAACCCTAATTCAAACGATCAACAGGGAAAACAACAGAGAATTTCTATCTTAAATGGAACAAGGTTAAAAGCATTGGTTTCTGGCAGTCAGTATAAACCATCTGTGAATGGGAATGGAGGTAATTTTAAGCGGAATGCTCAAATTACAAAACTCAAAGGAGAAAGCTATCAAATTAATCTGTTATTGGAAGGAAAGGCAAAAAAACAGGATATTCAAATAAAAACACCAGGTTTTAGTCAAACATGGCATTTCCAGTTTTTAAAAGATTTGCCTCCTAAAATACACTTTCTGGAAGCAGAAAAGAATGCTAAAAAACAGGATCAGACTCTTTCTTTTTACTATCAAGCTTCAGATGATTATGGTCTTCAATCCATTGCGCTTTTGATCGAAGCTGAGAAAGATGATAAAAATATAGATCATTTTCCAAAAAAAATCAGTCAAAAAAGAAAAGATCAACAAAACCAGCACATAACACATTATGATCATAAGATTCAGATTCCATTTTATCAATCGGGTAGCCAAGAGATTAAAAAAGAGCGCGTGAGTCTTGACCTTGCAGAGCATAGTCTGGCAGGACAAACGGTTGTTTTGAGGCTTATTGCCGTTGATTCACTTGGTCAACAAGGGGTTAGTGTTTCTAAGGAAATAATTTTGCCAGAGCATGTATTTGTTAATCCATTGGCTAAATCTGTTATTGAGCAAAGAAAAATACTGATGTATTCATCACATTCTTATCTTCCTTTAGAACGTAAAAAGGATAAAACCATTCATGATTTTAAAAACCGTCCTGTTTATACTGTAGATAGCCAGAAATATAGTTTGGAAAGAGCTCCAGATGAGATAAAAAAACTTGCGGATATGATGAGAGCTCTGCTTGATCTTCCTCATTATTTTTATGATGATATAACGGTTTATATGGGATTGCGCTATGTTTTATCTAGAATAGAGCATGCTGAAAAACAACTAGATCTAAACGGTTTGGCTCAAACAATGTGGCAAATTGCTCAAAGAGCAGAGTTTGGAAACCTGGCAGATGCTTTATCTGCATTAAAAACAGCTGAGAAACATTTATCAGAAGCTTTGGCTAGAAAAGCTCCAAAAGCAGAATTTGAAGTTTTGTTTGAACGCTATAAATCGGCCGTAAAGGCTTATTTAAGAGTGCTTGCTTCTGCTGCTATTGAAGAAGGTCGGGTTCATAATAGTCAGGCAAATAATGGTGCGTTATCTCCTTCAAATGATCAGTTTGCTGAAGCTCTTAAAGCCATTGAAGAAGCGTATCAGCTTGGATTAAATAGGGATGCTAGGCTGACCAGCCAAAAACTCAGAGAATTACTCGAACAGATGAAGCTAGATATTGTAACAGGATCTGGAGGATCTGGTCAGGAAAATATGATTGATGAAGTATTAGCAGATTTATTAAAAGAATTAGGAGAAGTTATTTCGCAGCAGCGTGACTTAAAAAAACAGACAGAAAAACAAGCTCGTCAGAATCAAAATGCTAATAAATCAGCAAATAAAAATAGCACACAACACCAGAATACTGTTAAGGGGAATAATAATCAATCAGATCAAACCATTGGAATGTATCAAGGTGATTCATTCCAGGAAAAAAATCAAAAACAGAATGGAGAAACTCTCGGTTTAAAACAGGAAAATGCTTCTGGCTTGCAAAACAAGGCTCAATCTATACCCAGTTTCGGTCTAGACTCAGCGGGTCAAATTAAAGGGCTCCAAAATGCACTTAGAAAAGAAATTGAGAGCTTAAGCGGAAATTTATCTAAAGATCAGGAAACGCAATTACAAACAGCACTAAATGAGATGGAAAATGCAGCCCGTGCTCTAGAACAGGAACGCTTTCAGGATGCAGTTAAAGCACAAAACAGGGTCATTGGAGCGTTACGTGGGCTTAATAAATCACTTGTTGAACACTCTATAAAAGGAGATTTGAGAAAATCCCAGGATAATCTTGATCCTTTAGGTAGAATTTTAAGTGATGATCAAAATGATTTGAGCCAGTCTATAGATAAAAATAACTTAAAGCGTGCCAGAGAAATATTGGAGGAATTAAAGCGCAGAAGAAACCAAACACATCGTTCGAAAGAAGAAATAAACTATCTGGAACGATTGCTTGAAAGGTTTAAAGAAAACGAATAGGAACAATGATATTTTTATCTCTGATAAAAAGAAAGAGAAATAAAAAGGTTGTCCCATTTGATTGATTAATATACGGGCTGGCCTATTACTTTATTGGGTTCAGTTGCGTTTTTGGATATTAAACTGCCAGACAGATTCTGTCAGGAATATCACAAAAGGCTCTTTGGGCACCCTTAAATCTCGCGCTTTTGACGTTTGGTCTGGTTCCAAAATCTCTTAATTGCGCTCATATCATTTATGTTTTTCTGCAAACAGCATTGAAGGAAGGATACAGGCAGAGCTTAAAATCGCTCACATCCATGATACCCAAACAATGCATATAAACAATGCGGTCTTGTGGTTAATAATAGGCATTCATGTTTGTATTCATCATCCCATGGATCATTTTTGGGTACACCCTCTATGCCTGCGCTTTAGCAAACCAAAACGGGTCTCTTTTTTCCTCCGTGCCTCTCTCATGGCGAGCGTTTCGAATACTGTCAGAACGTCTTTCGTCAACTTTAATCTTACCACCGAAATTTTTATGAGATTCTGCCTCTATTTGAATGGCAATTCTTTTGCAAAATTGTTAAAAAGAATAGGCTGATATCTTGTGATGTACGCCAATCTGTTCGACTGCACACCGTATTGTCTCATACCCACTTATTAGCTTATCTTGTTTCGCTTTGCTTGAAATCTACTCTTTCTCATCGCTCTTCAGATAACAAATCTCGGTTATCTGGGATAGTCCATAATAAAATTGAAAAATCTGTATGGTTGAGAAATAGATTTTAAATCCAAAGTAATAAACAAACAGGAACATGATTTGTTCTGATTATAAAATCGGCTTGTTCTTTCCTGAAAATAGCTATCACCATATAGGTTTGCGACATTATCGCTTGATTGCTCTGTCTGTTTAAGAAAGATAGGATGCTGATTATATTTGGTTTTTAAAAAAGGCTGTAATTCTTTGTGCGATTTTAAATCCGATTTCCTTTTTTGATAAAACAGACCATTCTTCACATCCTGATTGATTTATCAAACTAACTTTATTTTGATCGGATCCCATATGATTTTTTGAAATATTGTTTGCAAAAATCCAATCACATTTCTTTCGATTATATTTTTGGGTTGCATATTCAATCACATTATCGGTTTCTGCTGCAAAGCCAATAACAAGGTTTGGTCTGTTTTTATGTTGTGACAATGTTTTTAGAATATCTGGATTTTCTGAGAAACTAAAATTCGGCTGATCAATTCCTTTTTTAAGTTTTTTCTGTACTGGGTTATTGGGTTTCCAGTCACAAACTGCTGCGGTACAAATTGCAATATCGGCAGGTAGGGAAGATAGGGTTGCTTCATACATTTCTTGTGTTGTTTCCACTGAGATGATGTTTGTTTTATAAGGTGTAGGAAGTGAAACAGGTCCTGAGATAAGCGTAACATTTGCTCCCATAATGGACAGGGCTTCTGCGATTGCATAGCCTTGTTTTCCACTAGAGCGGTTTCCTATGAATCGAACAGGGTCTATCGGTTCATAGGTGGGACCTGCTGTCAGGATCACTTTTTTATTTTTTAAATGATGTTGAGAGCTAAAAAAAGCGTTGATTTCTATTAATAAATCTTCGGCTTGTGTCATGCGACCGTTTCCTGTCTCACCGCAAGCCATATCCCCAAATTGAGGTCCTGAAAATAAAACGCCTCTCTTTTTTAGAGTTTCTATATGAGTTTGTGTTGCTGGATGAGACCACATTTTTGGATTCATAGCTGGCGCACATAAAATAGGTTTATCAGCAGCCAAAAGGGTAGTTGAAGCCAGGTCAGAAGCTAGTCCTAAAGCCATTTTCGCAATCAGATCTGCTGTTGCAGGAGCGATGATAATTAAATCGCATTGTCTGGAAAGTGCAATATGCCCCATTTGTGTTTCAGCCTGTGGAGAAAACAGGTCTTGATGTGGAGGGATTCCTGAAAGTGCTGCAATTGATAAAGGTGTAATAAATTCCTGTCCTGATTTTGTTAGGATTGTTTGAAACTCGGCACCTTCTTTTTTCAGTAATCGAATGAGATTTTGAGTTTTATATGCAGAAATGCCACCTCCAATAATCAAGAGCAGTTTTTTATTCTCAAAAACAGGATTTTGATCTTTGATCTTTGATTCTACCATAAAATCCTCTGAATATTATATATTTGAAATTTATACACTACAAAATATAAGCTAACTATTCTTCTAACAGGTTTATACAGGATAAATCATGGTTGCAAGTCCTGTCTTTGGAATAAAAGATGTTTGAGGTGGCGTTTACGCTATTGTATAAACAAGCCAATCTATATTTATTTTATTATTATATTCTCATTTTATTATTTTTCTAAAGTATCAATCTTTTTAGGAAGTTTTTTTTAAAAGCATTATATAGGTTTTATCGTTCGTATAAATGCTTTTTTGTTTTAGTTCCAAAAATATCCTATTCCAAAAGCTAATAATAGAGTAAAAAAATATATACACATAAGAAAACAAGAAAACAAGAGAATATGATTTTTCTTGGGGTTCTGTTTTTTTTGAGTTTCATATTTCAATTTTTCTTCTGTTAGGTCTTTAATCATAGTTAAGGTTTTTGGTAACTCTTGTATTGTTTCTTTTAATGCATAGCTGTCTTCTATGAGATGACTGATTTGATGTTTTGGGCTTAAAGCATTTTTCATCCAGTTTTCAATAATTGGACGAGAGGTTTCCCATATATTATGATAAGGGTTTAAATTACGAGCGGTTGCTTCTACTTGCACCATTGTTTTTTGTAGTAAAATTAATTCAGGACGTAGCTGCATGTCAAATATATGAGTAATTTCAAACAGGTGTAATAAAACTTTTCCCATTGAAACTTCATGTGATTTGAGTGAAAAAACAGGCTCTGCGACAGCTCTTAATGCAGATGCAAATTCTGCTTTTGAATGATGAGGTGGGACATATCCCGCGTCAAAATGTGCCTTTGCTGCAAACTCATAATCGGACATTAAAAACCCGTATAGAATTCTGGCTAAATAACGTCTTTCTGCATCTGTTAGACGACCTATAATCCCAAAGTCTACTAGGGCAATCCCTCCTTCTTTTAGGGCAATTAAATTTCCTTCATGGATATCGGCATGAAAAACACCAAAATCAAGTGCTGAAATTAGAAAGAAACGGGTAATTAGACGAGCAAGCGTTTTTCGATCAATTTTATGTTGATCTAGGGCTTTTCTGTTATTTAAGCTAACTCCGTCAATCCATTCTGTTACCAGAATATTCTCTTGTGTGTATTGCCAGTCGATATCTGGAATTTTTATTCCTTTAATATAGCTTGCAGGCGTTTTCATTTCGGATTGAGAAGCCGCTTCCAGCCTTAAATCTGTTTCAAGTCTAAGGGTTCTGGATAATGTTTTAATAAATTCAACAGGTTTTAGTCTTTGAGAGCTCGGTATTTTTGCTTCAATCCGATAGGCTGCATATAGGAATGCTTCCATATCTCGTGATAATTGCTGTTTAATATCAGGTCTTAAGATTTTGACAGCCTTGAGTTGATTGGTTTTTGGGTCTTTCAACTGATGAATTTGTGCAATGGAGGCAGCAAATAAAGGAGGAGAAAGTGTTTTAAAATGAGATAGTTTTTGTTCTCCAAGATCTGCTTTTAAGATCTGTTTTGCCTGTTCAACAGGAAAAGGTTCTGCTTGATCTTTTAGTCTGGAAAGTCCATCCGTGAAAGCTTGACCAAACAAATCACTTCTAGATGCCATGAATTGCCCAAGTTTAATAAAGGCAGGACCAAGTTTTTCCAAAGCGTGAGCAAACCGCAACCCATTTTCCTTTGAATTTGCATATATGCTTGAATTTTTTTTTTGCTTGATTGGATTTGAGATTAAACGAGATAATCTACCAATTTGTCTGATTGACCAGGGAATCTGTTTTCGAATTGTGTCTGGAAAAATAACATCATAGCGTATTAATGTGGTGATGATTTTTAATAAACGTAGTTTTTCTCTGGTGTATTTCATATCATTATGCTCATCATGTTTGGGGTGTTCCTGTTTTCTCTTTATCGCGCTCTTTTCATGAGAGGTTTGTTTTGTTAACGCCATCCTGAATGCAAGGCAACAATTCCAGAAGAATAAAATGTATATCCTGTTTGTTTAAATCCTGCTTGTTTAATCATTTCTAAAAATGTTTCGGCAGATGGAAATGTTTCAATACTGTCTATTAGATATTGATAACTTTCTCGGTCATTAGCAATTTTTTCTCCGAGCTTTGGAATAATATGAGTTGCATATTGGGTATATATTGTTTTGAGTATTTTGGATGGGGGGTGAGAAAATTCCAAGCACAGAAACTGTCCACCAGGCTTTAATATGCGATATATTTCTGCAAGGGCAAGTGGCATATCCGCAATATTTCTCATACCAAAAGCAATCATGACACAATCTGCAAACTGGTCTGAAAAAGGGAGAGAATGTGCATTTCCACAAATTCTATAAAGGCGGCTATTATAAGATTGCATAGATATTGTTTGGCTAGACTTCTTATCACGAGATTGATTCCATACTTTCGCGTCTGTTTTTTGTCTTCCTGCGAGGAGCATTTCAACATTTAAATCAACCAAAAATGCTGTTGTTTTTTTAGATGTTTGATGGTGAGAGGATTTTTTGGAATTAAAAGCCAGGTTTTTTTGACGCTTCTGACGTAAATCTGTAAGGGTTTTTGCATGGTTTAAATAGCGGATTGAAAGATCCCCTGTTCCTGCGGCAAGATCTATAAAAACATGTCCAGGCTGAGGATTTGCTTTTAGGATCGCTCTATCTTTCCATAATCGATGGATTCCGAATGACATTAAATCATTCATCAAATCATAACGATTTGCAACACGTGTGAAAATATGATTAACTCGTGTTTGTTTTTGATCCTTGCTGACGCGCTCTAAACCAAAAGAGACTTTATTTTCTTCTTTATTCATGAGAAAATCATACCCTTATTTTATTCTATATACAACAGGACAAATGAGCATGCCAGAACTTCCAGAGGTTGAAACGATCAAATCAGGGATTGAAGCTAATCTTATCGGTCATCGTATTACTGACCTTCACCTGAGAAGACAGAAACTACGTTATGTAATTCCGTACCATTTAAGAGAGAATTTGATCAATCAAACAATATTAAATATTAGGAGAAGATCGAAATATCTTTTAATTGATCTATGCTCTAATAATACGGTTTTAATTCATTTTGGCATGTCTGGAAGAGTATTAATCTATTCTGATTTATATCGTCAGATTATGGAGAAAGAAAAGATAGCTTCAACGTGTTCGAATCTACTGGAAAAATTTGATATATGCTCTGTTTTTAACAAACACGATCATATTATTTTTTTAACGGATCAAAAAACGATTTTAATTTATCATGATGTAAGACGTTTTGGATTTATTGATCTTATTCGAACCGATCAGATTGAAAATTCAAAATGGTTAAAAAAACTAGGGGTTGAGCCCTTGGATAATGCATTTAATGCTGATTATTTGGCTCAAAAATTAAGAAATAAAACCTGTTCCATAAAATCCGCACTTTTAGACCAACGCATAATTGCAGGAATAGGAAATATATATGCTTCAGAAGCTTTATTTAATGCCCGTATTTTTCCTTTTCAACCTGCCTGTTCTCTTGGTTCTAATGAGATCAAAACCCTTGTGAAATCCATTAAATATATTTTGCAAATTGCGATTAAAAAAGGAGGATCAAGTCTTAAAGACTATGTTTTAACAGATGGCAGTCTTGGTTTTTTTCAACATGATTTTCAAGCCTATAATCGAAAGGGAAAAGCTTGTCATACTAAAGCTTGTACAGCAAATATTATCAAACAAATATCTAATGGGCGTGCAACATATTTTTGCCCTATTTGCCAAAAAAATAAAGTCTAAACCATAAGAGATAATTGTTTCTAATAACAGGGAATCATCCTCGTAAAATTCTTTTTTCTATTATACAAAATAAGGTTGTATAATCAAAAATTACATTCTGGAAAACCATAAATGAGCTTCTATTTTAAATTTTATCTTTTAAGAGACAGAAGAATACCGATGGATATATCTAATAAAAACAGAGGTAAATACGTATTTTAGATTTAACCCCTGTCAGGTTAAAATGATTTATTTGCCAATAGAATAAATAATGCGTATATGTAAGCAAGAGCAAATCTGGATTTGAATATTGAAAAGTTTGACGAACATGTCTTATAAGCACTGTTTTTTTAATGGCTAGAAAAGAGATTGGAAATCATTTAAGTGTTGTCATTGCGAGTTTGCTGATTAACTAGGCTCTTGCTTTGTAAGCATTATATAAAATGGAAGCGCCTATAAGCTTAAAGGATATGTTGGTTATTAATTGAAGTGAGGTTTTATAATGGCATATGAAACGATTATTGTTAAAATAGAGGGAAATGTTGGTTTAATTACATTAAATAGACCAAAAGTTTTGAACGCCTTGAATGCTCGGCTTATGAATGAGTTGACAGAAGCTTTGGAAACATTTTCTCAGGATAACTCTGTTGGTTGTGTGGTTCTGACAGGATCTGAGAAAGCGTTTGCAGCGGGTGCAGATATTAAGGAATTGAAAGACCATCAATTTGTCGATCTTTATCTTTCTGATCCATTTGAGAAAACCTGGGAAAGCATTTCGCGGTTTAAAAAGCCTATTATTGCAGCAGTTGCAGGATATGCATTAGGGGGTGGGTGTGAAATTGCAATGATGTGTGATTTTATTCTTGCTGCAGAAAATGCTAAATTTGGTCAACCTGAAATAACGCTAGGCGTTATGCCTGGTGCAGGAGGAACACAAAGATTAACTCGGTTTGTTGGTAAGTCAAAAGCAATGGAAATGTGCCTAACAGGAAGGATAATCGATGCACAGGAAGCAGAACGCAGTGGATTGGCAAGCAGAGTGGTTGCAACAGAAGATTTAATGGAAGAATCTATGAAAGCTGCGAATAGGATTTGTGAGCTATCTCAACCCATTATTGCAATGACAAAAGAAACAGTAAATACGGCTTATGAGACCAGCTTGGCTCAAGGAATACGATTTGAACGGCGGTTGTTTCATGCTATGTTTTCAACCGAAGATCAAAAGGAAGGAATGGCTGCTTTTTCTGAGAAACGGACACCACATTTTAAAAATCGTTAAACAGATACCAAACCAACAAAAAACAAGCTTGTATGATTTGCCAGATGGGATACTGGTTTATAGTCAGAAAGAATATGGATTGAGCGTATTATTAATAGGAAGTAAGAAGTAATAGGAAGAGATGAATATTATTTTCAGCTTTCAGGCTTGACCTGGGAAAAATATCACGCTATAGGGCTAGCCTGATTTGTTAAAATAGTATAGAATGGTTTGATTAACAAGATATCAGATTTAGAGAACAAGCCTGGAATGGGTTTGGTTCTTGATATGGAATTATTTGATTTATTTCGTTTGGAGATATTTAATGGCAAATACTGTTTCTGCTAGGAAAGCTGTAAGAAAAATAAAGGCACGTACGGTAATTACAAAATCACGCAGATCTCGTGTTAAAACTTTTCTTAATAATGTAAAGCAAGCAATTGCAGACCAGGACTATGAGAAAGCAAAAGCGGCTTTAATAGAGGCAGAATCAGAAACCATGAAAGCGGTTTCAAAAGGGGTTTTGCATATTAAAACAGGATCTCGTAAAATCTCACGGATGGCTCAGGCTGTAAAGAAAATAAAGCCTTAAAATAAGGATGGATTGGCTTAATTTGTTTTCCAATCAATCGTAAAGTGTCTAAAGTTAAGCTTCTTATAGACTCTTTGGTATTATTCTGTGCCATAGAGAAAATATTTCTTAAAATAAAACGAACCGAGCAGGCTGGTTTTCAGATCATGAGCGATGAATTCCTTTTTGTCTCTGAGCATTCAAGATATATATATCTAGGTCTACTTAAACAAATCATGTTTGAACCTAATAATAGAATCTATAATTCAACTTTTTAAAACAAGAGAGAACTTAGCTTTTAATCTTATTCCTATGATTTTAAACAAAAGAATAGTTGTTTCTTGGATTATCCCTTTATTCCAGACCAGTCTCCCAAACAGCTTTGAAAAAGAGTTAATGCAGAAATGGCTGCAGTTTCGGCTCTTAGAATGCGAGAGCCTAAGACAATTGGAGTTGTAAATTCTTGTTGGTATAAAAGCGTTTGCTCTTCTGGTGTAAACCCACCTTCTGGTCCTATTAAAATCGCAAATTTTTTATAGTTATGTGTATTTTTTAAACTTAGGAGTTGTGTCACAGGGTCAGGACAGGTGTGATGATTAGAGGATGGATTCATGGATGCATGTTTTCTTTTTCCTTCATCACAAACCAATAATATTTTTTCTTCTTCCCAGTTTTGAAGGCAAGAATCAAGGGTATCAAAAGGTTTAATAATAGGAATATCAAGCCTTTCTGTCTGTTCTGCTGCTTCACGGAGAATAGCTTCCCAGCGTTTTAGATGGATTTGATCTGTATTTGTACGTTTTGTTTTAACAGGGTGGAGATATTTTACACCTAATTCCGTTGCTTTTTCTAATATAATATGCGTTCCAGTTCTTTTGACAGGTGCAAAGAGCAATTCGATGTTTGGGCAGGTGTTTTGCTGACGAGTTTGTGTTTGACACACAAGCATGATGGCTTGCTTTTCAGCTTGCTTTTGGATGTTTTTTTTCTTGTGGAGCATGTGCCTTTTAATATTGGAAGTGTTTTTTTGAATATTGGGCATGCTTGTTTTTTGTTGATCAAAAAGACTTAATTTAGCAAACCATTCTCCTGACTTTCCATTGAAAATGAGGATTTCATCATCTAATGTTAGTCTGAGCACATTTTTCAGATAATGTTGTTGATCTTGGTTTAATCTAATATGTGCGCCATAATGGCAATCTGCATTTACAAATAGTCTGGCTCGTTTCATAATAAATCCTGATTACGTCTTTTTTAAAAAAGATCATAATTTGTTTTAGAGCTAATTTTCAATAGGTAATTGGATTGAGTGATTTGATTTTCGTAAAATAGATTGATAAGGAGCCTGTTTGTGAAACCTAAGATTGATTATTTGATCAAAGATGCAAAAAAGAAAAACTGGGTTGATGACTATGCTCCTTCATTCATGAAGCCCTATTTGAAATTATCCCGCTATGATCGTCCTATTGGGTTTTGGCTTCTGGCATTGCCTGCTATTTCTGGTCTGCTGTTTGCCTTTATTTCTCTTCCTTTATACTCAGACCGCAATGGTTTGATAATGCAAGAATCTGGTATAAGCTGGTTTATATTGCAATTATTACCTGAAGCATTATATGGCTATAAAATAATTGGTTTAATAAGTGTACATACGCTTTTAATTATAATAGGTAGTTTTGCAATGCGAGGGGCAGGATGCACTTATAATGACCTGGTTGATCGCAAATTGGATGCTTTGGTTGAAAGGACTGCATTAAGACCATTAGCTGCAGGGATAATTTCAGTTAAATCAGCAATAATCTGGCTTGGATTACAAATATTGGTGGCAGGAATTATTTTTCTTGTTTTACCAAGATTTGCTCAAATAATGGCTTTATTGGCTCTCCCATTGATTGCACTTTATCCTTTTATGAAAAGAATTACCTGGTTTCCACAAGTCTGGTTAGGGATTACCTTTAATTGGGGGTTTTTGATTTATTATACGGTTTTTATACATCAATTAAGTTATCTTCCAATTTTATTTTTTTTTGGTCTTGCATTTTGGACGTTAGGCTATGACACAATTTACGCACACCAGGATAAGGAAGATGATGTTTTAATCGGGATTAAATCAACCGCACGTTTATTTGGAAAATATAGTGTATATTGGCTAGGTCTTTTTTATGCTTTATCTGTGTTATGTATTGCATTGTCATTGATTCCTATTTTTCTTAACTATATTCAAATGCAATCTATTGATTTCAATTCTTGTTTTAAGATATTTAATGCGATGGGTGTTTGTTCATTCTTTGCAAATCATCAAATGCTGATTTCTATAACGCTCTGTATTTTACTTGTTTTACCCTATTCTCTTAGTTTAATATATCAAATTTATAGTATCAAGCTTGATGACGAAAAAAAGTGTCTAACCTTGTTTAAATTAAATAAATTCTCAGGAATATTACTCAATTTGGCATTATTTATTATAATGCTGATGTTTTATATCTGAATTTTATTTTCAATATTTTTTTATTTTATCATTTGTATCATCAGTAATATTGCTATTATAATACAAGAATTTCAATTTCTATAGCTTGGGGAGTTATTATGAATGCTTCAGGAATTATTGTCCTTCCAAATGAAATTATAAACCAGATTGCGGCAGGAGAAGTTGTTGAACGTCCTTCGAGCGTTGTAAAAGAATTGGTAGAGAATGCATTGGATGCAGGCGCAGATAGGATTGAGGTTTTTACTGAAAATGGTGGAATACGATCAATTATTGTTACAGATAATGGTAGTGGTATTATTTTAAAAGATTTACCTTTGGCTGTTGAGCGTCATGCAACTTCAAAACTTAAATCTGATGAAGCTGGAAAATGGGATTTACTTAATATTGCAAGCATGGGGTTTCGAGGAGAGGCTTTACCATCGATTGCTTCAATTTCAAGATTAACGCTGACATCTCGTGCACAAAATACCAATGAAACTTGGTCAATTTCCGTTGAGGGAGCAGAAACATCAACGCCTAAACCAGCATCAGGATTTAAACATTCAGGGACACGGGTTGAAGTTCTAGATCTTTTTTATGCGGTTCCTGCGCGTTTGAAGTTTTTAAAAACACCTCGAACAGAATTACAAGCAATTACAGATATTATTAAACGCCTTGCCATGGTAAATACAAAGATAGGATTTTTATTATTTCACGATCAAAAGAAAATCCTTGAATTAAAAGCACAAAAAGATGATGAGCAGGGAGGTTTAAATCGGTTATCAGAAATTCTGGGTAAGGATTTTAAGGAAAATGCTCTGATCATTGATTCCAAACGTGAAGAAATGCATTTAAGAGGGTTTATTGGTTTGCCAACTTTCCATCGAAGTGCTGCAACGCATCAATATATGTTTGTTAATGGCAGACCTGTAAAAGATAAATTATTGGCAGGCGCTGTTCGTGGTGCGTATCAGGATTTATTGGCAAAAGACAGACATCCTGTCCTGGTTCTTTTTTTAACATTACCCTTATCTATGGTAGATGTGAATGCTCACCCTGCAAAAACAGAGATTAGGTTTCGAAATCCAGCACTGGTAAGAGGATTGATTATAGGAGCTTTGAAATCAGCACTTTCAGAAGCAGGACATAAATCCTCTCCAACACTTTCCCAATATGCGCTTGGAAAAGGGAAACTGGAATCTCGCATGCCTTCCAATAAACATTATTTTTATCAAGGAGGAAATCGCCATCAAAAACCATTATCTCCTCAACAACAGCATATGGTCAATGGATTCCCAATAAAAGAAGAGGCTATTTTTAATCCTAATACTATATCGGCAGGGAAGCCTCATAAAGTACAAAACATGCCTATGGAAGAGATGGATGAATCACAAGATAAGAATAAAACAGGGCAAGAATCATTAAATGTTTCTGAATCAAACCAAACCCTGGGAGATTTAAATGCAGATTTTCCGTTAGGCATGGCACGTGCTCAAATGCATAAAAATTATATTTTATCACAAACACATGACAGTATTATTATTGTTGATCAGCATGCGGCTCATGAACGTCTGGTTTATGAGAAAATGAAGCAGGAATTGGAAGCAGGTGGAATAAAACGTCAAGCTTTGCTCATTCCAGAAATCATAGAACTTGATACAAGTGAAGTGGAACATATTCTAGAATTTGAAAAACAGTTAAAAGAATCAGGTCTTGTCGTTGAACGATTTGGAAATCGTGCGATTGCAGTCAGAGAAATACCTGCTTTGTTGGGAAAGCCAGATATTAAACGTTTGGTGAAAGATATTGTGGATGATATTGCTAGATTTGGAGAGGCTTTTTCGCTTCAGGAATCCTTACGGGAAATTTGTGCAACGCTGGCATGTCATGGTTCTGTCAGATCTGGACGCCGTTTAAACCTAGATGAAATGAATACATTATTGCGTAAAATGGAATCTACGCCTTATTCTGGTCAATGTAATCACGGACGACCTACTTATGTTGAATTCAAATTGTCAGATATTGAAAAATTATTTGGAAGACGATAATTTCCCATAGAGTTTACCCCTCTATATAGGGGGTGATAAATATGGATAGAAAACATTTATAAATGTAATTTAAAAATAAACTCCAGATAGGTCATTATATTCTTAACCTTTTAGGTTTTTTAAAAACCAAATGCTGGCAGAGCTATAAATTCTTTGATCTAATAATTGAAACCCATTTATCATTTTATATTTAAATACAGATCCAGATTGTTGTTTTTTGGCAGAATTAAGGGTGTGTTTTCGTTGACTTTTTTTCTTGTGTTAATTCCTCATTATGAGCCATTTCAACGATACAGATTGCATTCGGATTGAGCCAGTTTTTTACTTTAAGCCAATGGAGTGTTTTAGGAACATAATTTTGATAATATGGAGGGTCTATAAACGCAAAATCAAAGGGAGGAATAGAAGGATGTAGATTTCCCATATTTAATACATTTCTTCTAAAAATACGGGTTTTGTCAAATAAGTTCAGAGCATGAATGTTTTGTCTGATTGCATGGGCAGATTCTAGGGAATGGTCGATAAATAAACAAAAGTCTGCTTTTCTGGATAAAGCCTCTATTCCCAAAGCGCCAGATCCTGCAAAAATATCTAATATACGATGATTTTGAATATTATTTGCCCAGCTTGCGTGTTGTAAAATATCAAAGATTGCTTCTCTTAGCTTAGAAGAAGTTGGCCTTGTTTTATAGGATTTTGGCGTAATAAGAGTGTGACCTTTATATATTCCAGCCATTATACGCATTTTTTATACCTTTATTATATTAAATATCTGATGTTTTCTTGTCTTCTAAATCAGAAATTGAGCGCTTAATTAAATTCAGTATTATAAATAGAGTAAATGAAAAGCGATAAAGTTTTTTATGGTTATTTGAGAATTATCTACCTTCATCGGAATGCGTTTGATGATTTAATTTAAGAATAGGATATTTATTTTTCTTTTTAAAAGCGTGTGATTTTTCTTCTTGCTGTTCTTTTAGCATTTTGCGATTAAGTGCGTTTTGTTTATTTCCTCTTTTAGATAGTTTAATCCTTGGATTGAGAATGAAGTATTTTTCTTAAAAGAGGGTTTAGTTTGAGATGTTTTCTGGTGCTCGGTTGATATCATTGGAAGTTCTATTTTTTTGATATTTTGGATTTTGAGAATGAAGTATTTTTCCTAAAAGAGGGTTTAGTTTGAGATGTTTCTGGTGCTCGGTTGATATCATTGGAAGTTCTATTTTTTGATATTTTGGATTTGAGAATGAAGTATTTTTCCTAAAAGAGGGTTTAGTTTGAGATGCTCCTGGTGCTCGGTTGATATCATTGGAAGTTCTATTTTTTTGATATTTTGGATTTGAGAATGAAGTATTTTTCCTAAAAGAGGGTTTAGTTTGAGATGTTTCTGGTGCTCGATTGATATCATTGGAAGTTCTATTTTTTTGATATTTTGGATTTGAGAATGAAGTATTTTTCCTAAAAGAGGGTTTAGTTTGAGATGTTTCTGGTGCTCGATTGATATCATTGGAAGTTCTATTTTTTTGATATTTTGGATTTGAGAATGAAGTATTTTTCCTAAAAGAGGGTTTAGTTTGAGATGTTTCTGGTGCTCGGTTGATATCATTGGAAGTTCTATTTTTTTTGATATTTTGGATTTGAGAATGAAGTATTTTTCTTAAAAGAGGGTTTAGTTTGAGATGTTCTTGATGTTGGGTTGATATCATTGGAAGTTCTATTTTTTTGATATTTTGGATTTGAGAATGAAGTATTTTTCTTAAAAGAGGGTTTAGTTTGAGATGTTCTTGATGTTGGGTTGATATCATTGGAAGTTCTATTTTTTTGATATTTTGGATTTGAGAATGAAGTATTTTTCTTAAAAGAGGGTTTAGTTTGAGATGTTCTTGATGTTGGGTTGATATCATTGGACGTTCTATTTTTTTGATATTTTGAATTTGAGAATGAAGTATTTTTCTTAAAAGAAGGTTTGATTTGAGGTGTTTTTGATGAAGATTTGAAATCAGAGGAAGATCTTGGTTTTCTTTAAAAGAGGCTTTCTTCTGGTATGGTTTTTCGAGTTTAGGATAAATGGCATGACAGGCTTGATAGACTTCTTCTTCGGAAATTTCTTCTACCATGTTTTTCCCTAATTTTTCCAAAGAGAAAGGTCCGTAATGGGTTCGTACTAATTTTGAGATTTTAAGATCCAATTTTGTCAGTATTTTTCTAATTTCCCTGTTTTTCCCTTCTTTAAGTGTAAGGTTTATCCAGGTATTTAATCCAGTGGAGGGTTCTAATTCAACTTCAATGGGCTGGTAGTGAATACCATCAATAATCATTCCTTTTCCAAGCATAGACAGTTTTTTTTCAGATAAGTATCCATAAACTCGAACACGATAACAACGCTTCCATCCTGTTTTGGGATGTTCTAGTAAATGTTCTAATTCTCCATCATTTGTTAATAATAATAAGCCTTCTGAATTTATATCGAGTCTTCCAATAGAAACAAGGCGAGGTAAAGATTTTGGCAATTGATCAAACACAGTTTTTCTTCCTTGATCATCCTTGTGTGTTGTGATCAATCCTGCAGGTTTATGGTATTTCCATAATTTTGTTTTTTGATATTGGGTGATCGGTGCGTTATCAATCATAATATGATCTTTTATACTGACTAGAAAAGCAGGATGTTCTAGTTTTTCCCCATTAACATGAACATGACCATTTAAAATCATTTGTTCGATGTCTCGCCTGGATCCTGCACCCATTCTTGCTAATCTTTTGGCAATTCGTTCTTTGTGTTCATTCATTTTAACTTGACCTTTATTGCTTATGTGTTCAGTACGTATGTTATGACTCAAAATAAAATTAATCCAGAGTTTATGAATCTTGCTATTAAAATGGCTCGTAAGGCAGAAGCTTTGGGAGAAGTGCCTGTTGG
>CBCYMI010000011.1:0-31101 GCA_965183855.1 Maricaulaceae bacterium | reverse complement strand
AACTTCCATCTGTATGCTGTGCCGAAAATGGAATCGTTAGCAAACCTAAAATTAATTGTATATATAAAATCAAAAGAATTAAAAAATCCGATTTTTTACTCGTATGACGAATACGTAGATCAAATAGACGACGATAAAGTAGCATTGTCATGCCGATAAAACAACAAGCTCCAAAGATACCGCCAGCAACCATTGCGAGAATCTGTTTGGTTTGGGCGTCCATAATATGTTTATATACTTCATGAGGCGTTAATAAACCAACCAAATGACCTAAAAATAAAAGAATAATACCTAGATGAAATAAATTATTCCCAATCAACATGCCTTTTTTTCTTAATAATTGGGAAGAGCCTGCTTTCCATGTATACTGATTGCTTTCATACCGTAATATGCTACCCAGAAAAAAGACAGCAAGACAGATATAGGGATAATATCCAAAGAAAAACTGATGAATAAAATCGGCTATCATGACTGACCTCCTGACATTTTATCTAAATAAGCTCTGGTATTAGAAAAATGATTACAGCTCGTACAATCCTTGCTTCCATCATGAGAAGAAACTTGCCCAAACACCTCAGCCTCTTTCCATTCTTCATCTAATTCCTCAGCGGTTTTTGGGTTTTTAGGCGCTCGCTTTAAAGCCTGCATGATTTTTGACTGATTTGGTTTAATTCCTGAAATCATCTCAATGGCTTCAAAATAAACGCGATAGGGAGAGTTGTATTGTTTTAGTTTTTCTCCAATCATCGCAATTATATTAATGGCTTCACCAAGAAGCTCTCTTGCTTCTTGGAAAGAACATTGCGATAAATATTCCATAAATAAAGGAAGATAATCAGGAAGTTCATTATTTTGAATATACATTCCTTTTGAAGCATATGTCTCGCTTAAATCTACCATTGCCTGCCCTCGATCACGGGATTCTCCATAAACATGCTCGAACAAATGCAGACTATAAGCTCGTCCTCTGTCAAACGTCTCTACATATACTTCCTGAATCTCTATAAAATCCTTATTTTTCTGAGAAATTAAATCCTGCTTAATTTTACTAATCATTTTTTCTGAAAGCAAAGCTTCTATTTGCAAAATTTCCAGTATCTCTTCTGAAGCATCAAGAATTTTCTGATCAGGATATGTCAATAATAATCCTAGTAATTTGAAGGTTTTCATGAATAACATCCTTTTTTACTGGCGATTTTTTCCTATACTGCCATTTAATGTATTTTTACCTCTGTCTGGCTCAAAAATGCCTGTTTTTCCTTGTCCAGAAGAACATTTATTGCCAAAACTAAATCCACAGGAAGAACGCACATCAAATGCAGACTCATGATCAAATGGTGACTTTCCTGCATATTCACGATGATTGGTTGTAATAACAAATCGATCCTCAAAATTTGCCAATGACATAAGACGATACATGTCATCGATGATGCTGGCATTTAATCCTACCTGTTTTGGAATGCTTTCATCACATATGTTTTCTACATTTTTCCGTCGCATATATTCACGCATTGCAATCATACGTTTTAAAGCATTAATAACTGGCTCTTCTTTTCCAGCCGTTAACAAATTGGCAAGATATTTTACAGGGATTCTTAACTGCTCTATATCTGGAAAAATGCCTTGTTTTGGAAGCTGTTTTTTTTCAACTGCATTTTGAACAGGAGATAAGGGAGGAACATACCAGACCATGGGTAATGTACGATATTCAGGATGTAAAGGAAATGCAATTTTCCACTCCATCGCCATTTTATAAACAGGAGAATTCTGAGCTGCTGTAATCCAGCTTTCTGGAACTCCATCTTTTTTTGCCTGCATGATCACTTCTGGATCATGCGGATTAAGAAAAAGATCACATTGTGCCTGATAAAGATCTTTAGGGTTTTTTACACTTGAAGCTTCTTTGATTTGATCTGCGTCATAAAGCAAAACACCCAAATAGCGAATGCGACCAACACAGGTTTCTGAACAAACACCTGGTTCTCCTGACTCTATTCTTGGATAACAAAATGTACATTTTTCAGATTTTCCTGATTGCCAGTTAAAATAAATCTTCTTATAAGGACAGCCCGATATACACATTCGCCAACCACGGCATTTATCCTGGTCAATCAAAACAATGCCATCTTCTTCACGTTTATAAATGGCTCCTGAAGGGCAACAGGCAACACAGCTTGGATTCAAACAATGTTCACATAACCGTGGTAAATACATCATAAATGTATTTTCAAATTGACCATATATTTCTGCTTCTACATCTTTAAAATTATAATCTTTACGCCGTTTTTCAAATTCGCCTCCAAGAATTTCTTCCCAGTTTGGCCCCCATTTCGGTTTATCCATTTTCTCACCCGTAAGGACAGAATGAGCACGAGCTGTCGGCATGGTTTTTGTTTCTTTTGAACTTTGCAATCGATCATATTCAAAGGTATAGGGCTCATAATAATCATCTATTTCTGGAAGATCAGGATTTGCAAAAATTTTAGCTAGTAATCGAAATTTTCCTCCCGTTTTGGGTTTAATTGAACCATTTGATCTACGTTCCCATCCCCCCTTCCAAATCGTTTGGTCTTCCCACATACGAGGGTATCCAATACCAGGTTTGGTCTCAACATTATTAAACCAAGCATATTCAACACCTTGACGTGATGTCCATACATTCTTACAGGTCACAGAACACGTATGACAGCCAATACATTTATCCAGATTCAATACTTTTCCTATTTGAGCTCTTATTTTCATTTATACTGACTCCTCACCAGCTTCATCATCCAACCAGGATATCTCATCCATTTTGCGAACAATCACAAATTCATCACGATTGGATCCAACCGTTCCATAATAATTAAATCCGTAGGATAATTGTGCATACCCCCCAATCATATGCGTTGGCTTAACCACAGCACGTGTAACTGAATTATGAATACCACCGCGTAACCCTGTCGTTTTCGCACCTGGTGTATTAATGGTTTTCTCCTGAGCATGATACATCATACTCATTCCTTCTGGCACACGCTGACTAACAACAGCACGCGCTGAAATCGCACCATTACTATTATAAAGCTCAATCCAGTCATTATCTTTTACATCTATTTTCCTGGCATCAATTTCACTAATCCAGACAACAGGTCCACCACGATTAAGCGTAAGCATTAACAAATTATCCGAATATGTACTGTGAATGCCCCATTTTTGGTGAGGTGTAATCCAGTTTAGAACAATTTGTTTATAACCCTTTCCATATTTCTCAATAACAGGTGAAATGGTCTTGGTGTTAATTGGTGGTTTATAGACACAAAGAGATTCTCCAAAATCACGCATCCATTCATGATCTTGATAAAATTGCTGACGTCCTGTTAACGTTCGCCATGGTATTAATTCGTGTACATTCGTATAGCCTGCATTATAGCAAACATGCTCATCTTCCAGCCCACTCCAAATTGGTGAAGAAATAATTTTTCGAGGTTGTGCCTGAATATCTCGAAACCGAATTTTTTCATCTTCCTTCGACTTAGCCAAATGTGCATGATCGCGTCCTGTTATTTTACTCAAAGATTCCCATGCTTTTAAAGCAACAGAACCATTCGTTTCAGGAGCAAGGGATAAAATAACTTCTGAAGCGTCAATATCCGTTTCAATCTTGACCAATCCTTCAGATATGCCTTTTTCATTAATTTTTCTATTTAACTTCCCAAGAAAAGAAATTTCTTCTTCTGTATTCCAGGAAATTCCTTTTCCTCCATTTCCAATTTTGGTCATAAGAGATCCAAGAGATGTAAATTTCTTATATGTATTTGTATAATCACGCTCTACTTCAATAAATGAAGGCATTGTTTTTTCCTGGAATAGCGTCAACTTCTCCTTTTTTCCATTCTTTTACACTTAAAGCTTGTGCCAGTTCTGCGGGTGTATCATGAAGAATAGGTAAGGCAACTAAATCTTTTTCTATGCCTAAATGTCCCTTGCATAAATCTGAAAAACATCTGGCAATACCTTTATAAATCTCCCAATCACTCCTGGTTTCCCAGGCTGGATCTACCGCTTGAGATAAAGGATGAATAAATGGATGCATATCAGATGTATTTAAATCATTCTTCTCATACCAAGTTGCACAAGGAAGCACGATATCTGAATACATGCAACTTGTAGACATTCGAAAATCTAAAGTAACAACAAGATCTAACTTGCCTTCAGGTGCTTGATCATGCCAAATAATTTCTTTTGGTTTTTGTTTATTTGTTTCGCCTAAATCTTTTCCTAACAAGCCATGCTGTGTTCCCAATAAATGTTTGAGCATATATTCATGCCCTTTACCAGAAGAGCCTAGCAAATTAGAACGCCAAATAAATAAATTACGCGGAAAATTACGTGGATTATCAGGATCTTCACATGAAAAACGCAAAGAACCAGATTTAAGCCTATCGACAACATATTCTTTTGAAGAACGACCTTCTTGCTTCGCTGATTTGGTTAAAAAAAGTGGATTTTCTTCTAATTGTGGTGCAGAAGGCAACCATCCCATACGCTCTGAACGTATATTACAATCAATCAGGGAATAATCTTTCCATTTTTGTTTATCTGCAAGTGGCGAAACAAGTTCATCTAATTCTAGTTTTTCATAACGCCATTGATCAGAATGATTATAAAAAAAGCTTGTTGAATTCATATGACGAGGTGGACGATGCCAATCTAGGGCAAACGCCAAGGGTAACCAGCCTGTCTGAGGTCTTAATTTCTCTTGTCCAACATAATGCGCCCAACCCCCACCTGATTTTCCAATACACCCACACATAATCAAGATATTAATAATTCCCCGGTAAATCATATCCATATGATACCAATGGTTAATCGCAGCTCCTAAAATAACCATGGAACGCCCTTGTGTTTTATCTGCATTTTCTGCAAATTCACGAGCGATTTGTATAACCAGATCTGCGGAGACACCTGTGATTTTCTCCTGCCATGCAGGCGTATAGGGAATATCATCTTCAAATGAAGAAGCTATATTCTCTCCTCCCAAACCTCTATCTACTCCATAATTGGCAATCATTAAATCAAAGATTGTTGTTACCAAAACTTCTGTTTTATCTCCTGTTTTAATACGTTTCATCGGAATATTGCGTAAGAGGATGCTTTCATGATCCGTGTGTGCAAAAATCGGCTGATCATTTTCTAGATTTCCAAAATAAGGAAATGCAGCAGGATTAATTTGATCTGCTGTTTTGATAAAACTAATTTCTGGCCAAGCCTCAGAACCATCTACCAGATTTCTAGATTCCAGATTCCATTTTCCACTTCCATCCCATCTGGAACCAATTGTTCCATTTGGTGTAACAATCCTGTTTGATATACTATCATAAATAACAGGCTTCCATTCTGGATTTTTTTCTTCTCCCAAATCATCCTTAAAATCAGAGGCTCGAAGAAGACGGCTAGGGATATAATGTTGATCCTGTTTTTCTATCACCACTAAAAATGGCATGTCTGTATACATACGACAATATTCATCAAAATATTTGCTTTTTTCCTGTGAATGAAATTCTTTTAAGATGACATGTCCCATTGCCATCGCCAATGCAGAATCTGTTCCTTGACGAACCGCTAGCCAATGATCTGATAATTTAGCAACTTCACTATAATCTGGTGTAACGGCAATTGTTTTGGTTCCATTATATTTCGCTTCTGTAAAAAAGTGCGCATCTGGTGTTCGGGTCTGTGGAACATTGGATCCCCACGCAATAATATAAGAAGAGTTATACCAATCTGCACTTTCTGGAACATCTGTTTGCTCTCCCCATGTCTGAGGACTGGAAGGCGGAAGATCACAATACCAATCATAAAAGCTCATACATGTTCCGCCAATTAATGATAAATAGCGACTGCCCGCAGCATAAGAAACCATCGACATTGCAGGAATTGGAGAAAATCCAATAACACGATCGGGACCAAACGTTTTTGCTGTATAAATATTAGCACTGGCAATAAGTTCATTAACCTCATCCCAGGAACAGCGTACCATGCCTCCACGCCCTCTAATACTTTTATATGCTTTGGATTTGACAGGATCGTTAATAATACTCTCCCAAGCGTCAACAGGGTCTGAATATTGCTCACAAGCCTCTCTCCAAATCCTTAACAAACGGGAGCGTATTAATGGATATTTTAAGCGAGCAGCACTATAGAGATACCAGCTATAAGAAGCTCCCCTTGAACACCCTCTCGGTTCATGATTGGGCAAATCAGGGCGAGTTCTTGGATAATCTGTTTGTTGCGTTTCCCACGTAACCAACCCATTTTTTACATAAATCTTCCAGCTACAAGATCCTGTACAATTCACCCCGTGTGTAGAACGTACAATTTTATCATGTGCCCATCTGCCACGATAAGCCTGTTCCCAATCACGAGACTCACCCGTTTTAATACCATGCCTGTTGGAAAAAGGCTCTGAAGGTTTGTTTGTAAAAAATGTTAACTTTTCTAATATATAACTCATTACATCCTCAACATTTCTTATCTAATCTAGGGATTTTGAACATAGGCGTTTTTGCGAAGATAAAACCACCAATTAATGACCACACATACAAAATAGAAAATTGCGAAACCATAAAGTGCAATTTCTGGTGTTGTCGCTTTAATCTGCTCGCCAAATACTTTTGGAATAATAAAAGCACCATAGGCTGCAACAGCAGATGTCCATCCCAAAACAGGGCCTGCCTGCTCTTTGTCAAAAACAATAGCAATCGTTCTAAATGTAGAACCATTACCAATTCCCGTTGCAGCAAATAAAACCAGAAACAATCCCAAGAATGGATAAAAATAAATCTCAGGTGTTGCAGAAGCATATGCCTGTTTCATAAAATAAGCGACACCCAAAGCACTGATAATCATAACAATAGAAATAATTTGAGTAACTTTTGCTCCCCCCATTTTATCTGCAATCATTCCTCCAAAAGGTCTAATCAGAGCCCCAATAAAAGGTCCCATCCAGGCAAACATTAAAGCAGAAGGACCATTTGGATTAATCGTATCATGTGTGAGAATACCGCCTACCATTACATGACTAAATCCGAATATGACCTTAATCGATAAAGCCAAAGCAGCAGAATACCCAATAAAAGAGCCAAATGTCATCGTATAAATAATGGTCATAGCCCAAGTATGCTTATTGCTGAAAATACGGTATTGTCTTTTTAAACTCTGTTTATAGCTTTCACCTAAAGGAAGAAATTTCAATGCAATAACCGTCATGGCAATCACAATTGGTAATACAAGCCATTTACTTAGATTAATCCCTAATCCATTTGCCGTTTCTGGTAAAATAAGATACAGCCCCAATCCTGCAATAACAAGACCGATCATCAGCATGATCAAAATTCTGAAATAAGCACTGAACGTATTACCTATATTCGGAGAGACATGTTCATCAATAATATTATTCATACCAAGGCGTGCGGCAATAACCAAAGGAATTAAAAAACAAACCCAGATATATCCTGCATTTTGGATCCAGGTTTCTGATCCTGCTGGAATTTTTCCAATCAGAGTCCCACCCGTATTGATTAATATTTTGCCTCCCCCTCCAAACAATGCAATCGTCATCACCAATGGAATAACGATTTGCATCGTGGTAACTCCGAAATTACCAAGACCTGCATTCATGCCTAAAGCATAGCCTTGTATTTTTTTGGGATAGAAAAAACTAATATTTGACATTGAGGATGCAAAATTCCCACCACCAATACCAGATAATAAAGCAAGCAATTGAAAATACCATAATGGCGTATGCTCATTTTGAAGAGCTAACCCCGTCCCCAAAGCAGGAATAATCAATAATAATGTCGTTAAAAATATTGTGTTACGACCTCCAGATAATCTAATAAAAAATGAACTTGGAATTCGTAAAGTTGCACCCGATAAACCTGCAATTGCTGTTAATGTAAACAATTCAGACTGACTAAATGAGAATCCCAGATTTAACATTTGTACAGTAATAATTCCCCAATAAAGCCAAACTGCAAATCCACAAAGCAAACAGGGAATAGAAATCCATAAATTCCTGCTTGCGATATTTTTTCCATAAGATTCCCATTCTTGTTGATCTTCAGGATTCCAGTTTTTTAGATCTTTCGCCATATGAACGCTCTTTTTTAAAGTTTAATAAAGTTAAAACCAATTATTTCTATTTAATCTTTTATCAAAAACATGATGTCCTCATGATGTAATCGATATGTTTTTTATTTCCCTATTGGTTGTTGCTATGTATCTTCTTGGATAGATTGCCTTTTTCCAATTGTTCACTTTTGGTTCTTAATTCTTTGCTTTGCGCTTTCAAAACAGTGGCACGTTCTTCCATATGTTCACTTTCTTGAGCTAATAATTCACTGCGTTGACGTAAAGCTTTACTCTCTAAAAAACTCATTACCTGTTCTTCATCACTTGCTAATTCTGGCAAATATTTTGGTCCTCGAAGTTCAGGATGTTTTTGACGTTCCATACGCTGGATAGCAAAATGCATCCAGATTAATGCAATCGCAATAATCACTGTAAGCAGCATAAAGCAACTGGTCCAAATACCAATCACATCATTCATAATTCCAAATATGATCGGAAGAAAAAACCCACCCAGACCACCAACAAGTCCAACAATTCCTCCTACTGAACCAACATGGTCTGAATAATAAACTGGAATATGTTTATAAACAGCAGCCTTCCCAAGAGACATAAAAAAGCCAAGAATAATTGTAAGGACTAAAAACAGCCATAAAGGAATCGTTAGATTAAAATCAATTTGTTCCTTAATACCTGCAATACTATAATCCGTAGATGGATATGATATGATAAAGGTGCATATAACACAGGCAATAAATGTCCAATACATAACTGCCCTTGCTCCAAATTTATCAGACAACCACCCTCCAAGAGCTCTAAAAATACTGCCTGGCATTGCATAACACGCTGCAAAAATACCCGCTGTTTTTAAATCCAGCCCATAAGCACCAACATAATATCTAGGCAACCAGAGAGCCAGAGCAACAAACGCACCAAATACAAAAAAATAATAAAGTGAAAACCGCCACACTTGGATGTTTTTCAAAGGCTCTAATTGTTTTAGAAAAGAAACATGCTTAATGCCTTTTGCCTTACGTTCACGCAAAGCGGGATCATTTTCAGTCAAAAAATAAAATAATAATGCAATAATAACCATTATTACAGCATATATTTGTGCAACACCTTGCCATTTTCCACCAACTGCAATCAATAAAATTGGTGCTCCAAAATTGGTAATTGCAGCTCCAACATTTCCAGCTCCAAAAATACCAAGCGCTGTTCCTTTGCTTTCTTTTGGATACCAGGTTGATACATATTGTATTCCAACTGCAAAACTACCACCTGCCAGACCAACTCCTAAAGCAGCAAGTAAAAACATTGGATAGGTTGATACCATTGTTAATAAAAAACAGGCAAATGAAGTTGCAAGCATTTGCAATGTAAAAATCAGTCTTCCACCATATTGATCTGCCCATACTCCAAGAAAAATACGGCTTAATGATCCTGTTAATACAGGGGTTGCAACAAGAATACCAAACTGAGTATCTGATAATCCCAATTCTGATTTGATTTTTACACCTATAATGGAAAATATTGTCCAGACAGCAAAACAAACTGTAAATGCCAAAGTACTCGCTGTTAGCGCGCGGGTTTGCTGAAAATAAGTTATATTTTTAATACTCATAACCATACCCTCAATATATTCAGAGTGTTCATTTTGAACTTCATCTATCGAGATTCTCTTGAAAAGCATGATGACAGTTTAAAAAAAAAGAAATGTGATATAGATCAAAAAATAAAAATTTTTATCATGCTTTTTGTTTTATGGTTCGATTTACTGTTTATCCTGAATGAAACAAAATTTGATGGAAGATAGAAACCTTACCTAAAGCATTATAAAAATCTAATTCCAAAATATGTACAGCCAATCTAATTTAAACTTAAACATTAATTAAAAAAAAATGTATTAAAACAAGCGTCATACTTGTATAAAAAAGAGTGTTTGGCATTGTTTAAACAGAGGATTACATTATATAAAACTCTATCCGTTTGGTTGTTTTATATTTATAATTATTTTATACTAAACAGAAAACAAAATTATAGTAGAAGTCGAATAAAAATATGAAAAAAACCCTCTATATCCTGACTGACCTGATTCACACCTTACAGCTCGAAAGAGGATATAGTGCCGTCTACCTTTATAGTAAAGGAACACTGTTTTCTGAACAAATGTTTGCTCAATTCTTACGTTCAAATACAATTATTGATTTCTGCCATAAAAACCTCAAAAAGTTGTTTTATATTTATAATTGTTTTATGCTAAATAGAAAACAAAATTATAGTAGAAGTCGAATAAAAATATGAAAAAAAACCTCTATATCCTGACTGACCTGATTCACACCTTACAGCTCGAAAGAGGATATAGTGCCGTCTATCTTTATAGCAAAGGAACACTGTTTTCTGAACAAATGTTTGCTCAATTCTTACGTTCAAATACAATTATTGATTTCTGCCATAAAAACCTCAAAAAATGGAAGAGAAATAAAGATTTAAATCCATCTCAATATCAAAAATTGGAACACTTATTAACAAAATGTCTTAATCTACCTGGATACAGGGTTAATTCAGAAAAAAAAAATACGTCACCCTCAAAATGTATTAATTATTATTCACATCAATTGATTGAGCCTATTTTACAGCTTATGATTGAAATTGCGCTCTGTCTTAATAAAGACACCCCCTCTCATGTGATTGCCTATAATGCATTTTTACACTGGAAAGAATCTATAGGATTAGAACGCGCCATCGTAGCGCGAGGTTTTATTGGACATGATTTTCGTAATGAAGCATTTAAAGAAAGAGTATTATTCTTATTATCTGAACAAGATAATTATAAAAATACATATCTTGCCCTTGCAAATAACATACAAAAAAAACAAATCGAAAATGCTTTAAAAACCGCTGAGAATGACGAATTAACTAAAATTCATAAACTCTTTAAATCTTCTTCAAATAATGATTTTTTCTATACCATAACGGTTGAAGACTGGTTTAGTATTATTACAAAAAAAATCAATAATTTATATCAAATTGAAAAAAATTACTGGAATCTTTCAATACAAAAATAGAAAAAATTACGCCTTTTGAGAAAAAAACAGAAACAAGCTCCATATCATCTTATACACTTCCAAATCATCTTTATCATGAAACCCTTATCCGCTCTTTGAAACTGTTTTCTGGTATTGATGGAAAAGAATTGGAAATCTTCCTAAAACAAGGACAAATTCTTAATCTTAAAAAAGGGAAAATATTATTTCTTGAAAGTGAACAAACAAATTATCTTTATATTATTCTCAAAGGCTGGGTTAAAATATTCAAAGCAAGTGAAAATGGAAATGAAACCATCTTACAAATGCTAACTCGTGGAGATTCTATAATGGAATCTGCTGTCTTTTTAAATATTGTATATCCCGCAAGCAGTCAGCTCATTACAGATGTAACATTATTCTCTCTTCCAGCATCTATTTTTAGAAATCAAATTCGAAACAATAACCGATTTGCTCTGAATTTGCTCACAGCCCTTTCCAGACGCTCCCAAGACCTTATCCGCCAAATGGAAATTTCAAAATCAAAAACAGTAGACGAACGTATTGGTAGATTCCTGCTTAATCAATTATTAAACCAAGAGAAAATATCAAATAATATAACCCTACCCTATCATAAATCCTTGATTGCCTCTTATCTGGATATGAAACGAGAAACTTTTTCTCGTTCGCTAAAACGTATGAAAACAGAAAAAGGGTTCAGGATTAAAAATGATACCATTACTATTCCAGACTTTCGTTCTCTTTGTGATTTTTGTGATGATGATACAGAGACATACTGTACCTTTAAAAAAACAATGTTTTGTTCAAAGTTAGAACAATTGAAATGAATTAAAATTATTAGGAAATTTAGGGAAGCTAGACTATACATTTATTTTATTCTTCCCAAGCTTTCTCTTAATCTGAATATAGGTTTACTAACTGTTTTTTAACAAAAATCATGCCTTAAAATCCAAACTTGTTCCAAAATCTATTTTTTCTTTAATGCTCCCTAAATCAGCCAATGAATAAAACCTCACAATTTATATAAAGAAAAATATCCATAATTGATTTAAATCACATATTTTTGTTTTTGACCCTGTATACTGGCTCCAATACTCTGAAGTTCTCTGACCTAAGTCTCCTTTCATTTCCGAGATATGGTTATTGAACCGGGGTTATGAGGAATTATTCCTTAGCGGAAACGCCATAGCCTCCCGGATTGGAAAGGAGTGATATGTGAAAAAAACAGAAGAATTTCCTTCAAAATTACTGGAGGATCGTTTTGGTCGAGGCTTTCCTTATTTAAGGCTCTCAATTACGGATATTTGTAATTTTCGGTGTCAATATTGTCTTCCGAATGGCTATAATAAACCTATAAAAAAAACCTCTTTTTTAACACTTGATGAAATCAGGCGACTCATTGATGTTTTTGCAGATCTTGGTGTCTATAAGATACGCCTGACTGGAGGAGAGCCCACAATCCGTAAGGATTTTATAGAAATCATCAAAATGATTTCTGCGCATCCCTTTATTTCCCAGCTCGCATGTACAACAAACGGATATCGGCTAGAGGAAAATGTACACCAATGGCATCAAGCAGGACTGACACATATCAATATCAGTATTGACAGTCTAAATTCTGAACGTTTCAAAGCTATTACAGGGCATTGCTTACTTGAAAAAATACTAAAAGGGGTAGAAACAGCGCTAAATGCAGGATTTAAAAAAGTTAAACTTAATACGGTATTGCTCAAAAACACCAATGAAGATGAACTTGAAACCTATCTTAATTTTATCCATTCCAGATCTATTAGTGTTCGCTTTATTGAGTTAATGCAAACAGGGGATCATTCTGAATATTTCAAAACTCATCATCTGAACTCTGAAACCATTAAAACAGTCTTGCTCCAACAAGGATGGCTAGAAATAAATCGCCAATATGAGTCAGGACCTGCACAAGAATATAAACATCCAGACTATCAGGGCTCTATTGGTATTATTGCACCTTATTCTAAAGGATTTTGCAAAAATTGTAATCGCTTACGGATAACATCAAAAGGAGATTTGCGTCTTTGCCTGTTTACCAATCAAGGAATTGGATTACGGCACTTGCTCCAAAAAGATGAACAGAAACCTCTGTTGAAACAGCTGATTATAGATCAACTTTTATTTAAGAAATCCTCTCATTTTTTAGCCTATGGCGATACTGGAATCACTTCAAATCTTGCATTAATAGGTGGATAAATGAAACAATCTATTCGCTCATTCTTTGAGCAATCTCAATATCATATGGCAAATATAGAACATAAATCTCCTAATTTCAGAAGAGCCATTGCAACTGGGCGAGTTTATATTGGCAAATCAGCATTTAAACTCGTTAAAGAAAAAAAACTTCCAAAAGGAGACGCACTCAATCTTGCAGAAATAGCAGGAATACAAGGAGCTAAAATGGCATGGCAACACATTCCAATGTGCCATCCTCTTTTAATCGATCATATTGCCGTTTATCCAACACATAATGAAAAAGAGTTTAGTATTGATGTTTTCTCTACTGTTTCTGCAATCGCAAAAACAGGTGTGGAAATGGAAGCATTAGCTGCGGTCAATGCAGCCTTGTTAACATTATATGATCTTATCAAACCCGTAGAGCCTGCACTTATTATCTCAGATGTAAGATTATTACTAAAAGAAGGAGGTAAAAAAGGATTATGGAGACATCCAGACGGTCTTCCGAATGCATTACAAGAAATATTCTCCATACAATTTGAAAAACCTTTGGAAAACAAAACAGCTGCGATCATTACTCTAAGTGACAGAGCTTATAAAGGTGAATATCAGGATCGTTCTGGATTAATTTTAAAAGGGGAGCTAGAAAATATGGGATGTCAGATCATTGACTATTCTATTCTGCCTGATGAACCCGTAGAATTAGAGCAAAAACTTACAGCATTAACTCAAAAAACTGACTTAATTCTCACAACTGGTGGGACAGGCATTGCTCCAAGAGATCAAACACCTGAAACACTTCTTAAACTTTCAGACATGAATATTCCTGGCATTGGTGAATTATTACGTCATCATGGAGCGTTAAAAACACCTTATTCCTATCTTAGCAGATCAATGGCAATTACTGTCAATAACACATTAATCATTGCCCTTCCTGGCAGTATTAATGGTGTAAAAGATAGTATAAATATCTTAAAACATATTCTTCCTCATGCATTAGATCATCTTTCTGGAAAACAGAATATACATGGAAAACAACATGATTAACTATGAACAAGCAATTGAGCTGATTTATAAAACAGACCGACTGAAAACAAAAAGGATTGCATTTGAACAAGCAAGAGGATTTATTGCAGCTCAATCTATTAAAGCTCGAAATTGTGTTCCTCCTTTTTCAAACTCCGCAATGGATGGCTTCGCAATTTATGACAAGGATATTGCACACGCTACAGAAAAAAAACCTGTTTTCCTTCCTATTTCAGGAAATTCTGCCGCAGGGGATATCCTAGAAAAAGGCATTCCTAACACTTGCTGGGAAATTATGACAGGGGCAGGCATACCAAAAGGATATAATACAGTTGTTAAACTGGAAGATGTTTGTATTGAACAAAACCAAATAAAATTCCACTCTCCTGTTCCAGCCTGTCATCATATTCGTAAAGCTGGAGAAGACTTTTCAATCGGAGATGAAATCATTCATCCAGGAACACTAATTTCGCCTCATCATATCATGGCACTTGCTGCAATCGGAGAAAAAAATATTCTTGTTTATCATAAACCAGCATTAACCTTTTTTATTACAGGAAAAGAATTAATTGATAACCCTGAAACATCTTTGGAAAGCGGACAAATTCGAAATAGCAATGGTCCTTATCTTCACTCTGCCTTAAATGAAATAGGGATTAACCCACACTATGGAGGGTTGATTAAAGATGACCCTGAAGCATTCGAAATAGAATTGAAAAATACATTATCTCATTCAGATATTTTGATAACAACAGGTGCGGTTTCTGCTGGAAAATATGATTTTATTCCTCATTCCTTAAAAAGGCTCGGTGCAGATATTATTTTTCATAAACTGGCCATTCGTCCTGGAAAACCTCTTCTTTATGCACGCTTTAAGAATGGAAAGCATTTTTTTGGACTACCTGGAAATCCTGTTTCTGCGATTATAGGACTCAGATTTTTTGTGATTCCCTTAATTCGACATTTACAAAACATGCCAATAGAAAAACCAATCACAATAGAAGATGATTCTCTTTCTCTTCCTGAAAAAAAAGGCGTATGTTTTTTTCAAAAAGCATATTTATCTTTAGACACAACTCAAAAATTCAGATTGCATATCCTGGATGGTCAGGAATCTTTTAAAATTCATCCCATGCTTAAGGCAAATTCTTGGGCTGTTTTTTCAAGGCAGATTAGAGATCAAACACATAATCCAAAAATAAAGCTTTATCCTCTTTTTCCAGAAAAATGGAGTCTATCAATGCATGCTTGACTTATAAAAGAATCCATTCAATCCAAAACCATAATCCCCTATTCTTAAAACTTATTTCAACGATAATTCTTAATTCTATTTTTACAATTAAAAACACTCAATTCAAAGAATAAAACAGGAAGCACTGAATGAAAACAATTACAATACACTGTTTCGGTATTTTTAGAAACTTCGATGATCAAATCATTCTATCAATGCAAGATGAAGCTATTGTCGCAGATATTAGAACTGAGTTAAAGCATATCTTGTCTAAAGAAACGAAAATATTAAAAGATACAAATTTCATCAATACCTGTCGCTTTGCTACAGAATCAGAAATTTTATTAGATTCAGAAAATCTGAAAGACGGTTCTAATATTGCGATTATTCCACCCATATCAGGAGGATGATCATGACTGGAAAAATTTTTATTGCTGTTAAAAACAGAACAGATCCTAAACTAGATCCCCAAAAAGCTCTTTCTTTCGTAACACAAAATTGTAATGGTGCAGAAACCTTGTTTGTTGGTACTGTAAGACAATTTAATCAGGGAAAACACGTTTTATCTATCAGTTATGATGTGTTTACCCCGTTAGCTGAAAAGTTTTTTAAGGAAATATGTGAAGAATCCCAGGTACAATGGGGAAAAGAAGTATCAATCTATATCGTTCACGCAAAGGGAAATCTAGCTGTTGGAGAAATCAGCATTCTGATTGCCGTTGGCAGTCCTCATAGAGATGAAGCTTTTAAAGCCTGCCGATATATTATTGAACAAATCAAAAAACGCTGTCCTATTTGGAAACAAGAGCATTATCAAAATGGAAAAAGCGAATGGGCAAAAGGCTGTGAATTATGTACAAAACCGCACAATATAGCCTCATAGCCTTTCTATTAAAACAATCTAATTTCATGACATTAACAACAATCAAAAAAGGAAATAATGAATAAATATATCGCTATTATACTGGCAGGAGGAAAATCTGTTAGAATGGGTACAAACAAGGCTGAGCTCATTTTAAATGGAAAAAGCTTGTTACATCATATGCAAGATATTCTAATACAGTCAGGGTTAAGAGACATTTATATTAGTCATCCAGATTATCTTCCAGACCTTATTCCAGGATATGGTCCTTTAAGTGGTATCCATGCCAGTTTAAATCATATAGCACACGATAATAATACCCATCTTGTTTTTATCCCTGTCGATATGCCTGCCCTGACCCCTTCACTCCTTAAGCGTTTAATTAAAGCACCATCTTCTTTAAACCTGGTATGTTTTTCCTATAAAATTATGCCTTTTCGACTAAAAGCAGATCAACAATCCTACAAATTTGTACAAAAAATATTATCTGAAAAAAAAGATGTCTCTTTGAACGCATTTTTAAGCCTTATCTCTCCTTCTGCAAAGCTTAAAATTAAAAATAATGAAAAAAAACAGTTTCAAAATATCAATACATATCAAGAATGGGTTTCTTTTAAATCAGAAAAAAAGGCATGCCTTCCATAACTCTATACATAAACGCTATGATCTATAATTTGAAATTAATCTTTCAAGGCAAAATAAAAAAAACAATCATATGGCTTATCTTTTAAAACTTTAGCCTTTTATGTTGACCCTTTCAATAAAAATGCCTGTTATACTTCCTATTTATCTCAATATCTGGGATAAATTTGGGAAATAGACAGAGGAAATATAAGGAATTCTTATATTGCAAACATAAATTTTACGTTTATTAGAAAGACAAGATACAATTATGTTACTTGCTTTATTATTTTTCCTGATCGCTCTTTTTTATGCTGGAGCAGGATTAGGTGGTGGCTCTTCTTATTTAGCATTACTGGTTTTGTGGGATGTAAAATATCAAATCATTCCTGTTCTTGCATTGCTTTGTAACATCATTGTTGTATCTGGAAATAGTTTTCATTATGTACGTGCTGGATATTTAAATCTAGCTTTATTATCTCCCCTAATATTATCTTCTCTTCCTTTTGCTTATTTAGGTGGCAGAATTCACATAGAAAAAGAACCCTTTCTTATTTTACTATTTATAACGCTCCTGATTGCAGGGGGACGATTATTATTAAATTATCGGTCATATCAGGATCAATCAGAACATTATCAACCCATTCCCGTATGGCTTAGCTGTTTTATTGGAAGTCTTTTGGGGTTTCTTGCAGGAAGTATCGGCATAGGAGGTGGTATTTTCCTAGCACCCATTTTATACAATATGCGTGCCGCTCCTCCAAAACAAATTGCAACAACAACCTCTCTTTTTATTCTTATAAACTCCATTGCAGGATTAACAGGACAATTACAAAAAACAGGCATGATTGAAACCATAACAGAATATTATTATCTCCCTTTTTTTGTTCTAATTGGGGGACAGATCGGAAATATGTTAACCTTAAAGCTTATTTCATCACGATCCCTTGCCCTTTTGACTTCCTGTTTGGTACTTCTTGTTGCTGGAAGATTAGGGCTGATCTTAATCGGTTACTAGAAAAGATAAATACAAGAAACACTCATTTCGTATAAAATGGGAATTTATTAATTATACAATAAAAAATTATAGAATAAAAATTCCAAACGCATAACATAAATAGTCAATCTTTTTTGCTTAAACTATTTTTTATTAAGTAAATAATTAAATATACTCAATACTATTTTTAAATATTAAGCATGCCTTAATAATATATTCTCTTTTTCTATTAATCTAATATTCTGTGATACCTGCCTCTTTAAGTAATTTCTTTTTAATATCAGGTTTATACCAGTCCATACCTAGAGGATAATCAGAATAACACTTAATTATACGAGCAATCTCTCTACCTTTTTTATTAAAGATTTGATACATGGGTAAGTGAATTTCCATATTATAATCCTTAGGAAGAATAATTGGTGCAAATATTTTTCTAAAGGTTTCCATGGTTTTTCTTTTCTTCCCTAAAAGAATTAATATCATTGATTGCTTTCTTCCAATTGCATAAAATGTCAAATCTGGTGCGTATTGATAAAAAAGGTTCTCTTTTTGTTTTAGATCTGTATTCAGAAAAAAAACATGATCAATATTAATTAAAACAATATTGACATAACCTCCAATATCATTCGCCAGTTTATTTAAAGAAGGAAGACTTTTCTTAATACAACTCATACATATAAAAGACCAATATCCAATCAAGATTGGCTTTCCTTTAAACCTTGATAAGTTAAGCCTTAAGCCATCTCTTTTATATACAAGCAATTTGTTCGGAAGCTTAGAATGCTTATTGTTTACAGAATACATATCTTTAAGACTATGATCAAAATATCGACTGGTTTCATATGATTTTGTCTTAAGCGTTGCTTCATAAAGAGGAAAATGTTGATTGCTATAAATATTTCCTTTTTTAGGGCAATGGAAAGGAAAATGCTTTTTTGTTTGCTCATATGGTAATTCTAAATCTTCCTGTTTCTTAGAACCAAGCTCTGCTCTCCAAGAAATAACAGAATCTTTTTTTCAATTTTTAATTGAGGAATTTGCTCTTTTTGAATGCATGAAAAACATAAAAAACAGCTTAAAAAGCTTAAACCATATCTTAAAAAATTAAAAATCATATAAAAAACACTATGATCAATTGAATGAGCGACAATTTGAATTTGCAATAGAATGATCTTAAAATCAATATAAAAATATATTAAACTTTTGCTGATCATTTCTTGTATATCTATTGAAATTTCTCGATTATAAAAAAATACCCATTTGGTTTTTTAATAAAAATTTTGATATTTTAAACCCATTTACTTTTTGAGATATAGAGAAACCTATGGAGCCTTTATTAAATTTATCAAACTTAAGCTAATAAAAATTTTAAACTTCAAATTAGATAAAAGCTAAAATATGGCCCGCTCTGCAGGATTCGAACCTGCGACCTACGGATTAGAAATCCGTTGCTCTATCCAGCTGAGCTAAGAGCGGATACTCAATTCATGCTTAGCAATAATCAAAAACTACATACAATGTAATATATGGAAAGTAAATATCCCAATTGGATAAAATAGGGATATTTTAAAAGTATTGTTATGCTGGAATTCATTCCATTTACTGGATTTATATCTCTCCCAAAACATGGAGCTTCAAAGCATTCACATCGCTCATCTTAGATTATGAATTATCTACAGAATGGTGTTTATTATTTTCTAGATCAAAAAAACTGGGGTGTAATTCTTAATTCTATCAAGAAATCTTAAATATTTATTTTTGTAAAGATCTCATTAAACCTAATCAATTTTTTAGTGAATCTAATGTGTCCAGGATTGTTTTCTTTGATTTGAAAAATTGCTTGCATATGTTTTGTTATAATCAGGTTTTTTTGCTGTTTCTTCAATCAATTGATACGGAATAGCTCTTTCTTTTGCATATGATATCGCGCGTTCTTTTGTATCAAAAAACAATTTAATCTGAGTGTTCATATCAGAACTTCCTGTCCATCCCATTAATGGATCAACAAATCTTGCCTGCTCTGATTCATATTGTAAAACCCATTTCCTGGTTTTAGCTTTTCCTGATTGCATTGCATGCTTTGAAGGTTGATAAATTAATACTCTCATCATCTATTCCAAACTTAAAATCTTAATTTATAATAAATATTAGGATCACACATTCATATATGAACCAATCTGTTAAATGATCGTTTTATTTACTTCTATCAATATGATAAATCCATGCTTTATATATATAGGGTTATTTCTAAAAATTCCAGATCATAGATCAAATTATCTCAATTAGTGTTTCGTTATGTAAAATGCTTTATTTCTGTGAGTTGATGCATAATTGCTCTTTTTGCTGGCGGAAGAACATTTCCTAATCTTAAAACAGCTTTTCGTAAGACTTTAGGAAATGGGTGTTCATTCGTATATAGTTTTACCAATGCATTTGTTGCAAGATAAAGGGGCTTACTTGCCCTTTTATATGTTCTATCATATTCTTTAAGTATTGAAAGACTTCCAATATCATTTCCAACATAACGCGCTTTTTTGATTTCTTCAGAAAGCAAATACTGCCCTTTAAGTCCAAAATTATAACCATGGGCAGTTACAGGATGCATGCTGACAGCAGCATCCCCGATAATCGCAAAGCGATTAGCAAAAAAACGATTAGCATAGCTTGCAATTAATGGATATGAAAACCGCTGGCTCGCTATTTCCATATCTCCAAAATGATTTTCAACCAAACCCTTAAACTGTACAGTAATCATCTCTCCTAATTCTTTATCCGTCAAATCAAGAATATCTGTTTTTTGATCTGAAGGGATCGTCATTACAATAGAAGAATTATTTCCAGATAAAGGCAGAACGGCAAGCGTATTTCCATATCGAAAACATTCATAGGCTGTGTCTTGATGAGGCAATTCATGACTGACTTTACAAACAATTGCTGTTTTACCAAAATCATACATTTTGGTAGAGATTCCCATTGCAGTTCGGCTTGTTGAAAAACGTCCATCTGAAGCAATAATCAACCCAGAAGACAAAACACGTCCATCATTGAGTTTAATCTCCGCATTTGAATGTGTCGTCCTAATATGGTCTATTGATTGATTACAAATAAGACGAATGTTCGATCTGGTTTTTACCTCTTGATAAAGAGCTTTTCGAATCCGATGATTAGATACCATAAATCCAAGTGTGTCTTCACAAACTTCTCGATAATCAAAATCCAGAGAATAAGAAGAGCCTCCATCTAAAACCTTTGCTTCTTTTACAAATGAAATGCTATCTGGATCAAGGTGATGCCAGGCTCCTGTTTTTTCCAGCAATTGCTTTGATAAATGAGTTAAAGCAATTTCTCTACCATCATATGCTGGATTTGATAATTGAATTTCATCCTGTTTTTCTATCAATACTATTTCTAAACCCAGGCTTGATAAAGAAGATGCACAACTCAAACCTACTGCCCCAGCTCCAATAATGATGACATCACTCATGATTTCTCCAATAATTGATCTATAAACTCCATTTGCTTCAGACTGCTCATATCACTCTACCCTATACTCTAATGATATTCTTTATTTAACAAATAGACCAAGTCTATCATGATAAAGGAAGATTTATACAAATAAAAACACTCTAAAGGTTATATTTCATTCATTTAAATCTATATTTATAATTTTCTGTTTTAATAAGTACATTAAATTATTAATCATCTGTGCTTAAGCTAAAATTTATATCATGTAACTTTAATCTTTGTTCTTTATATTTTATTTTGTTCAGATCTAAACTCTCAGGGATTTATTAAGATTAACGTGCAGAAAAAACGAAACACTTCTGAACCCAGGTTTCCCTGATCTCTTTTGACTGATATAGCAAGGCTTACAATAAAATCAATCTGGTAAATCCTATGATATCAGATATCATTATATTGTATCAATAGAATTAATAAAATAAATAATACTATAAAATAGCAAAACATACAAAATGACAAATTTTCTGACTCGTAAATTTAACCCAAACATTAAAGCTTTTTTCTTGTGATAACCTCAAAAATTATTATATTAAGAAAAGAAAAACTCCCAAAAATATTGAGTTCCAATTTATTTAAAATTATAAAAATATACAAAAACATACCGTTCATATAATATTTCTAATATTTTACATGACTTCATTATACTTTATACTTCATTATACTTTATACTTCATTATACTTTATACTTTACGTTTTATGCTTTGTACCTTTTTATAATATTATATTAGACGAAAGTCGTATTTCTTATATATCCATTTTCTTATATGCTTAATAAAAGATTTTCTTATATGCTTAATAAAAGATTAATACGTTTCCATGAGGTCTTTGATGAACACTAACCCGTCAAACATTTCAAAAGACGAACCTGAAACAAAAGGAAAAACTAGGGAAAATAATGAATTAAATCAGCCCAACAATGATCAAGTTCAAATTGTTTCTGTTTTTTGGAAAAAAAATATAAGACTTACATTGATATTACTTTTTTTCTGGGTGCTATTCTCCTTAGGATTTGGCATCTTATTTCGTAATTGGCTCGATCAGATCTTCATTGGAGGGGCGCCTTTGGGCTTTTGGTTTGCACAGCAAGGTGCTATTTATGCATTTTTGATCATTATTCTTATCTACAATATACTTATTGAACGAATTGAACGTCATTATCATCTTTCTGATGGAAAAGACTAACTTTTAAAGTGGATTTTGAGTATGGTATCACAAACATTATGGACCTTTATATTTGTAGGATTAAGCTTTAGCCTTTACATTGTAATTGCCTTAGCTTCAAGAGCCAATACAACAAATGAGTTTTATGTTGCAGGACATAATGTCCACCCTGTTTTTAATGGAATGGCAACGGCAGCTGACTGGATGTCAGCTGCATCATTTATTTCAATGGCAGGAATTATTGCCTTCTCAGGCTATTGGGCATCTGCCTATTTAATGGGCTGGACAGGAGGTTATGTCCTCCTTGCGCTTTTATTGGCTCCCTATCTTCGTAAATTTAATAAATTTACAGTGCCTGATTTTATTGGAGATCGATATTATTCTGATCTTGCAAGAGCCGTTGCAATTCTCTGTGCAATTTTTGTCTCTTTTACTTATATTGCAGGTCAAATGAAAGGTGTAGGAATTGCTTTTTCAGGATTTTTAGGCATTGATTTTAAATTGGGTGTTGCCATCGGAGGAATTATTGTCCTGTTTTATGCCTCAATTGGTGGTATGAAAGGAATAACCTACACACAAGTTGCCCAATACTGTATTTTGATTTTTGCCTATCTGGTGCCTGCAATTTTTATTTCTCTTTTAGTCACTGGGAATGTCATTCCTCAATTAGGGTTTATTGGCGAATACAAATCTGAAGGAATTTCTGTTATTCAAAAACTTGGATCAATTGCTTGTTAAGCTTGGATTTAATGAATATACAAGCAATACTAAATCCATGATTGATGTGCTTGCTATTACTCTTGCTCTCATGGCTGGAACCGCAGGTCTGCCTCATGTTATTATTCGCTTTTTTACAGTTCCAAAAACATCAGATGCACGCAAATCTGCTTTCTGGGCACTTGTATTTATTGCGCTTCTTTACACAACCGCACCCGCTGTTGCCATTTTTGCTCGGTTGAATTTTATTCAAACCGTACATGAGACAAGCTATACAGCTCAAACAGAAAATCTGGAAATAAAAACAACACCAGATTGGTTTAAAGACTGGGAAAAAACAGGTCTATTATCTTGGGAAGATAAAAATGGAGATGGAAAACTACAATATTTTGCAGGAGATCAAAATGAAGTAACCGTTGATAAAGATATTATTGTACTTGCCAACCCTTCCATCGCCAAACTTCCTGGATGGGTTATTGGTCTGGTTATTGCTGGAGGACTTGCCGCCGCACTTTCAACTGCCGCTGGATTATTATTGGTTATTTCTTCTTCCATCAGCCATGATTTATGTCGCAGATTAATTTTTAAAAATATGAATAATCAGCAAGAATTACTAACTGCACGGATCTCTGCAATTGGCGCCGTTTTAATTGCAATTATTGCGGGTATGTACCCTCCTGATTTTGTTGCTGCAGTTGTCGCATTTGCCTTTGGTCTTGCCGCTTCCTCCTTTTTTCCTGCTATCCTTTTAGGAATTTTCTGGAAAAGAATGAATAAATGGGGTGCAATTACTGGTATGCTTACGGGAATAGGATTTACGATTAGCTATATTCTTGTTTTCAAGATTTTTAATCTTATCCCCAACACTCAAGAGCATTGGTTTTTAGGAATTTCTCCTGAAGGCATAGGAACAATTGGAATGATCATCAACCTAATTGTTTCCATAAGTGTTTCATTACTAACACCACCCCCACCAAAATACATTCAAGATCTGGTAACCAATATAAGAATACCAACACAAAAAATCCATATAGAATGATACACTGTTTTGCTCTTACAATGATTATAAAATTTGGTTATTAGGAGAGTCTAAAATGTTTATAAGGAATTATATAAAACTAATCCTATTGGCAGGTTTTTCTACAGGATATACTGTTCAGGCATTCTCACAATCCAATCAACAAGATCTGGAAACCAGAATAGAAAAACTGGAGCAGGTTATTCAGCAATTAAAACAAGAATTACACGATCAAAAACACAAACAAACCCACTCTAAACAGAAAAAATCCGAGAAAAGACAAAGCCCAACATTAAAAAAAACAAAACTTAGTATTGGTGGTTTCATTGACACAGATATTCATCTAACTAGGCTTGGAAAAGGAAAAATCCCTTCAAACTCTGTAGCACGGGATTTCTATATTCCAGGAGCAACTCCTGTTAGTGGAGAATCGGATCCATCTCCTGTTTTGGATTTTACAGCCCAATCTTCGAGATTTTTTATTAAATCAGCAACTCCTTTTGGAAAACAAAATAGTCTTAAAACACATTTGCAAATTGATTTTCTATTAAGCCCTGGAGGCAATGAAGTTGTTTCTAATTCATTTAATCCAAGAATACGCCATGCTTATATCCGTACCAATCATTGGCTTGTTGGACAAACTTGGTCAAATTTCATGAATACCTCTGCCTTGCCAGAATCTGCAAGCTTTTTAACATTAGGAGATGGTATTATATTTATCCGTCAACCTCAAATCAGATATACAAATGGTGCTTGGACAATCTCTGTTGAAAATCCAGATACAACAGTTAACTTAAATACTGGAAAACAAGAATCAGACACATCCTATTTACCTGATTTAGTTGTTCGCTATCTTCACAATGCAAATTGGGGAAATATTTCCTTATCTACCGTCTTAAGAGATTTAAATTACACATATAATCATAAAGACCATCAAAAACTAGGATGGGGATTAAGTCTTGCGGGTCGCGTTAAACCCTATGATCAAGGAGATATCAGATTTAGTTTTTCAGGAGGGAAAGGAATAGGACGCTATATTGGTTTAAATGCAGTTGGTGGTGCTTATTTCTTACCAATAGAGAATAAGTTTGAATCCAATACAGCCTATGGAGGCTATCTTGCCTATCGTCATATTATCGGAAAAACAAGGCTGAATATTGGCTATAGCTATATTCAATATGATAATAGTCTCACTTCCGAATTTCCTCTTATGAATAAAACGATACAAAGCGCATATACTGCCCTAATGTGGGATGTATTGCCTAAATTAACGTTAGGGTTTGAACTTTTATATGGAAAACGAACACTCCAATCAGATTTAAATGGTGATATTTTACGTTTCACATTTTCTACACGCTATACATTTTAATATGAAATAGAAAGAGCATATTCTAATTAAACTGGTTTTATACATAATTACCTATAGCAATATCATCTAACCATTAAGGATAAGACTTCAGAACACCCTCCCTCTTACTTATCAAGATTTAGCATGAGTGAAACCAACCAATTGCTGCCAATGGGAAAACTATCAATATCTTCCTTGCCAAGGTTTAGTATAAGTAAAACGAGCCTAATCCTTTAACCTGTGCATAAACACCTCTTCTTTGTCAGTTATTTTTAATAAGCGGAAATGTTCTAATAAAACTATCTCTCCAAACGTTTAATCAGGCTTGATGTATCATATTTTTCAGCTCCCATTTTTTCAAGATCAGCATAAAATTGATCTATTAAAGCTGTAACAGGCAGGGAAATATTTGCTTTTCTTGCAGTTTCTAATACAATTCTTAAATCTTTACGCATTAAAGAAACCGCAAATCCAAAGTCAAATTTTCCTTCAATCATGCTTTCATATCGATTATCCATTTGCCAAGATTGTGCCGCACCATTTTTAATCGCAGAAAAAACAGCATCTGTATCTAGCCCAGATTGTTTAGCAAAATGTACAGCTTCTGCAAGACCTTGTAAAAGACCTGCAATACAGATTTGATTGACCATTTTAGCCATTTGTCCGCTCGCGCTATCTCCAATTCGAACAATATGTTTTCCGTAAGTTTTCAATATGGGTTTAATAGCTTCATAAACTATTTCATCTCCTCCAATCATAATGGTTAGCGTTCCATTTTCTGCACCTGATTGACCTCCAGAGACAGGCGCATCCAGATAAGATATTCCCTTTTTTTTAGCTTGTTCTGCTAGAAAAATTGCCAGTTTTTCAGATGTTGTTGTATGCTCAACATAACACGCTCCTTTTTTCATATGCTCAAAAGCAATACATGCAATTTGTTTTGCATCTGGATCATCACGAACACAAGAAAATACATAATCTGCCTCTTTAACACTTTCTTCAACCGTTCTACAAATGACTGTTTTTAGAGATTCATGTTTTCTGTTTTGTATTACATATTTTTCTAACCAGCTCTGTGCTTTTTCAAAATGACGATTATATGCGCTTAACTCATACCCTGTTTGAGCTAAAAGCCCAGCCATTGGCGCACCCATAACTCCCAACCCCAAAAAACCAATTTTCATCATCTTTTCCTTTTTCTAAAGATTCTAGCCTGTTCATAAAAATATAGGAATTTTATTTACTTTTCTATTTTTTAATCAACCTAAAAATCATTCAATTCAATCACACTCCCAGAAATCATCAACATTCCATTTATATATACAAAAAATTTAATCATATATCGCGAAAAACACAAAGTTTAAACCAATAAAGGATTAAACCTCTTTCTATAGATATTTGTATATATAGACTTTTGTATATCTTGTGTATTTTTATAAAAACACTTCTAATAGAGTATGAAACAGGTCAACATTTTATTCACTAATCTTATAGATGATTATAGTATGAAATAAAGGATACATCATGAACAGACGCCGATTTTTAACCTATACTGCTCTGGTGGGAACAACAGGTATTATTAGTTGCAATTCTTCACCCTCTAACAAGAGTGAATCTGGAGAAGAGGCAGTTAAAAAGCCTTATATTAATAAAAACCGTGTTAAAAAACTTTCCATGGTTACAACCTGGCCTAAAAACTTTCCAGGTCTTGGAACAAGTGCAGAAGCATTATCAGAAACAATTAAGACTCTTTCTAATGGTGAATTGGAAATAAAAGTTTATGCATCTGGAGAATTGGTTCCAGCTTTTGAATCATTTGATGCGGTTTCACAGGGAATAGCAGATATGTATCATGCCGCAGATTATTATTGGCAAGGCAAATCTCCTGCATATAATTTCTTTGCTTCCATTCCCCTTGGGATGAACTCAATCGAAGTAACAAGCTGGCTGGAATATGGTGGTGGACAAGCTTTATGGGAAGAATTATCTGCACAATTTAATATTATAGGGTTACAAGCCTGTAATACAGGACATCAAATGGGAGGCTGGTTTAAACGTGAAATCAGGAGTCTAGATGATTTTAAAGGGTTAAAAATGCGAATGCCTGGATGGGGAGGACAAATCATTAGAGAGCTAGGAGGAGCTGCGGTTACTTTGGCAGGATCAGAAATTTATCAAGCCTTACAATCTGGTGTTATTGATGCAACAGAATGGGTAGGTCCTTGGAATGATTTAGCTATGGGATTTTACAAAGAAGCTCCCTATTACTATGCCCCTGGGTTTCATGAACCTGGTACAATTTTATCTTTAGGTATTAATCTAAAGCTTTGGAATAATTTATCTCCATTCCATCAAACCCTGATTAGAACGGCATGTCGATCACAAACCCTTGCGAGCCTAGCAGAATTTAATACAAAAAATAGTATTGCCTTAAAAACACTCACAAAAACCTATCATGTTAAATTACGTTCTTTTTCTGATGAAATCTGGAAAAAAATCAGCCCAATTGCAAAAAACATTATTCAACAACAGTCTCAATCTGATTCTTTGTCAAGACGAATATATGATAGCTATATGAAATCCTATCGACTTCAAAAAGACTGGTCGACCATTTCTGAAGCGGATTATATGCAAAAAAGAATATTGGCAGATCAACCCTAATCTGGATCTGAACTATTTTTATTATAAGTATTCATAAAGTCTTTGAGGATACTAGATATGCATTTTCTTTTTATTTTGATGATTCTGTGTTCTGTTTTTCCTTTGTTAATTACAATCCTGTTTTTTTTCAAATGCTCTGATTGCGTTTATTTAATACTCTCAAAACTCTCTTTTATATTTGATAAAGCATTACAGTATTTGGGTCTTATCATTAGTTTTCTATTAATTATCATGATTCTGATTGTCATGATGATTATATTTAGTCGTTATTTATTTGATATTTCATCAACAAAGCTAACAGAATCCATTGTCTATTTTCATGCAAGTGTTTTTTTACTAACAGCTCCCATGACACTTTCTGATGATGCACATGTCAGAATTGATCTTTTTTATACCCAAAAATCTGACTTTTATAAAACCTTCATTAATTTTATTGGAAGCTATCTTATTTTAATCCCTGTCTGCCTGATGATTTTTATAACTAGCCAGGATTATGTTCTAAATTCCTGGAAAATAAAAGAAGCCTCACTTGAAACAAATGGTCTTCCTTTTGTCTTTTTATTAAAAACGCTTATTCCTGTCTTTGCCTTCTTAATGCTGATACAAGGAGTTGCAATTGCTTCTAGCTGTTTAGTGAACCTCTTAAACTTAAAGGGAAAAACCCATCTGGCAAAAAAAGGTAATATATGAGTATTATACTTGAATATTTTCCAATTCTGTTTTTTATTATTACCTGTTTTGTGTTACTTTTAGGCTATCCAGTTTCATTTTCACTTGCTGGTGTTTCTCTGGTTTTTGCCTTGATTGCCATATCTTTAGGAATCATCTCTCCTACCACCCTTTATTTCTTTCCACAAAGAATATTTGGGATAATGAGCAATACTATTTTAATCGCAATTCCCTTATTTATCTTTATGGGCGTTATGTTAGAGCGCTCCAAGCTTGCAGAAGAATTAATTAATGCAATGGGCAAACTATTGGGCTCTTTAAAAGGTGGCATTGCCTATAGTGTTGTTATTGTTGGCATGTTAATGGCTGCCTCAACAGGTATTGTTGGCGCAACGGTTGTTACAATGGGGCTTTTATCTCTTCCTTCCATGTTAAAACACCAATATTCTCCATCTTTTTCGTCAGGTCTGATCACAGCATCAGGTACATTGGGACAAATAATTCCTCCTTCTATTATTCTGGTTTTACTTGCTGATGTTATCAGTAATGCCAATCAAGAATCACAACGCTCTTTAGGGATTTTTAATGGACAGACGATATCAGTAAGTGATCTATTTTCAGGAGCGATTATTCCAGGCTTATTGCTTGTTTTATGCTATCTTGCCTATATTATGATAATAGGTTTGAGTTCATCAAAAGCTGTTCCAAAAAAGGAAAACTCTAATTTAGAAAAACTATCTTATAAAGAATTATTACAGGCTTTATTGCCTTCTCTTGGGTTAATTTTAGCTGTATTAGGATCTATCTTAATAGGAGTTGCAACGCCGACAGAAGCCGCAGCTCTCGGTGCAATCGGTGCCAGCCTTATTGCTGCATTAAAACTCTCTGATTTAAAACAGGACAGGCGAGCCCTGAAATTAATTGAAACAGGCGGTCTAATTATGTTTGTTCTTTTACTTACCCTGTTTTTTGTCTTTTTAGTAACAAAAACATTCATGATAGAATCATTTCTGACCTTATTTCTACAAGGAATGTGTATTTATATCATGATTCTTTCACTGCTTTGTTTTATATTTGGTTTGTATTATTTTTCTAACAGATTCAAACAAAATAAACCCTTTATATTAATAGTGCACTGGTTTATTTTATCTGCTCTTTTTGGTCTTATTGCTTTGTTTTTTATTCCATATGGGTTTCAAACCAGCCTGGATTTTTCAGACATGAATCTGTTCAACCAATTCATTAATATCGTGATATTAACTATTTGTTTTTCAAGTTTTTTGGGAAGTATGGTCAGTTTTCTTCTATTATTTAAAAAACAGATCCTAATACCTATTATAACATCAACAGCAAAAATTACGTCCATGATTTTTATCATTCTTATTGGAGCCTCTTTGTTTTCATTAATTTTTAAAAGCTCTGGTGGCAATGATTTAATTCATAATTTTCTAGTTAATTTACCTGGTGGGAAATTAACTGCTTTTATTACAGTAATGGGATTTATTTTTCTTCTTGGATTTATTCTTGATACCATTGAAATTACCTATGTCGTTATTCCAATGATCGCAGTCCCTTTGATCAGCATGGGGTTTAACCCAGTCTGGTTAGGTGTTGTCATTGCTGTTAATCTACAAACTTCATTTTTAACTCCTCCTTTTGGATTTGCTCTTTTTTATTTTAGAGGCGTTGCTCCTCCTTCTATTAAAACAACTGATATTTATAAAGGAGTTATTCCATTTATCATTATTCAGGTGTTTGTTTTAACATTAATCAGTCTATTTCCTGATCTGGTCACTTTTTTACCGAATCAAAAGCTTTAAAAATATCATGATTTATTTTTTTCTGATTAAAAAAATCAAAAGAGCGTTTGCTTCTCAAGAAAAGAAACTTCTTATAAAAATAAGGTT
>CBCYMI010000010.1:0-163814 GCA_965183855.1 Maricaulaceae bacterium | reverse complement strand
GCCTTTCACATACCTTTTCGTGTTTTTAAGAACACGCAACAGAAATATTAAGCTCTTAAGTTTAATTCTGACACTTAGAGCGCCCAATAAAACCACGCGTTCGCGTGTGTGACTTCTTAAAGCGCACGCAACAGAAATATTAAGCTCTTAAGTTTAATTCTGACACTTAGAGCGCCCAATAAAACCACGCCTTTGCGTGTGTGTGCTCTATTTTTTTCTATATGCATCAAGACTAACGATTTTAGCTGTTTCCTGCATCACCTCTTTTTTGGTCTTATCTTCTTTCATGACTTCCTCATCCCAGTTAATCTGTTCTGAATCCAGAGATGTGAATGCTTCAGAACTCTTAGAAGATTTTTGACTGGGTTTTTTCTTCCCTAATTTTTTTGTTTTCACTTTTTTTATGTTTAATTCTTTTATATTTGGTTCTTTTTTTTGCTCTGCCTGTTTGCTTTCTTGTTCATCACTGGAAAACTGAAGTGTAAATCCAATAGATGGATCATGAAAGCGTGTTACAGCACTATAGGGAATGCGCAGAAATTTTGGTGTACCTGAAAATTTAAGGGTAACTTCAAATGCATTTCGTTTAATATTTAAATCCCAAAATTGATGTTCTAAAATAATTGTCATTTCTTTAGGGTGAATTTTTGATAATTCTTCATCAATATCAACCCCTTCCGATGAAGTCTTAAATGTAATGTAAAAATGATGTCCAGCTGGCAGACCTTTACGTTCAACAATGGTTAAGGCCTGTTTTATAATGCCCCTTAATGCATTTTGTGTTAGTATATCATAGCCTATTAAATCCTGAACCATTTCAACGCCTCATTTATTTGTGTTTTTTGTAAAGGAATAAAATGTATTCTTTATATATGTCTTTATATGCGTTCTTTATATCTTTATATGCACCCCATTTTTTCATCTCTATCGAAAAAATAGAAAGACTACATGAATTTCTAGCATAAAAATAAAATAAAAGCTATGGTATTTTATGATAAATTACGCTTTGACTTCCTGTCTTTTAAATTTGGTAAATAATAAAATCGGAGTCGCTATAAATATAGATGAATACGTTCCAATAAACACACCCCAAATCAATGCAAATGAAAATCCTCTTAAAACCTGTCCTCCCAAAAAGAATAGAGATAATAATGCAATCAAAGTCGTTGCAGAGGTTAAAATCGTCCGGGTCAAGGTTTCATTTAAGGAAAGATTTAAAATATCTTTCATTGGGCTTTTTTTGTATTTTCTTAAATTCTCTCTTATTCGGTCATATACAATTACTGTATCATTCATGGAATATCCAATAATGGTTAAAATCGCTGCAACAATTGACAGGTTAAATTCATAGCGAGAAATGGCAAAAACGCCCATCGTTAATAAAACATCATGCATGAGAGCAATAATAGCTCCAAGACTAAATTGCCACTCAAATCGAATCCAGATATAAATTAGCATTAACGTCAAAGAAATTAAAATCGCCAAAACTCCAGAGCGAATTAATTCGCCAGATACTTTAGGTCCCACCACATCTGTACGAATAATCTCTACCCCTTTAATCGATTGTGAAAGTGTGGATTTAACCAGATTTGCGGCATTTTGTTGTGCTCTTTCTGCATGATCGCCCTCCCCTTGTTGAGCCTGAACCCGAATCATTGCCTTGTGTGTATCATCAAATCCCTGAACTTCAACATTCCCCAAATCAAGTTGGTTCATCATTGAGCGGATTTTTGCCAGATCAGCAGGAGCTTCTTTTGTTAAGATCTCAACAACAACCCCTCCTTTAAAATCAATCCCAAAATTGAGCCCAAAACTCATCAGAGCAATCACGGAAATAACACACGCACTTAAAGAAGTAATAAATCCAAACCATTTTAATCTCATAAATGGAAATTTGGTATTTTCTGGCAATAATCTAACAAATGCTAAACTTTTCATGGCAATGTTTATCCTGTTCTTAAATCGGTAATTGCTTTGGTTTGCGAGCTCTGACCCAGCTTGCAATAATTAGCCTTGAAACCCAAAAAGCTGTAAATACAGAAGTGAAAATCCCAACAGCCAATGTATAGGCAAATCCTTTAACTGGACCGCTTCCAACTGCCATTAAAATAAAAGCCGCAATCATGGTTGTAATATTTGCGTCCAAAATCGGCGATAAGGCTTTTTTATAGCCTGTATCAATGGCTAAAATTGGAGACCTTCCTGCCCGGATTTCCTCTCGAATTCGTTCATAAATCAAAACATTTGCATCTACAGCCATTCCAATGGTTAAAATCACACCTGCAATGCCAGGCAATGTCAGAGTGACAGGTAATAAGGATAATAATCCCGTGATTAAAAACAAATTAGCAAGCAGGGATAAATTTGCAAATGATCCAAATTTCACTCCATAAATCACAAAAATAAAAAAGAAAACTGCCAAAAAACCAATAATAGATGCCATTTTTCCTGATTGAATGGAATCAGCTCCTAATTCAGCTCCAACAGTGCGTTCTTCAATTACAATCAAATCCGCAGGCAAAGCCCCTGCATTTAATAAAACCGATAAATCTCTGGCAGATTCAACTGTAAAATTACCAGAAATAACGCCCTCTCCTCCTAAAATTGCTTGCTTGATTACAGGTGCTGTGATTATATTTTGATCCAGCACAATCGCAAATCTCTTCCCAACATTTTGTGCCGTCACCTTGCCGAATTTACGAGCTCCTACCGTATCAAACCGAAAATTTACAACAGCTTGTCCCGTCTGATCAAATGCTTGCGAGGAAGAAACCAGATTATCTCCTGACAGCAAGGCACGTTCCTTAATCAATAAAAAAGGCTCAGCTGGATTGTCCGTTTGAAGCAAAAGACTTCCTGCTTTCGGTCTTGTTTCCAGTGCTTTTTCTAAATCTCCAGGGTTTTCAGAAGCAACAAGATGAAAGGTCATTCTTGCTGTTTTTCCAATTAAGTTTTTTAAACGGTTCGGATCCTTAACGCCAGGCATTTGAACCAAAATACGATTCTTTCCATGCTTTTGAATCGTTGGTTCATTTGCACCATATTGTTCCAAACGTCTTCGAATGGTCTCAATCGATTGTGACAAAGCTCTATCTTCAAGACTCCTTAATAAAGCAGGCGTCATAGTTAAAACAAAACTAGTATCCTGATCACTCTTAAGCTCATAATGCTTTTGATAAATACCTGGCTGACCTGGTTTAAAAAGCTTTTTTAAAAGCTTTTCCGCGGTTTGCTGATCTTTTGGATTGGTAAGTGTAACCGTAATTTGTTTTCCCTCATAACCAAGCCGTTTTGTTGCAATTTCTTGTTCATTAAATGCAATTCGAACGGCTCGTATTTTTTTCTGTAATTCCTCTTTTTGTATAGTTTTTAAATCAACTTCATACAATAAATAAGATCCACCTTGAAGATCAAGTCCTAAACTAATGGTTTTTTTGGGCAAAAATCCTGGAAGATTTTGACGAACTTCCTTAGGCAAAAAATTAGGCAGGGCAAAAACTAATCCTGCCAATAAAAAAATACCAATTAGAACATATTGCCATTTTGGGATGACCAACATAAAGATATCACTCGTTTTGCTAAATTAAAATCTCAGTTTGATTGAAAATGAATTCTCCTAAACCTACCAATAATCCACTTATCCTCTCTTACAAGGAGTAAACCAGTTTCTGTTTTTACCCTCTAACCCGTTTTTTTGGATGAACCTCCAGGTTTTTCACCAGACAGATTGGCTTGTGGAGGTGTTTTTAAATTTAAAATCATGCTTTTAATCAGTTTAATCCTGACCCCTTCAGCAATTTCTAATGTGACCTCCATATCTTCTACCTTAATGATTTTACCAATCATTCCTCCCTGGCTAATCACAACATCTCCCTTTTTAAGAGCTAAAAGCATGGCTTTATGCTCTTTTGCTCGCTTTTGCTGTGGACGAATAAGTAGAAAATAAAAAATAACGGCAATGCCTAAAAATGGCAAAAACCCAGCAATTCCACCAAACTGGCTGGATGCACCAGCTAGTACATATAATGATGTCATATAAACGCTCCATTTAACCAAAATAAACTGGTTATTTCAAACAAACCTTAACCTCTGTTTATTCAATGCAATATGGTTTAAAGTTTTAACGCTCTTTCGTCAATCTAAAACTATCAGCATTCTTAAAAAAACCAATTTTACTAACGCTCAATTCTATTTGTTTTTGATTAAAGACATTATCGATCCTGAAATAGAATTCATATATCATCTATAAATTCTACATATATAAAATAGCAGATAAGAACGTATAAAATAGAAAAATATTTTCTTATAAACACCTTGTTTGAAAAATAAAAAATAATACTGGTTTCTTTAAATACATATCATCTGAATTATATCCTTATAAACTAAACAAGGTATAAGAATAAATCTAGCCCCTATAATACCAATCCTTCTATTTCGAACACCAAATAAATCAGGATAAACTATTGTTTATAAAGATATAATCTGGAAAACAAATCCTGCTTTTCAGATTCTAAAAATCATAAAATCTACTTTTTATCATTTGGGTAGCGTTAAAACAGCTCCAGGACTGATGGTATAGGGCTCTTCAAGCTTGTTTAAACGAATGAGCTCTTTAACATCATATCCTTTATTTCTGGCAATACTATATAATGTATCCCCTTTTTGAACCACATAATAATGATCTTTCTCTATTTTTGTGGTTTGTTCACTTAGTGCAACAGGTTGTCCTGAAGGTTCCGTTTTTGAAGCAGATTGATGAATGCGCACAGGTGGATTGGTGGTAGATCCTTCAATTTTTTCTATCTTAATCTTATCCTGATCTTTTTCTGCATAAGGGCTGGTTTGCCCTCCGCCATGGACATTGGGTAAAATGAGCATTTGACCTGGGTAAATTGTATATGGATATTCCAGGTTGTTTATGGAAATAACATCCGCGGGATGCACGCCATAGCTTCGTGATATACTATAAACTGTATCTCCTGGACGAACCTCTATTCGATCTCTATGACCATATTGCTCTCTTTGCCCTGAATATTCTGGAGTTGTTTTTCTATAAATAGGTCTTGGTCTAACATCCTGATTTCTGGTATCAGGATAACGCCCTGTTTTAACAGGCTCATAAATCGTTTTTGGTTTCGTCGCTGTACATGCTGAAAAAACCAAAACCAGCAAACTCGCCATTAATGTCTTAAACATCATAAATCTACCTTAATAATATTCATTTTATTTCTCTCTAATGATTAAGCCCATATCAATATAGTTAATATATAATAAATTTTACCCAAAAATTTCATATTTTTACAGAAGAAATCCTGACGATTATAAAGGTTTTTGTCTGTTTTTCTGATCTCAAATGGCTTTATTTTCCTATCTGGCTTTTTATTCTATATTCACTTAATCTCAATATTTTTTAATTTAACATGCTTTGTTTTAGCAATTTAGAATGAATCCTTATCTGCTTTTATTTTCTAATCCATAACCCCTTCTAACGCTGCCTTTTTAAAGATAATCTGATATTAATGGAACAAATCGAACCTTGCATAATTCCTCAACTTCCAGCTTTTGATCTTTCCAAAAGAATTTTTTTAGACTCTGATTTTTTCCTTCTTCTCCAATAGGCGCAACTAAAATTCCAGTTTCCTGGTTGAGTTGATCTAACAGGGTTTCAGGAGGATGTAAACAAGCTGCTGTAACAATAATTCTATCAAAAGGCTCCTGTTCTCTCCACCCTTTTCCACCATCTTCCACTCGGTGAACAATGTTTGAAAATCTATATTTCTGAAATTGTTTCAATGCCGATTGCATCAAGGTATTATAGCGCTCTATTGTATAAACCCGACGTGCTAATTGTGCTAAAATACTTGTTTGATAGCCACTTCCTGTTCCAATTTCCAGAATTTTGCATCTTGAATTAACCTCCAAAGCCTCTGTCATTATACCAACAATAGAAGGTTGAGAAATCGTCTGCCCACAGGCAATTGGCAAAGCGCGATCTTCATAACTACAATCTAAAAGATGCTCTTCAATAAAATCCTCACGCGCAATTTTCTCGAGTGCAGACAAAACTTTACCATCTGTAATACCTTCTTTACGCAAATGCATAATCATCTGGATTTTCTTTGCCATGCTCATAAAATATCTACTTTCATCTCACCTTTTTAATCTTTTCTGGTTTCGTAAGAATTGATTTTTATCTACCAAAAAAGCGCTTTCTTTGGCAATCTTTTTCTCTCCTTTAACTCAAGGATTAAAGACATGTTTTATCCTTCCAAATCTCGTTAAACCGATCTGTTATGGGGTGCAATTGTTTGAGCATTTTCTTGTTTGTTAAATCTGACTGTAAGGGGGTAATTGAGATTTTATTTTCATAAATTACCTTTAAGTCAACCCCTTTTGGAGGTTGCGAACGCTTTCCAGAATAGCCTAGCCAATAATAGGATTGACCTCTTAAATCTGTTCGTTTATCAACATGTTGCATGTGATGATCCCGTGATCCCGTTTGTGTAAACTCAATGCCCCTCACCTCTTTTATACTACAATCTGGAAAATTAACATTATAAAGAAGGTTTTTTGGCCAGGATTTTAGTTCCATTAAGGATCTAATAATAAAAGGAGTATAATATTTTGCTGTCTCCCAGTGAATTTTACGTTCCCCAGATAAATTAATGGTTAATGAAAAAGCAATTGAACGATACCCAAACTGCATGGCCTGCATGGCTGCTGCAACGGTTCCTGAAAACTGAACATCTTCTGCAATATTTTGACCATAATTAATTCCTGAAACAACCAAATCAGGTGGATGATTTTTCATTAAATCCAACAAGGATAACAAAACACAATCTGTCGGCGTTCCAGAAACAGCAAATCTCCTTGAGCCGATTTCTCTAACTCGTAAGGGCGTTTTGGTTGTAAATGCTCTAGAAGAGCTAGATTGTTCAATTTCTGGCGCAACAATCCAGATATGATCTGTTAACGCCTTACACGCTTCTTCAAGCCATTTAATTCCTGGTGCCTGTATTCCATCATCATTGACAATTAAAATAGAAGGAGGTTTTGTGTTCATAAATTTTTCCTAAGATAACTAGCCGTTTAAGTGTATCCTTATTTCTTAATAAATGATTTCTATTAAAAAAAACAGGACTCTCTATATCTTCATAAATGTGGTTTATATATCAAGAAAGCGTTTTATTCTTTAAACGATTCCTTTTTACGAAAGCGATTTATCATGTTTTGTTATTTTCTCCATTCCATTCATAAAAGGGCGTAAGACTTCTGGAATTTCAATACTGCCATCTTTTAATTGATAATTTTCCAAAATAGCGACCATGGTTCTACCAACAGCAAGAGCTGAACCATTTAATGTATGAACATAATCCGGTTTTACAGATGAGGCTTTTTTGCGATATCTCGCCTGCATTCTTCTAGCCTGAAAATCTCCACAATTTGAACAAGATGAAATTTCTCGATATTGTTTGGACTCTGGCAACCAAACTTCAATATCATAGGTTTTTCTTGCTGAAAAACCTGTATCTCCTGAACATAAGACAATAACCTGATAGGGGAGATTTAATCTTTTTAAAACCTGTTCTACACATTCCGTCATCCGTTCTAATTCCTGCCTGGATTCTTCAGGTTTTGTGATTGAAACCAGTTCAACCTTTGGAAATTGATGCATTCTGATTAATCCCCTTGTATCTTTTCCCGCAGCCCCCGCTTCTGATCGAAAACACGGCGCATAAGAAGCAAATCTCAAAGGAAGCTCCTCTTCTGCAAGCAGGCTTTCCCGAACCATATTTGTCAAAGGAACTTCTGCGGTTGGAATTAACCATAATTGATCTGTGGTTTCAAATAAATCTTCTTTGAATTTTGGCAATTGTCCTGTTCCATAAAGACTGGATGGTCGAACTAAATAAGGAGGTGAAATCTCTTGATACCCAAATTGCTCAATATGCAAATCCAACATAAACTGAATCAAGGCACGCTCCAGTTTCGCAAGCCCGTTTTTTAAAACTGCAAAGCGTGCTCCTGAAATTTTAGACGCTTGTTCAAAATCAAGCATATTTAGCTCTTCACCCAAATCATAATGGGCTTTTGGTATAAATTCAAACGCTCGTTTTTTACCCCATTTACGGATTTCCAGATTTTCAGTTTCATCCTCGCCAATTGGAACATCTTCTTCCAACCTGTTTGGCAAACAAGACAAAATATTGTGCAAGTTTTGTTGGCATGCCTCTTGCGCTTCTTCTTTTTTGGCAATCTCTGCTTTTAAGCCCGATACTTTCTGGCGAACCTGTTGAAACGCTTCTTCATTGCCTTGCGCTTTCAACCGACCTATTTCTTTTGAATATTTATTTCTTTGTGTTTCCAATTCCTGTTTTTCAGCAAGAATCGAACGTAGTTTTTGATCAAGTGAAAGAATGATTTCTGCCTGAGGTTCCAAATGTCTTTTTTGTAAAAACAGATCAAATTGATCCGGGTGCTCACGAATTCTCTTTATATCATGCATGCTATCTACTCTTTATGGACGTTTTATTTATTCTGTCTTCTATGTTTTTTAAGATAAAATATGTTCTTAAAATGTAATTAACCCTCAAAGATCAAACTATTTATCCTGTTTTTTGATTGATTTTCTCATCCATTTTTTCTTTTCCATCTTTATTTTGGTGTTTTTTTTCAATTAATTTCACCGCTAGAATACCCAATTCAAAAAGGGTGTAAATAGCCGCGGCAAGAATAAATTGACTAAAAGGATCAGGTGGCGTCATAAAGGCTGCAAACGTAAAGACAAGAATAACAGCATATTTCCTTCCTTTTGATAAAGTTTTACTTCTGATTAAACCTGCATGAGCTAACAGACTTAGAAAAACTGGGAGCTGAAAGGAAATCCCAAATGCAATAAATAACGTCATTGCAAGGCTTAAATATTCACTTACCTTTGGTAATAAGACGACTTTTGCTAATTCTGTTCCCATTTGTTGTTGAGACAATGCGAATGATAAGATAAAAGGAAACACGAATAAAAAAACCAATAAAGCACCACATATAAATAAAACAGGGCTTGCGATCAAATACGGAATAAATACTCGTTTTTCATTCTGATAGAGCCCTGGAGTTATAAATCTATAGAGTTGATAGGCAAAAACAGGAAAAGAGAGAATAAATCCTCCAAAAGCGGCAAGCTTAAGCTTTACAAAAAAATATTCAAGAGGTTGTGTATAAATCAGCTGAATTTCATTCTTGCCTATTAATCCAGAACTTGCCTGAACACTTTTTTGATATGGGATTAGTAAAAAATTAAAAATAGACGTTGAAAAAAACAGACAGATTAGAAATCCAGTTCCAAAACCTAGCAAAACAATAATAATACGTTTTCTCAATTCAATAAAATGCTCTATTAAAGGCGCTTTTGATTGCGCAATTTGCGCTTCATCCTTAGTCAATCCCGTTTTTTTAAAATCAGATATACGTTTTTTTTCTGTTTTTTTGTGTGTTTTAGTTTGTTTATCTTGTTCGCGATCATTCACAAAATTCTATTTCCCTTAAATTTATTTTAATCAGTTAACCGAGTTTGATTTTAAATCATTTTCGTCTTTCAAACATCTATTTTCCAGTATTTATCTTATTCTTTCAGATTTAAAATATGAGAGGTTCTGTTTATGGTTTTAACGATTATATAGGGGAATGAAAAATCACTCGGATGGTGTTGATTTTGTTGCAGATACCTTGTTTTTCAGATGTATTTCTTTTGTTTCTGGAGTTTCTGTCTGAAGGGGAGGATTGTGTTTTTCTGATTTTCCTGTTTTTGCCAAATTTTCTCTAGAAATATCTGTTTCTGAAAATTCCGTTTCTGCTTCAAATTTCTCAAGATCTGTTTTAATTGCCTCTATTTCCTCATGATACACCATTTGCTTAAATGCCTGTTTAAATTCTTCTGTCATTGCCCGTATTTTCGCAAATATCTGCCCAACGGTTTTTGCAAAACGAGGCAAATCCCTGGGGCCTAATACGACCAGAATTAAAACTCCCAATACTAAAATCTCTACAAAACCAATCTGAGGTACAAACGGCATGGAATTTGTTCTTCCCAAATAAAATCAATCAAATTAAAACAGATATCTAATAGAGCAAACGCCAAACAATTCTACCCTATTCTTAAGATCATTTACTCATTTCTTAAAGACGGTTTTATCTGTCTAGTTTTTCCTGCTCTGTCTTTTCTTCGGAAACCTCTGAATGAATGGGTTTTTTATGCTCAATATTTTTCCCAGAATGGTGAGGTTCATCCGTTTCTGACATTCCTTTACGAAAAGATTTAATGCCTTTAGCAAGATCAGTCATAATGCTGGAAATCTTGCCTCTTCCTCCAAAAAACAAAATCAACAGGATAATAATAACGAGAATGCTTATCCAGTTTGGTAACATATCTTTACTCCTTTTCCCTTCGGATTTATCTTTGAACGATCCAAATAAAATAAGAGCAAGAATATTGATCCAGTTTGGCATATTCTTACTTTAGTCCTTTTTATTTAAACATATTTCTCAATAATCCAAATAAATCATATTCAATATCAGCCTAACCTTTGAAACAAAATAGAATGCATACAAACAAGAATACCATGATTTAACCCGTTTTACGATTCTTTTTCAAGATAATCTGTATGAAAGCTTGCTTCATCATCCTGTTTTGATTCTCTATCTTCTTGTTCCAGCGCCCGCTCCGTATTTTCCTGTTTAAATTGGGGTAAGCCAGATTCCATATCTTTTTCAATCTCTGAATTTAACAGCCCCATTTTTTTTAATTCTGCCCAGTCTGGTAAATCTTTTAGCGAATTTAAACAAAAATGTTCCAAAAACTGCTCTGTTACACAATAAATCATCGGTTTTCCAGGGCTTCTTCTTCTCCCAGAAATATATACCCAACCAATCTCCATTAAAATATCAAGACTATTTTTAGAGCTGCTAACCCCTCTAATCTGTTCTATTTCCGCTCTGGAAACAGGTTGATGATAGGCAATAATAGACAAGGTTTCAAGAGCTGCGGGGCTGAGTTTTTTAGGTTCTGAGCGATATTGTTTTAATAAATAAGCATAATGAGGTGCGGTTTGAAATCGCCATCCCCCCGAGATTTCTGCAAGCTGAAAGCCAGAATCTGCCGTTTTAGCCCGAACGGCATCAAACAAAGCCCCAAGATCTGTCTTTTCAGGCAAGAGGGCTTCCAACTCCTGTTTTTTTAAGGGCTTTTCTGCTGCAAACAATAAGGCTTCAAGCATTGCAAGTGCTGTTTTATCACTCTCTTTGGAGTTTTTTTCAACCTTTTCTTCATCTCGCGTATTAGCATTTTCCCCAGCTTTTATTTCAGCCTGTATGTTAGGCGTTTCTTTAATCTCACTTTTAAAAATTTCCTGAGCGCTTTTTTCAGAAGCGTGTTTAGCTCTATCACCAGCTTCTATCTCAGCCCGCGTATTAGAACTCTCCTTATTAAGGCGCTTTTCAGGGGGGAGTTCAGTCATGAAACATATTTCTATCTTGTAAAATGATTCTCTTTTTTTAAGTCTGCCTTTTATGGAAAGGAAAATCAATCAGAAGTTTATTTACGTTTTTCTTACCTTTAAATATAAGACATCAAATGCCTGATTTTGACGTAATGTCAGTTTTTCTTCTTTAACCAGTTCAAGACTGGCAGCAAAACTGCTCGCGCAAAAAGATTGCGCTGGAATTTCTCCTAAACACTCTTGCTTAATTTCATTTAACACATAAGTAAATGAAACCCAGTCTTTGGCTTTTTCCTGAATGGTTGTTTCAATAAGAGATCTTGCCTCTTCCAGTTTGAATATGTTTGGATTTGGCATTTGAATTTTTTTTAAAATCTGACGGGAAAATAATGTGCCATACGCTTTTAGCAAATCATATAATTGTGTTTCATAATATGGAATGGATTTTGACTGAATTTTCTCAGCCTGACCTGAACCAAAAACATCAATTTTCCATTGAATGCCTGTTAATAGTTTTTTTCCTGCGCGCTTCATGGCATCCAGTTTTTTAAGCTGAAATGTAATTCGTCTTGCCAGGGTTTCAGAATCTGGCTCTTCTTCTTTTGAAGACGTAACTGGTAATAAAAGCCTGGATTTTAAATAGGTAAGCCAAGCTGCCATTACAAGATAATCGGTTGCAATTTCTATTTCTATCTTCTGCATGTGTTCAATAAATTGAAGATATTGCTCAGCAAGCTCCAAAACCGATATTTTTGATAAATCCAGTTTTTGCTGTTTTGCCAGCTCCAACAAAAGATGCAAAGGACCTTCATAGCCTTCAATATCAATAATAAAAGGAGTCTTCTCATATGATCTAATGTCATTATGCTCTGATATATTGGTCAAAAAAATCACCTTTTGCTAAACACTTTTTAAAATCTGAGCCTATCCCAGCAATTCTTAAAACTGAGTATAACCAAAATTTTACTTAAAAACCACAGCCAAAGACACGCAAAGGCATGACTTCTTAAGGCACGCAAAGGCATGACTTCTTAAGGAGTGCTCAGCATATAAGAACAAACTCTTAAGTTTAGTCTTGCGCCTTAAAGCGCTTTAAGAAATCACACCAATGTGTGCAGCCAAAGGCACGCAAAGGCATGACTTCTTAAGACACGCTCAGCATATAAGAACAAACTCTTAAGTTTAGTCTTGCGCCTTAAAGCGCTTTAAGAAATCACACCAATGTGTGCAGCCAAAGGGCTGCTTTTAAAATTACGCTGCATTTGTTTGGAAAAGATTAGCCTGTTTGCTGAAAGGGATAGAAATCAGATCCAAGTCCTAAAATATGTGTTAATTCATCCAATGCCATTCTGGTTTCATCGATCAATAATGGATCTGATAATTCATCTGGGCTTAGGGTATCACGATAATGTGTTTCAATCCATGCTTTTAACGCGTGATAAAGCGTATGATCTATCAACATGTTTTGATTACAAGCTTTTAATGCTGTTTGTGACAAGACCACTCTAAGACGCAAACAAGCAGGTCCTCCCCCATTACACATAGATTGTCTCACATTAACATAATGAACCTGTTTAATGGGTGTATTTCCAGAAATTAATTTCTGACAAAAACGATGTGTATGCTCATTTTTCTGAACCTCAATGGGAGCAATTAACTGATACTCATTTTCTGATGCAGGATTAAGTAATAATTGGGAATTAAATAAATAAGACTGAACGGCATCTTGTAGGGAAACCTCAGAATCAGGAACTTCGATAAAACAAGGCTCAAACAAGCAATCAGAAGCCCGCTTGATTTGTTCAATCACATGAATGGCGTGTTTAAAGGCTTTTTCATGATAAAAAAGACAGTTTTGAGTTCCAACACACACAACATCATTGTGAAAAGCACCTGCATTAATAGCCTCTTCAGATTGTTGTACAAAAAGCGTATACTTATCCCTTAATCTATGCCTTCTGGCAAGAGCCTGAACGCTTTCCAGAGTCTGACGTGCAGGATAATGCAATTTATTATTATGATCAGGACTAAAATAACATGCACCATATACAAAAATCTCAACCCCCTGACTTTGATGGTTTTGGCATAATCTGACATGATTTGCAGCCCCTTCATCTGCAAATGCTAAATGAGACGGTAAGGCTGAATGAATGTTGAAATAATCTGTGCCTAAAAAAGCTGCTTTTAAGGATTTTTCTGTCTGAGATGGCTCGATAGAACGATGCAACATAGTGGTTAAATTCGCAGGTGTCATATGAATTAGCTGATCTTGCGTATCATAGTTAGGAGAAATACTTGCGGCATTCGCGGTCCACATTGCAGATGCTGCAAGCATATTTCTAGCAAGAAGTGGCGAAACCTTCCAAACAGAATCCCAAATCTGATAGTCAGATCCTGAAAACCCTAATGCTCTTAAAGTTGAAAAATAAGGACGCTCATGTGGAGGTAAAACACCTTGTATAAAGCCCTGATCATGCAGGCGTTTCATCTTTTCTAGACCCTGAAGTGCCGCAAATTTTGGTCTTGAAACATGATCCGCATTCTTTTGAGATGCAATATTGCCTTCTGAAAGACCACCATAATTATGGGTAGGGCCAATTAAACCATCATAATTTACCTCAACGGCACCCAATGAAATATTCCTATCAGAAAATGACATCATTTATGACCTCTTTTACGAAATACAAACCAAACACTCCTCAACACAAAGCCTGACCTTAAGCTTACTTAATATCGTCTACAATACCTCCCCCTTTCCAAATCTATCTCTTTTGGAAAAAATCATTCCCAGTTTAAACAAACATATCCGTTTATAAATGCCTATATTTATTCCGATTGATCTACATACCAGGAGATTTTATACTTTCCAGCTTCGGAGATTCTTGACCTGCCAAAGGCCAAGCACAATAATCTGATGCATAATAAGCACTTGGTCTGTGATTTCCAGAACTTCCTATCCCTCCAAAAGGCAGGGCAGAAGAAGCTCCCGTTGTTGGTCTATTCCAATTAATTACCCCCGCCCTGATTTTTTGTTTAAACTCTTTCCATAAGGATTTATTTTCTGAAATTAATCCTGCGGATAATCCAAACTCTGTTTGATTGGCAAGTTTTAGAGCCGTTTTAAAATCAGAAACTTTGGCAAATTGTAATAAAGGACCAAAAACCTCCTGATCTATAAATCCAGATTGACTAACATCAATTAAACCAGGAGTTAAAAAACAAGCAGAAGAATGAAAGGGTTTGACTTCTCTAAGAGGAATTCCTCCTTGATCAAGAATTGCTTTTTGTCCAAGAAGAACACGTTCAGCAGAGCTCTCACTTGCCAAAGGCCCCATAAAAGGAACTGGATTTGCGTCCCAATCATTAATCTCAAGAGCATCAAGCTTATGCAATAAAGTCTTAATCAAAGCCTCTCCTGCCTCATTATCTCCGATTAATAAACGACGCGTACAACTACATCTTTGCCCAGAACTAATATAGGCTGACTGAATAATCAAATTGGCACTTGCATCAAAATCATCAACATCCCAGACAATTAAAGGATTATTCCCTCCCATCTCCAAAGCCAGTATAATCTCGGGGCGTCCTGCAAATTGTTTATGAATATGTTTTCCTGTCTCAGCAGATCCTGTGAACAAAACACCCGATAATGCAGGATTAGATAAAATATGCTGACCAACTTCCTTTCCACCTTGAACCAAATTCAAAACCCCTTTTGGCAACCCTGCTTGATGCCAAAGAGAAACCATAAATTCTCCAACAAAAGGCGTAATTTCACTTGGTTTGAACACAATTGTATTACCTGCCAGTAAAGCAGGAATAATATGACCATTCGGTAAATGTGCTGGAAAATTATATGGTCCAAAAACAGCCAGAACACCATGAGGACGATGATCTAGAAATAATTGCCCAAAATCTGTCAAAACAGCTTTTTTCCCTGTTCTTTCTTGATAACTTCTAATTGAAATATCAATTTTTCCAATCACAGAATTTGCTTCATTAAGTGAATCCCAATATATTTTCCCACTTTCTTTAGCAATTAATTGCGCAAACGCCTCTTTGTGTTTTTCTACCAAAGCTCGATAGGAAAAAATAATTCTTGCTCTTTGCTCAAAATCCATGTTTGACCAGGGCTCAAATGCCTGCTCAGCGGCTTTAAAACAAGCATGAATATCTGCTTTTCCCGCTGTTTTCTTTTGCCATAGGATTTCAGAATTTGTAGGATTTAACGAGGTTAATTCCTGCTCTGTTCCTGTTTGCCATTTTCCATTAATATAAAGTGATTCCAACACATTGACTTCCTTAAATATCCAAAAATATCCAATTGTGATTTTATTTTCTTACCCATAAACGTGCTTTTTGATCCAGATTTAATCTGTCATAAACCTCTGCTTTAAGATAGGCAATCCCGTCTTTTAAATAAATTTCTGAAAAGATTGTTCTAAATTCCTGAAAGGAAAGATTACTGATTAATCCCTGATGCATTTCATGATCCCCAAATTTTTGGCTGATCTGATCTGAGCTAACAGGTTTTACATCAGATATAAAACTCTCTTTGACAGTACGAATACGCTCTTTTTGACAGGAAACCAAAGGACCCGCATCAAAAATATCAATTACATTCTCATATAAAAATCCTTCTTTTTCCAATAATTTCAAGGCTCCAACCCCTTTCGGATGTGGCTTTCCAATGACCTCTTTGACTGAATCAGGTAATAAATCAATATAAATAGGGTATTTAGGCATTAAATCGATAATAAATTGATTATCCGTATTGGCATTTAATAAATCTGCCTCATCAAAGCGCATATCAAAAAAAATCTGTCCGACCGAATTCCAAAAAGGAGAATTTCCCTCCTTATTAATAACGCCCCTTAATTCTGAAATAATGCGTTGATTAAATCGGTCAGGATCTTCAGCAATCAGCATATAACGAGATTGAGAAATCAAATGACCCGAACCATGAGAACGATAATCAGGATGTACAAATAGCATGCAAATCTCGCTGGAATGACCAAAATCATTGACCAAAACCATCAAATCCAGATCAAAATATTTATTGGCAACACTGGAATATTGCGTTGATTTGAAAATTCTAAAATTAAAATAAGGCTTTTGATATCCTGTTCCTGTTTTAATCGCACTCATTCCAATAATTTTTTGCTGTTGGATATCTTCCAATACCAGAATATAAATCTCTCTTTTAGGGGATTGAACAGGTTTGTTAAAAAAAGTAACCGAAGTTTCAATCAGCTCAATAATCTCTTTTTCAGGAATGGACAAAGACGTAAATCCTGAACCTGTTAATTTTGAAATCTCTAAAAATTGATCGACATCAGAAAGCTGAACTGGACGTGTGATATACATAAACAAACCCTTTTTCAGTTAAAAACTATTTAAATTATGCGAATATCATTGCCTGCCTTAAAAAAACAGGGCAATTCTTTATTATAAATAACAAATATCTTTATTGTACTCAAACAATCTAAGTATAACCAGAATAAATACTTATTTCAAACGAGATAAATCAAATTCACCAGACGCAAATTTCATCAGCATTAAAGCAGATAATTTTGCTCTTTCTACAAAACTGGATAAAATAACATATTCATTTTCTGAATGGATCTTATCCCCTTTGACACCTAATGTATCAATATTAGGACATCCCGCGGCATAAAGATTATTCCCTTCACACACACCACCTGTATCTTTCCAGCTAATTTCAATGTTTAAAGCATTTCCTGCCTGTTTTAACCATTGAAATCCTTGCGCAATAGCTAAAGACATCGGCTTTGCAGATCTTGAAAATCTACCCTCTAAATGCATCTCAACCTGGTCTTTTTCTGCAATCTTATTCATGATTTTATTGATTTTCTCATAAACCCATGCCTGATCTTCAATCTGTTTTAATCGAATATTAAATCGAACAATCGCAAGATCAGGAACAATATTTAATGCAGAACCTCCTTCTATACGGGCAGGATTAAGCGTTAACCCTTCTCTTTTATGATTTAGATTTTGAAGCTCTAAAACAAAACGACTAGCAGAAAGAATCGCATTTCTTCCCAAATCTGGCTCTCTGCCCGCATGCGCAGATTTTCCTCTAATGATGAGTGAAAAATTTCCAGATCCTTTCCGTGCTCCCGCCATTTGCCCCGTTGATAAACAAGGCTCATACGTCATTCCAAAATCTGCCTTTTTTCCAAGTATCTGCAATAATCGTGCAGAAGCAGGAGAACCTATTTCCTCATCTGGGCTTAATAATATATCATAACCAATCTTGTTCTTAAATGCCGTCATTTCAAACGCTCTTAATGCATATAACATTACAATAATCCCGCCTTTCATATCAGCAACCCCTGGACCATTTAAACGTTCTGAATCCAAATAACGACAATGCTGAAATGTAGATTCTTCTGGAAAAACCGTATCATAATGCCCCGTTAAAACAAGTTTAACCTCACTGTTTGGTCTGTTTTTAATCTGTAATGCCTGAACTGTATTTCGCTCTTGTTTTTGTCCCATTTGATCAATTTCTATCCAGGAATCCAGGGTTTTTTCTGAAATCTCTGCCCCTTCCAATTCTGAAAAATGCTGTTTTATTTCTGTCCGAACACGGTTTAATCCATCAAACGCATAACTCCCTGAATTTATATTCGCCCAATCAATAACAGTTTTAATCATTTTCTCAGACTGATCCTCAATCCAAGAAAGCGCTCTTGCTTCAACTTCATTAATCTTAATTGATTCTAATTGCAAAATTACATCACCTTTTTATTTTTTTCATCCGAAAACAAAATGCCAGATGCATGGGTTAAAATTCATGCTATCTTCATCTTTAATATCTGTTTTATAGAACATATCTTTCTCTATATAAACAGGAAAATATTGATACAATCAACACATTATTATAAATTTGGAGCTTTATAAATGAGGTATACAAAAACAGGTCTTGCCATTATGGGAAGCTTATGCCTGACAATTCAATCAGGATTTGCACAATCTACCTATCTGAATGGCTGGAGTGGGGAAGCAGGAGCTTCTTTAAATTATAAAACAGGAAATACAGAATCAACCGATATTGGAATTGGAATTAAATTAAATAAGGAAATTGGAAACTGGTCTCATCTCGTTAAATTTATCTATGATTATGGTAAATCACAAAGTATAAAAACAAAAGATCGTCTCTTTCTTGGCTATGAACCTAAACGAAAAATCAATGAAAAATTTTATATCTATGGGGATGCAACCTATGAAAAAGATAAATTCCAGGGATATGATTATCGAACCTTTCTAGGTGCTGGTATCGGATATACACTCATTGATGATGGAAAAACCTATTGGGCAATCCAGGGAGGCCCTGGATGGAGAAGAGATTCATACCTGCTTAATAAAACAAAAGATTATTTCTCTATCAAAGCAACAAATTATTACAAATATACCTTTAATGAATTTGTCTCTTTTACAAATGATACCTCTGTTGTCTGGACTAAAGGCAATACACAATTAATCAATGACGCAAATATCAATGCAAAATTAATGGGAAACCTTTCTGCACGATTTGGATTTCTGGTCGAATATAATACAAAACCACCCTATACCAGCCTAATTCCACTTATTCGTAAGAAAAAAACAGATACAACCACAAGAATTACCTTGGTATATAGTTTCTAACCCTTAATACATTAAGATCACTTAATGGTCTATAAATAAGCACAAAGCCTAATTCTGGCACCTTAAAGAGCCTTAAGAAACCAGCCCTTCGGCTGTGACTTTTTAGGGCTCTCAACCAGCCAGATTAAATCTTGAGTTTAATATTTCTACAAAGCGCTCTTAATAAAACCACGCGATCGCGTGTGTTTATATAAATGTGAAGCCCGAGACAGTGTCTGTCTCGGGCTTTTCCAAATCACCAGTTAACAATTCTGGGTTTTTTTAAGCAAATATTACATCCATATAAAAACAGATCATTTTTAACGATTAGTTCAGGATATTGGAGATCATAAAACGGTTAAGATGAATAAAGGAGATCAGCCCCAAATAATCAGATAATTTTTGATCACAATGCTTAAAATCAATCTTTTTGGAAGATATATTCCACAATAAGGCAAATCCAATCCTAGGTTTCTAGCAATTTAAGATTTACAGCAGAGGTTTTCCCATTATGTCCAGTTTCCAGATCAAAGCTTACTTTTTGACCATCATCAAGTTGATATGTATTTAATTTTTCAACAGCGGAGCGATGTACAAAAATATCTGCATCTCCACTATCTGGAACAATAAAACCATACCCTTTTTGGGAATTATACCATTTGACAACACCATTTGCCATTTTAGACTCCAAATTTATTATTAACAATATAATTGAAGCTTTATGTAATGTAAAAATTCTTATTTTTAATTCTGACTATTTTGTTTGAAATTTTCAGGAAAAGATAAGTTGTTTATCACATTTATAAAACCAAAATTATTTCAGAATGTAATTGTATAAAATCAACACATAAAAATCAATATACCAATTAAATTATTTTTTAATTCTCCCAAAACAGAATATAAATCAATACATTATACAGAAAAATCTATCAAGATATTAGGTTTTTTGATAGAGCGATTGAGCAAATAATCAAGATTAACCTAAATTCTCAACGTTCGAAACCACTATATTTCACCCCCCTCATATCCGTTCATTTTTTCTTAAAAAACCATATGATTTTATCTTAAATTAAGAGTGAGAAATAATTTATTTTAAGGGAGATAATAGAATTTCTTAACGCTCAATTGCAAGCTTGATCTTCAAAGAACCAATCGAACAGGAAGATCTTTTATTGGAAAGCATGGGGATATTATTTTACACGATAAAACTCTAAAAGAATTCATGCCAGTTTATGAGATCATGAAAGCGTATAAGAGCGTAAAATATTATGCAGGTTCTTGCCAATTTCCTGTTTTCATAAAATCTTCTATCGCTACCATATAAGGGGTGAGTTCAATTTGATTTTCCTTTAGCCATCCTTGATCAAAATAAGTATCCATATATCGATCTCCCGCATCACAAATCAAGCTTACAATTGAGCCTTTTTTATGTCGTGCACATAGCTCGGAAACCAGTCTAAAAACACCAATTAAATTCGTTCCCGTTGAACCTCCAATATACCGACCATAATATTTTTTAAACCACCAAATGGCTGCAAAACTTGCTGCATCTGGTATTTTTTCCATTCTGTCAACCAGTTCTGGTAAGAAAGAAAGTTCTACTCTTGGGCGTCCAATTCCTTCAATTCTAGATCCACGATTACACTTCAGTGCTCGATTGCCAGTTTTATAATAATCGTAAAAAACAGAGTTTTCAGGGTCGACAACACATAGTTTTGTTTTTGTAAAAAATTCTGGCTGATATCTGATATATCTACCAATTGTTGCAGAACTTCCTCCTGTGCCTGCGCCCACCACAACCCATTCAGGTATCGGATAAGGCTCATTCTTTAATTGTTCAAATAAACATTCTGCAATATTATTATTTCCTCTCCAATCCGTTGCTTTTTCTGCATTGGTAAACTGATCTAGATAAATGCCTTTATAGCGGTCCGCCAATTCTTGCGCTTTTATATAAATATCCTGACACCCAACAAATTGACACTCTCCACCATAAAACTCTATCTGTTCAATTTTCTGTTTGGAAATTCCTTTTGGCATAACTGCAATAAATGGAATACCCAGTAATTTAGCAAAATAGGCTTCCGAAATAGCCGTACTTCCAGAAGAGGCTTCTATAATCGGTGTTAAAGATGAAATATGACCATTGCATAGCCCATATAAAAATAAAGAACGTGCCAAACGATGCTTTAAGCTTCCTGTTGGATGAACGGATTCATCTTTTAAATATAAACTAATCTCTTTGTTAAACGGAAAGTCAATATTGATTAAATGGGTATCTGATGAGCGGTTCATTTCTCTTCTGAGTTTACATATTGCCTCACAAACCCATTCACGCTCATTCCAGTTTTGATGTAACTCTCGTATTATCATATGATTATTCCAAACTTACCAATTTCTGATTTTTCTTTGTTTTAAATAGAGCTGAATAGAAAAATACCTAAAAATAAAACTGCCTAAAGCTATATTATTTTGATCAAAATGCAAATAGGATTTTATAATCATATAAACACTTCATCCAAAAAACCTGATTTCTTGATTGCTTACTTTTAAAAGGATAAAACCTGAAATGTTCAAAAAATGGTTTCATAAAAACAGACTTAAAGGAAGAGAAATTAAAGCGTTACAAAACAGAATTTATACGTTATAACCCCTCTTTAATCTCTTAATTTAGAATAGCTCTATTCTAATCTTTTATTGATTTAAGATAGCACCCTATTCTAATCTTTATATTTATTTAGGATATCGCTTTTTATCATGTCTGATTTTATTCTATCCTCTACGCCTTGTAAACGCTGTTCGAGACTGGTTTCTTTTCGAATGGAAAACCAAAAAAATCATCCTAATTGGTATAATGCTCCCGTGCCTTCTTTTGGCAAACAGCAATCAGAATTATTAATTGTCGGTCTTGCGCCTGGTCTTCAAGGAGCCAATCGAACAGGAAGACCTTTTACTGGAGATTATGCAGGTATTTTACTCTATGAAACCTTAAAAGAATATGCTTTTTTAAACGGAAAATATCAAGCAGACCCAAATGATGGAATAGAACTTGAAAATGCCTTCATTACCAATGCGGTTAAATGCGTTCCACCACAAAACAAACCCATCGCCGAAGAAATAAATAATTGCCTTCCCTATTTACAAAAAACCATTCAGTCCTTGCCCAATTTAAAAGCAATTTTATGCCTTGGTCGCCTTGCTCATGAAAGCATTTGTAAAGCCTTTAATTTAAAAAAAGCACGCTTTCCTTTCGGACATGGAAATACATATGATCTTACCATAAACGCTCAACCCCCTATTCGACTATATGACAGTTATCATTGCTCTCGTTATAATACCAATACAAACAGGCTAACCCCGATAATGTTTAAACGTCTATTTCAAGAAATCAGACTGTTTTTAGATCAAGATCAGCGGGAAAAATCCAGACGTTAAGCGATGAAGCATTTAGCGATATTTCAGCATTCTGGCTTTTTGACGATTCCAGTCTCGTTCTTTTTCTACCTGTCTTTTATCATATAATTTGCGCCCAACTGCCAATGCAAATTCAAGCTTGATCATGCCTTTTTGATTAAAATATAATTTTAAAGGAATGGCTGTACGACCTTTTTGTTTAATTGCTCCTGAAATTTTGGAAATTTCTCTGCGCTTTAATAATAATTTTCGGTTTCGTTTCGGAGCATGATTAAATCGATTTGCGGCGGTATATTCTGCAATATTTGCATTGATTAAAAACAATTCATTTTTTTCGTCTGAAATATAGGATTCTGCAATATTTGCCTTTCCATCGCGTAAGGATTTAACCTCACTTCCCAAAAGAACAATTCCTGCTTCAAAAACAGTTTCAATCTCATATTCTCTGCGTGCCTTTCTGTTTTCTGCAATCATTTTTTGAATCATAAACTTTCTTTCCAAACAAACCCATTATATAAGAGTATAATGTTTTAAAACTCTGTCAATCGCCTGCTTTGCCTCTATTGAAGCCTCCAAAAGTGGTAATCTAACATTTGAGCAACTTCCTAATATTCTCGATAAGGCATATTTTACAGGCGCTGGACTTGGAGAAAGATAAAGCGTTTTATGAACGGCATAAATAATCTGAAACCGCTCAAATGCACGCTTGAAGTCAGAGCTTTTCAGAGCATTAAAAAAATCTGCATAAATCCCTGGTATGATATTAGAAGCAACAGAAATACATCCAACACCTCCAAGCATTTGAAAACTATAACAACTCCCATCATCGCCGCTTAATAAAGTAAATCCTTCCTGACAATTTTCCTGGTATTCCAAAGGACGGGTCATATCTGCACTGGCATCCTTAATTCCTATAATATTTGGATGATGCGATAATTCACAAACCGTTTCAACAGATAAATCAAGAAGGGTTCGACTGGGAACATTATAAATTAAAACAGGAAATCCAGTTTGATCTGCAATTGCCTTATAATGCGCAATTGCTCCTTTTTGATCTGGCTTATTATAATAAGGCGCAACACTCATGGCAGCATCAGCCCCTGCCTGTTTCGCCGTTTGAGTATATTCAATTGCCTTTTGCGTTGAGTTTGACCCCGCACCTACAATAATTGGAACACGCCCTTTGACCGTTTCAACACATAATCTGATTAATTCTATTCTTTCCTGATCTGTAATTGTCGCAGACTCCCCTGTTGTGCCACAAGGAACCAACCCATCTACCCCTTGTTCAATCTGCCATTCAATTAAGTCTATAAACCCTATTTTATCAATCTCTCCATTGTGTTTCATAGGCGTTATAAGAGCTGTAATAACACCTTTATATATCATCTGGTTACCTTTCATTAATAATTGTTTATCATAGTATAATATGCTAGTCTAACCTAGTCTTATAGCAGATCGAATTTAAAATACAGAATTTAACTCCTAAAGACAAGAAAAAACCCTCTCTTTAGGAAAGCTGGAAATGTGGGATACTCAAATAATTTAAGAATAATGGTAAATAACAGGCATGGCAACGTACCCTTTTAACGTATTCGTATATCATCAAAAATTGCAAAACAAATTCATTCATATGTGTTTAAAAACAATCCCAATTCTATTTGTCTTTTTAATTTCTCTTTCAGGATACGCAGAAATCAGGATTTCCAATCAAGGGCAGTCAATTATACCAAGAATAAAGCCAAAACAGGAAAATCCATCTCTTTATTTAAATGATCAGGATTATTTTTATCTCAAAACGGGATTGAAATATATAGAAAAATACGATTGGGATAAAGTGTTGGAAATCGAACGCAAAATTAAACATCCAATTGCTAAAAAAATTCTGTTATGGTCCTTGCTTAGAAATAATACTAAACTGGATTTTGCCTATTTATCAGAAAAAAACCAGCTTTTAGAAGCATGGCCTGATCAAAAAACACGACAAAGACGAATCGAAACGGCGCTGATAACTCAACCCGTTAACCAAGATCAGATGATTCAATGGTTTAAAACACACCCCCCCCTGCAATTAAATGCTAAACTTGCCTTAGCTAAAGCCTATCTCAAACAGCAACAACCCAATAAGGCAACGCAAATCTATCTCTCTGTTTGGCATGCCTTTCCTATGTCTGTCAATGAACAAAAAGCATTTATTAAAAAACATAAACCCCTGTTAAAACAGGAAGATTATGTTAAACGCATCCAATATTTATTATGGAAAAACGCCTATCGCTACCGATCACAGATTTATCATTTAATGGGCTATCTTAATTTCAGCCAGAAACAATATTTTAGAACCTGCCTGGAGTTTACACGAAACAAAAAAACAGCAAAAATCCGTTATAGTACACTTAGCGCTCAGCTTAAGAATAATCCTGAACTCTTGTTTTTTTATGGCAAATGGCTCAGAAAACAGAAAGAGTTTGTTAAAGCAGCGCATATCCTCAAAGGATTAACTCTCAAAGATCTGGAATTTCATCATTTTCAAAAACAAGCTCAAAAAGCTTTTTTCATAGAAAGAAAATTATTAACCCGTTCCTTAATTAAAGAGCAAGAATATGAACTTTCTTATCAAGTTATTTCACACTATGATAAAACCAATGCCTCTGTCTTGTTTCGTTCTGAAGCAGAATGGCTATCTGGATGGCTTTCTTTGCGTTTTTTAAACCAGCCAGAGCGTGCCAAGCTTCATTTTATAAATTTTATAGAAATCGTTCGGCTTCCAATTTCGAAATCAAGAGGATATTACTGGCTCGGTCGGACATATGAAGCTTTAAATAATCCTGTCAAACGCGATCATGCCTATCAACAAGCAGCAGCTTATCCAACCAGTTTTTATGGACAAATCGCAAGTGAAGCTTTGAATTTAAAGATTAAACTGGATACTTCCATTCCTGCCAGACTTGCCTCTTCCTCAGAATTCTACAGCCTGCCTTTGGTCAAAGCACTTCTGATTTCAACTGAACTTGAAACCCTGCCTTTAACTCGAAAGCTTTTTTACACACTTGCACATCAATTAACGTCCGATCAGGATATTCGATTATTATACGAACTTGCTCAAACCCATGCTTGGTATGATATTGCAATCAGAATTACAAAAATCGCTCGAAAAAAAAATGATTTCTATCCATCCCAATCTCACCCTCTCATTCCTTATTTTAATCAAAAAGACTTAGATAAGGATGCATCTCTCCTGCTTTCCATTGCACGACAGGAAAGTGAATTTAATCCCATCATCATTAGTCACGCAGGCGCAAGAGGCATTATGCAGCTCATGCCCTCAACCGCTAAAAGAACAGCACAAAAGTATCAAATTCGGTATAAACGGCGCTGGCTAACAGAAGATCCTTATTATAATATTAATCTGGGCTTTAAACATCTCCAGGATTTGAACTTTGAATTTCAAACATCCTATCCTTTAATGATTGCAGCCTATAATGCTGGTAGTCGTAATGTAAAAAAATGGCTGGAAACATTCGGCAATCCTGGTACAAACACATATGCTATTATTGACTGGATTGAAAGCATTCCTTTTTCTGAAACCAGAAATTACGTGCAGCGTGTGATGGAAAATATGAATGTTTATGAATTCAGATTATATGGAAAACAAACCTCAAAATTAACCGATGATTTAAAGATATACTTGAAATAATATGCTCAAAAATAGCCTGTGGATTTGTTTTTTTTAGCGAGAGTTTGTTTAATTTGGAACCCTAATTTTTATTTGAGTAAAAAACCCTTTATTTTAGCGTTTCTAACTCCTTATGCTTGTCAAACTGGCTCAGTTTTTTATACTATTCTCTTTTAATCTTTCTGTTTAATAACGGTCTGTTTATCTGATTAAAATCAGATATAAGCTTAAAAACATATCTAAAAAACTAAGATAAAACGCACCTCTCCCTTTTAGCTAAAACATATATACCCCTCTAAAAATATTCAGGGTAAACCCATTCAAAATTAGCCTCTTTTAGAGCATTTTTCTTTTAATCTAACGCTTGATTTTCAGAAAAATCTAGATTATATGAGGTAATTTTTAGAAATATCAGATATCGTTAATTGATCTTGATAAACAGAGACATCCAGACTTGGAAAAATTCTATTTAAATTTAAGAATTTGTCTTTAAGCTAAGGATAACATCTAACAAGAAGCCCAATCCATAATAATCTTTCCACTCTTTCCTGAAGCCATAATTTTAAATGCTTTTTCATACTCATCCATTTTAAACCGATGTGTAATAATTTTGGAAAGATCAAGACCCGATTCCAGCATTGCTAACATTTTATACCAAGTTTCATACATTTGACGACCATAAATTCCCTTAATGGTAATTGCCTTAAAAATAAGGTTAGAAAAATCAAATTCAAACGGTTTGGAAGGCAAGCCCAAATAAGCAATTTTCCCACCCATAATCATTACATCCATCATTTGTTTAAATGCAGAACTCACACCTGACATTTCAATTCCAACATCAAAGCCTTCTTTAATCCTCAATTCTGTCATTACAGAGTGTAAATCTTCTTTTAGAATATTTACACATCTTGCATTGGGTACTATTTTTTCAGCAAGCTCAAGCCTATAGGGCTGGATATCTGTAATGACAACATTACGTGCTCCAACATATTCAGCTATTCCCGCTGCCATAATCCCAATTGGTCCTGCTCCTGTAATCAGAACATCTTCGGCAACTAAATCAAATGCCAATGCCGCATGCACAGCATTGCCCATTGGATCTAAAATAGCTCCGATTTCAGTTGATATCTGTTCTGGAAGAACAACAATATTAAAAGCAGGTAATTTTAAATATTCTGCAAACGCACCTGGTATATGCACACCAACCCCTTTTGTATCAGGATCAAGATGAAAGCGTCCCGCACGTGCTGCCCTAGAAGTTTTACTTACAATATGCCCTTCTCCAGATACTTTTTGTCCTGGTTTCACACGCGTAACATTTGCGCCTGTTTTGACAATTTCACCTGCATATTCATGCCCAACAATCAACGGAACAGGAAGCGTTTTAGCGGCCCAATCATCCCATTGATAAATATGAATATCTGTTCCACAAATTGCAGTTTTTTCAATTTTAATCAGAACATCTTCTGATCCAATTTCAGGAATATCCTGCTCACACAAACTTAATCCAGCTTCTGGACGTATTTTAACAAGTGCTTTCATAAAATATTTTACTCCTGCGCTATAAGATTATATTGAAGATAATACAGGATAGATTTTTCCTGAACTTCTCTCAGGATTTAATAAACAACCCTGGTTAATAAAAACAATCCTGCTTGTCTTCGAATAGAGCTGGTTTTTTACCATATTGTATTTCCTTTCTCTTTTTTCTCCAACAGACAGAAATAACAGGTTACAGGAAATCATCCATATAAATCAATCATAATCGAGAACAGATTATATCTGCTATGCAGGTTTATTTTTTAGTTGATCGTCCTTTTTTAGAGCTTTCTGATTTTTTAACGGATTCGTTTTCTCCAGATTTTCAGCAGATGATTTCTTTCTTAGATTTTCTTGTGTTTTTAGACTATCACATACATAATATTTTTTAGATAACTCCCAGTTTTTTTCCTGCTTTTTCAAAACATGAAAGAGCAATATTAATCTGTTCTTTTGTATATTCAGCAGACATTTGTGTTCGGATTCTTGCTTTTCCTTTAGGCACAACTGGATATGCAAGACTAACAACATAAACGCCTTTTTCAAATAAGGTTTCAGCCATTTGCTGAGCAATGTGTTCATCTGAAAACATAATTGGAATAATGGGATGTTCCCCGTCTAATAAGGTAAATCCCAAATGAGTTAATCCTTGTCTGAATCTGTGTGTATTTTCGAATAATTTCTGAGTTAAGTGTGCCCCTTCTTTTTCTATAATTTCCAAAGCCGTTATCGCACCTTGAACCAATGAAGGCGCCAATGCATTGGAAAATAAATAAGGTCTTGCCTTTTGTCTTAACAGATTAATAATTGCCTGGCTGGAACAAATATAGCCTCCCATTGCTCCTCCTAATGCCTTACCCAATGTGCCCGTCAAAATATCGACTTTCCCATCCACACCACAAAAAGAAGCTGTTCCCTTTCCATTTTCTCCCATAAATCCGCTTGCGTGACAATCATCTACCATGATCAATGCCTGATATTGATCTGCAAGCTTTGAGATTTCTTTTAAAGGAGCAATCGTGCCATCCATTGAAAAAACACCATCTGTTACAATTAGTTTAAAGCGTGCCTGCTGATCTGCTTTTTTTAACTGCGCTTCTAAATCCTGAAGATTTCTGTTTTGATAGCGAAAACGCTGAGCCTTACAAAGTCTGATTCCGTCAATAATAGAAGCATGATTAAGAGAATCTGAAATAATCGCATCTTCTTTTGTAAATAAAGGCTCAAAAACGCCTCCATTTGCATCAAAACAGGCTGCAAATAAAATTGCATCATCAAACCCTGAAAAAGCTGCAATTTTCTTTTCCAGCTTACGATGAATTTGATGTGTGCCACATAAAAAACGAGCAGATGCCATGCCATAGCCCATATCATCCAGAGCTGATTTACTTGCCTTAATAATTTCAGGATGATTGGCAAGACCGAGATAATTATTTGCACAAAGATTCAAGAAAGAGGATTCCTGACCCTTAACACTCATTTTGATTTGAGCAGATTGAGCGCTTAATAAAGGCGTTTCCTGTTTATAAAGCCTGGATTGTTTAATCTGTTCCAAGCTCTGTTTGATATGCTGCTTAAATAGGGAATTGCTCATGGTCTCTCTCCATAATAGGGGTTAAGCTCTCTCTTTTATCTTTTTTAAAGGGTTCAAGATTTTATTCAAGTCCATCTTTCAAACAAACAGAAATGGAAATCCTGTCTTGCATATATGCACGCTCTTGAAATGTTTTAGAGAAATCTATTAAAGGTTTTCAGAGAAATCTATTTTAGAAATTTTAGGGTATTTATTCCAGGCTCAATCAGAGCAAATAAGCCTTCTAAATAAAGAATCACTCATGGTCTCTCTCCATAATAGGGGTTAAGCTCTCTTTTTTATCTTTTTTAAAGGGTTCAAGATTTTATTTACGTCCATCTTTCAAACAAACAGGATTGAAAACCTGTCTTGTATATATGCACGCTCTTGAAATGTTTTAGAGAAATCTATTAAAGGTTTTCAGAAAAATCTATTTTAGAAATTTTAGGGTATTTATTCCAGGCTCAACCAGAGCAAACAAGCCTTCTAATCTCGCATATTTAAATCTCTATTTTCATTCTTTTCTTTAGCACAAAAAGGGGGACAAACCAGTTTATTGCCCCCTTTTTGACCAAATTATTCTAGCCAATATAGGCAGTTTTCATATTGGTATAAAATTCTATGGCTGCAAATCCTTGCTCTCTTGCGCCATAAGAGGATGATTTTATTCCCCCAAAAGGCGCATGAGGATCAACGCCTGCCGTTGGTTGATTAACCATTACCATTCCAGCCCTGGAACGTTTTTTAAAGGCTCTTGCTTTGGTTAAATCATTGGTATAAATCCCTGCAGATAGACCAAATTTTATATCATTTGCTTGCTCTATTGCATCTTCAAAATCAGAAACTTTAAGCAATGCCGCACAAGGACCAAAAATTTCTTCCTGAGCAATCCGCATTTGATTTTTTGCCTTTAAAAAAGTCACAGGATGTAAATAATAGCCTTTTTTATGGTTTTTTTCTTCCATATACGCCCCTCCAATAACCTCACATCCCTCTTGTTTGGCAAGCGCAATATAATCAAGATCTATTTTTAATTGTCGATCATCAATAACAGGACCAATTTTTGTTTCAGAATCAAGCGCATCTCCAACAGTTAACTGATTCATAGATTGAATGAATTGTTCGCTAAATGAATCATAAATCTGATCTTCCACCAGAATTCTGGACGAGGCAGTACACCTTTGTCCTGTCGAGAAAAAAGCACCATTAATCGCGCCATTAACCGCAGCTTTTAAGTCTGCATCCTTTAAGACAATTAATGGATTCTTACCCCCCATTTCACATTGAACCTTCTTACCAAGAGCGGCACAGCTTTTGGCAATTTCACGTCCTGTAACAACAGAACCTGTAAAGCTCACAGCCTGAATACCTTCATGATCAATCATGGCTTGTCCAACCTCAGATCCTTTGCCCATAACCAGATTAACAACTCCTTCAGGAAGACCACATTCTCTTAGAATATCAACTAAAATCCAGGCACAGGCAGGCACTAATTCCGCAGGCTTGAACACAACACTATTTCCATAGGCAAGCGCGGGTGCAATTTTCCAGACAGGAATTGCAATTGGAAAATTCCAAGGTGTAATCACGCCAATCACACCGACAGGCTCTCTATGAATTTCTACATCAATTCCAGGACGAACAGAAGGAAGATGAACTCCTTTAATCCTAAGTGCTTCTCCTGCAAAATATTTCATAATCTGAGCGGCACGAACCGTTTCTCCAATGCCTTCTACCAATGTTTTTCCTTCATCTCTGGAAAGCATTCTTCCAATGCTTTCAGAGCGTTCCATTAAAACATTTCCAACACGATCAAGAAAATCAGATCTTGCCTGAATACTGGTTTCTGCCCATGATTTTTGAGCCTTTTGAGCTGCGTTTACTGCCTGATCTACATCCTCTTTTCCACCTTGGGCATATATACCAATGGTTTCTTCCAGATTTGAAGGATTTATACTTTTAACAGAATGAGCTGTATCAACCCATTTTCCTGCAATAAAATTCTGTTTCATATAGCTAGCCTCAATGATTGCTTTTTAATTTAGTTAAACTTTACCTTGCTGGCATGACATATGTTTACAACAAGTTCAAGCCCTTATAAATTAGAGAGTGTTTTTGATGGACTGATTTCTTCTATATTTTGTAAACATTCCAGTATAACTGATTTCTGACTTTTTCTAGCAAAATCAAGTGCTTTTGGAAATGCTTCTGTCTTTTCTACCCGAATTCCTTCAAATCCATAGGCGTTTGCCAAACGCATAAAATCTGGATTTTGTAACTCGGTTGCGCTCACCCGTCTGGGATATGTGCTTTCTTGATGCATGCGAATTGTTCCAAATCCATTATTATTGGCAATAATTATTAAAAGCTTAAGCCGATATTGCACAATGGTTGCCAATTCTGTAACAGACATCATAAAACACCCATCTCCTGCAATGGCAATAACCTCTCGTTTGGGATAAAGCAGCTTTGCAGTAATGGCTGCTGGAATCCCATAGCCCATCGCACCACTTAAAGGAGCTAATTGGGTTTGAATGGCTTTATGCTCATAAAACCGGTGGAGCCAGATTGCATAATTTCCTGCTCCATTTGTAATAATCGTATTTTTATCTGTATGCTGGCTTAAATATTGAAAGATTTTTGATAAATTGACTCCTTTATTGACAGAAACTGGTAAAATCCAGTTCTGATAGCATTTTCTTAATTTCTGGCACCATATTATTCTATCTGATTGAATAGAATCTTTTTGCTCTTTTATTGTATCTTGATATTCATTAATGGCTGTTAAAAATCCTGTAGGAGAAGCTTGAATAAACAAGGAAGGAATGAAAATAGAAGAAAATGCATCTGGACTTATATGAATATGAATCAGGTTTTTTCTTGCCTGCCCAGAAGATAAAAACTGATAGCCCTGGCTGGTAACATCATCCAGCCTTGCCCCAATGACAAGTATTAAGTCAGATGTTTGAAGTGCTTTTAATAGTTCAGGATTTACCCCAAATCCAAATTCTCCAATATAATTTGAATGTTGATTATTAAACCTGTCTTTTGATCTAAACACAGTTGCAACTGGAAGATGATAATGTTCAACGAAACGCTCAAGAAAACGCAGGTTATCCTTTCCCCATCCAACACCACCTATAAGCAATAATGGATTTCGAGCATGAGCTAATCGAGTAAGAAAAACATCTAAAAGCGCCAAATCAGGTCTGATTTCAGAAAGAAAAACAGGGCACGTTCCTGTTTTTTTTGAGTTCAATTCCCGAATTTCCAAAGGAGGAGCTAGATTTTTCTGAGCCGATATCTTATTAGCTCTTTCTCTATATTCTTTTTTTCTGTGTTCTTTGCTTTCTTTTTGAACCGTTTTTATGCTTGATGTTTCTTCTATATTCTGATGTTGAATACAGTTTATATTTCTAATATTAGATGGTCTGACTGCCAAACTGGAAGAAATCAAACTTGCTTCTTCCACGGGCTCTTTTAACATATCTTCGGGTAAGACTAAAACAACCGGTCCCGGTCTGCCAGTTTGAGCAATATGAAATGCTTTTTTAACATATTCAGCCATACGGCAAGCTGTATTAATCTCTGCAACCCATTTTGTCGTTGATGAAAATAATTGGCGATATTCCATTTCCTGAAAAGCTTCTCTATCCTTGTTTTGTCTACTGACCTGACCAATACATAAAATCATGGGGGTGGAATCTTGATAGGCTGTATGCAGGGCAATTGCAGCATGACAGGCGCCAGGTCCCCTGGTGACAAAGCAAATTCCTGGTTTTTGTTCAAGCTTGCCATAGGCTTCTGCCATATTTGCCGCAGAAGCTTCATGACGACAGGTAATTATTTTAATCATTTTTTCTTGATCATAAAATGCATCCAGAACAGATAAAAAACTCTCTCCTGGTACACAAAATACAGTAGAGATCTGATGTTCAATTATTTCTTCTACAAGAATTTGCGCAGCTGTTTTCAAATTTCTTCTCCCTATATGCCTGTTTTTATGATTTTATTTTAATATGAGATTTTCCTTAATTTGCTCTGAGTATTTTATTGTTTCTCTATCCGTTTTTATGATTCTATTTCCCTTTTGAAGATTTGCTTATCAGTGTTACAGATCACATCCTATCTGGATTAAAAAAGAGCCATCTTTAAAGTATAATTCGATCCTGATAGAACTTCCAGTTAAAAGTAAAAAAGGGATTTTAGTTATAAGATTATCCTGTTAATCTATTGTTTTTTATGATATTTTTAGTTTAGAGATAATCTATTTTATTTATATCGCTTCCAGATTTAGAATCCTGCCTTATTACCTCAATTTATATCATTTGGCTATTTATATTTATTTATTTAAGCTAAGGATTTATAATGTTAGACAAAACATATCAATATTCAAATACAGAAATTCAACAAGCACAAAAAACCCTATCTGAATTGCACTATAGTCCTGAAAAAACAGACGGAATTATGGGACCGCATACCGTTAATGCTATTATTGCATTTCAAAAACAAAATACTCTACACATTGAAATACTCTACACATTGAAATACTCTACACATTGAAATACTCTACACATTGAAATACTCTACACATTGATGGAATATTGGGATCTGAAGTTTTTAAACAGTTTGAGACTTCAAAAACGCCTATTCCTTCTTTAAAAGAGTCAGGCTATTTAACTGAAATCAACCTCAAAAAATAGGTTTTAATCGTTTATCATAATCTTGAAATTCAAAAAATCTTGCCTGTTTCTACATGATCTGGGAAAAAATTCAAAAAACCAGATGGAAGTTAGGAAATTGCCAAAACACCTAAAGGAAAATTTTCTGCGCTGCGTCATATTAAAGGAATTCATCGCTCATATTTAGGAATTTTATATAATCCAGTTTATTTCTATGGAGGCTATGCCATTCACGGAGAATCAAGCGTTCCCCCTTATCCCGCAAGTTATGAATGCATTCGTATTCCAATTATTGATTCTATCTGGTTTGAAGCAAATATTCTACTAAAATCTAGCATTTATATTCAAAAACAGCTCCCTCCTCTTTAAACAAACATAAAAAACGGTCTGATATTGTATTCCATAAGATTGCACTCCATTAATGGCATATAAATTAAGGGAGATTATATTGCAAGCAGAAATTGGAATTGCGATTATAAAAAGAAGTGCACAATATAAAATACTTTTTTGAAATCATCTATAGAGGAATATTCCTCTATAGATGAGGCTTTACGACAAACAGAAATCATGGCTTTAAATCCTTTATTATCTGCAATCTTTCTTTGTCATCCACTGTGTTTTTAAAAGAATTCTATCCTAGATTAAACAAAAATCTTCTTATTTTTTCTAAATAACGCCAGCATAAAACCATGCTTATAATCTTAATTAAATAAATGCCTCTTTTCTCATAACTTCATAACCCTGTTTATTCATTTCTACCCTAAATACAAATAATATGAGCTAGTATCCTTCCTTTTGGAAATATTTATGAATCAAGAATCCCAATTTGAAAATCTTATCCCTCCCCCAAATCTAAACCAAGAGAATCATGCCAGCCTTATATCTCTTGTTAAGCGCAATTACACACAAGAAGAAGTGTTCAAGCTTCGAGAAAAAATCCTGTCAACTCAGGATTTCACTCAAACCAATTTATCTATATCTCAAAAAACCAGCTTGGAGCTTAGAAGTTTGTTTCAGCTTTATCCTTTTATTGAAACCATTCATATTATAGAAGAATCCGAGGCTATTCGTCATATCGATTCAGGGATTAAAACGCTTTATTCTTCTAGTACAGATAATGCTTTTCGCTATACATATCATGGCTCAGAAAGAATATATTCACAAAATCATTCTGACCATAAATCGCATCATTCTGATTTTTGTGATGTTCTTTATCGCTTTTTAAAAGATCAAAACAGGCTTTGTTCAGAATCAGAAAAAAACTGGCTGATTCCGATGATCAGATCCGTTTCATCTGATTTTAAAACCCCTTTTTTACTCTATCAATTTATCTCCTCTTTTTTAAAATCGGGCATTGCTGCCATCCATTTAAAAGATCGTCTGGAACAGACATGCTTTCCTGAATGTCACTATGTTTTAAAACCAGGACGAGATTATGAAAAAATCCTAATGACAGCCAGACTAGCAGCGGATGTCTTAGAGGTTCCATTAATCCTGATTTCTCAAACAAATGCTTATTCTGCCAGCCATATTTTAAATGATACAGATCCTGAAGATCATCGCTTTATTGATTGGACAGCAGAAAAAACAAAATCTGGCTATCTTCCTCTTAAACAAGAGCTTGCATTTGAACATATGATAAAGCGTGCCTGCCAATTTGCACCTTATGCAGATGTGTTATGGTATGTTTACGATCCGAAAATGCCTGAAAGCTGGGCAGAAGATTTTTCTAAAACCGTCCAACATCACAATCCAGATATTTTACTTGCGTCTGATTTAACTGGTTTTGCCAAACCATTTCTTGACGAACAAAAAAGCATTATACGTCTTCAAAATCAGCTTGCAGGTATGAGATATAAATTACAGTTTATGCCACAATCATTCTATCCGCATTCTGCCTTTAATACATCCTATAATTGCCTATCTCAAAGCATTATGGAATACCAGATTCAAATAGGACATACTCTGGAAAATCAAAAGCTGATCAATCAAAAATCAGAAGAACCAACTCATGCCAGCCTAATTCATGAAATGATTCAAAACACCTGAAATTGGCTAAAAATCAAACGCATTTCAAACATGAATAAACGCTCTTTTAGTATACCCCCATAGATCAAAAAAACATAACTCTATTCTATATAGGAAAAAATACTTGCCAAAAGAAGGCCAGATTCCAGAACTTTTTTAGAGGAATAAACCCAAAGAATATAAACAAAAAGCAAGTCTTAATAAAAATAGGATGAAACCATCAAACAAGGATTAATAGAGGTTTTTAGTGCAGAAATTATAAAAGCTTTTTAAGAAAAAATATTTTTTCAGATAGGAATATAAAATAATAAGAAATGAGATATATGATTAAATTTGTCTTTTTTATTAAAAAATCAATAGGGTGCAATTATTTAAAGTAAAGAAAACATCCTCCAACAAGCACGCAATACATTCTATCATACCCTTTATTGAATTTATAAATAAGCTGGAAAAATAAATCAGAAACATAAAACAACATAAAAGATAAAAAAGCGAAGCATTTAAATGCTTCGCTTTTTAAAGTAATATTCATAGTTTGGTTTTTGTATTCATAGTTTGGTTTTTTATTAACGTTTTGAGAATTGGAAGCTACGACGTGCTTTACGACGCCCATATCTCTTCCGTTGCACAATTCTGGAATCTCGTGTTAAAAATCCATTTTCTTTAAGCGTTTTTCTCAATTCTGTTTCATAAATAGCAAGTGCTTTCGAAATTGCGTGACGTAAAGCGCCAGCTTGACCCGATAATCCAGATCCTTTTACACTGGCGACCACATCATAAGCACCAAGACGCTGAGTAACCTCAAAAGGCTGATCAACAATCATTCTTAAAACAGGTCTTGCAAAATACGCATCCTTGCTTTTTTTGTTAATGATTATGTTTCCTTTCCCAGGTTTGAGCCAAACTCGTGCAATCGCTTCTTTTCGCTTACCTGTTGCATAAGCTCTTCCAAGAGAATCCAGTTTCGATTTCTGATCCTTCTCAGTTTGGGGGGGCACTTCTTTCTTTACTTCCTTGCTGTCAAGGGCTTCTTTTAACCCTTCCAGACCTTCCAATCCTGCTGTCTTTTTATCATCTACCATTTTATAATGCTCTTAATGTGTTTTTTTCATTTAGGAGTTTAATATCAATTTTTTCAGGCTGTTGTGCCGTATGAGGATGCTCATTTCCTGCGTAAATACGTAAATCAGAGAGCTGTTTCCTTGCCAATGGACTTTCTTTGGGCAACATGCGCCTAACCGCTTCTTTTAATAAACGGGTTGGACGCTTTCCTTTTAAAATTTCCTGTGTATTTACCTGTTTAATTCCACCTGGATAGCCTGTATGTCGATAATAAATCCGATTCGTCATTTTTCTTCCAGAAACGCGAATTTTATCTGCATTAATTACAATAATCTGATCTCCACAATCAATATGAGGAGTATAATCTGGTCTATGCTTGCCTCGTAGACGGGTTACAATAAGTGCAGAAAGTCTTCCTAAGATTAATCCTTCTGCATCAATTAAATACCATTTTTTCTCTACATCAGCAGGCTTTAAAAAAGATGTCTTCATTTAAAAAAGCCCCATAATTCATTCATTCATTCATTTGGTTAAAGCGTATGTTCTTTATCTCTTAAGGCTTTAAAACATATTTTTATTTAAAAAGCCCGATAGCTAGTTCATTCAATTTGTGACTATATAAGACATTGTTTTAAATGCGTCAAGAAAAGATCTGTATTTTTTAAAAAATAACTATAAAACAACACCTTGGCATATAGGTAACATAATACCTTGTTGGTTTGATGGCATATTTTAGCGGAATTTTATCTATTTTTGTTTAAACTTAAATCTAAAGATGATATAAGCTTGACTGTATCCTAATTTAAAAAAAGAGAAACCCAAAATATCTCCCCTCTCTGCTTATTTTAGAATTCATGAGATGCAAAAAAGATAGAAAATAAGAAGAAATTTCTAAAACAGGATCAAAATATAAAAATAGAATCTAACCAAAATCCTTAAAAGAAGAATGGGCAAATAAAAATAAACCGCAATGAAAAATAAACCGCAATGAAAAATAAACCGCAATGAGAGAAACACTGAAAAAATAAAAAAGAGAAAGATAAACACAAAACACAATTCATGATAAAACAAATATGTAATAGATTAAAGAAAACATACAAGCTTTTATTTTTTCTAAAATTGGCAATACTCTTAAATCTGACTTTTATTTTTAGAAAATTATCTTAAACTCTGCCCTTTTAGGTTGTTTTTAATAAAATTAAATACTATGCTTAACGTGAATGTTTATGTTTTTAAATCGACGTCAATTTATCCATACCAGCCTAGTTTCCTTAACTTTTTCCCGTTTTTTAAATCCAAATTTTGGATTTGCCAAAGAAGAAGGTACAAAGTTTGGTCATTTAATCAAAGATCAAAAAGGCAAGATTGATCTACCAAAAGGATTTCAATACACCCAGATTTCACAAACGGGAGAGCGTATGGATGATCAGCTTCTTGTACCAGGCGCTCCAGATGGAATGGCTTGTTTTCAGGCAAAAAATCATACGATTATTGTTCGCAATCATGAGCTAACCCTAAATCATATTCATGCAAGCTCTGATCAAGCTAAAAAAACCATTAGCGCTTATACGTCTAATCATACGGGATTTCATCCTGATATTATTTATGATTTGGCAAAATCAGGAGAGATTCAGCCTGGAGGGACAACAACACTCTGGATTGATCCCAAAACTCAAAAAATTCAGCGTCAGTTTTTAAGTCTGGCAGGAACGGTTATGAATTGCGCAGGAGGCTCAACGCCTTGGAATAGCTGGTTATCCTGTGAAGAAACCCTTATAAAATCAGATTCAAATCCAAAGATAGAACATGGCTATGTTTTTGAAGTACCTGCATTTGCCACAACCCCTGTCAAACCTGTTCCTTTAAAAGCCATGGGAAGATTTTATCATGAAGCCGCTGTTGTCGATCCTGAAACAGGCTATGTTTATTTAACTGAAGACCGTTCTGGTCACCCCTGTCTATTCTATCGATTTATTCCAAACAAGCCTGGACAATTACACCTAGGGGGAAGATTACAAGCACTTGCCGTATCAGGAGAACCCAAATGTGATTTAAGAAACTGGCATACATCTTCCATTCCTGAAAAAACAGCATTTTATGTTCATTGGGTTGATCTTGAAAATATTACCAATCCTGATGAGGCATTAGCAGAACGGAGCATCCAGAAAAAAGGAGCCGCTATTTTCTCAAGATTGGAAGGATGTTGAATGGGAAAACGGGAATTATATTTTAGCTCAACCGATGGAGGTGCTCGGAAATGTGGACAAATCTGGCGCTATCAGCCGTTTTATAAAGAAAAAATAAACCAGGAGTTTAATTCATCACCTCATACTAGACCAGACAGCGCGCATTCACCTCACCTTCCAAAAACGCGAACACAACAGGATGGAATGTTAGAATTGGTGATCGAATCCAAAGGTAAAAATGAGATTGATTTTTGTGATAATCTAACCCTTGCGCCTTGGGGAGATCTGATTCTTGCCGAAGATGGTGCGGGTAAGAATTATATTAAAGGCATTACACAGGATGGAAAAATCTATCCAATTGCCTGTATACGAGAATTGTATAAAAACAGCTATAGTGAAATCACAGGAATCTGTTTTTCTCCTGATGGAAAAACCCTTTATTTTAATGTACAAAGACCTGGTAGAACCTATGCAGTTACAGGAGCATGGTCTTAGAAAAGCATCTTCCAAACCCAGTTTTATATTATATGGAAGGTTCAAATAAAGGATTAAAAACAAGATAAATCAGGAGCTATCTTATTTGGTTAATTGAGATATTGTTTAAGCTCATTGTTTTATTGGGGTCAAGTATGTTTTTGGTTTTAAGGCGTTAAAAAACCACTCACCTTCCTTCAAGAACACCCTAAAAACTCTTTGGAAACACTCTTGAATTTACACATTTAGCAATTGCTCTGATTTCAAAAACACGCAATTGTGTTACTGTAATCTATGCTGTTTTGCAAACAGCTTTGAAAGAGGATGCAAGCGTACTTAAATCCACTTAAATCCACTTAAATCCACTTAAATTCAATGCATGATATCCAAAATCTGTATAAAATTAGAAACGGCATAACAGGTAAATCCTGTTTTATGAATTTAAAACAATGTTATGCGTTAATCGATGCCTAAAACCAAGACAGGTTAAAAAGAGAAGAATTGCAATTGCTTGATGAAGTAAAGCCATGCCCCATAATTCTGGGTCTGAAAACAAGGTCGCGATTCCAATCGACAGCTGAATAAACAAGATCAAAATTAAGCCAATATACCAGGTTTTTTGGATCGAAGATAATTGTTTTCTAAAATAGAAAAACATGCCTGGAATTAATAAAAATAAAAAATAGGCCATCATTCTATGATGAAATTGTACATATCCGTGATGTTCAAAACTGTTTTTCCAAAATGAAGCAAGTTTTAAATATCCTTCAGGAATAAAGCTTTCTCCCATTAAAGGCCAGCTCGGATAACTCCACCCCGCACGCAAGCCCGCAACAAATCCTCCAAGAGCAATTTGTACAAATACCAAAAAAACCAGCATATTAGCTAGAAAAATAAGCTTTGTTTTTACTTTATGCTCACTCTGATTTCTGTTTTGACTTCTATCAAATTGCGTTAATGTCAACCAAAAAACACCGCCTAAAATTAAAAAAGCCATTGTTAAATGCACAACCAGACGATATTGACTAACATCAACCCGTTCAGACAATCCAGAAGAAACCATCCACCACCCAATTCCTCCTTGAAGCACACCTAAGATAAGAAGTAAGAACAAGCCATAAAACAAAGGTTTATGAATCCATTTCAGACATATAAATATGATTAAAGGAATGAAAACAAACAGACCAATCAAGCGTCCCAAAAATCGATGCCCCCATTCCATCCAATAAATAAATTTAAAATCATCCAAATTCATCCAGGCATGTTCTTCAAGATATTCAGGGATGGCTTTATAGCTCTCAAAGGCTGCATTCCATTGCGCTTTTGTTATCGGTGGAAATATGCCCTTAATCACTTCCCATTCTGTGATAGATAATCCAGAATTGGTTAATCTGACAGCGCCACCAAATAAAATCATTGCAACCAATAAGACACACACCAGGCTAAACCAGATAAAAACAAGCCGGTCTGGTTTTAAATAAAACATAATATCACCTATTTCTTATAAGAATTACAAAATGCTTATATATCTTGTTTTTCTTAATCTATATATGGAATTTTGTCATAGGATAGACAGTTCATCCTTATTTCAGAACTTCTTTTATTCAAAACTTCTCTTTTCCAGTCAAGATAAAATTATAACTTTAGCGAATGGAATAAATCCTGACTATCGGCAGAATCCAGCTTAAAAAATCAGCTCATTTATGATTAAACTGGAAGATTAAACATCTAACAAGACTTGCTCGCAATAAAGATCAGATTTCTTTTTGAGGCATTCTGTTATTATCTCCCTCCAAGACGCCCCTGTGTTGTCAGATGAAATATTTGTTTGGCATTAAGCCTCCAGCCACTAATCAAATGACCTTCTCTGCTTGCAATAACATTTAAATTCGTCACAGGATTATAATAATGAATCACAGGCATATGATTATACCTTCCCTCAATATATTCGGTGGAATCTTGTTCGATATGATCCAGAATTCTTGCCTTTAAGATCTCACCCTTTGCTTTATTCCAATTTCCCTCAACGCCAAAATCTTTGGCATGTTTAAAAACATGTTGAAGCTGGGATTGTGTGATGATCAAATACTCTTCTTGCTCAAGAGCAAGCGCCTGATCTGAATCTGAAACAGGAGGACAAGCAAAACTGGAAGATCCACTTTTATAGAATGTGCATAAAAAAAGACAAATTAGAACAAATCGGATTATTCCTCTTTTTTTTGAGCTCGAACAAAGCATGAATTTCTCCTTAAAAATCCTGAATACTCCTAAACATTCCTGATTTTAATGGTTAGAAAATCTGTCTAGGATACTATTTCCTAATAAAAATACACCTCTTATCATCAGGAATTGATATTCTCAGTTATGAGAATATTTCCAGATTTTTAGAAGCATCCAAGCACTTTTTGGAAGGAGGCGGCTTTTTAAAAACCAGTGTTTAAAACACATCTTAAAATTAGGTGTAATCTAAATAGGTGAGTTCCAATTAATCTATTTAATCCATAGATATGGGTATCATAAATGCCGTATTGAAATAAACTAGCCTCTATTTCTTGATGAACGCGATTGAGTTAATTCCATTAAACACTTTCTTGCTTTTAGGATTAATTCCTGTTCATTAATTGTCATTTCAAGATCTTTTCTAATTTTTGGATCCTGCTCATATAAATCAACGGCAATGAATAATTCATTAAGTGGTTCAAAAAATTGGTCTTTCATCAAAGATTGATCGCTTTTAAACAAATTAATAAACTCTGTTTCAAACAGTTTGCAATCCATTTTTCCTGTCAAAAAGTCTTCAATTAATAATGTATAGTTTGAAATCGTACAATATGCCATTATCTGCCTCCAAGACGGTGATGTGTTGTAAGATGGAATATTTGTTTGGCATTGAGCCTCCAGCCACTAATCAAACGACCTTCTCTGCTTGCAATAACATTTAAATTCGTCATAGGGTTATAATAATAAATCACAGGTATATGATTATAACTTCCCTCAATATATTCGGTAGAATCTTGTTCGATATGATCCAGAATTCTTGCCTTTAAGATCTCACCCTTTGCTTTATTCCAATTTCCCTCAACGCCAAAATCTTTGGCATGTTTAAAAACATGTTGAAGCTGGGATTGTGTGATGATCAAACGCTCTTCTTGTCCAAGAGCAGAAGCTTGAATGGCACACTGCTCTGCGAGAGCATTCTGGTCTAAATGACCAAACGGGTTTTTTCCTGATGAATTAGGCATTCTTGCTTTTCTCCCGATTAAATATGTTCAAATTATACTGTATTCATTTTATCAGAGATGTATGATTTAAAATTCCCCCTCCTTTAATATCTTAAAGATGACATGCTAATTTCAGAGTATACCCATCTTATAAGTGTTAAGCAAAGCTTTTTGGGGTCATACCTGATATACAAAAAAACAATTCTATCAAGATATATAAATGCTTAAATTTTGCATTTTTTAATCCCGTCAAAGCTTCCCGGCTTATTTTATTTTTAAATCCAAATCCATTTCAAACGTCTAATGTATAAACACGCAAACCTATAAAAATACATTAAAGATTCTATTTTTAAACTGATTAAAATATTTTATCTTTAAATTGCGTTTAAACCCTTATATCATATTGGATTTATTTCAGCAGTGCTTTATCTTTTATCTCTGATCTGCTTTTTAAACAAAATCCTTCAGATAAAAGCTTGCACAATATAAAAAAATCCGTATAGTCTCTGAGTTTCTGCTATGGTCTTTTAAATATATTTAAACAAGAACCAACGCCTGATTATCTTCCTTTCCAGATAAAAGGCGCCATAGCTGTTTTAGAAAGGTAAAAACATGGCACTATATGAACATATATTTCTTGTTCGGCAGGATATATCTGCCCAGCAAGTTGAAGGAATGACACATTCTATTAAATCCTATGTTGAAGAACAGAATGGAAAAGTCGATAAAATCGAGCATTGGGGGCTCTTAAACCTCGCCTATCGAATTCGTAAAAATCGAAAAGCACATTATACTCTGGTTAATATTGATGCGCCATCAAGTGTAATAGATGAGATTGAACGACGTCATAAATTAAATGAAGATGTCATACGAACGCTAACGGTTCGCGTAGATCATTTCTCTAAGGAGCCTTCTCCTATTATGGAAAAACGCGAAGAAAAAACCAGAAGACGAACTTAAATCCTGATTGGGAGCCACATTATGTCTCAAAAAATTAATATCAGCAATTTGCCCTTAAGGCGCTCTTTAAATCAAAGACGCAAATTCTGTCCTTTTTCTGGCAAAAACGCACCTATTATTGATTATAAAAATCCAAAATTGCTACAGGAATATATAACGGAGACTGGAAAAATTGCCAGTTCAAGAATTTCTGCAGTCTCTCCATCCAAACAAAGAGAATTGGCTAAACATATTAAAAGAGCCAGATATCTTGGCCTTTTGGCATATGTTGTTAAATAAAGGAGCCCGATTGTGCAAATCGTATTATTAGAGCATGTCGAAAATCTAGGAAATATCGGTGATGTTGTAACCGTTAAAGATGGATATGCACGCAATTATCTTCTTCCATCCTCAAAAGCACTTAGAGCAACGAAACAGAATATAGAACATTTTGAACGTGAGCGAGTCGCAATTGAAAAACTGAATGCAGAACGTAAAAATGATGCGGAAGAAATTGCACGAAGAATTGATAAAAAAATCTATGCAATTATTCGACAATCTGGTGAAAGTGGTCAACTTTATGGTTCTGTAACCTCACGAGATATTTCAGAAACGATCACAAAAACAGATATTAAAGTCCTGCGTTCGCAAATTATTTTACACAAGCCCATTAAAACAATTGGGCTTCACGAGCTAAAAATCAAACTCCACCCAGAAGTAAGCATTAATGTTGTGATTAATATTGCCAGAACCGAAAATGAAGCCGAAAGACAGGCAAAAGGAGAAGATATCATCGCGGCAGAACAAAAGAAAAAAAGGATTTTTCAGATCAAAGAAACCAGGAAATGGAAGCGATTAGTAAAAAACGACAGGATAATCAAGAAGAAGAGTAAATGCGATGAATCAGGATTATTTTGGTTCTTGTTTCCTGATTCATTTTATTTTTTAGATATTAAAGCCTGAATGTTTCTCTCTTAATTCTCAGACTGTTTCTCTCTTATACTGGCATTAAGAAGATGTCTTTTTTAATAAGAAGATCTGCAAACACATCAATATTGCAAGTTTATCAAACCAGAGCATCCATTTAATTCGCTTCAGGATTGAAAGCATTTAACTCTCGTTTGAGCTAATAAAGACAGTTTCATTCTATTTGGCGTTTTTGGTTGAGTAACAGCTTAATCAAACCCTTTTTTTTAACTTTCAAACAAACCTGTTTACTCATCTCTTGTTTTTAAAAGACAGATATAGAGGATTGGAGTTACATATTTAAAACAGATCGGGTTTGAAATCTTTCATCTGACAAAATAACAGAGTTAAATAATATAAATTTATTTTATCTAATTGTGATATTCAATGCCTGGAGCTTTCATTCTTAAAAACAATCCGAACAGACAAATTGGAAGGGAAGAGAAATATAAAACAACTTATCCACAGGGGTGAATTTTTTTGTGAATATATATCGATATTCTGTGTATAATTACATACAAAAAGATGCAGGACTGTATGATTTCGGCTAGGATGCAATCTGCTTTAAAATGGAAAAAACAATGGAACAACCCCTTTATCTTGCTCAAACAACAGATTTAAAACCAAATGAGATCCCGCATAATCTTGAGGCAGAACAAGCTTTATTAGGGGCTCTTTTATTTGACAATGAATGTTTTAATAAAATTGGCGATGAGCTTACCTCTCATCATTTTTATGATCCTATTCACGCAAAACTCTATGAAGCCATACAAAGCATTATCCAAAAAGGCATGCTGGCAGATGCCGTTACGTTAAAAAACAGATTTCAAAAAGATCAAGCACTTCAGGAAATTGGAGGGATAGAATATCTTGCTCACTTATTGTCCAATGCAGCCTCTTTTTCTGCAATTTCTGAATATGCACGCTTGATTGTTGATTTATCTGTTAAACGTGAACTCATCAGAATTGGAAATGAAATTCAATTTCTGGCTCAAAATGAAGATGAGGAACAAGACAGTAAATCACAATTGGAAATTGCAGAAAAAAAACTATTTGACTTAGCAGAATCTGGAAGTTCTCAATCAGGATTTATTCCTTTCAAATCTGCTTTAATCCAATCGATAGACACAGCAGCCGCGGCCTATAAACGAGATGGAAATCTTTCTGGTATTGCAACTGGATTAATTGATCTTGACCGAAAGCTCGGAGGATTACACGCTTCTGATTTGATTATTCTTGCAGGTCGTCCTTCAATGGGAAAAACAGCGCTTGCAACCAATATTGCCTTTCATATTGCACGGCATTATCAGGCTGAAAAACAAAAAAATGGAGATATAAAAACAGTTAATGGTGGTATTGTTGGCTTTTTTTCACTTGAAATGTCCTCAGAACAATTGGCAACCAGGCTCATTGCAGAAACCTCAAGAATACCATCCCATCGAATTAGACGTGGTGATATTAGCTCCGAAGAATATGAAATCCTTCGTGATGTCTCGGAAGAATTAGAAAGCATTCCACTTTATATTGATGATACAGGTGGATTATCTATTCATGCTCTGATGGCAAGAGCCCGTCGTCTTAAACGAACCATTGGGCTTGATCTGATTGTTGTAGATTATTTGCAATTGGTAACTTCATCAGAACGAAAGGGAGATAACAGGGTTCAAGAAGTCAGTGAGATCACACAGAATCTAAAAGCACTTGCTAAAGAGTTAAATATCCCTGTTCTTGCTTTATCACAACTTTCAAGACAGGTTGAAAATCGCGAGGATAAAAAACCACAATTGGCAGATTTAAGAGAATCAGGATCCATAGAACAAGACGCAGATGTTGTTATGTTTGTTTATCGTGAAGCTTATTATCTATCAAGAAGTGAACCCAATATCAGACCCAATCATCAAGATGATAATCAAAAGCATAAAGAATGGCAGGAAATTATGGAAAAAATTCATATGCTAGCAGAAATCATTATTGGAAAACAAAGACATGGACCAATAGGAACGGTCAAACTATCCTTTGAAGAGGAATTAACCAAATTTGGAAATCTTGATGAAACTCGATAATATCTTTAAAGATCTAAAAACTGGATTTTTCTGTCCAAACAGAAAAGAACTTCATTCAAGCTTAAATAATATAAAGCACATTTATTTAACATGCCTTCTTTTCGTCTTTTAAAGACAGGCAATTATTTTTTTACAAAACAGGAGCTAAACCCTCTTTTTATATTTTAGAAAAAAAGAAACTATTTTAGAAAAGAAAGAAAAATAAAAATTGAATTCCCCAAAAACCTGCCTTATTATGAATACATGCGATACTATGAATGAATCCAGCACTTGTTTTGAGCAATTTCATGAACTCTCCCCAATTAATTATTGATTTAAATGCCATTCAACAAAATTACCTTTCCTATCGGAATTTTATTACTCCAAAGACAGAAATTGCGCCTGTTCTCAAAGCAAATGCATATGGTTTGGGAGCAGGTAAAATTGCAGATGTTTTATATAAACTCGGAGCAAACACCTTTTATGTCGCAACGCTTAAAGAGGGTGTTTCCTTAAGAAAAAAAATGGGGAATTCTTGTAAAATCTATGTTTTAAATGGTTTTTTTTTAACACAAACACACCTGTTTGAAACCTATCAGCTCTCTGCTGTACTCAATGATTGGTCTCAGGTTAAACAATGGTGTTTTCAAAAACAAACACATCATCTATCCGATCCATTAACTGCCGCACTTCATTTTGATACTGGAATTAATCGTCTTGGGCTTTCCATTGAAGATCTTCCAAAGTTTGAAAACATTTCAGCTTGCCTGATGGATAAGATTGATCTGGTTATGAGCCATCTTGCCTGTGCTTCTTCTTTGCGTCATCCAATGAATCAACAACAATTAATCAGATTTAACGCGATCGCTCATTCTGAACTTTTTAAAAATAAAAGAAAATCATTTGTAAATTCTGCTGGAACACTCATTGGTTCAGACTATCATTTTGATCAAATTCGACTAGGCATTGGACTTTATGGTGGACACGCTTCCTCTGTTCAAAACACACTTAACTTAACCCCTCCTATCATCATCAAAGTCCCTGTTTTACAGATTAAATCTGTTAAAAAAGGAGAAAGTATTGGGTATGATGCCTCTTACCAACTTCATTCTGATAAACAAATTGCACTTATTGGCATTGGGTATGCAGATGGCTTATTACGATCTGGATCCAACAGGGCGTTTGCCAGATTTCAAGGACATCTTCTTCCTGTTCTTGGTAAAATTTCAATGGATTTAACTGCATTGGATAGTACAGAAATCGCAACCAAACTTAACGTTGGAGATATGATTACGCTGTTAGGAAAAGAGCTTGATTCCTTCTCACATTCCTGCCAAACCACTTCTTATGAAATTCTAACCCGACTTGGAAACCGATTTAAAAAAATTTATAAAACATAAAAGATTGTTTTTACAATTTCAGAAAATCAATATATTAATCGATAGATGATTCATTTTACCAGATCCTTTTTGGTAAAAATCAAAGGATTTAATGTGTTGAGATACTATTTACTTAGAGCATGCCGCTATGACCTTGTTTAGAATAATTGGTTTAATTGTATTGAACAGTCTTGCCTTTACTGGAAAAATAAGCCTGTTTTCAATCAGAAGTTTTAAAGCCATTTTAACCCCTCCTTTTTTTATTCATCAAACATGGCAACAAATCATCCGTATGGGCTATTTCTCATTACCTGTTATTGGTATGACAGCCATTTTTACAGGAGGCGCACTTGCTCTTAATATTTATACAGGAGGCTCTAGATTTAATGCAGAACAATTCCTGCCTAATATTGTCGTTGTTGGTCTAACACGAGAATTAGGTCCTGTCTTGGCTGCCTTAATGCTGGCAGGCAGGGTGAGCGCTTCCATTGCAGCCGAAATTGGTACGATGAGAGTAACAGAGCAAATTGATGCGTTAGAAACCCTTTCAACAGATCCCTATCAATATTTAATTGCACCTAGAATCCTAGCTGCGTTAATTTCACTTCCTCTTTTGGTTCTCATCGCTGATATTATAGGGGTAATGGGTGGATTTATTGTCTCAACACAATTATTGGAGTTTAATCCAACCGTTTATCTTAAGAACACCCTTGATTTTGTAACAAGCTGGGATGTTATTTCAGGACTGATTAAAGCCATTGTCTTTGGTTATATTATTGCATTAATGGGCTGTTATTATGGATTTTATTCTGACAGGGGAGCAAAAGGAGTTGGACTGGCAACCACCAATGCCGTGGTCGGCTCTGCCATTTTAATTTTTACAGCAAACTATCTTCTAACAACCTTATTTGTGTGATTATGAAAAAACAACTAAAACTTAATATTCAAAACTTACATAAACGCTTTGGCACAAAAAAAGTCCTTCAAGGATTTAATCTGGAACTGGAACAAGGAAAATCTCTGGTGATTATTGGGGGTTCTGGAAGTGGAAAATCAGTATTATTAAAGTCTATTCTTGGATTAATCAAACCAGATCAAGGTAAAATTCTCCTGGATGGAGATGATATTCTAACACTCAATCATCGCCAACGTATGAAATCTATGAATCAATTTGGAATGTTGTTTCAAGGTGGCGCCTTGTTTGATTCCCTAAATGTTTGGCAAAATATTGCATTCAGACTATTAAATGTTGATCATTTCTCTAAAGAAAAAGCTTATAAAATGGCTGTTAATGCACTTAAAAAAGTTAATCTTTCCGAGCAAACTGCCCATTTATTTCCTGCTGAATTATCTGGAGGCATGCAAAAACGGGTTGGACTTGCAAGAGCAATTATTACAAAGCCAAGCCTGATTTTCTTTGATGAACCCACAACAGGGCTAGATCCCATTACAGCCAATGTAATTAATGAGCTCATTATTCAACAGGTTAAAGCACTTGGCTCAACAGCGATTACAATCACGCATGATATGATTTCTGCTAAAACAATCGCAGATGAAATTGCCATGATTTATCAGGGAAAACTTATCTGGAAAGGACAGACAGACCAGATCGAAAAGAGCCAAAACCCTTATGTAGATCAATTTATTCACGGACGGATAAAGATCCTGTCTTAGCGGATCATCATCCCAAACACTAACAATCCACCCTATCCCTCTCAATCTCTATGAATAATCAGAAGAAAAGCTAAAAATTAGTTTTTAATTGGTTTACATTTTAAACCCGAAGATAAAAGAATATCAATACATTCTACCTTAAATAAAGCAAAAGCTTATGTGGAGAAAGCTTATGCAAAACAGGTTTTTGATCAAAACGGATCTTCCTATTGAAGACAATGTTTCCAGCATTCTTGGGCATGTTTCAACAATTATGGAAACCACAAAACGGAATATTCACAGAGATATTGGTCAATATAATCAGCATTCACAAGAGCTTAAAATATTCGATCCCAAGCATATTAATGCTTCTTTGGAATCTATAAATCATATTACCAAAATAAGTTCTTATTTACCAAGAATTCATCTTGAAGATATTGGAAATGGGCGTTTTACAACACAGTTAAAAACTGCGTTTCAACAAATCAAAATTCCAGAGCCCATCATGCTTAAACTTCCAGTTATTATTACAGATCCTGAATCGATTATAACAGCAAATATAAACCTAACTCTTAAAGATTCAACAGGTAAGATCCTTGCCTTTAATAAATTACCTATCGAGCCCTCTCCTGTGCCAAATTCTAGCAATCAACACATCAATATGAACCCTCAAATTAATACCCCTTTTCAATCCAGTCATATGATAGAACCGATCAATCAAAACACCAGTGTACAAACAAACCCTTCTTTCTTTGAATCAACGATGCCGTCTATTCTTCCCTTCGAGTCAGCTCTGTCACCACCCACATCTTTTAATCCTTATTCGGATCATAAAATGAATTCTATATCCAAACAAACCATACCAAAAGAACCTGATTTCAAAAACATCCATTCTTTTTCAAATTTCAAAGGAGTTAATTCTAAAATGAACAATAATGATGATTTATCAGGATATCAATCTGATGATCCAAGAGCTTATTTTAAATCTGAAAATGGAGATGACCAACAAAGTTCATCCCCAATAGATTTACATCCTCAAAAAACATTACCTCTTAATAGTAAAAGCCCAGAAACAATACCACCAAAACACAGCGAAAATACAAAGACCATATCTCGTCAACAAGAAGAGCAAACAGAAACATCTCCCCCCAATTTTGATAGTATAAGCGATGATTTTTCAGCTCAAAATCCAGCTCTAAAAACAAGACTATTTCAACACAATGAAAGCATAGAAACAGCCTCACCCGAACACAGAGAAAATATAGAGACCGTATTCCGTCAATTAAAAGAGCAAACAGAAACCGCACCAGCTGAACACAGTGAACCGACAGAAACCGCACCAGCTGAACACAGTGAACCGACAGAAACCGCACCAGCTGAACATAGTGAAACGACAGAAACCGCACCAGCTGAACATAGTGAACCGACAGAAACCGCACTAGCTGAACATAGTGAAACGACAGAACCGCACTAGCTGAAACATAGTGAAACGACAGAAACCGCACTAGCTGAACATAGTGAAACGACAGAAACCGCACTAGCTGAACATAGTGAAACGACAAAAACCGTCCAACTCATCCTTATAACGCCACATTATCCATAGATCAGCCAGAATTTCCTGCGCCAACAATACTTAATTATTGTCAGGAATCTCTTATTCAAGAGCTTCTTGCTCAAATCAGGGAACAATTAACCAACCCAGATCATCTTGCCTATCAAGACATTATGTCAGATGTAGAACACGTAATGGAAGATGAACTTTTTAACAATCAAACTTCCTTATGATCTCCTATTACCACTCATTGAGAATTCTATCCCTAAAGCCGAAGAAGCTCTTATTCATCCAACAGAAGAAGCAGAACCCTCTCTTATTCATTCAACAGAAGAAATCGCAGAATTAAACAAGCCCAGCTTTTAAAATCATAGATGATTTTGAACATGATCATGAAGCTCATCATCCTGGACTTGAAGATCGAGTTCAAACCTATATTGATGAACAAAATAGTCTTAATGATGATATGGAACCTCCAATCTCTGATGATTTAATTCTTATGCCAACAGATCCTCTTTTTCCCTAAGAGGTTTTGCAATTATTCTTTTCTTTTTCAAGATTGGCTTAAAAAAATCGAGCCTAACTCTAAAGCCAGCAATTTATAAAACAGACTTTTCGCAAATAGAATTTTTGAGGTTTTTTCTAATCTTTCATTTTATAATTTATTATCTTTACTATAAATGATTCTTTTAATTTATTCCAGATTAAACAATCTTGAAACCAGGTGTATAATCCCAAGATCAAACATGCTTGTTTGCAAAAATAATTAATCTGGATGTTGTTCTCCTAATACAAAAACGCAACAGGTTAATCTATACGTTAATCTATACAAGGATTAATCCGATTTTACTTAATATAGGCAACACACAACCAAAATTCTAAATTAATCCTGCCAATGGAGAAGAAGGGTCTGCATAATATTTCTTAGCCATTCTACCTGCAAGATAGGCTTGTCTTCCTGAACGAACAGCAAGTTTCATTGCTTCAGCCATTTAAAATGGGATGTTTTGCCTGTGCAATGGCTGTATTAACCAATACACCATCACAGCCCAACTCCATCGCAATCAAGGCATCAGAAGCCGTTCCAACACCCGCATCAACAATGACTGGAACCTTGCTTTGCTCTATAATTAATCTTATATTGACCTGATTTTGATCCCCAATCCAGAGCCAATCGGTGCTCCTAATGGCATAATTGCGCAACATCCCACTTCTTCAAGGCGTTTGGCATATACAGGATCATCATTACAATATACCATGACCTCAAACCCTTCTTTGATTAAGATTTCAGCGGCTCTTAGCGTTTCTCTCATATCGGGATAAAGATGTTTCGGATCAGATAAAACTTCGAGTTTAACCAAAGACCATCCTCCAACTCTCTTGCCAGTCTTAATGTTCTTAACGCTTCTTCTCCTGTGTGACACCCTGCTGTATTGGGCAAATAACGATATCTATCCAGTTTGATAAAATCGCTCAATTTTGGCTCATCCAGCTTAGATAAATTAACGCGTCTTAAAGCAACGGTTACCATTTCCGCGCCAGAAGCTTTCAAGCTTCTGCATTTTGCTGATAGGTTTTATATTTTCCTGTACCAATAATTAAACGAGACTGAAATCTCTGACCCGCTATGATCAATGCATCTTTTTGGTCTAAGGATTGGTCTTTTTTCGTTAGAATATGTGTCATAATAAAATTTATCCTCCACCGATAAACTGGACAAGTTCAATTTTTATCCCCTGGCATAATCCTTAATGAGGAATAAAGGGATTTTGGGATGACTTCAAGATTGCGCTCAACGGCAATTATTGTTTCATCCAGATCACGCATAATTAATAACTCAGAGATAGATAAATCTTCTGGATAATCAATTTTCTTACCATTTAAAAAAATGAATCGCATAACAGGGCTACCTTTTTTGGGTTATATACTATATGAATAGCAAAGATAAAAGTATAATATGCTATTTTCATCAGTCTGAATATAGTATATGCTTTCTATCCTTTTAGAAAGCATATTAAAAATAGAATATATAATATTGGATGCAAATTGTGAAAAAAAAAATTTATATCTAAATGGTCCTAATTTAAATATGCTTGGAAAAAGAGAGCCCGAAATTTATGGTCAGGCAAGCCTTGAAGAAATTAAAACAGCCTGTCTGAATGATCTTAAACACAAGCATCAATGTGACCATCAATATGAAATTGATTTCTTTCAGAGCAATTCTGAAACAGCCTTAATTGAGAAAATACACACAATCTATCAAGATGGCATCGCCTTAATTATCAATCCCGCTGCCTATGGTCATACATCTTTAGCCTTGTATGATGCTGTAAAAATGTTAAAAGGAATTGCCATCATAGAGATTCATCTCTCATCGCCAATGGCACGTGAATCCTTTCGTCAGAAATCATGGATTTCTTTATTGGCAGATGGAATTATTAGCGGGTTTGTATAAAAAGCTATTTACTGGCTCTTGATGCCGCATTATGGTTAATTAAACAGCCCAGGCATAAATAGATCAGGAAATTCCTGCTAGACAATCTTTGTTTATTTTTATTTTGGTGAGAAAAAATTTATGACAACCCCCAAGTCGCCCCCCTTTTGATCTAAATATTCTACGTGAATTATCAAAAATCCTTCATGAAACAGATCTGACGGAAATTGAATTGGAACATGAAGGATTACGGCTTCGTGTTGCCCGTCAAGCTCATTCAGCAATTCCCGAAAATTATCAGATAACAAGCTCCTCTGCCCCAAAGGCAAGTGCTCAGCCTGAACAAACAGCCAAAGAAAAAACAGAGCTGGAACATGAAATGAGCGTTTAAATCTCCCATGGTTGGAACAGTTTATCTAAGACCTGACCCAAACTCATCTCCATTTGTTCAAACAGGCGATAAAGTTAAAAAAGGAGATACTTTATTACTGATTGAAGCTATGAAAACCTTTAATCCCGTTTATGCCGACAAGACAGGAAGTATTAAAAAAAATTCTGGTTGAAGATGCGCAACCTGTTGAATTTGGAGAAGCACTTATTCTTATTGAATAATCTGAATTCTGTATTTTATTCATAAAATTGATTCTTGTTCCAAAGGCTAAACCTGGATCAGAATTAAAATTCAGATATATCCAAAACAATCATAATGAGTAGGAAACATGTTTAATAAAATTCTAATTGCCAATCGTGGTGAGATCGCCTTAAGAATTCATAGAGCCTGTAAGGAAATGGGCATTGCAACTATTGCTATTCATTCACAAGCAGATGCGAATGCCATGCATGTCAGACTAGCAGATGAAAGTGTCTGTATTGGTCCTTCTCCTGCAAATAAAAGCTATCTAAACATTCCAGCAATTATTTCAGCCTGTGAAATTACAGGAGCAGAAGCAGTTCATCCAGGATATGGTTTTTTAGCTGAAAATGCACGATTTGCAGAAATTCTAACAGAGCATCAAATCTGCTTTATCGGTCCAACGGCAACGTCATATTGAATTAATGGGGGATAAAATCGCAGCAAAAAAAGCCATGATTGAAGCAAAAGTACCAACCGTTCCAGGATCCAAAGGTGCCGTTAAAACCTGGCAGGAAGCAGAACAAATCTCGGAACAAATCGGATTTCCACTCTTGGTTAAAGCCTCTTCTGGCGGAGGCGGAAAAGGAATGAAGCTTGCCCATACAAAAGAGAATCTAAAAGAAGCGTTTACAACAGCACAAACAGAAGCAAAAGCAGCTTTTGGAGATGATTCAGTTTATCTCGAGCGCTATCTCGGACAGCCTCGCCATATTGAAATCCAGGTAATTGCAGATCAATATGGCAATGTCGCACATTTAGGTGAAAGAGATTGCTCTTTACAAAGAAGACATCAAAAACTGCTAGAAGAAGCACCTTCTATGATTCTAACTTCAAAACAGCGTGAGAAAATAGGTAAAACCGTCTGTGATGCAATAAAAAAAATAGGCTATCAGGGAGTTGGAACCATTGAATTTCTTTATGACAATGGCGAATTTTACTTTATCGAAATGAATACGCGCCTCCAAGTTGAACACCCTGTTACGGAAATGATTACAGGTATTGACCTCGTTGTTGAACAAATCAAAATTGCGGCTGGAGAAAAATTAAGCTTTTCACAAAATAATGTCCAGTTTAATGGACATGCAATTGAATGTAGAATTAATGCAGAAAATCCCTGGAATTTCATACCATCTCCTGGAACTATTCCTTGATTTTCATGCTCCTGGAGGATTGGGCGTGAGAATGGATTCAGCTGCCTATAATGGGTATCAAATCCCGCCTTATTATGATAGTCTGATTGGAAAATTAATTGTTCATGGAAAAACCAGAACTCAAGCTTTAATGATTTTAAAACGTGTGCTTGACGAAATTGTTATTAATGGGATTGATACTACCATTCCATTATTTCAGGCATTGTTAAAAACAAAGGCATTTCATCAAGGGAAATATCATATTCACTGGCTCGAAAACTGGCTAAAAGAAATTTCTCTGGAAGAATCTCTTTATTGAATAAGATGAGTTAGATCATTATTAAACCCAGACCAATAGAATATTCTTATGGAAAAAGGGTTTCCATAAAGCAGGCTTATGAAGGAAAAATACATACACGATTTATTAAACCTATATCGTCAAGGATGTTTTCCTATGGCAGAAACACACCAGGATCCAGAAATTTACTGTGTTGAGCCAAAGGAAAGAGGCGTTATTTTTTTTGAAAATTTCAACATCCCAAAATCTCTAAAAAAAACAATTCGAAAACAGCCTTATTCTGTCCATATTAACCAGGATTTTAAACAAACCCTGTTAAGCTGCGCGACCCCTAACAAAGCCAGAACAGAAAGTTGGATTAATCAAACGCTAATCGATTTTTATCTTGCGCTTTATCAGAAAAACCTTGCCCATAGTGTTGAATGCTGGCAAGGAGATGAATTTGTTGGTGGATTATTTGGCATTCATCTTAATCGTGTTTTTTTTGGTGAAAGCATGATTAGTTTTAAAGAAAATGCCAGCAAAATTGCTCTGGTTTATCTGGTTTATTCCTTGCTTAAATCTGGCGTTTTATTTCTAGATACGCAATTTATAACAAATCATTTAAAACAATTCGGTGCATGTGTGATTTCACAAACTCACTATTTGGAAAAGCTCAAACCAGCCTTACAACAAACTATATTGCCTTTGTATCAGAAAAAATTTCCCTCGCCTGAAACCGTTTTATGCTTTCTCTCCCAACACCCGATTAAAAAAACAAGAGATCAATAAAACCGCTCGGCTTATCTCATTTATTCCTTGTTTCAATCCAGACATTATGGCATGATCATATCCGTGCTTTTTTCTTTATTTTGAGAGCCTTCTTTTACTTCCAAAGACGTTTTGCATCCAATTAGCCAGAAATCATAAACGGGATGTTCAATTGAACTCAATGCTGGATTGGAGGCAAACATCCAGCCCGAAAATAATATTTTATCTTTTTCAAGATTAGTCTGAGCAATACTGGTTTGTTTTTTTAACTCTTGTCTATCCGATAATTCTACAGAATTCTCTTTTATAGACGCGTTTATTTCATCAGATAATTTTGTGTTATTAGACCGCATTATTTTTTGTGCCTCTTTTTCCTCTGTTTTTCCTTCAATCTTCTCTTCAATCTTCTCTTCAATGGTTTTAGGTTTTGAAAAATTTTTCTTTAAAAGATCTGTTCGTTTTTGATAAACTTCAATAAAGGCATAATTTTCTGGAATTTCCTCGGGAGGTGTTTTTTCACAATGTTTAAGTACAATGAATAAAGGACCAAATTGATATTGCCGATCTTGTTCAAGAATAAAGTCATGAGGTCTCGCATCAATTTTATTAAATCCTCTAAACAGAGCATAATTCGTTTTTATATTCTCTGTTTTTTGATTAAATAAGGACCAGATATCATCATCTGGATCAGGATTTAAATCCTGATCTGATGTTTTAAGATTAGATTCCTGACTGGGCTGTGGCAAGGTTTGAACACGTGTTTTATCCTCTATAATAGGAGGGTTTGTCTGTTTTGAAGAAATAAAGGGATGAGATTTCTGTATCGGTTTTTCAAGTAAAATAGACTCTTTGGTTTGTAACAGAGCTGAAAATAATATTTCTGGATTGATCACCATCAAACCCAATATGAAATATATCCTGGTCATCAAACAAGATTTAAATACCAATATCATAAAATTCCTGATTATATCTAACAAATCGTTTACGATAATCATAAAATCAGTACCAGGTTCCTATTCTGTTGTTTTTTTTCCTGCGCGATTAAACACTGTTTTACCAATCAATTCAAAAACATCAACAGAACCTTGTGTATAAGATATTTCTTCACCTGGTTTAAGCATATCCACTTCTCCCCCTGGTTCAATTGCAAGATGAGCTTGTCCTAAAAGACCATCTGTTACAACCTTCATACTTGAATCAACTGGAATTTGAATTGATTTGGATAATTGGAATTTCACTTCAGCCATATAGGTTTCAGGATCAAGCCTGATCTCATTTACAGAGCCTATTTTAATCCCTGCAATACGAATATCTGTTCCATTAACAATCCCAGATATTTTATTGAATTTTGCATAAAGATAATATCCTGATGTGTTTTTATTCATTCCAACGGTTAAAAACGCATAGCCTGCAAAAAAAACTGCAATTAAAACAACGATTAATCCAATAATGGTTTCTGTTAACTGTTTTTTCATTTTATGGCTCACTTTTATTGCTTGTTTTTTAATATCTTCTATTCTGGAGAATTAAAGATCTATTTTTTAATTTTCTTAATCCTTAATGTTTAACCAGATCAGGATTTCTGATCATCAAGCTTGTTTGATTTAAAAATGCCTATTTGGTCTTTTCCGACCTCTTCCAGCTTTAAAAATATATACCTACCCAATCTTTTCTAATCCTTTTGATTTTTCTCGTCTGGGTTCCATGCTTCATAATCAGAGGAAATTTTCTTACGGTTTGCCTGTTTGTTTAATGATCCTTGTGGACTATAAGCAAAACGGGTTCCTGTTAAATTTGGTCTATGCTCTTTTTCCCATTTTTTTGTAACTAGTTTCTGTTTGGTTGGAGGTTGATCAAAGGTATAATGCAACCATCCATGCCATTTTGCTGGAATAGTTGATGCTTCTGCATACCCATTATAGAGAACAAATCGGCGTTTTCTACCTTCCAGACTTTTTTTACGTTCCTGATAATATCGATTTCCGTATTCATCTTTGCCGATAAATTCTGCACGTCTTAAAACATCAAAAAATGTTCCTATTGTGGCACCATTCCACCATTGAAAAAGTCTTTTTATATATAAAAGCACATGAATAATCCTTTTTAAATTTGATCTTTTCTTTTATTTAACCCTAATTGTTTTTTTTAAAGTCAGCCAATCCTTTTTTATTTGACAAGCTTGCTATATTTTCCATTTAGCTGGTATTCCTGTTTTGAATATAGCATGAAAGATAAGATTCGAAATCTATTTTTATTTGAAAAATGAATCGACTCAATTATACTAGGATGATTTCTAACCGATTACAGGCTATTGATCAAACATTAAGAATCAGATGATAGAGTTTATGTACCAGATGTAAAGGAAAACACCATATTTAAAATGTTAAACCTGGTCAGAATATCAAAACCAGCCTTACCGAAATAGAAAGAGACATATAGAAAGAGACATTATGCAGTTAAAACGATATTATACTCAAAATAATCGCTCTCCTTATCATGATTTTTCTAAAAAAACCCATTTAAAATCAGAAAATCATTCCGTTTTGGAACACAGCGTTTCAAAATCAAATCAAAAGTCAGACTCTCTGATTAAACCCTCTGCAAACCCCTTAGCTAAAGATCAAATCTGGCATCATCATTCATCCTGGGGATTATCTGCAAAAACAGCTTTTATGAAAATTGCCTTTCATGGGAAGGTCTGTCAAAAACACGCAAAAGACAAAACCGCATCCGACTGGCTGTCAGAATTGCAACACACCTTGTTTTCCAAGCAATTTCATCTAGAAACGTCTCCCAATAAGAATGCCAATCAAGACAAGAAAAAATCAAATCAAAAGACAGAAAACCAAACTGGCTATCTTCATGAAACTGACATTTTATCTATTTGTGATCGCATTGCAGGAGGTGCGACGCATAGTGGAATTGAAAACCATTATTTTAAAACAAAACAACATGCAAAGATTTTTTGTGATGAATTACGATATATTCTAGCACACAGACTCGCAATTCCTTCAAAATTAATCTCGACCTATACAGGTCTTTCATGGGCATATCATGTTGAATTACCTGATCGGTATTATCAGGATCCATCCATCACCCGTCTTTCTGTTCAGGATTCTAAATCTGGTCATATTCTTGCTCAAAAAACAGCCCAAAGTATAAATATGGCTGCGTTAAGTATTGGAAAATCCCTGATAGAAAAACATGCTGGAAATATTTTAAACGCCTGTGACAGGTTTAAGGAAAATGAAGAAAACCGTTTTGACCCTAAGAATAATACAAAGCTTAAACAAGCGATCACTTCAGCCTATCAATCTGGAATTTCAACGCAACTTATTGAAAGCATAATTGAACGTGCAAAACAAGGAGATACCAGCCTATCGGATCATTCCTGTTTTATGGATGCCAGTAGAGATCAAACACAAGAGAGCGATCAAATTCAGATTGTATTTGATCGCGATTTCATGGAAACCGAAGCCATTAATTCATCCTTAAAGACCCAAAATTTAAAAAAACAGATTGTAAATTCCATCTGGCATTTTGAACACCCCCCTATTTGTTTTGAATTCTCGGATCAGATTAAATTAACGGATAAACAAACTTTTTCTCCTGAAACTTTTTTTCATGCCAATATAGACCTTCTTAAATTTCTGGATGAAGCCAATGATTTTGATTTCAAAGGCTATTTACATGTCATCAAAATCCTAACGATTTTTTTGAATATTCTGTATAATGAAAAACAAATTAAAGCCCAGCATCTAACCCAAAAACCCATTTATATTGGCTATACAAATCTTGATGCGTTCTTAATCCAAAACACGCTTGACTATCGGACAGAAATAGCGCGCAAGCATGCAAAATTATTAACTCTGGCATTAACGTCCAAAGCTTGTCATACTTCTATGGAAATCTCTGAAAAACAAACACACCAAACCTCAAAACATGAAACTGCCTTTAACTCCTTTATGAAAGCGTTTGATGAATTTCTTGAGAAACCCCCAAAATCTGAAACAAACAATCCTCATCTTCGAACAATAGAGACAGAATTATTACATGAAATTCAACGCCTTCATCAAGAAATCAGGGGAAAAAAGCAAAAACATCATTTTATGCCTCTGAATTCTCATTTTTCGTTACTAAATTTTTCAGATTGGACACAGCGTCTTTTAGAAACCAGTTCAACATCTGCAGATCCAATCCAGTATAAAAATCTATTTACAATGCCCTGCTTTGATGAAAGCCAAAATTCTGAACCTAGTTCTGAACAGGATTTAAAAACCAAAACCTTTATTCCTCCTATTGAGCTGGCACTTCAGCAATCAGATCTGTCAAAACAGGAAATTATCGCTCTAAAACAGCTTTGTTTTGGTCAAAGAAGCCTGAATAATATTTCCAGCTTAACTGAACATGCTTTGTTAAATAAAGGATTTACCCAGCATGCTTTAAACCGCATTAATCAAGAGCTTCATTCTGCCGAAAATTTTGATTCTGTCTTTAATCCCTGGGTTATCGGAAATGAACTCTATCAGACCTTTAAGATAGAACAGCATAAAACAGGGTTTGATTTTCTGGTTGAGATTGGTTTTTCAGCAGAAGAAATAGAAAAGGCTGAATCTATTATTTTTGGAAATAAACAGCCTTGTTTTGAGTTTCACCAGCGTTTATTTGCACATTCAAAACTTAATCCTGCTAAGGATTTACAAACAGCACAAATCAAAATGCATACTGCCATTCAGCCCTTTTTATCTGTTCCATTAACAGCAATGACCCTGACAATGCCTCATGAAACAGGCATGGAAGAAATCTATCAAATCATGCATTTATTATATCAAAAAGGCATTCAGAATTTTAGAATAGAAAAAGAGATTTCAAATCTTGGTCATTCCAGGCTGGATCATTTGATTAAGCATGTAAAAATAGAAGAAGAACAAAGCTTAAGCCCAATCAATTCTTTAGAAACACCCAACACAAACCAGGAACCCAATCAATATATTATGATTCACCCAAATAGGCAAAAACTACCAGATCGAAGAAAAGGCTATATTCAAAAAGCAGTTGTTGGCGGTCATAAAGTATATTTGCATACTGGCGAATTTGATAATGGTAAAATTGGTGAAATCTTTATCGATATGCACAAGGAAGGTGCTTCTTTTAGAAGTTTAATGAATAATTTTGCAATTGCAATTTCAATCGGTCTTCAATATGGCGTTCCTCTTGAGGAATTTGTTGATGCATTCCTGCTAACAAGATTTGCTCCAGCAGGAGATGTAACAGGAAATGATTCTATTACTTCTGCAACTTCAATTTTGGATTATATTTTTAAAGAATTGGCAGTTTCCTATTTAGGAAGAATAGACCTTGCACAAAACATTCCAGATTATGATAATACAGATGGATTAAATGAAGCAGAGCACACAACACCTCAACAAACTTCTGAACAACAAATAGCTATACCAACAGAAAAATTAATCTCAAAGGGCTATGCACGAGGCTATTATACCAATAATGTTATTGATCTTGCGGCTAAAAAGAAAAATAAAACCACTTTGACAGATCAAACCCCACATCTCTCAAATAATGATGAATTACAAGATAAACGAACCTATTCGGGAGACCCTTGTCAAAATTGTGGGTATTTTACACTGATTGAATATCATGATTATTTTCTATGTGAATCTTGTTCATGGAAAGAACATAAACTCTCTTCTTCTGAAGAATAAGGCTGTTAGATTAGAATATCCCTGATCGTAATTGATAAAGATAAAAGCCAAGCATTTAGTTTAAACGAATTAAATCTAATACCTGGTTTTGGAGACACCTAGTCTTATGGAAAGCTTAAATTCCTCTTTTTTGAAGAATAAAACTATTAGGTTAGAATATTTCTCATCCTCTGATCGTAATTGATAAAGATAAAAGGATCCCCTTTTTTAAATACTTTTTGCTAATCTCAATTATTAAAAAAATATTGGCGCCAATTATTTTCTAAATTAAAAGAAATATATATTTCTTTTTAAGGATGATATGGAAAGCTTGTAACAATCTTTTAATAATCTTGTAACAATGAGAGGAGGCGTTAACAAACTTCCACATTCATACCTTTTATGTACCCAATATAATCATATCAATCCTGAAATGATTTAAAATAATTACCTTTTTTTACGCGCTTTCCTTACTTTTAATATAATTCGTTGGTAATTCACTGGTACATTTAATCACTTCCATTGAAAAACTGGAGCTAATATCATTAATATCAACAATATTAATTAATTTCTTATAAATAACATCATAATCAGAAATCGTAGAAATCATGACTTTTAACAAATAATCAATATCTCCACTCATTCTATGACATTCTACAACTTCTGGTATTTTTTTAATGCCATTGCAAAATTTATTAATCCAGATTTCATTATGAGAAAGTGCCTTGATCGTAACATATACCGTTACAGATAAATTAATCGATTCTGGGTTAACCAGAGCAACCCGTTTTTTAATGATGCCATCTTTTTCCAGTTTCTTTACCCTTCGCCAACAAGGTGTCGTTGACATACCAACAGATTCAGCAATTTCATTAATGGGACGATCAGAATTTTTTTGTAACTCAATCAAGATGGCTTTATCAATATGATCCATAAAACACTCCATAAAAATGGTTTCTTTTTAATAGGTTATTTTGTAAATATTTTTTAAGAAATCGAATTCTCAGAATTATCCTTAGCATGTAGATTTTATATCTGTAAACCAACATATTTTTCTCTTTTAAACTTTATTCTATGAAAAATAGGGAATTTCTTTCTTTGAAGAAACATTTGGATATTCCTAAGAAATCTGTAAAAAATGCGTTTATTACTTCATGAGACTCAACCTTTTTAATAATTTTTTTTAATATAATATCTAAATATAACTTATATAACTTATACTCATATAATTCAATTAAGAAATATAAAAAAATTAGATAATTCACATTATTATCATAAAAACTAAAAACCTATCTAAAATTGTCAACAAGTATAAAACTTCAATTTTTTTTCTAAAATCGAAATAAGAAATAAAGTTAACACCTCACTTTTAAAAAAATATGACAGGCTTTAAACTCAATATGAAACTCTGCTTTCTAACTTACTCCATTTGAGATAAATAATGTTGTTTAGATATTATGATAGAATTTTATCTAAACTTAAGAAAAAACAGTTAAATGCTTTCCTAAAGTCAATGAAAAGATAAAAATAGCTAGATTTATTTTTCTGGTTAGAAAATGATATATGCATAAAAGATATTTTTATTTTTAAAAAATTTAAGAAAAATAGAATGAAACGATCTTCTTCTAAAAAGTAAGTGGAAAATTAAAGTTCAGGATTTAAATTCATCTGACAGATCAAATTCTGCCAATGTTTTCTCTCGAATATCTTCAATTGATAAACCAGGTGCAATTTCAACCAGTTTTAACCCGTTTTCATCAATATCAAAAACGGCAAGGTTTGTAATTACTCGATCAATAATTTTTTCTCCTGTTAATGGCAAGCTACAGGATTTTAAAAGCTTTGATTCTCCCTTTTTATTGGTATGATCCATAATTACAACCACACGTTTTACCCCAGCGACTAAATCCATCGCACCCCCCATGCCTTTAACCATTTTTCCAGGGATCATCCAATTTGCAAGATCACCCTGTTGTGAGACCTCCATCGCACCTAGAATAGATAAATCAATATGACCGCCTCTAATCATGGCAAAACTGTCTGCTGAAGAAAAATAGCTAGTCATATCCAATTCTGTAATGGTTTGCTTTCCAGCATTGATTAAATCCGCATCCTCTTCTCCTTCATATGGAAAAGGTCCCATTCCCAACATGCCGTTTTCTGATTGTAAAACAACATGGATATGATCTGGGATATAATTTGCTACCAGGGTCGGAATTCCAATCCCGAGATTAACATAAAATCCATCCTTTAATTCATTGGCTGCCTTTTGAGCCATTTCTTCTCTACTCCAGGACATGGTTTTTCTCTCTTTGCATTATTTCTTCTTTTAAACGCTCTCTTTGGGCTCAAACGCTTTCCTTAAAATCCCCTCTCAGAGTTCAATCCCTTCTTTTATTTTTCCTTTGATTTATTACTATTTTTGTCTCACAGTTCTTTGCTCAATCCGTTTTTCATAGCTTCCTTGAATTAAGCGTTGAACAAAAATTCCTGGTGTATGAATCCAATCTGGGTCTAAAGAACCATTTTTTTCTATTGTCTCAACTTCTGCAATTGTTATTTTTCCTGCCATTGCCATCATTGGATTGAAATTTCTGGCAGTTTTTCGATATACAAGATTTCCTTCCTGATCAGCACGATACGCCTTGACAATCGAAAGGTCTGCAGTTAGCCCTGTTTCTAAAATATAATTTTCTCCATTAAAAAATTTATGCTCTTTTCCTTCTGCAATCAAAGTTCCAACACCTGTTTTTGTATAAAATCCTGGAATACCTGCGCCGCCTGCTCTAATTCTTTCTGCCAGAGTTCCTTGCGGATTAAACTCCAATTCCAATTCTCCTGATAAATATTGCTGCTCAAAAAGCCTGTTTTCTCCAACATAAGATGAGATCATTTTCCTGATTTGTTTGTTTTGTAATAAAAGTCCCAAACCAAAATCATCAATTCCTGCATTATTGGAGATAAAGGTTAGATCTCTTGTGCCAGATTTGGCAATTGCTGCAATAAGCGTCTCTGGAATGCCACATAATCCAAACCCGCCTGCCATAATGGTCATGCCATCATGTAATACTTCTTTAAGAGCCTGTTCAGCACGTACATAAATCTTATTCATAACGTGTCCCAATCTAATAGATACGATCTTATAACAAGAATATTGATATTGAACATTGCATATCAAATACTGCCTGTTCTTCCAAAAACATAGGTTCTATATCTTGTTTGATATCTTTTTTATTTGATACCTTTTATGATATTCAAACGCTCACTATTTGTAAAAAACAAATAGCGTTATCTTGATATCTCTACCCTGTTTATCTCAATAGATGATCTGGTTTTAATATATTTTAAATGATTCGTATATGATTTTTATAAAGCTTAACCCCAAGCACCCTTTTTGTAAAACCTCCCTGATAGAATTTATCTCAATAATTTAGAAATATGATTCCAGTTTTTTCAGTAAAACAAACAAAGTTTCTTTTATAGGATCAATGATAGGATCAATGAAAAGCAAACCCATATGCCTTAAAGATTATCTAAATTCACGAATTCTTAAAATACCAACACAAATCAAACCTGATTTACAAAAACAAATCCTATATTTTGTGTTTAGAAAACTATAGGTTTAATTTAATGAGCCGTAATCTGGCTTTTTTATCCTATTCATCTGCATATAACACCTATAAAAATCAATCCTTTATTATAACTGGATCAGAGATTTATAAAACTTTTGCAAGACCATCTTAAAAAAATCTAATCATACAATATCTGGCACAAATTAGAATCTTCTTTTTAAATTTAGCGATCATTAAGATTTTTCTTATTAGGAAATAGAGCATAAAAAGAATGGTCTGCTTTTTTAAAAGCAGACCATTTTACAAGAAGATTCTAAAGAGAGAAGCCTAAAATCAAAGAAGGATTTTAGCTTTCCATTTGCCAAAAGACGGGGACATACGCTTTTGGCAAACGGAAAAGACAGTCTAAAAAAAACGGACTGAATATATGATGAATAGTTTTTAAATATTTTAATATCTCCGTAGGATTTTCTAGTTATATTAACATCAGATAAACAAAAATCAGGGATATAAGATGAGTCAGCAAATAGAATTAAATCATCTGCTAATTGCAGGAGACCATCAAACAGAAACCAATCATTTCAATGCTCAAATTAAACAAACCCAGATAAAACTTACACTCTATACAGAAAAGTTAAGTAAGAAAAAAAAAGAAAAATATGATGCTTGTTTGTGCTTTTTTGAGCATTATTGTGAACATAACTTAATATCCTATATTCAAAATCTTAAGCCATTATGTGATCCAACAACACCCATCATTGCTCTTATGCCCGCAACACAATCATATCATCCTGCCTTGTCTGGATTTGATAGCATTGCTTATTTACCAATGACATTTCATCAAATCTTGCCCAGAATTGAAAATATACAGCGGCTAAAAACGCTTGAGAATGAACTCATTTCCAGACTTCAAACCTTATATGAATTTAATATCAGACCCAATATTCCTGTAAAAGAAGAAGCAGAACATAAGCTATTATATGTAGGAGAATCACATCCTTGCTTTATCAGACTTCAAAATCTTTTCAAAAAAAAGCCTGTTGAGATTTTTGCGGCCTTTACCAGTTTCACAGCTTTTGACTGGATTTATTCACAATCGATTGATCTGATTATTCTCAATGCCATAGAACATCCAGAAAATGCACTCTCAATATGTCGTGCATTAAGAAGAAATTCTTCTTTTTACCATTTACCAATTATTATGTTACAAAATGAAGCAATTAACAGACCAGAAGATTATGCTTCCATCCGTGTGACAGATGTTATTTTTCCAAATTCCGCTTCTGAAGAAATTGAATCTCGAATCTTGTCTTTATTACATGAAAGACAAAGGCGATTAATTGCTAAAGAAACCTTGAAATTAACTCAAAAACCTGAAGTCATGGATACTGAGACTCATTTATATAATCAAGATTTTTTACTTAAGCATATCAAACATTTAGCTCAAAATGCGGATCTTTATCAATATCCGCTTTCTGCTTGCTCTATGATTATTCATTTATCGAATGATTCCAACTCGCACTTATCTGAGAAGACCCGACTAAAAATCTATCAACAATGGGGTGAAATGCTCTCCCAGCTGGTTAGAATAGAAGATTGTCCTGCCAGAATTGATGAAAATATTTTTATCTATCTTTTACCCGCAACCAATTTAAAAGGAGCTGAAATCATTCAAAAACGGCTTGAAGGCGTTGCCACTTGCGCAGCCTTTGATTATGAGAAGGGAAGCCCTGTTAAAGTTAAACTTCTATCTAATATCTCGGAGAAAAAGATAGGCGAAGCAGGAGTTGATTTCTTAAAGCGCTCTGTTCAGAATATTATTCCAAATCCTCCTAAAGCGAAGCAAAAACAAAATAATATCAGGGATATTGTCGCCTAAGAAAAATACCTTTAACCCCCATCATAGGTTTCCCCCCTTCATGCTTACTGTTATTGGGTGAAAATATTCGTAAAAAAGATGAATTTTATATTTTTCTCTGTTTTAACTCTATTTTTATCGAATAAAATGGATATATTGCTTTAAACTGGGTTTACAAAATGAGTTCCTATTTTTTCTGACAATGTTTTTAGAATTTCTTTTAAATCTTTTATTTGCTGATCGGGTTTTTCCCAGTTTCTTCGAATATAAATAGAAGAATCAGCTCTTAGCTTCATGGCAGGATCTTGCTGAATAATGGCTAATAAACGGTTCGGATCAAAGGGGTGATGCCCTGAAAATTCAAAAACAGCTCCCTGTTTTCCTGTACTAATTTTTTTAATATAAAGTGCTTTTGACATTACTTTTAGACGAACAATTTCAATTAAATTCATAACTTCACTAGGAAGTGAACCAAACCTGTCAATTAATTCAGCACTTAAAGCCTCTCCTTCTTCATCTGTTTCCAGCCTGGCAAGGCGTCTATAAAATGATAGCCTTAAATCAATATCTCTAATATAGCTTTCTGGAATTAAAATATTGGCTTGAAGATGAATGTGAGGCAGTTCTGACCCTGGTTGATTTTTCTGCTCTTCTTCCTTATTTTTTAAGGTTTGTAGAGCCTCTTCAAGCATTGTGTGGTAGAGTTCAACACCAACTTCACGAATCTGACCCGATTGCGTATCTCCAAGAAGATTACCCCCTCCTCTTTGATCAAGATCATGACTGGCAATTAAATAACCCGAACCAAGAGCCGTCAAAGACTGAATAGCCTCTAATCTTTTTTGTGCAGAAAGCGTAAGTTCCTGATTGGCAGAAATAAGCAAATATGCATAGGCTTTTAGTTTTGATCTTCCAACTCGTCCGCGCATTTGATATAATTGCGCTAATCCAAATCTCTCTGATTTATAAATTAAAATTGTATTCGCGGTTGGAATATCAATTCCACTTTCAATAATACTTGTTGATAATAAGACATCATATTTTAAAGAACAAAATTCTGTCATAATAGTTTCTAATTGTGATCCCGTCATTTGCCCATGAGCAATGCAAAAATTAACTTCTGGGACAGAAAGTGTCAGAAAAGATTTAATTTCGTCTATATCAGATATTCTAGGAACAATAAAAAAACTTTGTCCTCCTCTGTTTTTTTCTTTTAAAAGAGCTTGACGAATACTTGCTTTGTCAAATTCAGTAATATATGTCTGAACAGAAAGACGATGAATGGGAGGGGTTGTGATAATGGATAAATCCCTAAGTCCAGATAAAGACATTTGCAAGGTTCTTGGAATAGGGGTTGCCGTCAGGGTTAAAACATGAGCATTGGTTTTTAATTGTTTTAAATACTCCTTATGCTTAACACCAAAGCGTTGTTCTTCATCGATAATCACGAGACCAAGGGTTTTAAACTGAATGGTTTTTGAAAAAATAGAATGTGTTCCAATGACAATATCACATTGTCCCTTTTTTATTTTTTCCTTTACCATATTTGCCTGTTTTGGAGAAACAAATCTGGAAAGCTGACAAATTTCTATCCCTGTTTCTGAGAATCTATCCAAAAAAGTATTAAAATGTTGTCTCGACAATAAGGTTGTCGGTGCAATAAATGCCGTTTGATAGCCTGCCATTGCCATAATAAAAGCAGCTCTTAGAGCAATTTCAGTTTTTCCAAAACCAACATCTCCACAAATCAGTCGATCCATTGGATAGCCTTTTGCTAAATCTTTGAGCACTTCTGAAATTGCTTCACTTTGATCTTCAGTTTCTATATAGGGAAATTTTGTACAAAACTCATCATATTCCTTTTCAGATGCATAGAGTTTATCAACTGTTTTGAGCTTTCTTTGCGCTGCAATTTTAATTAAATGGTCTGCGTGTTCAAGAAGGTTTTGCTTAATGCGTGCCTTTTTGATCTGCCATTGTGCATTTCCAAGCTTGTCTAACCCCATTTCTGGATCATCAGATCCATATTTGCTTAAAATATCCAAATGCTCTACGGGTAAAAACAACCGATCATTTCCAGCATATTCCAATTCTAGATAATCATGTATAAATCCTTGCGTTTTTAAGGTTTTCAATCCTTTATATCTTCCAACTCCATGATCGTAATGGACAATTAAATCATCCATATTCAAAGCAGAGACAGATTGAATAACCTGTTCTGTTTTTCGTTTTCGTACGGGTCTGGATCTAGAAAGACGTTCGCCTAATATATCTTGCTCGGAAATGACAATAATATCTTCAAATTCAACCCCTCTTTCCAAAGGAAAAAGAGCAAAGAACACTGTTTTCTCGAATCTAGCTGCGTTTATCTGATCAAATCGCTCAATGGATTTGATCGATTTGAACCCATACTCCTTTAAAATATGCTGTAATCTATCAGATGATCCCTTACTCCAACATGCAAGAATAATTTTCTTTCCATTCTTCTGATAGGATCGAATTCGTTCAATGAGAGCATGAAATAAATGAATATTCTGAGCCTGTCTTTCATTTGTAAACAAATAGCCATATGTTGTTTTATAATTTAAATCTGCTTGATCTGACTGAAATGGAGAAAGTTGATAACTCTTGCGTTTTTTTTGCTCTTTTTTCCATTCCTCTTCCAATAAATAAATCTGTTCTGCGGGCAGTATTTTATGGTTTCCCTGCTCCATAAATCGAGTTGGTTTAGATGTTTTTGATTGATAGCAATCCTGAATTATCTGATAGCGATTTTCAAGCAGGCTAGACAGATTTGAAGGAAGAAAAAGAAGGCTCTGTTTTGGCAAATAATCAAACAGACTTTCTGCATGATTATAAAATAAAGCAAGCCAAAATTCTATTCCTGGAAACCGTATCATAGATAAAACCATCTCATATTGCTTGTCTTCTGGAACTGAGCCAAATTGGCGAACATAATTTTGCTTGAAATTACGCAGTGTTTCCTGATTGAATATGAGTTCACTTACAGGCTGAATTAAAATCTTGTCACACGCTTTTAGAGATCTTTGTGTCTCAACGTCAAAATAATGAATGCTTTCAACCTGATCTCCGAATAAATCTATCCGAAATGGATGTTTATATAATGGAGAAAAAACATCGATAATACTTCCTCTTAAAGCATATTCTCCAGGATCTGATGCCAAGCTGGTTTGTCTATAGCCATATATGGAAAAATATTCTGACAATCGATCTAAATTAAGCGGTTTCTTCTGTTCAATCTGAAAGTCCATATCTGCAAGAAAGCTTGCTGGAGGACATCGTTCAATCATGGAAGAAACGGTTATAATTAGAATTTTAGCCTGATCTATACCATTTTGTTTCAATATTCTTAATCTGGAAAGAACAGAGATTCTTTGTGCCGAAATAAACGAAGAAGGAGAGGTCAGGCTATAAGGGAGACAATCTCTTGACGGAAGCAACATGCTTTCAATCTCAGGCGCAAAAAACTGACAATGTGCCTGAAATAATTTTGCCTCCATCTCATTGGAAGCAAGATATACATAAACAATTCTATTTTGTCTGGCAAGGCGTGTTATTAAGTGTGCATCTGCCCCTTTAACGACATTGGAAATGATCTTTGGTTTAGGATTGCTCTCATTGGGATTCCTCTCATGAAGTATGGCTGATAAATTCAAATGATCATATGGCATAAAGAACCAAATCCTTTTTTAACATCAATAATCTAGGTTTAAATATTGTATTTTAACAATAATTTCTGTTTTAAATCTATACATTCTCTTTTCAAGCCTCGAATTTACAAACTCTTCTTTTTTTTAAGGCGTTCACTCTGTGAAACACCTGTTTTAAGGAGCAAATTTAAGAAGTAGATTTAAAAAACAGATCCCATTTTTCTTTTTTAAAAGGCTGATTTTATGGATATTTCTTTTAAACCCTAAATCAATCCTTCTCTTTATTAAAGTGTTTTTCAATCAATTTCTTTTTCAAAAAATTGGATTTATCCGCTCCTTAGCTTATGATCTCTTTATTTTTGGGGTATGGTTCCGATATACACTTTATTTTAAGAAAACTTCTGTTTTATTAACTCTGTCTTTCTATCAAAATCAGGGTTGATTTTAAATTCACTAATCCTGTTTAAAACATTTTATTTAATCAAATCAATCCAGTTTGTAAATTCTCTTTTAACGCCTTCAAACTAGGTGGATGTTTTTGATATATATTTAGAAACATTAAAGGCTCTGATTTTTTCCAATATCGTAAATTCAAGAACCTGTTTAGGAGGTTTTTTTTGAATAATCCAGTCATATAAAACAGGATCTGGCAATTCAAGCAATTCAAGCAAGCTTATTACTTCTTCCTTTAAAAAGGTTTGGATATATTTCCTAACAAACAAGCCTAAAACAAGATCTGCCTCTTTAAAGCCACGATATTGAGCCTTATAGAGTAATTTTTTACGCTCTGCATCCATACTAAACTCCATTTTTTATCTAAAAATACTGGTTTACCCATAAAATGAATATCCTAAAAGAGATTATTCTTTAAAAGATTTAAAGCTTATACATTCGGTTTCAAAAAATAAAGATTCAAATCGTTAAATTCTTAGCGTTTAATTGTTTAAAGATTATGGATTTTTCTTGAGTTTAACCTTCTCTTTTTTCCCCTGTATTGACCAGAAGCCAAGGGTTTTGTATGATAAATATTCTTTTTTTATGGTGATTTGGAAAGAGAATAATTTGCATTCACCTTCCAGTTTCAAGGATTTGTTTTTTAAAATACATTTAATTTAATGAGTTGCTTCATGCCTGTTTCAAGTCTTAATACTCATATTCGTCCTGCACAGCTGGACTGGTTTTTTCATGATTTGAAACATTTATCTGATATTGGTCCCAAAAAAGCGGAATTATTGAAAAAACTCGCAGGACCTCATACAAAACATCTCTTGTTTTTACTTCCTACAGGTTATATTAACAGAAAATTTTATCATCATATAACAGAAATTGAAAATGGAGAAACAGGTGTGATTAAAGCCTGTGTTTTGGAACATTTCCCTCCAAGGCAAAAAAGACAGCCCTATCGAATTACCATGGAAACCAACGGAATTGTCTTTTATCTGATTTTTTTTAATCTCAAAGCAGATTATCTACAAAAAAAACTTATGACTGGCTCAGAATATATTATTTCTGGTCAGATTAAATATTATAAAGATATGATTCAGATTACACATCCTGATTATATTTTTTCTATAAATGAGGAATATTCCATAAATCCTTATGAACCAAAATACCCTCTAATTGCAGGATTAACACAAAAATATTTAAGAAAAATCATCCTCAGCCTCACAGAGGCCATGCCTGTTTTACCAGAATGGCAAGATCCAAACTGGCTGGAGAAAAATAAATTTCCATCCTGGAACCAAGCCTTATATCAATTGCATCACCCAACATCAGAGCAAGATATTAAAGCCAAAGAGCATGCCAGAAAAAGACTTGCCTATGATGAATTATTTGCACACCAGCTTGCCCTTGCCCTGACACGACAAGGACGGAAACAAATCAAAGGCTATGCATTGATTAACAAACAGAATTTGACACAAAAAATCATTCAAAATGCTGGATTTGAGCCGACAAACGCACAAAAAAAAGTTTTTCAAGAAATTTCTGAAGATATGGCAAGCCCTGGTTGCATGTCCAGATTATTACAAGGAGATGTCGGCTCTGGAAAAACCTTTATTGCAGCTCTCAGCTCAGCACAAGCTTGTGATTGTGGTGTTCAAACTGCCCTTATGGCTCCAACAGAAATCCTGGCACGACAATTATCTAAAACATTAAATACACTTTTTAAACAAACAAAAATCAGGATTGAATGTCTGACCAGAACAACAAAAACACAAAAAAAAAGACAAATAGAACACGCTCTTAAAACAGGTGAGATAGATATTTTATGTGGCACACACACCTTGTTTCAAGATCAAATTACATTTAAAAATCTAGGTCTGGTGATTATTGATGAACAACATCGGTTTGGTGTTTCACATCGTCAAACCCTTACTCAAAAAGGACTCTATCCAGATTTGCTGGTTATGACAGCAACGCCTATTCCAAGAACACTTGCGCTGAGCACATATGGAGATCTCGATCTTTCAAGGCTGGATGAAAAACCAGGTGGACGCCTTCCCATTCAAACAAAAATATTTTCTGTCGACAAGCTCGATTCCATCCTTTTTGCACTCAAGAATGCTTTAAATCGAAAAGATCGAATTTATTGGGTTTGTCCCGCACTCGAAGAAACAGAAAAAATAGATCTAATTGCAGCTGAAGAAAGAGCCAGGATTTTAAAAGGATTTTTTGGGGAAGAACGCATTGGTTTGTTACATGGTAAAATGAATGGAGCTGAAAAAGGTCAGATTATAGACTCCTTTCAAAAAGGTATAATTCAATTGCTTGTAGCAACAACAATTATAGAAGTTGGCATTAATATACCCGATGCAAATATCATGATTATAGAACAAGCAGAACGCTTTGGTCTTAGCCAATTACATCAATTAAGAGGAAGAGTGGGGCGTGGAACAAAACAATCAAGCTGTTTACTCTTGTATAAACCTCCGCTGAGTTCTACAGCAAGAGAAAGATTAACGATTTTAAGATCGACAGAAGATGGGTTTTTAATTGCAGAAAAAGATCTTTTTCTAAGAGGATCAGGTGATTTAATTGGCGTAAAACAAAGCGGACTTCCAGAATATAAAATCGCTCGCCTAAAAGAGGATATTGACTTGTTAAATCCAGCTATCCAGGATGCTAAATTACTAATTCACAAAGATCCTCTTTTAGAATCTGAAAGAGGAATTGCTGCGCGATTATTACTATATTTATTTGACAGAAATAGCAGTTTTAGAAGATTAAATACAGCCTAAACAAGACAAATTCGAAAATTAATTAGAAAAACGATAAGAGGCAGTCCCAAATAACCGAGATTTATGATCTGAAATAATATGAGAAAAGCTTCATTAATAAGCAAAACGAAACTGATAGAAACATTTATTGTTTCGGGTATGACAACACATTACGCGACCGAATATTATGCGATCGAACGGGTTGATATAAATCGGCAAGCTATCCACCTCATTCCTGTCATTGATTTTGCGAAAAGATTGCCGTTCAAATAAAGCAGACATCCCATAAAGCTTTTAAGGGGTGAGATTAAAAAATTGACAAGCAGTGTTTTTACGATGTTCCCAAAGCTTGGCATAGAAAACATGCGACAGGCATAACAGGTAAATGAATCGTTTTGATTTACTAAAGCGCGGATACAAGATATGATATTGCTCAATACTGGAAAAGCCAAGGGTGGATTTGGTTTGCTAAAGCACAGATAATAGCGTATATATGAAGAATATCCATGGGATGCGTTCTGGTCAGACATTCATCCCCCTTCTTGAACACAAAGGGAGTTAAATCCTCTATTTATACAGATTATTTGGTGTAGGTTCTGCGTTGGATATAATAAGCGGTTTTAAGCATTTCTTGCCTTCATTCTTCAAAACTGTTTGCAAAAAACATCATCACAATAACGCAATTGAGCATTTTTGAAAGCAGAGTAAACGCTAAAAGCGCAAAATTTAAGAATCTAGCTAAAAAGCCTTTCAGAGTGTTTTTTAAAGAGAGCCAATTCATATCTAATTTTATAAAAGCATGTAGCCAAAGAGCCTTTCGGAGTATTTTTAAAAGAATCCGCCCAGCAGTTTACCCTCCCTAAAACAAAACACACAATTAACCCCAATAAAACAAGAGCCAAACACCTAAAAAATAGGGCAAACAAGATATTAATTCATGAAATGAAATAGCTCCAAACGCTTTATCTAAATTTAAATGCTTTGCTTGCTCGATTAAAACATACCTTAATTCTTTTTTTTTAGAAAATAACAGAGGTTGAAAAAATATTGGTTTTAAGATCTGTATTCCAATGGTTTTTTTAATCTGATTGCTTTTGTTAAGCAATCAGATTATTTTCTTCCAAAAAAACACATTGCCTTAATGCTTCAACGTCAATTTTAGATATTTTCCCATCAAGACAAACTCTCTTAGCTAATCATTCGGTTTATTTATGTAATGTTTTTGAGATTTTCTTTTCTTTTTCGATTTGTGCCTGTGCTTCTTCTGGAGAAATCAGACCTGCTGAAATAATTAATTTTGCACCCGCTTCTACACTAATATCCAAAATCTTTAGGTTTTCTCTTTTTTCATAAAGCAAGAAACCGGAAGTTGGGTTTGGAGTTGTTGGAATAAACACACCAACATAGCCCTCTCCTATATGTTTTTTTAATTCTCCTTTTACTTCCGCTGTAATAAAAGCAACCACGAATAATCCTTTTCTGGGATATTCAAGAAGACAAACTTCACTAAATGATTTTTCTTGTTGGGAAGCAATCGTTTCAACAATTTGCTTAACTGTTCGATAAACCGTTCTGATTAAAGGCAAACGGTCAACAATTCGTTCTCCTAAATTTAGGATTGCTCTTCCAAAAAAATTTGCCGCAAGAGCGCCCAAAAAAATAAGGGCAAGCACACTAATAATCACACCCAGCCCTGGAATTGCAAATGGAAGATAGGTTTCTGGGTTATATTGTTTGGGAATAAGAGGTTTAACGCGCTCATCAACAAAAGAAATCAGGCTAATTACCAACCATGCCGTTACTGTAATTGGAACAGCGACCGCAACTCCTGTCAAAAAATTACGCCGTAGCCATAAAAACAAATTTTTTCGATGACTCTTTTTTTTGAGCTCCATTATAGGTTTCCTTTTTTTACAATACAGTATACTATGATCTTTATATCCTTATCATTAACGCATGATAAAAGAAAAGTGTTATCATTTATCAAACCTATTATATTTGAGCAAATCTGGCATGCATTTTATGAGAAAAAAGCCATATTATACACAGGATAAGAAAAAAAAATTTCTCTATTGGGGAGGAATTAGTGTATTAATCATTGTTTTTCTTATTTTTTTTCTATTATTTTTTGAAGAAAAAATCTATCAAAGCTGGCTTGATCCAGGCATTCCCTATCAAACCTATACACTTCCTCCTGAAATTAATTATCAATACGCAACGGGCTGGGCAAAATATGGACAAACCTCCAAAAAACGATCAACTTCAATAGCGATACCCTCATCAGAGAAATCAGACATTTTGCAACAACCTGCCAGCTTTATTATCCTACCAACTTTTTTTGAAGGAAAACATGGGTGGAATGCCAATCTTCATGATCCTAAAAACCAACGTAAGGTTCATAATATTTATTTGCCCAATTATGCATATTTATTCAAAGAAGATACAGAAATTTACGTCCCTTATTATCGACAATCTTCATTATATTCTTTTTTGACCAATCGTGAGGATGCCCTAAGAGCTAGAAAAACTGCATTTTTGGATATTGAACGTGCCTTTTTGGCATTCCTGGAGAAAATCGATCCTGAAAAACCGTTTATTTTGGTGGGATATGAACAAGGAGGGTTTCATTTAATTACTCTTTTACATCATTATCAGCATTCTAAATCCTTTGTAAATAGAATGATTGCAGCCTATATTATCGATTACCCTGTTCCTATTGATCTGTTTAATCAAGCGCTCTCCTCTCTAAAAGCCTGTGAATCTAAAGAAGATATTCATTGTATTATCAGCTGGAATAGTTTTACAGAACAAGATACAAAAAATATTAAACGATATAAAACACGCTCTAAAATCTGGAATGGTTCTGATATTTATTTTACCACGAAAAATCATACATTATTATGTATAAACCCGCTTTTATGGTCTCAAAATACAATGCACGCTCCAGCTCATTTACATAAAGGAGGTGTTGCTGCCAGCAATCTTGAATTTAATGAAACGCCTGCGATTTTGGCAAATCAGGTCAGCGCACAATGCAGAAACGGGATCTTATATACATCCAGCCCTATTTCCTCAAGGCTAAAACAAAAAAGAAGTTTTGGTCATCGATTAAAAACCAAGCCCTATAATCTTTTCTACAAAGATATTACAGAAAATCTCAAAACAAGAATTAAAAGCTGGCAAGCTGAAAACAGCTAACCATAACCAATCAAAACGTTATCCATAATTTGTTAGCATCGATTATTGAAAATAAATCTGTGATTTTATTAAGAAGATTTTAACCCAGATTTTCCTAAATCATGCTAGAAATAGGATTGATCTGGAATCAGGCTTTTTTATACCTCTTTCAACAAGAAATTAGTTCGCTTAATATCCTTAATGTTCATCTGGTCTATTTAAACGCTTATTTTTAAAAAAATCACCTCTTTTTTATAATACAAACAGAAGGGGGGTCCATTCCTGTTTATCCCAATACAAGGCAATGATCGGTTTTAATTTCTATTCAATTTCCAGATAAGGCGTAGATTTGGCAATCTCATCATAGATCAATAGGGTTTTAACCAAAGCGCTGAATTGATCTAATGGCACCATATTCGGACCATCTGAAAATGCTTCCTCAGGATGATGATGGGTTTCAATAAACACGCCTGCAACGCCAATGGCACACGCCGCCCTTGCAAGAGGTTCAACAAATTGGCGTTGTCCACCGCTTTTATTTCCTAGCCCTCCAGGCTGTTGCACGGAATGCGTTGCATCAAAAATCACAGGCGCGCCTGTCTGCGCGAGAAGGGTCAAAGAACGCATATCAGAAACCAGAGTATTATATCCAAAACTAACTCCTCGTTCACAAGCAAAAACATTTGGATTGCCAAATCCCGTAATTTTTGCAATCACATTTTTCATATCCCAAGGCGCAAGAAATTGTCCTTTTTTAACATTAATAACGCATTGGGTCTCAGCTGCTGCTTTTAATAAATCCGTTTGCCGACATAAGAATGCTGGAATTTGCAAAACATCAACCACTTCTTTTAAGATCGGACACTGCCTTTCATGATGCACATCTGTTAAAACAGGAAGTTGAAATTGTTCTCTGATTTCCTGAAAAATTGGTAAAGCTTGCTCAAGACCAACCCCTCTCTGGCTTGAAATACTCGTTCTATTTGCTTTATCAAAAGAGGTTTTATAAATCAAATTAACCTTTAAATCTTCCGAGATTCGTTTTAACGCTTCTGCCATTTTCAGAGCATGATCTCTAGATTCCAGTGCGCAAGGTCCTGCAATAATAGATAATTTTAAATGGTTGGCAATCCGTAAAGCCTTCCCGTTTATGGTTTTAAGAATAACTTCCTGATTTAATTCGGACACATGAAACCCTTTATGTTCAAACGATAAAAACTCTATCTAACATGAATTAGATCCAGACTCAAACCTATCTTATGCTCTCATTTCAGAGATATGATTCCAGACTAAGATTTAAAACCAAATCAGCGAATGGGGGGTGCGTAAATCTGACCTCTATCTGTCCATAATTTATTCAAGCCTCGTTCAATTTTATATTTTGACTTTAATCCCAAATTTCGTTCAAAAATTTCACCATAATTTCCAACAGCTTTAATTGCATGATACGCATAATTTGGATTTTCAAACCCATCTGAAAACCCTTGATCACTGCCTAAAATCCGTTTTACCCTTTGGGAACCAAAATCTCTTAATTCATCTATATTTTGTCTGGTAATCGCATATTCCTCTGCATTAATCAAAGCATAAACTGTCCATCGAACAAGATCTGCAAGTCTGTCTGCTCCTTCCTGAATTACTGGGCTAAACCATTCTTTTGAAATTGCATCGGAAAGAATCATATGCTCTCCTGGTTTGTTTAAATTGGATTGAGAAACAGCTAAAGCCGATAAATCATCTGAATACGCATCACACTTCATCGCTTCATAAGCATTTCTTGCCTGTTCTGCACTTTTAAAAACAACAATCTCAAAATTAATCTGATGCTCTTTTGCATAATCCTGTAAATTCTTTTGTCCTGTCGAATTTTTGGCAACACAAATACGAGCATTATGCAATTCCTGAATAGCGGAAATATCCAGAGATCTTCGAGTCATCACACCTTGACTATCATAATAAATCACAACGGGAAATTCCAATGGAAGATCAACATCTCTGGAAAACGTCCATGATGTTGATCGCATTAAAATATCAATATCTCCCTTTATTAGCCTGTCAAATCTGTTTGAGGTCGTTACAGGTATAAATTTAACTTGATCTGGATTTTTAAAAATAGCTGCGGCAAAAGCCCTACACCAATCAATATCAAATCCCTTCCATTTGCCCTTTTTCTGTCTGATAGAAAATCCATAAATGGATTTTCCAATTCCGCATTTCAAATAGCCTCTATGTTTGATTTTTTGAAGGGAATTTATGTTATCAGAAGAAATGGAATTAGAAAAAGACTGAACAGAGCTCATGAGCAAAAAACTGTTCAATACCAAACATAACATCATCTTTCTTAACATCGCCTTAGCCTATTTTTACTTTGAATTCAGGAAATAAATATCTGTTTCTGCTTTTAGCAAAATCTAAAAATATATTTACTAAAAATAATATTAATATTATCTTAAATGAGCAATTCATATAATTCAACTTTTTGTAATTATAACTCTGTTTTTTTGTTACAGCTTACATAAAAAAATGTATTAAATTTAGGCGTTTATCTAAAAACGCTTTATACATCAGCATCTTGAAAGTTTATTAAAACAAATAAAAGCTGGTTTCAATATCTCTTTCTTTAAATTTTTCATTCAATATATCCATAATGACTCTAGTAAAATTAAACTCATTTTAGCTTATTGTTTTATTTATTAACGTACATTCTCCCTTTGTTCCAATCTCGTTTCCCAGAATATAGACGGATACTTAAAACCCCCATCATGCTTTCAAAAAGAAAGAAAAGCTTTAAAAAAATCAACCGAAATTCGAAAGCAATTCCATCTCTAAAATGATCCCCTACTTTAAAGATTACCCTGTATAACTTCCTCGAATAGGATAATAATTATCAGGGTTTCTAATCCATTCAAGCCCTGATATCAAAGCCTCAATTTATGGTCTGACAAAAAGATTTATTGGAAACATCTACAACTTGTAATCTAAATTCATGATTAATGACAAACAAAGCAGGTTCTGCAAAATAATGATCCGTTTCTTACTCAAATCTTGAAATAGAGATATAAACGCCGAGCTTTTGCATTTGTTCTATTGTCAAGACATAATATAATGGATTTAGGGTTTTAACATGCTCCTCTAGCTGAGCTTTGTGATCTGCCGAAACTGCAATAAGATCAATTTTCTGGTCAAAAAAGCGCTGTTTATACTGTTCTATCTGGTTTAAATATTTCGTACATAATGGACAATGCTTTCCCCGATAAACAAGTATTGTTTGCTAATCCATGCCTTTTTTTGGTTTTCCAATTTCTATTTTATTTCCGTTCAAATCCTTCACTAAAATTGTAGGAAACAAATCTGTTGGATGTAATTTGTTTTTCATCATCATTTTGAACATTCTCCTATAAGATACAAATTGAATCATGAATGATCAGAACCATTCTTTATAAATCACTCCTGTTTTATTTTTCTCTATCTCTCCTTTATAAATAAAATTTATATTAACCCCAATTACAAAGCAATAGAGAAAAAGCTTGATCTGTTTTTCTCTTTTTATCATGAATAAAATCCAGATTAAGAAATTTATTATCATCTCATTTAAAAAATAGGGAGTTAAATTGCGCTTCGTTTTTAAGTCTAAACAGGAATTTTGTGATTATAATCATAAATTTCATTTGGCTTTTTAGTCAGAAGTCAGACATAAAACCTGTTTTTCAGTAAACCTTGTCTATAAAATTGTATTAAGCGCTCATTTTATCTTTATCAAGATATTCTTTTTTTAAGAAAAATCTTTTAAGCTGGTATATGATTAATAAAGAATGAAAAATGGTGCCCAGAGGCGGAATTGAACCACCGACACAAGGATTTTCAGTCCTCTGCTCTACCAACTGAGCTATCTGGGCATTCTATAGATTTGACACTCTGTTTTGGGTTAATTCCAAACCTGTCAAATCAACCTATTTTTATATCAAACCCGAAATGGTAAAACTGTCAATTCCAAATCCGAAACAAAGTCAGATTTTGCTTTAGTCCGCATCTCCGCTCTTCAGAAAGAATAGGATATTTTTCAGTTTTCTATTTTATCTTTTCAAGCCAGGAGAATATTCAACCAGCTGTCAGTTTTATATAAAATCTGTCAACGCTTATAAGCAATAAAATACAATCTGTCCAGCATTTAGATGTGCCGATTTCTGTTTTTTTAGACAGAGGGTTCCTCTTTGTCATTTTCTTTTTTATCACTAATCTGATAGCGTCCATTTAGCCAATGATCCAGATCTATATCTGCACACGCTTTAGAACAAAAAGGACGATATTTATGATCCGCTGGACGTTGACATAATAGACAGGCTTTTTGCTTTTGATGACTCATTAAACACCTATTTATTAAATTTTTTATCACTTTATCTATCCAAATCTTTACCTTTGCATGCAAGATAGAAAAAGCAAAAAACAATTCTCATGATCATAGCAAGTCTTTTGACAAATAAAGGCTCAAATTCTACTTAACACCATATCAAAAAAATATCCAATATAAATCTGTATCTTGTTTTAAAAACTCTATTTTATACCAAAATCCAAAGATTGGATTATCTAATTTTATTCTAAAGTCAAGCAATAATGTTAAACGCAATAAAAGCCTGAATTAGAAAACAATTCCCATGAGCTTAATATAAAAATAGTACATACAAAACTTTTCTTTTTTCTTTCAAAAGAGAAATATAAGTAAAAGTGTTTTTTTATAGCTTAAAAAACAAGGAGTTTAATTTCCTCTCTTCTTTGAATCTCACCGGTTAAAATTTATTTCCTAATTTAAACTATTATATGTTATTATCAAATCAACTCGCTTAACATTCAAAGTCAGCTCTCATTCTTGCAAGATTAAATATGACTATTTCATAACAATAATATAAATACCCATTGTCAAATATTAATGGATAATAAGAAATAAATAATAGCTTTTTTATGTTCTATCCTCTTCAATATTAAAACATTCAATATATATCTTATTTTTATCTGACCTTATATGAATATTCATATTTTCTTTAATTTAATCTATCAGATTTTTCAATATGTTTTATAATATAGCCAGATTTATTTCCATTCTTGTTCACATATGATTTCAATCTTGTCTCGATGATCATTTGATCTTGATTGTACCGCAAACCTATTGCCAAATTTTGTTTCCAAAATCTGCTTCCAGTTTAAAGCCGTTGTTTCAAGCCAATTCATAATCTCTTTGTGTACGATAAGATAAAGATATTCCTTTTTATGAACAAGCCCAGCCTGATAGAGTTTATGAATGGCTTCTAAAGCAAGAGTTTCGCTGGTTTTTTGCTGGCTTTGATTGAGCATAATTTCAGAAAGAGGCGATTTTAATCTCTCTCGTGAGAGCTCACAAAGACAAAACTGTGATAAAGGAGCGATTATTAATTTATGATCATAATGATGAGAGTTAAAGGCAGATTGAATTGCTTTAAATAAATCATGGCGTGCTTTTGGATTATGAATTGTAATGAAATCAATTACAATTAATCCTGAAATTCTACGTAATCTGATCTGACGCTCAATCACAGAAAGCGCTTCAAGATTTCGTTTAATAATACCCTGTTGAAAATGCGTTCCCTTTCCTCTGCCATGATCAATATCGATTGCTGTTAATGCATGTGTTTTTTCAATCCAGATTCCCCCCTGATCACTTAAAGGAATATAAGCAGATAATGCGTGATCAAATAAATCATCTATATCCTCACAATCCATTTTATCTTGATCTTCAATCCTAACCAAATCAATGGAAATAGAATATTTTTCATAATAATGTTTAAGATATCGCTCAAACCTGGTTTTAAATAAATCCGCTTGCATTAAAGATTCTAAACAATGCGTTTCAGGTAATGACGGCGTTAATGAAGGATCTGAAATTTCAAGAATTGGTAATTTATCTGAATGCGCTTCTGCCTTAATGGTAATGATTATTTTCGTACCTTGAAACAGACCTTTTTTTTGAACAAGGGATTTGCTCAGAGGTAAGAACCCTGTCACACCTCGTTCCAGCTCTATAAAGGCTGCCGAGAAATTATCTTCAATTCGTTTAATAATGCCTCGATGAACCTCTCCTTGGTAAGGAGATTGATCTAACCATCTATGAATAAATAATTCAAAAGCCTGACCCTGATCATCAAAAATCACAGCCCTGCTTTCTCCTATTCTATGATCAATCAATGCGTGTTTATGGTTTAATTTCATCTCTTTTATCGTTTAATCCATCAAAGGTTTCGTTAAAATCCTGAGAAATAATCAAAAGCTGAGCTGTTTTATACTTAACGCTAATCATATTTTTAAAAAATCTTCCGTTTTTTTTCAATCAGTTTTTTCAATGGGGTTCATTTTCGGTTTACTCCAAAAGAGAATCTTTTTAATCAATAATTAGAATTTCAGCCTAAAAATCACAGCGTTTATCTTCTGTGAGTAAGAATATTAAGTCCAAGCCCTGTTAATAATAAATAGGTTTCATAAACTGGCAATCCCATAATAGCAGAATAAGACCCTGTTATTTGCTGAATAAAACAAGCCGCACGTCCTTGAATGGCATACCCACCAGATTTTCCTTCCCATTCACGTGTTTTCAAATAGGATTGAATTTCCTCTGAAGATAGTTTTTTGAATTTCACCCTGCTTTCGACCAACTGGCTTGCCTGTTTTTGTTTCTCTCCTTGCCAAATACAGCAAAGCTGAATTGCTGTATATACTCTGTGACTGGATCCAGATAAAGTCTGCAAATAAGTTTTGGCTTGTTCTTCATTTTCTGGCTTAAATAAAACCGTTCTTCCCTTAACAACACTTGTATCAGCGGTAAGAATATATTTTTTTCTTACAGAATTTTCTGATTTAAATCCTGTCTCCTGTTTTAAAAACGCTATGGCTGAATTCATTTTCTCAAACGCCAATCTTTTTGTCATTTGTCTTGGTGTTTCTTTCTTTACCTGGCTCTCATTGCATCCAGATGCAATCACACGATCAGGAATAATCCCCATTTGGTTTAAAATCTCCAAACGGCGAGGACTTTGACTGGCTAATATAAAAAATGGGGAGGCGGCAGAATGTATCAAATGAATAACTTTACGCTCAACTAAAATTTTATTTAAATCGATAAACAATACGACCAAGTTCATAGCTATCAACAGGCATTTTTACCATGACCTTATCACCAACGACAATTCGAATCCTGTTTTTACGAATATCACCAGAAGCATAAGCCATAATCTCCATTCCTGTTTCCAGCTTCACCCGAAATCTAGCATCACGCATCGCTTCAATTACTTCAGCATTTAATTCAATCTCACGATCTTTTTTAGACATATATATCCCTGTATTTTATCCTTTTATAATTTAAAATAACTCTTTTCTTCAAATTTACGCCCTGTTTTTAAAAAATTGAGTGCTTTATTTATCGATTATTCTGCTCAAAATGAAGAAGCAATTTATTTTCTATTTTTTTAATTAATCTTTTATACTCTTCCAATATTCCCCTTTGGTAATTGGAAGAATTCACTCCCTGGTCTGGCAATTCTATTTCCCAGTAATAAAAGCATGCTCCTATTTTTTCTGCAAATAGTTTAGCCTGTCGATAAGCGCCCTGGCTTAGAACAATCACCTGTTCAAATGGAATGTTTTCCAAATCTTTAAAGCCACAAGGTTCATGCTTTAAAGGATATTCCCTCCAGCTCAAGTGCTTTTATAACATTTTGATCCATCCGACAAGGGGTAATCCCACATGAATAAGCCTCATAGTGATCGACGAGATGTTTTTGCGCAATCGCTTGTGCAATCGGAGAGCGAACCGCATTGAGACGACAGACAAATAATAAAGAAGAAGATTGCTTCATTTAGTTTCCAGAAGAAATATCTGTTCCTTTCCATTTCAATGAGCAGATCAAAGTAAATAATTTTCTCGCTGTTGGGAAATCCATGGTTATTTTTTTGTTCCATCCTGCTGATTAATAATTCAGAACCTTCATCATGAAGTCCTCTTCTGCCCATATCAATTGCTTCTATTTGTGCAGGTCCTGATTTTTGCACGGCTTGTTGATAGCTTTCGCAAATCAAGAAATAATCCTTGATAATTCTTTTAAAATGGAACCATGGAAAAAGCATAAATTTTGGGATTATTTGAACGATTATCAGGTTCCAAATCTGATTTTGCTTGTAGTGTAAGGATTAATCTATCTTCTGTCAAAGATAGTAAAAGCATATAAGGTCCTTTGTTTTTTATTTCTTTGGGGTTAAAATAGTTTCCATCCAAAAAATCACGAATAGCAATTTCAGACTCATATTTGGTCTGTGACGAAAGAGAAGCCAAGACGTCTGGATCAAGCTTTATTTTAATAATATAATGTTCGGCTTTATTCTCCTTTTCCATATCCATCTACCCCTTTATTTTTGTGAAGATCCGAACTCAGATTTGTTTTTGACCTAAAACTTCAAGATCAATAAGCATGACATCTAAACACTCAACATTAAGTTTAATCTTCCCCCCTTTTTCAAATAGAATCAAAATCATTCCATCTGGTTTTACGTTAAACTCAAAAAACAAGGTTACAAAATGATATGTTAGCTCAGGCTGATCTATAGAAAAATCAGATACTGAACTTGCAATACATTATTAATCTGAATGGCACATCGGGTTGTTGTTGCCATTTCATTTTTTTGACTTACAGCAATTCCAACAAATCCGTTGCATTCAAAAACAAAAGAACGCTTTTTTCGATCATAAATCATATGCCCAGCTTGGACAAGCCCTCCTTGTAGAAGGGTTGCGATAATTTTAAAATCTTCAGGCTCATAGACCAATATCTTAGTAAATTCGACATATTCCTTATAATCCTGGTTTGAAAATTGTAATTTTCTTACCCTGTCTGTTTTTTATATTATTCATGGTGAACTCTCATAATATCAGCACACCACTTTCTTAAATTCTGTTCAAGCTGTTTCAAATCCTCTATCCAAATGATAAATACGATGAACCACACTTTCTCCTTTTGCCTTTAATGCTGCAATGATTAAAGATACAGAAGCTCTTAAATCTGTTGCCATAACAGGTGCTGAACGTAATTCTTTTACACCTCTTATAATTGCTTTTCTTTCATTTGTAGAGATATCCGCCCCCATACGACATAATTCTGGAACATGCATAAACCGATTTTCAAAAATCGTTTCATGCACGACAGAAACACCATCTGCAAGCGTCATTAAAGCCATGAATTGTGCCTGTAAATCTGTTGGGAATCCTGGATAAGGACAGGTTTCTACATCCACGGAATGACTTGGTGTACCAGAAGATTCAATTATGATCTGATCATCCTTAAATTCAAGCGTTACACCTGCTTCCAAAAGCAATGTCCAAAGGGCTGTTAATAAATCTTTATCCGCGGATTCTAAAACCAGTTTTCCACCTGTTAACGCAAGTGCAATCGCATAAGTTCCACACTCAATACGATCACAAATAACATGATGTGTTGTTCCTGTCAGGCTTTGCACTCCTCTAATTCTGATTTTGGCTTTGTCCAGCACCTTCAATTTTTGCACCCATTTTAACCAAACAATCCGCAAGATCTTTAATTTCAGGCTCTCTTGCAACATTATCTAACACCGTTTCACCTTCTGCCAAACAGCTGCCAGGATTGCATGTTCTGTTGCGCCAACAGAAATAAAAGGAAAGCTAATATGTGCCCCTTTTAATCCCCCCTTTACATGTGCATGAACATACCCATCTTTTAACTTTATTCTGCGCCTAAAGCAGACAAAGCCTTAAGATGTAAATCAACAGGTCTTGTACCAATAGCGCACCCTCCAGGCAAAGAAACACATGCTTTTCCCTCTCTTGCTAATAATGGACCTAATACATTAAAAAGTAGCCCTCATTTTACGAACCAAATCATAGGGCGCACAAACAGAGCGAATGGTTTCTGCCTGTAACTGAAGGCTATTTTTGCTATTTCGCTCAATCTTTACACCTAATTTTTCAAGCGTTTTACACATAAAGCCAACATCTGATAATGCTGGAACATTTTGCAAACAAAGCTTTTTTTCTGTTAACAAGCTCGCTGCTATTAATTTTAATGCAGAATTCTTAGCCCCACCAATTTTAATATTACCAGATAAAGGATTGCCTCCTTTAATGATGATTTTATCCATTTATATATTCCAAACCATTTTTGTTTTACTCATATTCAACATGATGATTCCTTCCATATCAAACAGTTAAAAGCAGATTTAAAGCCAGTTTAAAAAAGAATCGAGATCAATAATCTTATTTTATAGAATCATTTGCCTGTTTCTTCTTTTTTAAATTAGCTCGCAATTGAGCTGCCAGATTTTGCTGCCTCAATGCCTGTTTCTGCTGTATTCTATCTTGATGATGTTTTCCTGATTTCTGTTTTTTTTGGGAGGAGTTTAAAGCTGAGTTATCTGTCTTCATATGAATTATCTTTCAATTGATTCCTTTTAGCCTGCTTTTTAATTATACTGATTGTATCTTTATGGCTTTTCGACAATTTAATTTTATATGTTCTGCCCTGTTTTGAATTTAAAAAATGCACGCACATATTTCTAATCCAGATTCACTATTTTATAGTTTTTAAGTCTATCTTGATAGCTTCATCATATCAATGGAATTTTAAAAAGAAAACAAAGAGGTTTCACAATCATATGAAAATATTCAATAAAAATCTCTTTTCTTATAAAAAGAATCCTTTTTAGTTTGTTTCTCTTAAAAGAAATCTTGTGTTTTTTTTTTTGTTTGGATAAAACTCAGACTTAAATCATAATGGATTAATCACATGCCGCCATAGCTCAGTGTTAGAGCGCACCCTTGGTAAGAGGTGAGGTCGTAAGTTCAATTCTCACTGGTGGCACCATTTTTCTTAACACATGATTTCTAAATAATCTGATCTTTTAACTGGAAAAACAGCTGTTAGGAATCATATCTTATTCATAATTTTTTAAGCCTAAAATCGGAACCTTTAAAGCCCATAAATCTCAATATCGGAAATCCTTTTATACTTTTTCTTTATAAGCCAGATTATTCTGCTTTTTTTGAAAAACAGTACACCCTTGATTTGATCTTTTTCTGATCATCAAAGCTTATCATTTATCACAAGGTTTGAACGTTTATATTAATAAATGCAATCTCTATTTAAGTATAAGCCTATCTTCATATTAATAATAGAAATATATCAAATCCTTTTTCTTCACTCTTTATATCTTTTTTATACTCTATTGATTGGACTCTTAGAATAAATTCAAACGCTATTTTTTATTTTGTCTTATATCAACAGAGAATGTAAAACAATATTTACCAGATGGATGTTTCCATTTTTTTTGGTTTCTATTTTCCCATAAAAATTTATAAGCCTCCCTTTGATCTGAAGAATGTAAAAATAGCGTACAAATCTGATATTTGGTTTGTGTTTTTACCTGATATTCAAGATCAAAATACTTTTTCTTAGAGCTCTGAATAAAAAAAGAGAGTTTATTTCGTAATTTAAAGATTCTGGTTTGAGTAAGTTTTCCATTGAATTTGGCAAAACCTGTTTGCTATTATAATACATATTCACAGCTCTTCTAGCCTGATAAACATGGTTAATTCGTTTTTGATCTATTCTTAGTTCACGATTATATTGAGGTGTTTTTACAATATAAAAAGCCCAGATCAAAATACAAACAAGACAAGTATACTAATACTCTTAAGGAAACTTCCATACATCTTATCTTTCATGTGTTTTGCTCATCTCGTTTTAATTCTGCTCTATAAAAAAATAAAATCCTGCAATGATTGCCATTAAAATTAGAATTTTTAAAATAAAACGAATGCTTAATTCACCTTTCAGAAAATAATAAACAAACAGGCATGCATTACCCGTAATAATGCATGCGGAAATAAATTAATGTAATATAAATCAAAATAATCGAATCCGTGGAATAGACTGTTTTGTTGATTTTATTATTTTATTTGTTAAATAAGAAATAAAGAAAACCATTTGGTAGGGCAAACCAGAATAACCGATAAATTAATTTGAATATTTTCTCTAATATGGTTCGAGTATTTCTGATATTCACCCAATCCATCAGGAGGTAATAATTTAAACAGATAAATAATAGACTGACAGTGTTATAAACGACCAGATACAACATTAAAAAATATAATAAATAAAGAAAAAACAATCTTGGAGATATAAAAGGTTTCGGTTTTGGGACGGCAATTGGATATTTAGTTAAATAATAGGTTTCAAGCCCTGAACGAATTTGATGTTTTTGCCAACCTGCTTCTAATAATACCCTTTTGATTTCTTCAAATGATTTGCCATGCTTAATAGATTCTTGAATAAATAAATCAAGTTTTGAGTTTTTTGTCACACAATTTTATCCTTTAAATAATTCTGCCTGTTTTCTTAAAAACAATAAATGTCATAACCAGATTCAAAATCATCTCTTAAATATCATGCTTGTTATTCAGTTTTGTTCATTTTCTGATTGAATAACATTCCTGTTATTTTTTCTGATAATAAGAGTGCTCTTTTTCTGATAATAAGAGTGCTCTAATTCACCTTTGTTTTTTTGATATTATACACATGCTTTTATAGCCATCCTTAGCAAGGACATGATAAAAAAGCAAATAAAACACACAATGTTTTAAAGCTGAAAAACATAGATCTATTTAGATTCCACCCTTTAAGAAGCTCTCCTAATCTGATTTTCTGATGATTTTTACATTGATTTGAGCTTTTTTACCAAAACCAAGCAGAAAAAACTAATCTTCTTTTTCAGATATACGCATTAACCAGCCCAATAAGTCATATATCGTATATTTTATTGTAAACGACAATTTTTTTAGATAGCATATTCAAATGCTTGTTAGTTTCAGTATATTTATTATCCCATATTTGTGTCTAAAATGACCCTATTATCTTTTATACATCTCTTCTTTTTCAGAAATTTTTCTTCCTTGTTCTCATGGGTTTTATTGATCACAGCTTTTTGTGCCTGCCAGCCTGATTCTTCAGTAAAATCAAACGTTCAAACAAGACAAGAATTCTAGCTCATATTCTAATAATTCTTCTCCTTTTTCCTCTTCTCCTTTTGATCAGGCACTAAAAAATGGTCAACGGAATTTTCGCAAATGCCAAGTCTGCCATACGCTCAACAAGCAAGGAACACATAGAGCAGGACCCAATCTTTATCATTTATTTAATCGGAGAATCGGCAGTCTTGAAGATTTCCATATTCCAAAAGATTAAGAGAAGAAAATTTTATCTGGACAGAAGAAAAACTTGATAAATGGCTAGAAAACCCAAAAACATTTTTACCTGGCAATCGCATGCTGTTTATTGGGATTAAAAATAAAAAAGATCGTCAGGATTTAATCTTGTTTCTCAAGCAAAAAACCAAGCCTGATCCAAAGAATGTACATCCATAAACTTCTAAAAATCTTATCGTGTTAAACAATGAGATGAGTCTGGTTTGATGATTAATATGTTCTAGAAATATATTCATTCAAAAAACGTCTCAATTTCTTTTAAAAAACACGTAATACATTGTGATAATTATCTAATTTTGATAAAAATTCAAATGTGATAACTATCTAATTTTGACAAAAATTCAAATAGGATTACTTCCTTTACAAGATGATTTAGAGTATTTATTCTAAAATCTGGCATAATCGTTTTTAAAACTTTAAACGATCTGGAAATAAAATTTAAAAATTAGAAACTATCATTCTTAAAACTATTATATGATCGGAGCAAAGCCTGTTATGCGCTCTTCAAAACCCCCGTTTCGCTATCAAAATCTTGCGTTTAAAACCAGTAAATCCGCACGCGCCCAACAGGCTTTTCAGGATTTGATCAAGCTTTATGGAAATACTCAAATAGAAAAAGCAGATGCGATTATTGTTCTTGGCGGAGATGGCTTTATGCTAGATACGGTCAGAAAACAAATGAAAAAAATATCCCAATTTTGGGATGAATTGTGGTACGGTTGGATTTTTAATGAATTCATATTCAACAGACAAGTTATATGAACGTCTTGAGAAATCTATTCCAGCTCAAATCAACCCCTTACGCATGCAGGGCATAACGACTCATGGCAAAAAATTTAAAGAATTGGCAATTAATGAAGTATCCTTATTTAGACAAACTCATCAATCTGCAAAAACCAAAATTTATCTTGATGGAAAGCTTCGCCTGTCAGAATTGGTATCAGATGGCATTTTAATTGCCACACCTGCGGGCTCTACTGCCTTATATTATTCAGCTCACGGTCCTATTTTACCCTTAAATGCCAAAATTCTAGCGTTAACCACAATTAGTTGCCTTCAGACCAAGACATTGGAGGGGAGCTCTTTTACCCTATCAAACCCAAATTCATATTGAGGTATTAAATCCAGAACATCGAAAAGTCAGTGCCTGCGCAGATAATTTTGAACATAGAAATATCCATAAAATAGATATTTTTTGAGATTCCGTCTTTATCTATCACCTTATTATTTGATCAAGATCAAGAATTGATGAACGAATCATCCGGGAACAATTTGCACATTAACCTAAAACAGACAAAAAAGATCTATTGTTTAATCATAAATAAAAGCATGTTGTCTGCTGCAAGATAACAAAAATTGAATACACAAAATCTCAAAGAGAAAAACACCATCACGCCCAGATCAAAATCATACCTCACACTCCCAGACCAAAATATATGCTTTATTATTCTTTCGTAAAACATGATTTATGTCTTTTATCAAGGTAGAATTGGAGATTCAAATTTTCTAACTGGAAAAAGCGCGCCAATATGATGAATCAAACCTTTCTTCTAACCAATCAACCACCAGTTTTGCAGTTAAGGGAGATTGTGTTACACCTGCCCTGTAATGACCATTTGCAATAAAAATTCCTTTTATATCCAACGGTCCAATCAAGGGTAAATAATCTGGGCTCGCGGGTCTGAACCCGACCCATTTTTTTTTGATCTCAAATGTTTCTAAAATCGGGATAAGTTCAATGGCTCGTTGATAAAGCATACTGATTGCCGTTTCATCAATGCGATTATCTGTTTCATTAAACACACTTGTTGCACCACAAATATCTCCCCGTTTGATTTTGGCGCAATATAAACATTCAATGTTCGAACAACATGATGAAGACGTTTTGAGATCCAATAATGAAAACGTTTGCCCTTTTACAGGATAAATAGGGAGATTAATTTGTGGATCTAATAAATTGATTCCTCCACTTCCTGTTGCAATAACCAGTTTTTCTATTTCGAGAATCTCTTGTTTGTTTTTCTTCTTTTCCTTAAGGTAAATTCTCTTTACATGATTGTTTTGAATATCAATTTTAAAACTTCTGCTTGAATAATGTTTCCATTCAGATTTAGAAAAGCAGATTTCAAAGCAGCCATTAATAAGTTTGGGTGAATTTGTATGTCTGATTTCAAATAGCAGGCTTTTTTAATTTCTGGAGCAAACAGAGTCCTCAAAGTGGGGTGATGATCAATCCTTAAAAGCTGATATGGAAGCTGATAAAAATCAAGACGATTAATTGTTTTTTGACGTTTTGTGTCTTTAAAAAAGGATATAAGCTCCCTTCTGTTCTTAATCAATGTTAAATTTTGCATAATATTCCAAAAAATCTGCCATTCAGGCCAAAAATGAACATTATCTTGTGAAAACTGATAGACTGATTTTTAAAAACAGGCTCTATCATTGCTTCACTCAATGGTGCCAACATCCCACCAGAAGCAATCCTGCTCCTGCTGCAATTTCATTTTTTTCAATCAAATAAACTCGATATCCTTGATGCAATAACAAAACAGCAATAGACATACCAATCACACCTGCTCCAATAATATAAACAGGAGATTGATCTGATTTAGATATCTCTCTGTTTTGTTTAATAAAAACATTATAATTGAGTGGAATATTTGACATCATGCATGGCTTTTCACAAATTAAAAAGGATCTAAAGAAAGTAATCCTTTTATTATAAATTAACAGATATAAAGTTCAATAGGATAAACTTAAGACAGCGTTATTAAAAGGATTTCTAGATTTTTTGATTAATTCTCCTTCATAAGGCTTCATTAACTATTGACATAAGAAATAAGGTATAAATGTCTATTTAAATTAGATAAACATTTAAACAAATGACTGGATATCATAGATGGTTATAAATTTAACTCCTCATAATAATAGTATCAAAAAATATCGTATTATTTTGTTTTTAATTCCTGTTTTTATCTATTCTTGTGGTTGCGCAGCTAAAAATACGATTCAGCCATAGATCCATTCCGACCGATCAATAGAAAAATTTATCAATTAAACCGATCCACAGATAAACTTATTTTAGAACCCGTTGCAAAAGGCTATCGTCGTTATACTCCAAAATTATTTCGAACAGGCGTTAAAAATTTTGTCTATAATCTATCAGAACCCATTAATATTTTTAATAATGCACTTCAGTTAAAAATGGAAAAGAACAGGAGATTCTCTATAATCGGTTTGGAGTCAATTCAATATGGGGAGTATTCGGTATTATTGATATTGCCAAAATAGAAGGAATTCCTATTCAATCAGAAGATTTTGGTCAAACCCTTGCAGCCTATGGAATTCCTGCAGGTCCTTATTTAATGGTACCATTTTAGGTCCTATGACAGGGAGACAACTTTCTGGACGCGTTGTAGATAGTAGCTTGTTTTCACAATTAAACACCTATCTTGAAGATAAAGCTCCTATGTGTTTTGGTCAGACCTGTTTTCGTGGTATTGACACAAAGAGAAGGAGCCATTGAAACCATTGAAAACATCCGTAGAACGCGATAGATGAATACGCACTTGTCAGAAATGCATATTATACCATCAGATCACTTGATCTTTTAGATAAAAGAACTAACTTACTTCAAGGGAAATCAGAATCAAAGCTTTTCTACTGACAAGCTGGACTCTTGGGATGATCTAGACGATTTAGATGATTTTGAATAAACTGTTTAAATTCTAAACTAATTTGGAATTCAACTGAATGCAATATTCAGATTTTGAAATAAATTGGAGTTAATATGAAACCTGTATTGAAGTCTATTTTCTTTTTTATCCTGCTGATTTATGCAAACTCTGTCCATGCCAATCAAAAAATGATATTGGGGCTGAGCAATTTATCAAAAGTAAAATTAATCAAGCCATTCAGATTCTCAAAAGCAAAACCATGAGCTTTGATAAGAAAAAACAATTATTTAGAAACTTTGTCACAGAAACAGCAGATGCTAAACGGATTTCTTATTTTGTTCTGGGACGCTATCGTAGACTGGCAAGCCAAGAAGAAATAGATGAGTTTACAAGCTGTTTTACGAATATGCGGTTAATGTAAATGAAACTCAGCTAAGTCAATATAATGGTGAAAAATGACAGTTTTAGCATCTATTGCCAGACGGCTAATGATATTATGGTTTATGCAGTATTTATAATAAGGATAGTTAAAAAAATTCCCATAAAATGGCGAGTTATCAAACGTAAAAATCAATATAAGGTTATCGATATTGAAGCATTTGGAGTCTGGCTTGCCCAAAGCCAAAGAGATCAATTTGTTTCAGTGATTCAAAATAAGAATCATTCTGTACAGGCAGCAATTAATATTTTTAAAAGAAAAAATCGCCGAGATTAAAACAGAATAAAGAAAGCAATTCTTTTATCTAAATCTCACCATGCTTGATCTATTCTTGGTCTTTCAAAAATCGCATAAACATAGTGTTCTATAGTTTCTAAAAGATGATGTTTGCTGGATATACTTCAATAAATTCACGCAAATATAGTGATTTTATGACTCTTAAAAGAGAATATTTCCAGATGTGCCCTAAATATTTTGGAGGCTTGAAATCCTGGATTAAATAAATTTAGTTTTTATCGTCAAAGATATCATATGATTTAAAATCTGATAATCCTGTTTCAAAATCATATTACTCTTTTATTAGGAGATATTTATTTAAAATAGTATTATCTATTTAAATCTTGCTTTCAAAGCTTTGTATCATTTTTTAAGAAAATGATCTATTTTTCTTAAATTACAGCCCAAATTTTTTATTAAAGCTTACTCTATTCCGTCAGCACTTATTTGTGTAATACTTTTAAAGAAATCGATTCAATAATCAATGTTTGTTTCTTTCCAGAAAAATCTGGCCAAATACAGATAAAATCATTATTTGCTCGTTTTGTTTTATAAGGAACACGCCATTTAAGTTCATGTTCGATCATGTTTGAATCTGCACGAAAGCGCCTAAAGCCGCTATCGCCTTCTCCAGAAGTGAAATATCCGAATCCAAATTCAACAAGGGTGATCCAGTGACATGCTTCTTGCCAGAATTTTTAATATAATATCATTTCCTGCATATGATTGCTCCAAAGAAATAGGCAAACTCAGATAAATTCCTTTTGAAGGAGCATTTTTCCATTCTTTGGATGCAGAAAGGTAAGCAACGCTTTTTCCAAGTGTGTTTTTATTCAATTCAATCGAGGTATAAGGAGATGATTTTAATAATGAAAGCTGTTTATCTTCAATTATAAAGCCCTCTCTGGCATCTTCAATTCCTGCAAAGGCATATAATTTCTGTTTTTGATAAAGAGGAAAAAAAGCAATCGCTATCATAGCAGAAATTAAGATAATCACGATTAAAAAGAAAAAACGATCCGACATGTTCATTCCTGTCTTTAAATTAAGACCTAAACGGTTAATGTATTTAAAAACCCTTTCAGATTAGTGCTTTATTTTTGTTCTGTAGGAAGAAATACAGATTTTATGATTGTATTTATAGAAGTTTATAAAACGTTCACTTTTTTTTAAAGAGCAATTCTGAAAACCCTGGTTTTTAAAGTTAAAACAACTGAATTTATTATTTTAATATTCTTATCATAACAAGATTTTAATTTTTCAAACTTAACATTTAATTTTATTTTAACTGATTATCAATCCGTATTAAGGTCTACTGAATTTTTGAAATGTTCGTGCTTTTTGATCTTCCTCTCCACCCAAACGTCTGTTTTTATCTTCCAGATAAGCTTCAAAATTTCCTTCAAACCATTCGACATGCCCATCTCCTTCAAATGCCAGAATATGGGTTGCAATTCGAATCAAGAAAAAACCGATCATGGCTGATAATAACGGCACATCCTGGGAAATTTCTCAAGCGCAAACTCCAAAGCAGACAAGGTCTCAACATCCAAATCATTCGTTGGTTCATCCAAAAGCAATACATTTGCTTCTTGTTTAAGCAATTTTTGCAAGATGAACCCGATTGCGTTCACCTCCTGAAAGTGTTCCCAGTTTCTTTTGTTGATCTTTCCCTTTAAAATTGAATGCGCCTACATAAGCCCTGGAAGGAATATCTCGCCCATTAATTGAGATTATATCTCTGTTTTCCGAGATTTCTTCCCAAACGGTTTGTTCTGCATTTAAATCTTCTCTACTTTGATCAACATATCCCAATCTAACGGTCTCACCAAGTTTTACTGAGCCAGATTCTGGTTTTATTTTTCCTGTCAATATTCTAAACAATGTGGTTTTTCCAGCACCGTTTTGTCCGATCACACCAATAATTCCACCTGCTGGTAAATTAAAAGACAGATTCTTGATTAAGGTTTTTTCACCATACTGCATGGATAGATTTTCAACCTGAATTACGAGATTGCCAAGACGTGCCCCAGAAGCAATTTGAATTTCAGCACTATTTATTTTTTCTTTTTCAGACTGATCTCTAAGTGTCTCATAGGCATTAATTCTTGCTTTTGATTTTGCATGTCTTGCCTTGACAGAAGACCGAATCCATTCAAGTTCTCGTTTCAGGCTTTTTTGTCTAGCACTTTCTTCTCTTTCTTCTTGTTGGAGTCTTTTTTGTTTTTGTTCCAGCCAGGAAGAATAATTACCTTGATAAGGAATTCCCTTAGAGCGATCTATTTCTAGGGTCCATTGGGTGATATTATCCAGAAAATAGCGATCATGTGTTATCATAATAACAGCACCTGGAAATTGTTTTAGATAATGCTCAAGCCATGCAATGGATTCTGCATCCAAATGGTTTGTTGGTTCATCTAATAAAAGCATATCGGGTTTTGAAAGCAATAACCGACAAATCGCTACTCTGCGCTTTTCACCTCCTGATAAATGCTCTGGTTTTAAATTTTCTTTTGGACAATTTAACGCATTCATTGCCATTTTGATTTTTGAATCAATATCCCAGGCATTTCTGGTTTCAATCTGATCTTGTAATTCTGTCATGGACTGCATGAATTCATCTGAATATTCTTCTGCCAGTTTATGAGAGAGTTCAGTATAAGAATCCAGTAATTTCTTATCCACACAGGTTTCAATAATATTTTCCAATACTGTTTTTTCTGGGGTTTAAAATAGGTTCTTGTTCAAGATAACCTATTTTAATACCTTCCGCAGGCTTTGCTTCTCCACTATATTCCTGATCAACTCCTGCTATTATTCTCAACAAAGTTGATTTTCCAGCTCCGTTTTGACCCACAACCCCTATTTTGGCATCTGGCAAAAAAGATAAATTAAACTGATCTAAAACCAGCTGATTGCCATATCGTTTTGATACATCCTGCATATGAAAAATATAATGATAGCTCGCCATTTGTTTTCTTCCTAAACTCTTTAAAATCTTGTATGTTGCTTTAATGCCTTTTTTTCCAAATCAGATCAATAGGCTTTAATCAATATATTCTATCTCTTTTGATATCTTCTATTTTTTAAACAGCTTGCTTTAAAATTAAAAATTGTATCCCCTCATGAATAGATGTATACATTAGTTCTATTAACAGGATAAATACATTAAAAAAACATATATGTGTTTAAAATGACAGAATTTCGAAAAGATCAACCAGAAGAAGAAAGAAATCATGTTTTAATCGTAGATGATGATGACCGTATTCGCCTTTTACTTAAGAAATTTCTGCAAAAAAAGAAGTTCAGAGTTAGCACAGCACATAATAGTCAAAAAGCACGCCACTTTATTAAATCTCTGATTTTTGATATTATGGTCTTTGATATCATGATGCCCAATGAAGATGGATTATCTTTGTTGAAATGGAAAAATACATATTCTGAAACACCTGTTTTATTACTCACCGCCCTCGGTCAAGCTGAAGATAGAATTAAAGGACTTGAAATCGGTGCCGATGACTATCTCGTTAAGCCTTTTGAACCAGATGAGCTTGCCTTGCGCCTATTGGTAATCATCAAAAGAAGTAAAATAAAGGAAGAACAACGTAAGAATATTAAATTCGGAGCATATTCTTTTAATCTTCAAACGCATGAATTATATCATCATCATCAAATAATCAAACTAACTTCTGGCGAAACCAGTCTCATGCTAGCGCTTTGTAAAACACCTGGAAAAACAATAAACCGACATGATCTGGTTGAAAACGGGCTGAATAATCGCGCTTTGGATATCCATATTACACGCTTAAGAAAAAAAATTGAAGCGAATCCAAAAACACCAAAATGGCTACAAACGGTTAGAGGAAAAGGATATCGTCTTATTACAGAACTCAGCTTTAATAAGTGATCATTTTATTTAAATTCATTAAAATTTAGACTTTTTTATAGAGAAAGCCAAATGATAAAAAAATACCTTCCCAAAAGTCTTTTTGGACGCTCTTTAATGATTATTATTCTTCCCATCGCGATCATGCAAATTGTGGTCATTTATCTCTTTTTTGTACAACATTGGGAAACAGTGACGGCGCGCCTTTCAGATAGTGTCGCGGGAGATATTGCATTGATTCAGGAAATGTATCAATCCATGTCTAATGACCAAAGAAAAAAATTCAGCTCCTTGATGAATCAACATAAAAACATCTCTGTTGGATTGTATGAAAATGAAGAATTACCTGAGAAATCAAGACCTTCTTTTTTTTCAAACCTGGACCAAACGCTTAAAAAAGCATTGGCAAGACACCTAAAAACTCCCTTTTGGTTTGATACAACCCGTTACCCTTCCTATATTGATGTCAGAGTCCAGCTCGATGAAAATGTATTACGATATATTATTGATCGGGATCGTGTTTTTGCAAATACAGGGTATATTTTTGTCTTCTGGATGGCAATGGCGACCATTATTCTGACCATAATTAGTATTTTATTTATCCGCAACCAGGTTCGACCAATCCAAAGACTGGCAGATGCTGCCGTTGCATTTGGAAAAGGACAAGATGTCAAACGATTTAAACCCGCGGGCGCATTAGAGGTTCGAAAAGCAGCACAAGCTTTCATGGAAATGCGTCAAAGAATAAAACGCTATATTGAACAAAGAACCTTAATGCTTGCAAGTGTCAGCCATGATTTAAGAACTCCGATTACCAGATTAAAATTACATTTATCTCTTCTTTCTGACCAAGAAGAAATTAAAGAAGCAAAACAGGATCTGACAGAAATGGAATATATGTTAGATGAATATCTAGCCTTTGCTCAAAATGAAGAAACAGAATCATTTTGTAAAACTTCTTTAATTCAATTAATCGAAGAGGTTTTAACAAAAACCCCAATATCAACTCAACATATTGAATTTATCAATTCTGAAAAAGAAATCCTAATCAAAACAAGACCTATTGCTCTCAAACGAGCCATATCAAACCTAATTAATAATGCGCTTGATTATGGCACTCAGATCAGAATTTCTATTCGAAAAACAAAAACAAAAATATATATAGATATTGAAGATAATGGAATTGGAATCAAGCCAACAGAATATCAAGAAGCCTTTAAACCCTTTTCCAGATTGGATATTTCCAGAAACCAGAACAAAAAAGGCGTGGGGCTTGGGCTTGTAATTGCACGGGATATTATTCATCAACACGGGGGCGTGATTACACTTGGAAAAAGCAGTCTTGGGGGTTTAAACGTCAGTATTTGCTTGCCTGTTTAAATCTGCATGACAGATTTAAACACAACTCCCTATACTTTATTTTTAGAAAAATCATCTTAAAAGATGATCTATCAGATTTTTCAGCTTTACTCATTTACATCAAATTTGTGAATAATAAGCCCTCTCTCTCCTTTTATCTGGAAAATCTCCTTTTTTGAGAAAAAGCAAGCGCTTAATCTGAGCTTAAAGAGAAAAAAGCCCAATCTGAGCGAGATTGGTCTGATAAACGCCTTTAGATATATTCCTTTATTCTGGTAAATTTATGCTCTGCAAAACAAGCTTTTTTAATTTTAAGCTATTAATTCCAGTTTTTTATTCTTAAAAAAGAGAAGGAAACAAGATAAAAAGCAAGACTCCTAAAAGATTATTTATTCAATTTGCCTATTCATTTCCTTTAATCGTTTAACCGCATTCAAAATAGCTTGATTGATAATAGATGGGAATCCAGAATCTGAATTTAAAATATCAAGTGCTGCTTCTGTCGATCCACCAGGAGAAGTAACTTGAAGTCTTAAATTCTGTACTTTATCTGGATGCTCAATGATTAAATGCGCACTTCCAAAAACCGTTTGCGCAACAAGCTTTTGAGCCGTTTTTTCTGGAATTCCTTCCTTAACAGCAATCGCAATCATCATTTCAGCAAGTAAAAATAAATAAGCAGGCCCTGAACCAGAAATTGCGGTTACAATATCCATTTGTTTTTCATGTTCAATGAATTCTGTATGACCTATTTTTGAAAATAACGCACGAACATGTTGGATATGAGTTTTATGACAATCCTCATTTGCAAAAAGGGTCGTCATTGCCTGCCCAATCTTAGCTGGTGTATTGGGCATTGCCCTAATAATGGCTCTATTTTTATCACCGAACCAATTCTGGATTTTTTTGCATTCAATTCCCGCAGCAATCGAAACAATTAATCTATCTTCAGGTAAAATAACAGAAAGCTGAGATGCAAGCTTTGGAATTTGTTTTGGTTTCACTGCAAGGATCAAGAATTGAAGCTCAGACGCAATTTCTGCTGTTAATTCAGGAAGATATTGAGCGCCTTGCTGGATATACGCTTCAAAATAATCCTTCATATTAGGAGAAATCAAAACCCAGTTTTTTAATAAATTCTGTTTTCTCGAAACCCGTGTTTTTTGTGTTTGAAGATACCCATCAATAATGGCTTTTCCCATACGACCAACACCAATTATGGCTATTTTTTCAGACATTGATTTTTCTCCTGCAAAGGGGGAATTATTTTCAAAACAAGGCGTACAGAAATTTTTAATCAACGATCTTGATTAAAAAAAACAGTTGTCAGAGCTTTCTATTCCCAGTCTAAGCCTTAAATCTACCTATCCCCATTAAGCTAATTCAAACAAATATACTCTTTCCAAATGTTTCGAAAAGAATGTTTTTTAAAAAAACCTCAAGATTATCTTTATTTCATAGTTTGATATCAAATATTTCAGAAATATAATTTTATTTTTTCAAGATGGATTTCAAATTCATCTTCATTCAAATACCCAGATTATATGGTTTGGGATTTGCTTTTTGATCAAAACTATTCTGTAAAATCTGCTCAATCTAAAACGAAATCTGTACAATCTTTAAAATCCTGGTTTCAAGCTTCACCAATGGTTTCAAACATGGCTGCTTCTGCGGCTTGAAAAGGAGATTTATGAACCCAGTTGAGAAAATTAAATGCAGGTACAAATCGTTCAATGGAATCTAGAGCCATCATAATCATATAATCAATTTCTTCGACTTTTGGGTATCGATCATCAGGCAGAGGCAATCCACAACGATAAATAATAATTTGATCTTCCTCCAATACATCAAAATGACCATAAATCAGTTTTTGATTCACTAGTAAAATCAGTGTTTTTACATCTGCTTTTCTATTTTCTTTCCAAGACATGCTTAGAGCTAGAGAGAGTGTTAACAAGGTTTTTTGGGGATTCCATAAAAACCATAACCCATGCTCTCCCCATAACCCCGTTGCTGAAAAATGAATCTCATAATTACCTTCATATTCATAAAAATATTCATTTAATTTTAACGCATATTCTACAACTTCCAATGGATTCTCATAGGGATCCATTATATGATCTGAATGACAGCAATCTGTTTTTCTCACACTATCCTCTAATTTCTAAACGAATCATTTTAATTCAAACCAGAATACATTCAAGCAGGATATAAAACAAATATCCTCCAAAACAAAAAATAAACTTATCAGAGTTTAAACACGCTCTGATCTTATTCTTTATAATTTTCTTTTAAAAAATAGTTCTTTAATAATACAATACCGCAAGAATACAACATTTTTTTTTATAAAAGCTCTTTAGATGATCATGATGATCTATTTTTTTTGTTAGTAATTTGAGTTAATTTTTTTATTTCTTCTTTCTGTTGATCTATTCTTGTTAATGCCTGTTCCAGCGTTTCTTTTAAATGATCAAATTCTTCTCTTCGAACAAGATCCATTTCATTAATGATTTTTTCTAGTTTTGAATAAAACAGAGCTTTTGCTTCACTACTAACACCTTGTGCAAGCTCTGTTGCCCCTGAAACCATTTGAGAAAAATCCTCAAAAACCTGAGATTTATGTTTCATAAACCATCCTCTTTTTTTAAATTAATCTTTATTTATCCCTTATAAGCTCTGTTTTGTCTAATTTTAACAGAGCATGTTTCTGTTTTTTTTATATCAGTCTTTTTATCTCTAATAAACTCTTCTTTGTCTAATTTTAATTATATTTAATCTCAAACAATTCATGCTTGAGTATTTTTTCAGGTTTAACTAAACTCAAGCAAAACACCTTCCAAAAAACTATCTAACTCATATAAATCTATTCAGAATAAAAATAAATGAATATCAATTTAAGATATAAAGATCAATGAGTTAAACAGGATTGACAGTTTTTTTTAAATGATTAAACTGAATTTTATAATCGTGAAGCATTCCTCCATAAAAAAGAAGAATGTTTGACCAGAAATCAGATTAGCTGGTATTTTATAAATACCAAACAAGCTTGGAAATATTCTTTTAAAAAAGAGATGATTTTTGGATTTACATAGATTTTGACAGAGCAATGCTCGCCATATATTTTTAAGAGTTTCTGACATGCAAACAACACTTCTCTTTCCTGATATTGATCCCATTTTAATTCAAATTGGTCCTTTAGCCATTCGTTGGTATGCGCTTGCCTATCTTGTTGGAATTGTTCTTGGAATTTTTTATGGACACCTGATTGCTCAGAATAATAAGCTTTGGACGCCCAATTATAAGGTTAAGAAAACGCTGGAAAAACCTAATAAAGAAACGCTTGAGGATTTGGGTTTTTTTATTATTCTGGGAATTATTCTAGGAGGAAGACTCGGTTATATTCTATTTTATAACACCTCTATTATTTGGCAAGATCCAATTGAGATTTTCAAAGTATGGCATGGAGGCATGGCATTTCATGGTGGTTTAATCGGGGTCATTCTGGCAGTTTTTTATACCAGTTATAAACACAAAATATCTATTTTTAGGCTAAGTGATTTGATTGCCCCTGTTGTACCTATTGGATTATTTCTTGGTCGAATTGCAAATTTTATTAATGCAGAGCTTTATGGTCGAGCAACCCGTGTTCCCTGGGCAATTATTTTTCCTTCTGATCCTCTGGAAATTCCAAGGCATCCAAGCCAGTTATATGAAGCATTTCTTGAAGGGATTCTCTTGTTTATTCTATTAAATATTGCCATTTATCGCTTCAAAGCTCTCACCAGACCAGGACTTGTTACTGGATTGTTTTTAGGGATTTATGGTCTTTTCAGAATTCTTGTTGAACCTGTTCGCCTATCTGATTCTCAAATGCCTTATTTTTTACAAGGAGAGCCTTTTACAATGGGAATTCTTTTATCTCTCCCCATGATTGCCTATGGTACTTATTTATTCATAAAAGCCGTTTCCAATCCATCTGTTGGCTTTAAAGAATTAAAACCAAAACAGGTAAAATAAAACTTCATAATTTATAATTAGGGAGTCCATTTTGAATCCATTAAAGCACCATATTCTTGAATTAATCCGCTCACAAAACGGGATCGGAATTGACCAATTCATGATGCAAGCCCTGTTACATCCTGAATATGGATATTATACTTCTCGAGATCCTCTTTCGGCACATAAGGATTTCATCACCGCCCCCATGCAGGGACAAATGTTTGGTGAAATTATCGGATTATGGACGCTTTCTGCCTGGGAAGCCCTTGGCAAGCCAGATCCGTTTCATCTCGTTGAGTTTGGAGCAGGAACAGGGCATATGTTAGCAGATATTATTCGTGTGCTAAAAATTAATCCAGCCTGTTATCAGGCAACGCGCCTTGCCATTATTGAAGTCAGTCCAGCTCTTAAAGCCATTCAAGCAAAACAACTCGCGCATTCTGATCTTCCACTTCAATGGTATGACAGGATTGAACATATTCCAAAAACACCCATTATTCTCCTTGGAAATGAATTTCTGGATTGTTTACCAATCCGTCAATTTATTTTTCATCACTCAAACTGGTATGAACGTCTGGTTGGGCTTGCTTCTTCCGAGCATCCAAAAAAGCAATTGCATGAAAAAGAACCAGAAAAGGAGATACATCACGCTTGTTTTAAAGAAGATCAAAATCAGAATACTTCCCTGATTTTTACACAAAGCCCTCTTCCACTTTCTCTTAAGGATATTGAGCAAATCCCTACAAGTTTAAGAGAAGGAAAAGAAGGTGCTATTTTCGAAATTTGTCCTGCACAATATCTTTTAATTGATCAATTATCACAAATTTTTAACCAACATCCAGGACTTGCTCTTTTTATTGATTATGGCTCTATTGAACATTTTTATGGCTCAACGCTCCAAGCCATAAAAGGACATCAGAAACACCCTCCTCTTAAAAATCCTGGAATCGCAGATTTAACCGCACATGTTAATTTTGCAATGCTTGGAGAATATGCAAGTTCCGTTGGTCTTGGGCAGTTTGCCCCTCTTTCCTTAAAATCATTTTTACAAGCGCATGGAATAGAAAGCAGAGCTGCAATGTTAATCCAGCAAAATCCAGAAAAAAAAGATTATATTCTACGCCAGTTATGGCGATTAACGGCTTCTTCACAAATGGGAGAATTATTTAAATGCATTTGCCTTTCCAGTACAGCTCTTAAATTCATTCAGCCTTTTAAAAAACAGATTCTATAAAACCTGCATCCTAATTTTCTATTACAAAGTATAAGATTATAGATATGGCATAAAGAGATTAGAAAAAAGACATATCATATAGCGTATAGATATCTATAAATAAGTCAAAAAGAATACAAGAATAGACAACAGATTTAAAGTGATTTAAAATGGATGAAAGCATGATCGCTTTCAGAGAATAAAAATGCAGATTGATCAAAAGACAACACCGATATTAAGGGCTAAAAACTTAACCCGTATTCCTTATATTCAACATGCTTTTTTTACACGAAAAGGGGGTGTTTCTCCTCCTCCTTATCACAGTCTTAATCTAAGTCGATCTTCTTTGGATCAAGATTATCATATCAAGCGTAATATAGAAATTATAATGCGCTATTTTAATCTGCCCTGTACGCAATTTGTACAAATGCATCAAATTCATTCAAACCAAATAATTACCCTTTGTGAAAAGACCCGAAAGCAGGATTTTTCTGAGTTTTTCCCAAAAGCAGACGCGCTTATTACCAATTGTTCCAATATCGTTCTTGGAGTTGTCACAGCAGACTGTCTTCCTGTCTTAATGGCAGATAAAAAAAACAAGATTATCGCTGCCATTCATGCGGGATGGAAAGGAGCGTTTCATGGTATTTTAGAAGCCAGTTTTAATGCGATGAAACGCCTTGGGGCTCTTGAAGAAAATATTGAAATTGGTATTGGACCTGCAATCGGATCACAATCCTATGAAGTGGATCTGAACTATCGTGAGCAATTCTTAAATCAAAACAAAAGCCATCATCGATTTTTTTCTCCTTCCGTTGAAAAAGGGAGGTTTTTATTTGATTTAAAAGGCTATGCGATACATCGTTTAAACGCAATTGGGCTTTCTTCCATTCATCTTCTCGAATATGATACCTATGCCTTACCTGAGCTTTTTTATAGCCATCGATTTGCTTGCAAACACAAGCAAAAAAGAGGATTACAGCTTTCTGCAATTTCCCTTTTACCACCTGCTTAATTAATCAAGATCAAACCTTGTTTCCATAATTTTTAGTGAATAAAATTTACATAATTTCAGAAAAACACAGTATTTTCCCACAATCCAGCCTTCTTTTTAAATTAGATTAAGTTTTAAATATTGAAAAAAAAGATAAGTTTGTTTAGAACAATAAAAAACTATCTCAGCCTATTTATATGGATTTTAAGGATTGTTACTTTTATGAAACTTATCTCTGGAACTGCCAATTTAAGCTTGGCAACTGAAATTTCTCAAAAACTCAATATTCCATTAACTGAGCGATTAATTCAACGCTTTAAGGATGAAGAAATTTTTGTCAGAATTGATGAAAATGTTCGTGGAGAAGATATTTTTATCATCCAGTCAACTTCAGCGCCTGCAAACGATCATTTAATGGAATTATTAATCTGTCTTGATGCCTTAACAAGAGCAAGCGCCAGCAGAATTACAGCCATTATTCCCTATTTTGGATATGCAAGACAAGATCGAAAAACAGGAGGAAGAACACCAATTTCTGCAAAACTAACCGCAAATTTAATTGCAGTAGCAGGAGCAAACAGAGTTTTGACACTCGATTTACATGCAGGACAAATTCAGGGCTTCTTTGATATTCCAACGGATAATTTATATACAGCCCCCGTTATTGAACAGGATTTATATCTGAGTTATGACACCAAGGATTTAATGATTGTTTCTCCTGATGTTGGAGGATTAATTAGAGCAAGAGCCCTTGCAAAATGTTTTGACGCAGATATTGCAATTGTTGATAAAAGAAGACCTGGACCTGGTCAATCTGAGGTTATGAATATTATCGGAGATGTTAAAGATCGCAAATGTCTAATTGTTGATGATATTGTTGATTCAGGAGGCACTTTAGTCAATGCAGCACAATCTTTAATTGAACATGGCGCGAAATCTGTTTCAGCCTATGCCACACATGGTGTTTTATCTGGATCTGCCTGTGAACAGATTGAAAACTCCAAACTATCAGAGTTAATTATTACCAATACGATTGAACAAAGCCCACATGTCAATCACTCAAAGAAAATTCGTGAGCTCTCTGTTGCTTCCTTGATTGGAGAGGCAATTAGAAGAATTGCAAATAATGAATCTGTATCAAAATTATTTGATTAGAAAGCTTTAACTCTCTTAAAATAATGAAAATAGCTGTTTGAATAGGCTTGCACTTCTGTTACATCTGGGATATAGAGCATTCAGATTTATTTTGTCTGACTTGCGATATGGATTATCGGATAGAATATGCTGAGATTTAGGAAATCTATTTTTAAAGACACGCATGCTATCCTAAAAGCAAATCCGCAAGCAGTTTCAAACTGGTAAGATTTTATAGAGGCTTGGTCATGAAATATACGACCCTTAATATCAAAGTTCGTGAGGAACTTGGAAAAAACAAGATAAAACCCCTTCGCCATAATGGTTATATTCCAGGCGTTCTTTACGGCGGACAAAGAGGCAATCTCTCTATTTGCATTAAAGAAAATGAAATTGTTCGTGCTTTAAATCAGGGGCATTTTCTATCAAAAACCATTCAGGTCAAGCATCAGGAAGAAAAACAAACCGCACTTGTTAAAGATATTCAGTTTCATCCTGTTACAGATCAACCTTTACATTTGGATCTTTTCAGAGTGGAAGAAGATACAATTATTGCTGTTGAGATTCCTGTTCGCTTTTTAAATGAAGATATTTCTCCAGGACTTAAGCGTGGTGGAAGTCTTAATATTGTAAGGCATTCTATTGAAGTTAATTGTCCCGCTGGAAAAATTCCAGAATTTATTGACGTTGATCTGAAAGAAAGCGATATTGGTGACAGTATACATATTTCGCATATTCAATTACAAGAACACTTATCTCCAACCATTCAGGATCGTGATTTTACGATTGTTACACTTGTCGGAGCGCGTGCTGAGTTGACAGAAGATCAAGAAGTAGAAGAAGAAACAGAAGCTCCAACAGAGGAAACAGAACAGGAAGAACCATCATCATAAACCTGCTTTTGGATCTTCCAACACAAAAGATTTCTTGTTACAATTTGTTTTACACAAGCGCATTTGTTTTCAGAAGATTCAAGAGCGTTTTGGATTAAAAATGGGTGGTGATTCTTTTTGAAATGGGGTTGATCAAATGACGATGTATTTATTTGTCGGTCTTGGTAATCCTGGTAAAAAACATGCACAAAACAGACATAATGTCGGATTTATGATGATTGATTATCTGGCAGATTATTTTGGTTGTCCAAAGTTTATAGCCAGGTTCCATGGACAATTCCAGCACGTTAAAATTCATCAAAACCAGGATCGTCTTTTATTTTTAAAACCTGAAACATTTATGAATTTATCAGGTCAGTCTGTTCTGGCTGCTCTTTCTTTTTACAAACTCCCTTTATCCAATCTTTTTGTCTTTCATGATGAACTGGATTTACCTATTGGAAAAGTAAGGCTTAAAAATGGAGGGGGCGCGGCCGGGCATAATGGTCTTCGTTCCATTATTAGTAAAATTGGAGCTGACTTTAAACGAATTAGAATTGGAATTGGACATCCTGGTCATAAATCCATGGTAACATCTTATGTTTTATCTGATTTTCAAGATGAAGAAGAAGGCATAATCAAACATACGAGAAAAGTCATTATAGAATCCATTGAGGTATTAATTGCCAGAAAATACCAAGAATTCCAAGATAAAATATCAAAGGCAAGCCTGAAAAAAGGATCTAAATAAAAATGAGAGATATAAACAATCAAAACCAGAGCGCCTGTATTCTGACCATCTTAACTGGCTTGATGAACGATTATCTCGCTTTAATCTGTTTAATAAGATCCGCTATTAAACCTGATCAGAAAAAACATAAAAATAAAAAATCATCAAACCCGAACCAAGCCAAACAAAAAATCAGAAAGGTGTTTTATGGGATTTAAATGTGGGATTGTAGGATTGCCCAATGTTGGAAAGTCTACCCTGTTTAATGCATTAACCCAAACAGCTTCAGCTCAAGCAGAAAATTTTCCATTTTGTACCATTGAGCCAAATATTGGTGAAGTTGCGGTTCCTGATCAAAGACTTAAAAAGATTGCTGATATTGCCCAATCTGCAAATACGATTCCAGCCCGTATGAATTTTGTGGATATTGCAGGTCTCGTTAAAGGAGCTTCCAAAGGAGAGGGGCTTGGTAATCAATTCCTTGCTAATATTCGAGAAACAGATGCGATTATTTATGTCTTAAGATGTTTTGAAGATGAGAATATTATCCATGTTCATCAAAAGATTGATCCATTGGCAGATTTAGAAACCGTTGAAATTGAATTAATGCTTGCTGATATTGAAAGTCTTGAAAAGCGACTTCCTGGGCTTGAAAAAAAGAAAAAAGGACAGGATAAAGAGGCTCAGAAACTAATTGAATTATCCCACAGAGCTCTAAATGTTTTAAGAAAAGGAACACCTGCCCGTCTGGTTTGTATCAATGATGAGGATCGTTCTTTATGGAAAAGCCTGCACTTACTTACCACAAAACCTGTTTTATATGTTGCAAATCTTGATGAAAACTCACTTATGGTCGGGAATGAATATTCAAAACAGCTCTCCCAACATGCCAAGCAAGAACAAACCATTTGCATTCCTATTTCTGCCAAAATGGAATCAGAATTATCCATACTAGATGAACAAGAACAAATCGAGTTTCTAAAAACTTATGGTCTTGAAGAAGCAGGTCTTCATCGATTAATTCGTGCAGGTTATCAGCTTTTGGATTTACAAACCTATTTTACAGCAGGTCCCAAAGAAGCACGAGCCTGGACGCTTAAAAAAGGCAGTACAGCCAAAGAAGCAGCAGGAGTTATTCATACTGATTTTCAAACAGGCTTTATTCGTGCAGAAACCATTTCCTATCAGGATTATGTTGAATATAAGGGAGAAATGGGGGCAAAAGAAGCTGGTAAAATCAGATCTGAGGGCAAAGATTATATTGTTCAAAATGGCGATGTTATGCATTTTCGGTTTAATGTTTAAATCTAGCCATGTTTTTTCTTTATTTTTTAAAAATACGAGCAGTGTTTACGCTATCTTATCTGTTTTGCATGCTTTTCTGTCTTTCCGTCTCCGTTTTTAAAAAATCAACCCCCTCCTGACCTGCTTTTAGTTTAGAACCAGATTCCTATTAATCCCAGATTCTTTCTTACTGTTCCAAAATTAAATATTAAAATCATTTCTGCTTTTCAGATTTTCACTCAATCTTGCGAATTACCTTTTCACTCGAACTATTTCTAGATTCATAAAACGCTAATAATTCCTGTTTTCCAGGTTTAAAGCAATGTTCAATCCAAAAGGTTTCCAGCCATTGAAGGCTTTCTCCCAATATCTTTCCTTCTTTTTCACCTTTTTTTATTAAATCTCTTGCCGTAATTGGAAAAACAGGCTGTTTTATTGTCAATGCTTGAGTATAACAAGCATGATAGAATTGTTTTTCTTCTATCGTTTGTGATAAGGCGTTTTTTAAAGAAAGTGCTGAGAGTAATGCTTGTTTTTTTTCTCTATAAATCCATAATGTTAAGGTTTTCAAATCTGGTTTTTCTGAAAGCGTTTTAAAAACCAGATTTAAATCTAAAAGATAAGCTCTTTGTTTTCGAGAAAGTTTAATGCGATTTGCAAACGCAAATAATGTCTGACAGGAATGAAATACCAAAGCATAAAGTCTGGTGATTTCGTCGGATATTATTTGCCTCTTAATATCATGTTTAATCAAAGCTATAAAAGGATGGATTGAATTTGTTTCTGGTAAAATCGTCTGAAGAACACCCGTTTGATGCATGAGTTCAAAAGCAAAACGAGGATCTTTAAGGTTAAAGAGTTTCCCCAATTCATCCACAATTCGTTCAATTGAAATCGTATTTAAACCTGATTTTAGGTGCTGACAGGCATTCAGAGCCTGTAGATCAAGCCTGTTTTTGTGTCCATATTCTGTCATAAAACGGAAAAATCTGAGAATTCTTAAATAATCCTCTCGAATTCTCATAGAAGCATCACCAATAAACTGGATTTTTCCATTGAGAAGATCTGCAATTCCATTTTGAGGATCATATAAAAAACCATCCTTGTCTGCATAAATGGCATTCACCGTAAAATCACGTCTTTGAGAATCCAAAAACCAGTCTTCTGTAAAGGAAATTTTGGCATGCCTTCCATCTGTTTTAATATCTTTTCTTAAACTTGTTACTTCAAAACTGGTTTGGTCTATTCTAATTAAAACCGTTCCATGCTGAATGCCTACAGGAATGGTTTTAAAATGATATTCTTGTGCAAATTGCATGATTTGTTCAGGATGAAAACAAGTTGCAATATCAATATCTTTAACGGGTTTTCCTAAAATGGAGTCTCTGATGCAGCCACCAACATATCGTGCTGTAACTGGGTGTTTTTTCGGTGAAAGAGCATGCATAATGGCTTGACATGGTTTGGCATTTAACCATTGATGCTGTTTCGGTATTAATCGCGGAATCATGGTTTATCCAATATGTTTTTTAAATCCTATATGAATTCATAAATCCTTTTACATAAACTAGCTATCTCTTTTCATATAAACTCCATCCTCCTTTTTTAAAGAGAATATTTCTGAAATTTACAGCTCCTATTTCTCACATAATATAACACACCTCCTCTTTAAAGCACTTCTTTTCTTGCCGATTGCGCTTATATATACTCTATTTTTAATGGATTTTTCCTAATATAAAAGCATTTAACCTGAATTGTTTTTTAAGACTTATTTCATAAAAAACAGGAAAATATTAAGTTTTTTATTCTATCTAAATCTATTTTAATGCACCATAAGTAAAAGAAGCTATGTAAAAATAGAGAAATCATTTTATAATTCACTTGATTTTTAAAACTCACTTTGAACATAATATTGTCTTTGAACATAATAATATTTTTATTTTACAGAAAAAGAATTACATATGACAAAAACATCTCTTGATTTAACCAGCAAACAAGAACAGGTTTTGCTAGATGAAATACTGCATGCTTCTGAAAAAATACAATCCTGTTTTGAAGCTCTTAAAACTGTCATTATTGGACAGGAAGAAGTTCTTAAACTAACCTTGATTACCCTGCTTTCTGGTGGACACGCATTATTAACAGGAGCTCCTGGACTTGCAAAAACACGATTAGTACACCATACCGCACAAACCATGGGGCTTAAAAATGGTCGAATACAATTTACACCTGATTTAATGCCTTATGATATTACAGGTTCGGAAGTTTTGGAAGAAGATCAACAGAAAAAACGAATTTTTCGATTTATTCAAGGACCTGTGTTTTGTCAGCTCTTAATGGCAGATGAGATTAACCGTGCAAGCCCAAGAACGCAATCTGCTCTTTTACAAGCCATGCAAGAATATGAAGTAACCATTTCAGGAGTACATCATAAACTACCCACCCCCTTTCACGTTCTTGCAACCCAAAATCCAATTGAACAAGAAGGAACCTATCCATTACCAGAAGCACAATTAGATCGTTTTTTATATCAAATCAATCTATCTTATCCAAACTTAGAATCTGAAAAAGAAGTCTTAATTAAAACAACACATTCAGATGAAATGAAGGTTAAAAAACAGCTTAGTTTCAAACAATTAATAGAATTTCAAACCCTGGTTCGTCGCCTGCCAATTGGTGAAGGTGTTGTCAATGCTATTCTTTTTCTAATTCGGGAATTACGTCCTGAAACCAGTCATTTAGACTTGGTTAAACAATCGGTTTTATGGGGTCCTGGATCAAGAGCAGGACAGGCTTTAATGCTTGGCACAAGAGCGCTTTCCTTGTTTGAAGGAAGGTTATCTCCTAATATTAATGATATTAAAAGATTGGCAAAGCCTGCATTAAGACATCGCATTATTTTAAATTATTCTGCAAATAAATCAGTGTCAGGAATTGATGAATTAATAGATCATGTATTAAAGAGGCTCGATGAAATATAATGTTTAAATCAATCCTGTCATCACGCTTTCCCAAACAAACTGCAAAACAGATTACCCAATCTCTTCCTGCATTGATTGTAAAATCAAAACAAATTGCAAATAGCATACAACAAGGCGCTCATAAACGTCGCATGAAGGGAAAAAGTGATTTATTTTGGGAATTTCAGGAATATCATCAACATGAAGATGCCAAGCGGATAGACTGGAAACGCTCAGCCAGAAGTGATCAGCTTTATGTCAAGACGCATGAATGGAAAACCGCACAAACCGTCTGGTTTTGGTGCGATCCATATCCTGGAATGAATTGGCGCTCTTCCAAACAATACCCAGATAAAAAGCAAATCGCATTTTTAACCATTCTGGTCTTGGCTTTATTGCTAGAAAAAGGATATGAACAGGTCGGTCTGATCGGAAAAATACCCGCTAGTTTTGGACAAATGGGCTTGAAGAAATTTTGTGATCATCTTGAGCATAATGCGCAAACATATCAGGATTTATCCTTATTGACCTCTCGCAATCAATTCTGTGTTTTAATCACAGACGGGTATGAATCCCTGACTAAGATCAAACAATCCCTTGATCGGTTTTCAAAACAAAAAATCAAAGGGATCCTAATTCAGATTTATGATCCTGCCGAAGGAGAATTTCCCTATCAGGGACGAGTTGAATTCATCTCCCCTGTCTCACATCATTCACGTTTTGTCATTGGACGTACAGAAACCCTTAAATCAGAATATCAAGCCTGTTTTAAAACACATCAGCGACGTATGAAATCTCTTTCAGAACAGGCTGGATTTTTATTTTTTAGCTATCGAACGGATCAAGATCCTGTTAAAGCTCTCACACCTGTTTTTAATACATTTAATCAAAGTTCAGGATCATAAATCTTATGAGTAATTTTGCATTTATAGCACCTTATATGCTTTTTGGACTGTTTCTTCTGCCTTTATTTTACTGGCTTATGCGGATAAAACCCATTAAGCCTGAACCCGTTATTTTCCCAGCATTTACATTATTAGCATCTCTAACGCCACAAGAAGAAACGCCAAAAGGTATTCCTTTATTCATGTTATTATTCAGATTATGTATTTTAAGCCTGTTAATTCTTGGTTTTTCTGGGCCTGTTTTATTTCCAAAACAGACAGAATTTGCTAAAAAACAGGTTTATATTATTGATAATGGCTGGAGTGCCACGCCCAATTGGTCTCAGTTACAAAAAGAGGTTCTTAGCCATCTCGAACAGGCTAAAAAACAAAATGCATTGATTAAGCTAATCTTTACAGCAACCCCCTCAAACAAGCCTTCATGGATCAGCCCTGAAACAGCAGAAAAACAGATTAAAACACAAACTCCAAATCCCTGGCCTGTTCAAAGATTAACCGCTCTACAAACCTGCTGTAAATCAGAAAACTCAGAATCAACAGGCTTGTTTTGGTTTTCAGACGGGCTTGCTTCCAATCAAGACAAAGCCTTCTCAGAGCAATTAAAAAAAACCTATACACCACAGTTTTTCAACCTATATCAGCCTGTTCCTAATAAAACAGCCCATGCCTTAACGCCTCCTGTCAGAGAACAAAACGGGATTTCAATTCAGCTTCTACGTGCACATTCTGATAAACAGGCTCATTATACCATATTTGCAAATGATCTTGCTCAATATGGATTGTTTGAAAAAGAAATTACGCTTGATCCTGGAAAAAAAACGGTAAAATTTCTGTTTAAACTTCCAGATCATATTACCAATAATATCGTTTCCATCCAGACGGCTTCAAATTCATCTGCTGGCAATATAGTATTGGTAGACAGAAATTGGAAACGTCCAGATATCGGGCTCGTTTTACCAAGTGATTCATATGAAAGCCGCCCTTATCTATCTGATTTATATTATCTTAAAAAGGCATTATCTCCATTTATAAATTTAAAAGAAGCACCACTTTCAGACTTGTTAAAAAAGAATTTAGATGGTTTAATCATGATTGATGAAGCCAGAAATGATACGCAAGAAATCCAAGATTATATTAAAAAAGGTGGGTTTCTAATTCGCTTTTCTGGTTCAAAGCTTGCCAATCATCCAGATTCGCTAACCCCTGTGAAACTCCGAAAAGGAAAACATGTCAACCAAGGAAGTTTAAATTGGAACAAGCCAACACGTATTGAACCTTTCAAGATAAACACACCATATTACGGGATTGAAATAACAGAGCCAATTTTTGTCTATCAGCAAATTCTGGCAGAACCTGGTTTGGATCTATCCAATTATATCTGGGCAAATCTTTCAGATGGCTCTCCCCTGATAACCAGCAAACCCTTTGGAAAAGGCAGAATTGTGCTCTTTCATATTCGGCCACATCCAGACTGGTCAGATTTACCCATGAGCAATTTATTTGTACAAATACTTAGAAAAACCTTAGATCAAATCCATAATAAACCTAAAATGGAATATGAAGATGGGCTCTATTTTCCAACACATTTAATCAATGCTGATGGTCAACTTTATGAAGCAGCTGCACAATCAGATCCCATTCGTTTAACTCCCAAAATTGGCATGCCTGATGTAAAGATTAACACACCACCCGGTCTCTATCAGGGAAAGCAAGGTGAAATTGCCTTAAATATCATGCATCAAGATAGTATGTTAATCAAGATTAATCCTCATTTATTTTCTGCACAAACCCTGATATATGGTCATCTTCAAAATATCAATCTTGGAAAATGGCTTTTAGGATTAGCATTTATATTCCTTATTCTTGATGGGCTTTTAATGCTTTATTTTTCTGGAAAAACAGCCAGGCTAACCACTTTTGTCAGATCTTCTACGCCAATATTTTTAATATGCATTTGTTATGCTGTATTATTCCTTAGCTCTTCGGCATATGGACAAACAAATCCTCCTTCAAAATCCAGCCCCTCTGAAACTGATTTTCCTCAGGAAATTCTGAGATCTTTAAATTTTGGATATATTAAAACCCATCATCCAAAAACAGATCAGATCAGTCAAGAAGGGCTTGAAGGATTAATTCAGATTTTATCTGAAAGAAGCTCTATTGAAGCAAATTCAGCAATTGGAATTGATATTGAAAAAGATAGTTTAAAACCATTTCCAATTATTTATTGGCCAATCACCTCCCAAATGTCAGAATTATCTCAAAAAACAGCTAAGAAAATTTCTTCCTATCTAATCAATGGAGGCTTAATTGTTTTTTGATACTCAGGATTTTAATACTCCTTCCCAATCTCTTATAAGACAAGAGGTTTTAAAAAAGCTCTTACAGAACATTGATATTCCCAAACTGGAAAAACTACCTAAAAACCATGTTTTAAAACGTAGTTTTTACCTGTTAGATCAACTCCCAGGTCTTTATAATAGCGATTATATCTGGGTTGAAGCCAATATAGATACGACAAGCAAGGATGGCGTTTCTTCAATTATTATCGGTCCAAATTACTGGTCTGCAGGCTGGATGATTGATCAAAAAGGACGTGCAATCATGCCTTCTGAAACAGATCCTAATAATGAGCTTGCAAAACGATTTGGTGTCAATCTGATTATGTATGCCTTATTGGGCAATTATAAAACAGATCAATTCCATGCCGCAGAATTGATTAAAAGGGGGATTAAAAATGACTAATATGATTGGATTTGAACCTTATTTTTCTCCTTTTATCATTGGCATCTTTGCTTTTTTTGCGATTTTGTTAAATAATCATAACGGCTTTTTTCTCACGCAAAAGTGCACTTTTAAAATCTCTTCCTTTTTTAGGGTTATGTGTGATTTTGCTCAATCCAGTTTTATTAAAAGAAAATAGAGAGAATTTATCAGATATTATTCTTGTAATCCGTGATCAAACAGAAAGCATGAAACTTGAAAACCGAGATCAGATTGCAGATCAGATTTCAAGCTTCTCTTAAAGCATTTCCAAAACAGATCCAAGTTTGGATATTGTTGAATATGACCTTAAAAATACAGAAGATGGAAGTAAACTGCTTCCTTCCTTACAAACTGGACTGGCTAAAATTCCAACAGAAAGACTATCTGCAATTTTATTATTAACCGATGGTCAAATTCATGATTTCTCCTTCTCAGATTGAGCAAACTTCTCTTCCTGCTCCAATCTACCCCGTTATTATTGGCTCACAATCAAGACCTGATCGAAGAATTGAGGTATTTTCTGCGCCACGGTATGGCATTATTCATGAAAAAACAGAATTTACATTTCAAATTACAGATCATGCCCTCCCCCAAAACAACCCATTAAATACCAAACGCAAGAAACATATATCCGCAAATCATTCAAAACAGCGTTAACCTCACAAAAGCCTATAGAACTGGATTTCTCAGAAATAGATCTTGAAGTTAAAATTAATGGTCAACTTCAATCTGTTTACAAGGTCAGAAAAAATCAAAACAAACCCTCTCATTTCAACTTGAGCACAGAGGAAAACATCTTGTTGAATTACGTGTTCCAGCACTTGAAAATGAGCTAACCTTGCTAAATAATCAATATCATTTTGAAGTTGAAGGAATCAGGGATCGTTTACGCGTTTTACTCATTACAGGCTCCCCCTATTCTGGTGCCCGACAATGGCGTAATTTATTAAAGTCAGACCCTTCCATTGATTTGGTTCATTTTACAATTTTAAGACCTCCTTTTAAAGATCCGATGGCTTCTGAAAAAGAATTAGCACTCATCCCTTTTCCAACCCATCAGCTTTTTTACAAAGAATTACAGAATTTTGACTTGTTGATTTTTGATCGGTATCGATTAAGAGGTGCTTTATTACCGTATTATATTGAAAACATTAACCGCTATGTTGAAAATGGAGGCGGGCTTTTAGTCACAACAGGACCTGATTTTGCAGGTTCTTTTAGCTTATATCGTAGCCCGCTTGCTCGAATTTTACCTGCCAGTCCAACTGGAAAGATTCTTGAAAAAGCCTATCAGCCTTCCTATACAGAATTTGGCTTAAAACATCCGATCACTGCATTTGCAAATCCAGATCATACCCCCCTAAATGGGGAAGATGGCTTAGACTTATCGAGGCAAACCGTATATCAGGACATGTTTTATTAACAGATCAAAACGCAAATCCTTTATTATTAATTGATCGGATTGAAAAGGAAGAATTGCCCTATTATTATCTGATCATGCCTGGTTTTGGGCAAAAGGAATTGATGGAGGTGGACCTTATACGGAATTATTCAAACGATTAGCACACTGGCTTATGAAAGAACCAGAACTCGAAGAAAAATCGACTTGATATTACCCCCTATAAAGATGAATTTATTTTAACACAGAGCAGTTTTGAAACAAATCCTGAATTTGTAGAACTTTATTCCCCAGATCAACACAAACAAACCCTTAAATGGGAATTACAGGAAAATGGAAAATATCAAACCCATTTCAAACCTGATCAAACAGGGGTTTGGAAAGCAGTTTCAAATGGTAAAACGCGCTTATTTTCAGTCGGGAGCCCAAATCCAAAAGAACTGGAAACGCCACGTTCAACATCCAAAAATCTAGCTCCTTTATCAAAACACAATCAAGTCAGGTTTTATTTTGTTCAGACAGAAAAAACGAAACAAGATGGAAACGCCTATTTTAACTGGAAACGAGTTCATAAAAACAATCTAAACGTTCAAGCTGATATAATTGGATTAAAAAAAAATCAAGCCTATAAAATCATTGATAGAACCAGCCAGCCACTTACCCCTATTTTTATTCTTGCATGTCTTCTTTTGTTTTTAATTGCAATTTCCTGGTATTATGAATCCTAGTTTTTACTTTACTCTGAATTTTGAGCCTGATAAGCTTGATTGATTTTGGAAGTTTTAATTTGTTTTGGAACGCCCATTTTGTTTTGAAACGCTCAATGAGTTTTGGATCACCTATCATGATGATGCACTTATTATTATGATGTATTTATTGACGGTGTGGTGTATTTATTGACGGTGTGGTGTATTTATTGACGGTGTATTTATTGACGATGAGAAATAAATCAGGTTCAAACAATCGAACGTGCCCTGATTCCTCTGAGAAAAAGGCTTCATATATATGCTTTCATTCTTTTTATGGATTAACAGACTTTATTTTCAAATCTGGCTTTTGAGCACAGACCCAAATAAAGTAAGTCCCGCCTCTAAAACAGAGTTTCAGTTTAGCGCACTCATAGATCAAGCTAAAGAATACCTAAAAGAAATCTATGATCAGATCTTCTCTGTGCAAACCTTTATTCAGATTATTCTTATTTTTGCTTCTATCTTCCTCTCTGTTTTTCTAAGCCGGATTTTAATTTATTTTTTAAGAAAAATCCAACATCCTATCTGGCAAAAACTCATTGAATCCAATCGGATTATCTCCATTCTCATCCGACCCGTTATTATTTATCTTCTACTTGCATTATGCCAATATGGATACACTCAATTAACGCAACAAGAAACGCATATTCTAAATATTACACTTCAGCTTTCAGCAGTTTGGATTATTATCCGTTTAATAAGCGGTCTGATTAAAAATGCCTTTTGGTCAAAAATAGCAGCAATCTCAGCATGGAGTCTTGCTGCTTTGAATATTATCGGTCTATCTGATAATCTTATTGTATTTCTAGATCAAATTTCCTTTCAGGCTTCAAAAACCAGAATTTCTGTCTGGATTATTATAAAAGCAATTGTTCTGATTTCTATTCTGGTTCTGATCGCTTATCTTCTTTCCAAACAAATCAAGAACAAAATTCATAAAACCCCTGGTCTTACCCCTTCTGTTCGAATTCTTTTTGGACAGATCTTGCAAGTTATTCTGTTTATTACTGCTATCTTTATTGGAATGACCAGTCTTGGAATTGATTTATCCTTTCTGGCAATTTTTGGAGGCGCAATTGGTCTTGGAATTGGATTTGGTCTACAAAGCGTGATTGCTAATTTTATCTCAGGTATTATCTTATTAATCGACAGATCTTTAAAGCCAGGAGATGTAATTAGTATTAATGATACTTATGGAATTGTCCGATCTCTTAATCTTCGCTATTCTGCCATTCTTACCAGAGACGGAATTGAACATTTAATTCCAAATGAAACCTTTATTACTGAACGGGTTATTAACTGGTCTCATAGTGATCATAAAGTCAGAATTAAACAATTTATCGGGGTAAGCTATCACACAGATTTAAGACTGGCGCAAAAGCTTGCTGTTCAAGCTACACAAACGATTTCAAGGGTCTTAAAAAAACCTGCACCCGTTTGTCATTTAATTAATTTTGGAGATAGCTCTGTTAATTTACAAATCCGATTTTGGATCATAGATCCTGAGAAAGGAACCAATAATGTCTCAAGTGAGGTTTTACTGGCAATTTGGGATAGTTTTAAAGAACATAAAATAGAATTTCCATTTCCACAAAGAGATATACATTTAAAATCAGAACACCCTTTATCTGTAAATTTATTGAAATAAACATAAAATATTAATAGTTTTAAGTTTATCTATGACTATTCATTCTTCTCTTAACACTAAGATCAGGGAGTATTTCTTTGAATTCTATAAAAAAAATAAAAATCCTGATTAGTCTCATTGCGTTCATTAGTCTGACAGGATGTATCTTGGGAACAGCTGCGACAATTGCAACAACAACAGCATCCGTTGGAACAAAAGCCATTGGAACAACGGCTAAAATCGGTATTAAAGCAACAAAAACCATCACAGATGTTGCAACAGATACGGTCAGCACTGTATCAAAAACGGTTACTGGAAATCAAAAAAAAGATGAAGAAAAATCATCTAAAAAAACAAATGCCGAAAAAGAGAAACACTGATTTAAGCTTAAGATGATTAAAACGAGATAAGATATTAATAGCTATTATACTGTCTATTATTCTCATCTGATTTAAGCTAAAATGATTAAAGCATAAAGCAAGATATTTGTCTTAATCTCTGCAAAAAACACTCAGAGAACCCATCTAGACTTTTAATAAATCAGATTTAAAGACAAACCAATTAAATACCAAATCTGTAAGCAAACGTAAATATTTTCTATCCCCTCCTAAACATTCTATTTTCATTTATTTGAAAGGCTTTATTTTTGATTTAATCTATTTATTTCATTTAAAGCCTGATTATTAATTAGACTATTTTGCTTCTTAAATAAAACAATCCTCAATTTTACGCTCTGAATATAGGCATTATTTTTTATTTTAAATAAAACCTGACTTGCTAGAAAAATTCTATTTTCAACACGGATTATAAAATTAAATTTTTTAATTAGGAAAACGGGTTCTATCTCGCTTAATCTGACTTTGATTATATCTTCCAATCTATTTCCAAGACTTAAATTTTATTATTTAAGCTCAACTATATATCACCAAAACAGGATTTTTGTCTTATTTTTTTAATTTCACAAGATCTAAATCTTTTTAACACCTCTATTTCAAGTTATTATTTAATTAACCTTAAGTAAAAGCGTATGTATAAATGTTATATTTATAATCTATATTATATATTACTTTTATTTTAATTCTTGTGTATCTTTTTTATTTGATTTATATATTAATTATTTTAAATTTTTAAGATAGGGAATCTAATTATGAATTTATTTTTAAACAAGCTTGTTTTATCCAGAATTAGAAACAATTATTTTTTATGGATGATTTGGCAAATCAGTTTTTTATGTTTGTCTGTATGTTTTATTCTTTTTCCAAAGACTGCCCGTGCGCAAGGCTATGTAGATTTATATATTAAGGAGGATGTCGCACTAAAAGATAGGTTTAATAAAGATAAGTTTGATAAGTTTATACCCGCAAAAATTTATAACATTAAAAATAAAACAATAAAATTTAATCTTGCCTTTAAAAATGGAATAGGGGCAACAGGTTTTTTTAAGTTTGGAATCGAAAACTTAGATCAATTAGAAGGCTGGCGTTTTATCGTAAAACATAAGGATCAGGATGTTTCAAACCAGGAAATCCGAATGGAGCACAATCAAACAATCACCTTAAATATTGAAGTTGAAGTGCCTGAAAACCCAGTTTGGAACTATGATTATACAGATTATGTTTTTCATCAAATATATGCTCCAAAGAATGATAGTATCAATGATAATATAGTTGCACTTGGCATTGCTTTCTCAATGACACGTCAATATGCTAAACTAAATCGTGCTCATAAGGATTATCTACACATTGCTTTTAAACCAGAAAATGCACATGAAATCATTGAAATTAAACGTCCTCAATTAAATTCTGAATCCAGGATTAATCTTCTTCTTAATCAAACCCGAAAAGAACATTCTATCCGTTTTAAAATTACAAATAAAGGAAATACATTCATCGAAAATCCAATATTTCTAATACATCATACACTTGAAAATCATTCTGAAATCGATCCGATTGTTCAATTTCATTCTGATGTTAAAATTACAAATATATACTTTAATAATTCAGAAGTGATTTATGAAGGAATAGAGGATATTCCTCTTGATTTAGAAAATCGTTTTACGCTTTCAGATATTGTTCTTTTTCCAAATACTGGTTTTTATGTGGAATTTAAATTTAAAATAAAACCAATTAACATCACAAATCCTGTAAAAACAGACTATTACCGATTTAATATTCATCTATCTGGAAGAAAAACACCCCCTCCCTATCAATGAAGCCTATTATTATCAAATTGTTTGGCCAAAAATAAAACTTGAACAAGCTGTATTTAAAACAGAATGTTCAAAGAATTATGATATTCAGAACCTTAAACATGCATTAGAAATCAACGCTTTTATTGATAATAAATGCTTGATGATGAAATATACGGTCACAAACCTGACAGATCATGAGTTTAAGCCTGATAATATTGGGTTGAACTTTCAGATCCCAAACGACCTAATTCCTATTAGCCCAACAGATGGATTTTATTATGATCAAGGAAAACATTTTCATCTCCGCTCTCAAAATGGTCTATACAAGATAGATTTATCAACAGAATCATTCTCTTATTATCATGAGTTTATAAATGGAACACGAAAAACAATAGAATTTTATCTAAAGCTTAAGCCAAATCCAGAATTAATACGTTAAACATACTCTAAGTTTAATCAGATAAAAAGTAAAGTTGTAATACGCTTTACTTTTTACTCTTTCCTGATCATTACCCTGATTATTACCTTGTTTGATGATAACATATTTCTTCCCTTTATTTTTAATTATAAGAAAAGAGAACTCTCTTTTTATCTTTTTCTGATATCTCCTCCTCTTTCATTTAATCAGATTAAGTGTTTCATATCGAAAACATGCTTAAAACCAGAATTTTCAGGATCAAATATTTAGAAAATTTACTTTCAAAAAAATATCTGGTTTAACCTAAATCAATCTATCTTTCAAAAAACTGTTTAAATTTAATTCTTTTCAAGAATTTAAAATAACAGATCATTTAAATTCAAATATTTTTCTTGTCTATTATTATTTAAATTTTAATATAAACAAGCATAAATTATGTATATATTGTCATTTTTACGGTTCATATTAGTAATAAAAATTTTAAATATTTATTGTTTTGATCTTGCATTAATTTCCACCTTATTTATACATTAATATTTTTTAAGTATTTTTAGTTAGGAAATTTAAATATGAATTTATTTTTAAATAAACTATCAAAGCTCAAGCTTAAAAAGGCTTGTTCTTTATCATTTAAGACATTGAGTATTTTTTTATGCTCAGCGACACTCATGAACGCTCATGCACAAGAGCCTATTTCCCAACCAGGTTCTATTCTTCAACCAGATCCTGTTATTTCTCCTCCCATACCAGATATTACTAGAAATCATCTAATGCCAGTACAAATTACAGCAAATTTGGGCTATCGGGATACCAATCAAAATCAATATCAAACAAGCACTTCTTCTCCTCAATTTTTTATTGAGATGCCAAATCCAGATATTGCCATCTCACAAGGAGGTGCTGATCCTTATATCGATTTATACCTTGCAGAAAATACAGAAGGAGATCATGTCCGAAATAAGAATAAATTTTATATTGAGCAACCAGCTGGAATTTATATAATAGCGTCAAATACTGTAAAAAGCTTTGATCTTATTTTTGAAAATAAAACAGGAAGGGATGATATATTTAATTTCAGAGCAGTATTTGGTCCTGAAATGGAAGATATCGTATCTCCTGAAACAGGTTGGGATGTCATTATAAAACATGATGGAGAGATTATTCCAGAAACGGGTCTGAGAGTTCTGAATAATGAAAAAACAACCTTAAATGTTGAGGTTACTGCTCCGAACGCACAAGTCTGGAGTTATATTTATAGAAACAATCTAACATATACCCAACAAGGTGACAATCTATTAGCACAAGGCATGGTTTTTAATGTCACACAGCAAAACCCTGATAGGAATACTTTAGAATATAATGATCTTCTCCTCATTGCTTTTAAACCTGAAGAAAGAATTGAGCAAATTGCAATTATTCCTACGAGATCAGACGCTGAAACTCATACCAATCTTCTAAATGGAACACAAACAAAACAAGATGTAAGTTTTAAAATTATCAACGCAGGAAATACCGTTCTTAAAAATTCACAATTTAGATTACTTAAAACTCATTATGATGATAGGGAACCTGCCTATTTTGATAACAAATTTACCATCATCAATGCATTAGGAAAAGAAAGTACTCTTCCTTTTAGTAACGGTAAATTTACTTATTCACAAGCCTTGTTTCCTTCGAATAGTTTTCATGTAAATACTAAATTCGTTTTAAAAAGAATGGATATTTTAAATCCGATAGAAACAGACTATTATAACCTTAGAGTTGGGTTAACTTCAACAAACATATCTATAATATCAGAAGACGCTTATAATTATCGAATTGTCTGGCCAAAAGTACAAATTGAGCAAGCTGCATTTAAGGTAAAAACCTGTGAAAATAATTATAATGATATTCAAGATTTAAATCCGCAAGATCTATTATCATCAAATGATTTGCTTGAAGAAAAGAGCTGTTTAATGATGAAATATACCGTTACAAACCTGACAGATCATGAATTTAGACCTGAAAATATTAAGCTGGGGATTCAGATTCCAAATGGTCTCATGCCTGTAAGCCCTATGAGTACACTCTATTATGATAGAAGTGAAAGTTCACCTTCGATAAATCTAATAACTGGAAGATATGAAATAAATCTATCACCAGCTTCACTCTCATATTATGACTCATTTATAGATAGAAGCCGAAATATAATTGAGGTTTATTTCAAGCTTAAGCAGGATTCAGATTCAACGCATTAGGTAATTTCTACTTTAAAAATAAGAAAAAGCAGCGCTTAAACGCTGCTTTTTTTATACGTTTTATCGCGTTTATATGTTTTTAGATATATTGTTTGCTTATCTGAAAGGTTCAAATTTCAATTCTGTATTTTCCTGAAACTATAAAGAGAAAACTCTCTTTTTATCTCTTCTCAACACACAATCTTTTTTCATTTAATCAGATTAAGTATTCAATATCGAAAACATGCTTAAAGCCAGAATTTTCAAGATCAAATATTTAGAATATTCACTTTCAAAAAAATATCTGGTTTAATCTAAATCATGTATCTTTCAAAAAGCTGTTTAGATTTAATTCTTTTCAAGAATTTAAAATAACAAATCATTTAAATTCAAATATTCACTTGCTTATTATCCCTCAATTTTTAGATTGAATAAATATAAACTATAAATATATAGTTTATATTTATAGTTCATTCTAGCAATAAGATTTTTTAAGTATTTATAATTTTGATCTTGTATTTATTTTTACTTTACTTATACATTAGCACTTTCAAGTATTTTCAGTCAGGAGATTTGAATATGAATTTGCTTTTAAATAATTTATCAAAGTTCAGGCTTAAAAAGACTCGTTTTTTATTATTTACATCCCTGAGTATTTTTTTATGCTCAGCAATACTCATAAACGCCCATGCCCAACCAGACCCTGTTGCCAGTTCCATATCGAGCATTCCTGTCATCCATTCCACACCAGATATTCCTGGAGGGTCAGAATTATTCCAAAATCCTGTTTCCAGAGTAAGAAAGCAAGTGCAGATTACAGCAAATTTTGGCTATCAGGATGCCAATCAAAATCAGTATCAAACAAGCGCTTCCTCTCCTCAATTTTTTATTGATGCGCTAAATCCGGATCTTGCCATTTCACAAGGAGGCATTACCCCTTATATTGATTTATATCTTGTAGACAATACAGAAAGAGATGATGTCCGAGATAAGAACACATTTAATCTTAGCCAACCAGCCAGATTTTATACAATAGCCTCAAATACTATAAAACATTTTAATCTTCGTTTTGAAAATAAAACAGGAAAAGATGATTGGTTTGATTTCAGAGCAAAACTCGGCAATCATGAAAATTACATTATCCCCTCTCATCATTCGCCTAGCTGGAATGTGACCATAAGACATAATGGAGAGATTATTCCAAAAACAGGTCTGGAAGTTCTGAATAATGAAACGATAACCCTAAATATTGAAGTTATTTCTCCTGAAGCACCCGTCTGGGATTATAACTATATTAATAACTCTGTGGCTCTCACATATACTCAACAAAATGATGATGTATTAGCCCGAGGAATGATTTTTGTTGCTAGAACAAAAAATGCTGATCAAGAAAATAAAAAAAAATCTGATCATCTCCTCATTGCTTTTAAACCTAAAGAAAGAATTGAGCAAATTGCAATTATTCCTACAAGATCAAATGCTGAAACTTATACCAATCTTCTAAATGGAACAAAAGCAGAACACGATGTAGGTTTTCAAATTATCAATACAGGAAACACCATTCTTAGAGATTTAATGCTTGGATTAGGATATAATTTCAAAAATGGGGATGAAGCAAATTTTCTTTCCATCATTCCCCATATTGTCATAATCGATGAATTAGGAGAACAAAAAAAATATCCTATAGATCAACACGGAGGTAGATTTGCCTATCATAACGAACTATACCCAAATAAATTAATGACGATAACAGCCAGGTTTAAACTTCCAAATGCACTTATTATTCCAAATCCAGTAGAAAGAAACTATTATCGCTTTAATATTGGATTAACTGGAAGAACCAATACAAGTATTTCAAAAACTGCAAATTATAATTATCGAATTGTCTGGCCAAAAGTACAAATTGAGCAAGCTGCATTTAAGGTAAAAACCTGTGAAAATAATTATAATGATATTCAAGATTTAAATCCGCAAGATCTATTATCATCAAATGATTTGCTTGAAGAAAAGAGCTGTTTAATGATGAAATATACCGTTACAAACCTGACAGATCATGAATTTAGACCTGAAAATATTAAGCTGGGGATTCAGATTCCAAATGGTCTCATGCCTGTAAGCCCTATGAGTACACTCTATTATGATAGAAGTGAAAGTTCACCTTCGATAAATCCAATAACTGGAAGATATGAAATAAATCTATCACCAGCTTCACTCTCATATTATGACTCATTTATAGATAGAAGCCGAAATATAATTGAGGTTTATTTCAAGCTTAAGCAGGATTCAGATTCAACGTATTAGGTAATTTCTAATTTAAAAAAACGTATTAGGTAATTTCTAATTTAAAAATAAGAAAAAGCAGCGCTTAAACGCTGCTTTTTTTATACGTTTTATCGCGTTTATATGTTTTTAGATATATTGTTTGCTTATCTGAAAGGTTCAAATTTCAATTCTGTATTTTCCTGAAACTATAAAGAGAAAACTCTCTTTTTATCTCTTCTCAACACACAATCTTTTTTCATTTAATCAGATTAAGTATTCAATATAGGAAAATTAACCGCTAAACGTATTTATAAATATTTGTTTTCATTGCCTTCCTTTAAGCTCTCAAGGGAAGAGTGTATAGCCCAAACCATAACTCAAAAATATACACTTGAAATAGCTTTTAGAGCTAGAAATTTATTTTTAACACTTGGTCAATCATATGTTTCTGGTTTAACATTATAGGTTTTCAAAGCTTGATTAATCATTTCTTGTTCTGACAGATTTGGAAAAATCCGATAGCTGGGCGCAAGAATTGGGTTGTTTTTATGGATGTTAATATCAATAATCTGAGAAAATGGATAGTTTCCTTTTTTAATAAGGATATTGTTTAATGTTTTTTCTTTAACTTTTCATCTATTTTAGATCTGTTTTCCATAATAAACAGGCATCTCCATAGGAATAAAACCTGTATTGATTGGCAATTGCGTGAGCATAGGCTTTTTTAATGGTTTCAGATCCAGAAAAAGCAGAAACCAACATTAAGAGTGTTGATTTTGGTAAGTGGAAATTGGTAATTAACCCGTCTGCAATCTTAAATTCAAAGCCAGGCTTGATAAAAATATCCGTCTTGCCAGAATGAGCGACCAGTTTTCCAGAGTTATGAATGGATGATTCAAGACAGCGCAGCGCTGTTGTTCCAACACAAATAATTCTATTTCTGTTTTGTTTTGCACGATTGATTTGTTCAGCTGTTTTTTGATCAATCTTGCGCCATTCCGAATGCATGACATGATCTTCTATATTTTCTGTTTTAACAGGTAAAAACGTTCCTGCTCCGACATGAAGTGTAATAAAGCCAAACTGAACATTCAGATGTTTTAAATCTTCAAATACTTTCTGGGTAAAGTGCAATCCTGCCGTTGGTGCTGCAACCGAGCCATCATATCGAGCAAAAATAGTTTGATAATCTAATTGATCAGACGAGTTAAAAGCACGCTGTTTTAAAATATAAGGAGGTAAGGGCATTTGTCCAATGGTTGAGATTTCCTTTAGAAAATCCTGTTCTGATAGATTAAATTCAATTTCTATTTCACCATTTTGAGTTTTATTGATTATCTGAGCTTTTAATTTTGAAAATACGGGGATTTGTTGATCGTTCTGCTTTATAAAATAAAGTGAATCTCCTTTTAAAACTCGCCTTGCCGGCTTGACAAAAGCTCGCCATTTACAAGATTGAACTTGTTTGTGAAGGTTAAGATTAATCTCGACGTTTTTTCCTGTTTCCTGTCTTTTTTTCCGAATGGCTTTTAAGGCAGCAGGAATGACTTTTGTATTATTAAAAATTAACAAATCATCGGGTCTTAAATATTGTTTTAAATGATAAAAATAATCATCTACAAAACTCTGTTTTGAATTGACAACCAGCAATTTTGAGTGATCTCTTGGCTTAACTGGATCTAATGCAATCAGATTGCCAGGTAAATCGAATTCAAACGCGCATGCATCCATTTAGGTTTACTCTTTTCTCTTTATATTTTTGTATCTTTAAGATCCTGTTTTCTAATATGATTTTTATTATATTAAGCTCATATTACTCAACTTCCATATCATTCAAAAAATTGATGAACTCTTTTAATTTTGACTATTTCACTATTTTATTCCTATAATAAAACAATCCTATATAGAATTCCAAACAGGATTAAAGGCTTTTATTATCATTTGAATGCATTATGACAACTCATCATCAAAAATTTGTTTTTAAAGATACTCCACTTGCTGAATCCATTTTTGGAGATTCCAAAAAAACAGGAACGGAATTAATTAAAACCGCACTGAAAACCATTCCTGAAAAACCTGGTATTTATCAGTTTTATAATGCAGAGCAAACCCTGATTTATATTGGAAAAGCCAGAAGCTTAAATGCAAGATTAGCTCAATATGCTCGTTTAATGGGACAATCCAATCGCCATATCCAGATGATTACATCCATTCATCAAATCGACTATATTATTACAAAAACAGAAATAGAAGCCTTATTGCTAGAAGCAAATCTCATCAAACATTTAAAACCATATTATAATATTTTACTTAGAGATGATAAATCCTTTCCCTATTTATTAATCAAACAAGATCATCCAGCGCCACAATTGGTTAAGCACAGAGGCGCTAAGAAATATAAAGGTGCCTATTTTGGTCCTTTTGCTTCTGCACACGCGGTAAACCATACTTTGGAACTCTTACAAAAAACGTTTCAGCTGAGGAGTTGTCGTGATCATGTTTATGCCAATCGCACCCGTCCTTGCCTGCTTTATCAAATCAAACGTTGTTCTGCGCCTTGTGTTGGCAAGATTTCATTGGATGAGTATCAAGCAAGCATTCACCAGGCAAAAGCCTTTTTAACTGGACAATCCCAAACATTACGTCAAACACTTCAGCACAAAATGAAAGAGGCATCTTCTCGTCAGAAGTATGAAGAAGCACTTGTATTAAGAAATCGGTTGCAGGATTTAGCTCGTATTTCGGCACAACAAAACATTCATGTAAAAACATTTCAAGATGCCGATATTTTTGCTGTTTTTCAAAGAGAAGAAATCAGTGTTATTCATGCTGTTTTTTATCGATCTGGTCAACATTATGGTGGCATTTCCTATTTTCCAAAACAGGGTCTGAAAGCAGAAGCTTCTGAAGTTTTAAATGCTTTTTTATCACAGTTTTATGATAACAAGCCTGCACCTTCCTTGATTTTATTAAATAAAGAAATTCAAGACCGCCCTCTTTTAATAAAAGCATTGCGGGAGAAAAACCAAAAAAAAATCACGATTTCTATCCCAAAAAGAGGAGAAAAACATAATGTTCTTTGCCATGCCATTACAAATGCAAAAGAAGCCCTTCATCAAAAATTATTAAAAAAAGCCAATATAAAAAAACAGCTTGCTCTTTTAAAACAGGAATTTCAACTTAAAACGACTCCCAAACGAATAGAAATCTATGATAATAGTCATATTCAAGGCAAGCATGCCATTGGTGCATTTGTTGTTTTTGGAGAAAATGGATTTGATAAGAAACAATATAGAAAGTTTAATATTAAATCCAATCACCTGAAATCTGGCGATGATTATGCGATGATGCATGAGGTTTTCAAACGCAGATTTTCAAGATTAACTTCATCCGATACAGAAACATGGCCAGATCTGATTTTAATTGATGGTGGGAAAGGACATTTAAATACAGTCCTAAAGACACTGAAAACATTTGATTTGAACCGAGATGATTTAACCCTTATTGCCATCGCAAAAGGAAAAGATCGAAATGCAGGCAAAGAAACATATTTCAGAAAAGATCATCCTCCTTATCACCTCGATCATCATCCGACATTAGCTTATTTTATGCAAAGATTAAGAGATGAAGCACACAGATTTGCAATTGGGTCTCATCGAGCAAAGAGAAAAAAGCAAATTCGTGAAAATCCATTGGACGAAATTAAGAATATTGGTCAAAAACGCAAAAAAAACCTGCTGCAATATTTTGGATCTGCAAAACAAATTTCAGAAGCCAGTCTTTCTGATCTTGAAAAGATAGAAGGCATTCACAAATCCCTTGCACAAAAAATCTATGATTATTTTCATGAATAAATTAGCGCTTTGGTTTTTTTAGATATCAGGGCTGACCAATTGAATTAACATAAGCTATACGCTATGGTTTTGGAATCAAAATCGTGCTTAAAAAAATCATTTTAATACGCAAAGAAGGATCCTATGTTTTCAGCAAAAATATTCCCAAACATCTTAACCTTGTTACGGATTATATTTACACTTATCATTATTTTTTTATTCTTAACAATCAAACAGGAAGCCAATAATACCAACACGTTTCTTATTATTTTAATCCTTTATGCACTTGCATCTATTTTTGACTATCTCGATGGCATGCTCGCAAGAAAACTAAATGCAGTCACACGATTTGGCAGAGTTCTTGATCCTATTGCAGATAAAATATTGGTTGCAGGCTGTTTATTATCCTTTATCTATCTTGCTAGACTTTATGCAATCGAGCCTATCGTCATCCCTGCACTTTTTATTATTTTACGGGATATTTTTATTTCAGGCTTAAGAGAATTTATGGCATTTGAACGCTATCAAATTACGGTTAGCCCATTGGCAAAATGGAAAACTTCTTTGGAAATGCTCTCCATTGGGGTCATTTTGTTTTATCTGTTTTTTATCTCAACGGGGTTAGCAAATTTTACAATTAAACATATGTATCTTTTAAAGCAAGTCAGCTATTTTTCACTTTGGTGCACAGCTTTGCTTTCCTTGATAACAGCGGGTCAATATGTGTTTTCACTAAGGGGCGCATTCAAACACCAAAAGCTCAATTCCAAACAAGATTAAAAAATGCTTTTGGAAATACGAATCAGGAATTATAGGAGTTCAAACAATGAATAAAAACAGTTTAAAAACATCTTTTCATTTCAGCGGTTTTATCTGTAAAATTATATGTTTAATTTTATCCTTTTTGCCTTTTATTACCCATAGTGATGAAGCGCGATCAAAAAGGCTTACGCTTGATACCCTCTTCAAATCAGATAGCAATTTATCTGGAATCAACATTAAACAGGCAAAATTCTCACCAGAAGGCACACAAATTAGTTATCTAAAACCAAATCAAAACCAAACCAATCAATTGGAATTGTGGATTTCACCTCGCTCTGACCTGGATAAGAAAATACGAATATCATCAGATATGCTCTCAAATAAAAAAGAGCATTTATCCGAACAAGAAAGAGCAAACAGAGAAAGAAAAAGAATTACCAGCCGTGGAATTTTACAATATCAATGGGCTCCGAAAGATCAGTTTTTAATCATTTCTTATAATGGAGATTTGTATAAAATATATCCAGATCACCCCAAACATCCCGAAAATCTAACCCATTCCGAAGAATATGAATTGAATGCCTCTCTTTCAAATTCAGGAAGATATCTTGCTTTTATTCGAGATCGGAACCTCTATTATATCAATCTTAAAACCAATCATGAAACCGCGATTACTCTTGATGGTAAAAATGCGATATCATATGGGATTGCTGAATTTATTGCCCAGGAAGAAATGGGCAGATATAAAGGATTTTGGTTTTCAAAAAAAGATCAATATCTTGTTTATACCAAAGTTGATGAAACACCTGTAGATTATTTATCCAGACCTAAAATAAGCGCATCAGGATTACAAATTAGTCAGCAATATTACCCAAAATCTGGACGTCCAAATGCAAAAATTGACCTTTATATCTATTCTCTAAAAGATCAGACACAGACTAAGATTAATCTCGGTAAAAATACAGATATCTATATCCCTCGTGTTGATTTTGGCTCTGATGATCAGCTTTATGTCCAAAGACAAAACAGAGATCAAACAAAACTTGATATTTTAAAAGTAAATTTAAAAAATGGGCAAGCCAAAATAATATATACAGAGACATCTCCCTATTGGATTAACCTTACCAAGGATTTTCGTGCCTTAAAAAATGGAAACTTTATCTGGAGCACAGAACAAACACCAACGCATCATCGTCAGATTAATCTTTACACGCCCAAAGGAAATATACTTCATTCTATCACAAAAAATCATAAAGGTGCCGTCTTAAGCCTTGTTTCCATTGATGAAAAAAAAGGGCTTTTATATTATCAAGGATATCAAAACACACCATTGGAAAATCATCTTTATGTTGTTTCTTATTTAGATAAAGATCAATCTCCTAAACAACTCACTCAAAAACCAGGCTGGTGGAGTACCTTTAAAATCAATCTGAAAACGCACACTTTTATTGCAAGCTATCAAAATACAGATCAACCATCACAAACTGGATTATATCATCTTGATACAGGAAAACGTCTTCAATGGATTAATCAAAATAAAATGGATCAGACCCATCCTTATTTTCCATATCTCAGTCACCATATTCAGCCTGAATTTGGTCATATAAAGAGTCAAAATGGGGATAAACTTTATTATTCAATCCAAAAACCCCTAAACTTTAATCCCAATCATACATATCCCGTGATTGTATCTGTATATGGAGGTCCTCACGTACAAACAGTTAAAAAAACCTGGGGCTCTTTAATTAACCAGATTTATTTAAAGGAAGGCTTTATCCTGTTTAAAATAGATAATAGAGGAAGTGCACGTCGTCATAAAGCATTTGAAACCATACTTCATAAAAATCTATCTGAGATAGAAATTAAAGATCAATTATCAGGGATTGAATATCTAAAAACACTTCCCTATATCGATCCAAATCGTATTGGTGTTCGTGGCTGGAGCTATGGAGGCTATATGACTTTAATGCTTATGTTACGATCAAATGACCGCTATGCCGCAGGTGTTTCCGGAGCTCCTGTTACAGATTGGACATTATATGATACACATTATACAGAACGGTATATGCAAACGCCTGAACAAAACAAAAAAGGATATCAATCATCTTCTGTACTTAGCTATGCAACTCAATTAAACAAACCTTTATTATTAATTCATGGCATGGCAGATGATAATGTCTTTTTGGATCATACCCTAAAACTCATTGACATTTGGCAGAAGAATAATATTCCATTTGAGCTAATGCTCTATCCTGGTCAAACGCATAAATTTAATCGCCAGAAAAAACAGCATGCAGAATTCCAAACCCTAGCATTTTTTAAACAAAGATTGAAAAATAATCAAAAATAACATAAAAAAGTCGCCGAGTAATTTCGGCGACTTTTTTTGAAAAGCTATACAATATATCTTAAAAATAAAACCTAATGAAATAATACCAAAAAGATTGATAAAAAAGCGTTTAAATAAATTAAATTATATACAAAATATTACTTACTTAATATAGTTATACAATCTCATTTCTAGCAACAAAAGTCAACATATTTTGTCATATTTATTGCAGTTTTATTTTACCTCGTTAACAAAAAATAAATAAATACTTTAACTATATATTAATTATTACTTTAAATCAATTAACTATATTTACCCTACCCCCTTAAATAAAGGGAAAAAATTTATTTAATATCACCCCAGTTTATAATATACCTTGCTTAAAATTTTTAAAAAATCCACCTTAGAATAAAAATTGTTTTTAATCAAAAGCAATAATAAAAAAACACATTTAAACCCTGAAATCAAGAAATAAAAAAAACAGAGTTTAAAAAAACTTAACTCATTATTTCTAATTTTTATAAAAAATATGCAATTATTTTTCTCTACTCTCCGAACATGGCTGTTAATCATGGAAAAACACCTGAATGATTACTTAAATAATCTGAATAAACTCTATTTTTTCATCATCAGAAATATATTAAAAAATCGAAATTTAATTGCAAATTCATTCTTATTTTACACTTGAATACTAATTAATATTTATAAGACATCACCAATATTGAGCTTAAAAATTCTAAATAAGATCAAAATATTAGAAAAATACGTGAGATTTCCTAAATTCACCTTTTTATATCTTATTTTACGATTTGAATGCGAATGAAGTTTTTTAAGCTCGTACAAATATTGAGTTTAAAATTTCTAAATAAGATCAAAATATTAGAAAAATACGTGAGATTTCCCAAATTCACCTTTTTATATCTTATTTTACGATTTGAATGCGAATGAAGTTTTTTAAGATCATATAAATATTGAGTTTAAAATTTCTAAATAGGATCAAAATTTAAAAAAACTGGTGGGCCTGGCAGGACTTGAACCTGCAACCAGACCGTTATGAGCGGCCTGCTCTAACCAAATTGAGCTACAGGCCCTTTATAAATAACCCACCAATTATAAACCATTTCGGTTATGAGAGCATTCTATATCCTATTCTTTCATAAAAAAAAAGCTTTATTCATTAATAAATATGTATTTTTTAATTTCCAACTCTCCCCTTGCTTTTAGAAACGTGATAAACGGGTTGTTTATCAGAAAAGGACTGAACCTCAATCTAAAAATGCAGATTATTTTTGGACGATTAAACATTTTAATACGTATAAAATAATTTATTTTCTGTTTATATTGCCTGAGATAGACGGAAAGCAAATATCCTAAAGCAATTATTTATGAATGAATTTAGAAGAATGATATATTATTTGCAATATGCTTATTCCCTTCTATACTATCTTGTCTCTTAACCCTTAAATCCGTTTAAGATAGAAAGAAAAAAACACGATAAGGAGCTTGTTAATGACCAAAAAAATATTTTCCATACTAGCCATTTTAATAATGATGTCTGGTCTTTCCATTGCTTATGCAAAAATACCCATACCCGCTGAGCTTACCCTTTCAGCAAAAGGTGAAATCAGCGCCATTCCTGATATTGTAAATATTACATTAGGTGTTACAACACAGGAAAAAACAGCCAATCTGGCACTTAAAAATAATAGCATTAAAATGGATGCAATTTTTAAGGCTTTAGAAACATTTGGAATTCCAAAAAAAGATATTCAAACCTCCAATTTAAACTTAAACCCACTTTACACATATACCAAAGAAGACAGAAAACGACGCCTGGATTCCTATCAAGTTTCAAATCATGTTTATATTACAACAAAGGATATAGAACAGCTTGGTCAACTCATTGATATTGTTGTAAATGCTGGAGCAACAAATGTTAACAGTATTGAATTTAGTTTGGAAAACAACAAACAAATTCTAGACGCAGCAAGAAAACAGGCAATCAAAAAACTCATGGAAAAAGCAGATCTTTACGCAAAAACAGCTGGATTTAAAATTGTCAGAATTCTAAGAATAAGTGAAGACAGCTATTCCTCTATTAAGCCAATTACAAGAGCCAGTATAAGAGCCTATTCAAGTGATATGCCAGCTTCTCCCCCCCCTCCAATTGCAGCTGGAAGTATTATTTCCAATATCACCGTTAATGCTAATTTTGAAATAAAATAAATATACATATCAATAGCTGAAGAAAACAGGCTTCTTCAGCTAAATTGATTGCTTCCTATTCATTTAAGATGTTAAAATTATATCTTTTCTTTTAAAGAGAAATAATATTTATGTTTTCTTCTTCCTTATGAAAAGAGAATGCATTTTAAAAAGCAGATTCTATCAAAAAGCAACCAATCAACCCACTGAATCCCTAGCCTGTTTTTCATCTTGGCAGGTGTTTTTTTAAAATCAAGACGATAACTCTCTTAAGTCCAACCCTATGGTGTTTGGACAATTCCCCACCAACTTCTATAAGGCTTTTTGACAATTCATCTTGCAGACCGCGTTTTTTTAAGAATCAAGGATATGATTCTCTTGATTTAATCTTATAATTTTTGGATGATGAGCTAATGCCTCTTGGCGGTTCATCTGACAATAAGCAATAATAATCACCCGATCACCTGGTTGGACTAAACGTGCTGCTGCTCCGTTAATGCCAATGAGCTTGCTTCCTCTTTTAGCTGGAATTGCATACGTCGTAAACCGGTGCCCTGAATTAATATTCAATACATCCACTTGTTCATTAGGAAAGATATCTGCCGAATCCATTAAATCTTGGTCAATCGAAACAGATCCTTCATAATGAAGATCACACTGATTAACACATGCTTTGTGAAGCTTTCCTTTTAATATTGTCAATAACATAAAAGCCCTTTATTCATACATTATTATTCTTTTATCAATATAATTATAAAATCCGATCAACCCTAATTATAAAGGTTTTTCTTTCATTGACTAGATTTTTATTATACTTTCTAAGATTTTTAGAATCCGTTTAAGGTTTAATCCAGGCTTCGTCCAAAACCTTATTTTGAACTAACTCCCATCAAGGAAAGAGCGCAATTTACGAGATCTGCTTGGATGTTTTAATTTCCGTAATGCTTTTGCTTCTATTTGCCGAATCCGCTCTCTGGTTACTGAAAATTGCTGTCCAACTTCTTCAAGGGTATGATCTGTATTCATCCCAATACCAAACCGCATTCTTAAAACTCTTTCTTCTCTTGCGGTCAAAGAGGATAAGACACGTGTTGTTGTTTGGCGCAAATTGGATTGGATGGCGGCTTCAACAGGCAAAATAACATTTTTATCTTCAATAAAATCGCCTAGCTGACTATCTTCTTCATCTCCAACAGGTGTTTCAAGAGAAACGGGTTCTTTAGCAATTTTCATGACTTTCCGAACTTTTTCAAGAGGCATGTTTAGTTTTTTAGCTAATTCTTCAGGTGTTGGCTCTCTACCAATTTCATGTAAAATCTGTCTCTGGGTTCTGACAATTTTATTGATGGTTTCAATCATGTGTACTGGAATACGGATTGTTCTTGCCTGGTCTGCAATTGAACGTGTTATTGCCTGTCGAATCCACCAGGTTGCATAGGTTGAGAATTTATACCCACGCCTATATTCAAATTTATCAACCGCTTTCATCAATCCAATATTTCCTTCCTGGATTAAATCCAAAAACTGTAAGCCACGATTTGTATATTTTTTAGCAATAGATATCACCAGTCTTAAATTTGCCTCTACCATTTCCTTTTTAGCTAAATTCGCTTCTCTTTGTCCTTTTTGAACGGTCTGTACAATAATCCTGAATTCATCAATTGGAACCCCTGTTTCCTGGCTCAGATTGGCAATTTCATCTCGTATTTTTTTTATAGAATATTGCTCTTTTTCAATAAACCCCTGCCAGTTTTTATTTAAATTTTCAACCTTGGCAATCCATTCAGGATCCAGTTCCGTTCCGAGATATGCGTTTAGAAAATCAGAGCGTCGTACACCAGATCTATCGGCTAGTCGCATTAATTTTCCTTCAAGCCCAATCAGACGTCTGTTAATGACATAAAGCTGTTCTACCAGAGCATTAATACGGTCATTATTCAAATGTAATGATTTTAGTTTTTCAATAATACTATCTTGTAAATCCTGATAGAGTTGTTGTTTTTTTTCTGAAAGCTCTGCACCTTTTATTTTACAATTGATTAATTCTTCCTGTAATTCCCTGAAAATATCAAAATCCTTTGAAATTGAGCTAAGGGTTTCCATTACACTTTCCCTAAGCTCAGCTTCCATCATGGAAATCGAGAGCGTGCCTCCATCATCATACGGATCTTCTTCTTCCTTGTCAGACTCATTTTCTGATTTTTCAGCTTCATCATTATCCTGTTTGAGCTTGTCTGATGTTGATGACGTATCAGATGGATCTGGTTTTAAATCAGAAGCTTGTTTTTCAGAATTTGTTTCACTTGTTTCTTCATCATTAGCAAACTCATCTTCATTTGAAACACCATAGGTTGTTTCCAAATCAATAATATCTCGTAATAGAATATTATTATCTCTTAATTCATCATGCCAGACCATGATTGCTTCAAATGTTAATACACTTTCACACAAGCCTTTAATCATGGCTTCTCGTCCTGCCTCAATGCGTTTGGCAATTGCAATTTCCCCCTCACGGGATAGCAATCCTACATTGCCCATTTCACGTAAATACATCCGAACAGGATCATTATTTTTATCTCGATCATCTTTTGCATTGGTAAGACTTGGTTTTTTTTCTGTATCTGATTGAAGTGCAACTTCTTTTTTATCATCTTCATCTTTTTCTACAGAAATTTCTGATTCATCAATAACATTAATGTTCATTTGTGAGAATTGTTCAAGAACAGATTCTATTTTATCTGGAGATGCTTTATCTGTGGGAAAAATCTTATTAAGCTCATCATAGGTAATATAGCCTTTTTTCTTCGCTGTTTGAATTATTTTTTTGGCAGATTTTTCTGATAAATCCAGATTCAAAGAATCCTTTGTTTCTGTTTTTTGAGGTGTTTGTTTCGAATTACCTTGCATAATGACTATTCTCCAACAATAAAACAAAAGCAAATATCGCTTTTAAAAGGAAATATTATTGCATTCCTATAAAATAATATTTCCTGCTTTATATTATTTTAATTGACTTAATATAAATCTCTAATATTCTTTTTTCTTTTTGGCTAAAATAAAGGATTTAATTCTATCTATATCTCCTTTATCTATTTCCTCTATTAACTGTTTTTGATCATCATCTTGTATTATTTGGTGATATCGGTTATAGAGATGAATCCAGGCAATAACACGGTTCTCTATGGAGTTTTTTTTTCCTCCTAATTCTGCAAGCATTAAAGGATAATCCTGTTTAATCTGTTTCGTCTGTTCCTTAAAATCTGCCAATTCAGATTGCTTTAATAATTCTGTTGTCTGAACCTGTTCATATTCTGTAATCACATTATATATTCTGTGACGATATTCATCCCATTGTCTTTCTTTAATATTTAGTGCAATAAATTTTTCTTCTACCCTAAATAATATTTCAGGGAAATAAATAATTCCTCCGATTAAATATCTTATAATCACGGGCGTTTTAGAATGCAATCTTAAAGCTTTTAATTGCGGGCTCGCAAAATAAGGCGGTTTGACAAATGCTGTTTTTGATTTACGAAACAGATCATAAAATCGATTTAAAAGCTCATTTTTATATTGTGTTTTAACTTCCTTGTGCTCAATCTGTGAAATTATATTTAATAAGCGCTCTTTAAATTCTGCTTTTTGTTCTGGCGTATTAAGTGTTTTAAGCATTAATTCTCTCTGCCATAAAGCATCAACCAAAGGAGCGCTCTGCTTAACCCGTGTATGAATTCCTTGTTTTCCTTCACTCCTTAATAGATCATCTGGATCTTGTCCATTTTCTGTTAATATAAACTTCAAAGAAAGACCAGGTGTTAACATTGGAAGTGCCAGATCAATTGCTCTACTGGCTGCATTCATTCCTGCCTGATCTCCATCAAAAAACAAAATAGGCTCATTACTCATTTTCCAGATCAGAGATAATTGTGTCTTTGTTAGCGCCGTTCCCAAAGGAGAGATTGTTTGTAAAAAGCCAGCTTCTACCAGTGCAATAACATCCATATATCCTTCAACCAGAATAACTTCCTTTAAGGATTTAAAATTAATAGATTTACGTGCCTGATAATATCTATACAGATTTTCTCCTTTATGAAATAAGGGGGTTTCTGGAGAATTTAAATATTTCGCCTTTGCTGTTTTATTCAAAGAACGTCCCCCAAAAGCAATACATTCTCCTTTTATATTATGAATAGGAAAGATGATTCTATCTCTAAATCGATCATAAGCCTGTCCCTGATATTCTGGTTTAATCACAAGACCTGCATCAATCATGGTTTGTCGTGAAACCCCTTTTTGTTGTAAATAGGAGTTTAAAGCCATTCTTGATGGCAAGGCATATCCTATTTCAAATTCATCCCAAATGGCAGGTTGAAGACCACGATTGAGTAAATATTGTCTTGCGGTTTCTCCTTTTTTATCTTTCAGATTTGCTCTAAAAAATTCAGAGGCATGCTGAACACATGTTTTTAATCTGGCGATATAGGCTTTTTTTTGAGCAGTTTCAGCAATATCATATTCATGAGAAGGCAATGTCATTCCTGCCTCAGCAGCCAATACTTCAATTGCTTCTGAAAAGCTTAATCTTTCTGATTTCATTAAAAAATCAATGACATCTCCATGCTCCCCTGAAGAAAAACAATGATAAAATCCTTTCATATCATTGACAAAGAAAGAAGGTGTTTTTTCCTGAGTAAACGGAGAAAGTCCTACAAATTCCTTCCCTCTTCTTTTGAGCATCACAGTTTTACCTATAATATCAGAAGGGCGTATTCTGGATTTCAATTCCTGTAAAAACTCTTCTCCAAATCGCATGTTTAGTCTTGCTTTCCATATCTGTTTAATGAGGGATTACATCACATAAATGATATGATCTATCACCATAAAAGGAAGTATTTTAGTCTATCTGGTTATTTATTTTGTTCATTACCCAGTTTTATTTATAACCCATTATAGCCAAGGTTCTAACAATACGCTATGATAAAAGCCTGTTCTATCTTTTCCTGTTATTTTTAGATATGTTTAACACTCCCTTTAAGACATCTTTAATAAAATATCCTTCACGATACAGCCCGCTTTTGAAAAATCCATTTTTCCTGGATATCTTTCTTTTATCTCTGACATTAATTTTCCCATATCCTTAAGACCAGTTGCATCCATTTCAGATATAATTTTTCTTGCAATTTCTTCAATTTCTGCCTCAGACATTTGTTCAGGCATAAAATCACGAATGATTTCCAATTCTGCTTTTTCCCGTTCTGCAAGTTCTAACCTTCCGCCATTTTCATATGCCAGAATACTCTCTTCTCTTTGCTTGACCATTTTAGCTAGTAATTCCAGAATTTCCAAATCTTCACAGCCATTTGTATGATCTTTCGATCTTGCTGCAATATCTCGATCTTTAATCGCAGCCTGTATTAGCCTGATCGTTGAAATTCTAATTTCATCACGAGCGATCATGGATTCTTTAAAAGCCTTTGATATTTGCTCTCTTATTAACATAAACACCCCAAAGTTATAATACCATCATGGTTAGTGATTTTGTGTTTATATTTGTTTAAATCATGTGTCATTGATGGTCGTAAATCCAAACTAGAATGATCCATATTCTTTCAATTCTGATCAGAATAATGCATTACTGGCTTTATTCAATGCTTAATTCAATGCTTAAGCTAAAAAGCATGATTTCAGATCGACAAATCGTGTTGACAAATAATTGTAAAAACCTATCATATATAATGATGGTTTGGGATACAAAATATGTACCAAACTGAGGAATATTGTTCGTCTAGTCAATTATTAATTAAGACATTCAATCGTATTAAGATATTATATGTATGGATTTAAACGCCATGAATCAAGACCCTAATTATATTCAAACTGGTATACTCCTTCTTGAAGACGGAAGTCTGTTTAAAGGATTTGGGACAGGATCGACGGGTATTGTCTGTGGTGAGATTTGTTTTAATACCTCAATTACTGGCTATCAGGAGATCCTGACAGACCCTTCTTATGATCAGCAAATTGTCTGTTTTACATTTCCACATATTGGCAATTGTGGTACAAATCCTGATGATAGTGAGGCTTCTTTTCCTAAAAAGCCCAAAGCATGTGGTGCAATTTTCCGGGAAAAAATTACTCCCCCTTCCAATTGGCGTTCCAAAAAGCATTTTTCAAACTGGCTAGATCAACAAAATATTATTAGCATTTATGGGATTGACACACGTTTTTTGACTAAGAAAATACGTGAAAAAGGTTCAATTAATGGCTTGATTGCATATCAAAAAAATGGTGTTTTCCCAATTCATTCCTATCAGGAACAACTTAAAAACTGGAATGGACTTTTGGATCAGGATCTTGCCTGTAATGCAAGTTTAAAATCACAAACACTTTGGCATCATCATGCCCCTTCTTTTTCTAAAATCCATTTTAATGAATCGGAATATTCTGATCAAAAGACCAAAATTGCAGTAATTGATTTTGGTATAAAGACCAATATTCTAAATATCATCTCACAGTTTAATACCGAAATTACGGTTTATCCTGGCAATACGGATGCAACCCATATTTTAGCACAAAATCCAGATGGCATTATTTTATCCAATGGACCTGGAGATCCACAATTAACACATCATTCTGTTCGGCATCTTATTTCAGCTTTACTTGATTCAGAGATTCCACTATTGGCGATTTGTCTTGGACATCAATTATTGGCTTTAAATCTTGGAGGTCAAACACTCAAAATGAAGCAAGGACATCATGGTGCTAATCATCCTGTTAAAAATCTGATGACACAACAAGTTGAAATTGTTAGTATGAATCATGGATTCACCGTCAATATGAGCTCTCTTCCAGAAACTGTAGAACAAACTCATATTTCATTATTTGATGGAAGCAATTGTGGATTTAGAATAAAAAACAAACCTGTTTTATCCGTACAACATCACCCTGAATCCAGTCCTGGTCCCCATGATTGTCGCGCTATATTTTCTGAGTTTTATACGCTTGTTCATCGTTATCAACACGCCAGACATGCCTCCTCCCTTTCTAAGAAAAACTATAATATTTCCTAAAAAGAAAATATAATTAGCGCGATCTGTTCTGAACGTTTATATGATTAGCGCGATCTGTTCTGAACGTTTAATAGATGAGGATGGATCCTTTGAAAAAAGCCTAATCCATACACTTGACACGATCATAATACAGCCTATGATGGCGTTAATAGAAAAATGCTTTTATAGGAGAATATGGATTCAGTCGTCTCATTATTCGTGTAAAATTAGTGTAAATCATTCCTTTACGCATATGTATGAAAGACCGCCTGTCTGCACAGAATATTATGAAATATAATACAGTATACAGGACAACAGAAAGCTTTTTTTTATATATTCATAAAAATTATTTTGTACATTCCATCGAATAGAATCGATTTAATGTTAAGTTTCTTCTCAATTTTAATTCTTGTTTTTGTTGACATGGATTTTCATGTCTCCTTTAAACTCAAAAAAATATTGTCTTATTTAAATCCAAAAAGAATATGTCTCATTTAAACTCAAAGAAAAATCGACCTGCGAAAAAAACGATCCCACATCCTGTCAAAACAGAATATAAAACAGGTCAGGATAATATCCTTCTTTTTGGACTTGATATTCACAATCCTGTTTTTCTTATTTCTTCCTGCCTCATTATTATTTTTGTTATTTTAACACTTGTTTTTCCACATCAAGCGGCTCATTATTTTCAGGATCTTAAATTTTTAATTCTCTCAAAAATGAACTGGTTTTTTCTGCTTTCCGTAAACAGTATCGTTTTATTTTGTATCTATTTGATTATTTCACCTCTTGGTAATATTCGCATAGGAGGTCAATCTGCCAGACCTAATTTCAGTTTTTTAAGCTGGGTTGCTATGCTCTTTGCCGCAGGCATGGGAATAGGATTAATGTTTTTTGGTGTTGCAGAACCCGTCTCCCATTTTACTTCCTCCATGGAAGGAATTCAAATCGTAAATGGACAACGCATTGATAGCGCTCCTCTTTCAGCTGCTTTCGGACAAGCAGATCAAGCCAAATCGCTTGCAATGGCTGCAACTGTGTTTCATTGGGCTATTCATCCTTGGGCAATTTATGCAAGTCTTGCCCTTGCTCTAGCATTTTTTTCTTTCAATCGAGGCCTTCCCTTAACCTTAAGATCTGTTTTTTATCCCGTTTTAAAAGATCGTGTTTGGGGGTGGTGGGGACATATTATTGATATTCTTGCTGTTTTTGCAACCCTGTTTGGACTTGCGACCTCGCTTGGTTTTGGAACAGAGCAAGTTCTTGCTGGTATGAATGATTTATTTGGAATTAGTACGGGAAAAATATCTAAGATTATATTAATTAGCGTTATTACCTCAATTGCCGCTTTTTCTGTGGTCAAAGGTCTTGATGGAGGCGTTAAGAAACTGTCAGAAATAAATATTGTGATTGCCATTTTATTACTTTTATTTGTTTTATTTTTTGGTCCTACGATAGAGATTTTTAAAACGATTTTCATAACGGGAAGTGCATATCTGGAAAAGCTTATCCCACTTTCCATGCCATTTGGTAGAGAGGATCATTCCTTTGTTCAAAATCAGACTGCATTTTACTGGACATGGTGGATTTCCTGGTCTCCATTTGTTGGTCTGTTTATTGCCCGCATTTCTCGAGGAAGAACCGTTCGCGAATTTATGATTTATGTAATCTTAATTCCTAGTGTTTTCTGTATTATCTGGATGGGTGTATTCGGAGGAACTGCAATTTCTCAACTGGTTTCAAATTCGTCTTCTGAAATACAAACAGCATCTCTGGAATTGAAATTATTTGAAATGCTATCCCTCCTTCCTTTAGCCAAAATAAGCTCTTTTATTGGAATTCTTCTGGTGATTGTCTTTTTCATTACCTCGTCAGATTCTGGTTCTTTGGTCATTGACATGATTACGGCTGGAGGAAAAACGAAAGTGCCTGTTGCCCAACGTATTTTCTGGTGTGTTTTTGAAGGGGTTGTTGCTGCAAGCCTATTATTGGTTGGTGGAGATGATGCACTTTCTGCATTGAGATCCGTCACAATTTCAACGGCCCTACCTTTTTCCATCATACTTGTTTTTGTCTGTCTGAATTTATATTTAGGGCTCAGTCAATCCAAAAAAGCACTCAAACACCCTCCTTCTGAAACAAAATAAGGCTTCTCAGATTATTCAAATAATCACCTCCCCCTTTTCTTCTCGTTTTTAAGAAAATTAAAGCCTAATATTTCATACATGCCTGCCTCTAATCTTAAAAACAGGCATTTTATCTTATAATCAATATTTTGACGTTATCTATCGGAAAAGGAGGACTGGTTTTCAGTTCTTACTGGCGATGTTATATTAACCAGCCTATGAGGTATACAGCCTTCGTAATTTTATAAATAAAAAAGGTTAATCAGCTTTGCTAACGTCACGATACGCATTTACACACAAACTAAATGATAAACTTTTCTTTAATATCTGAGCTGTTTAGTTCCTGTAAAATCAAATTTTTGCCCTGTTTATACAATTTAAAAACAAAATAAGAAAATCCATCTAACTTAAGAGATCTATTTTTCTATAAAAATAGAGTTATCTCAATTTTTAGCTCATATTTTTTATTATATCGAGGCTTTAGCCTGTTTTCATGCCGATTAAGTGATATGGTTAATAGATACGAACTCCTTTAGCCCTTTTTCATACTTATTGACAATATTGCTGATAAATCTGTAAGGCTTCTGGCATCCATTTTTTAAAATTCTGAATTCGTGTTTCATGACCTGGATGCGTAGACATAAATTCCCGAGGCGTTGATTTTTGAGAATTTTTACCCATTCTTTCCCAAAGCAATGGAGCCTCTCTTGGATCATAGCAAGCCCTTGCCAAAAGCTTCAGCCCAACATAATCGGCTTCTGATTCATGCTGTCTGGAAAAAGGTAAAATAACACCATATTGTGCAGCAGCACCATAAAGTGCCATTATTTGCCTTTGTGCCTGATAATCCATTTCTCCTGCAGCAATTCCCACTGCAATTTGTCCCCATTGCGCGAGTTTTCCCTGCGACATGCGTTCTGCTCCATGACGCAAAATCGCATGGGCAATTTCATGTCCTAAAATCGTAGCTAACCCATTTTGATTTTGAGCAATTGGCAATAAGCCTGTATATACAGCAACATAGCCTCCAGGCAAGGCAAACGCATTTGCTTGATCCGATTCGATTAACTTAAAAACCCAAGGATATTTCTTAACTTCTGGTATATATGTTTCGGCAGAGGCTATGATCTTTTTTCCAATTTTATTAATCGTTTCAACTTCTTTTCCTGTTTTTACCAATTTTGACTGTCTTAAAATTTGTGAAAAAGACTCGAGCCCTAATTGAGCTTCCTGCCTGGGATCCATATCGATCATACGCATTCTTCCTGTTATAGGAGCCGCTTCACGATTCATAAAAAAATAGCCTATGGCAAACAGAGCAAATATAAATAAAACTGACCAATGGAATCGACCTTTACGTCTTCTATACATGTTTTATTCTCAAATATGGATTATGGTAGCATCTTATTAGAATATACTAGCATAAACAAGGAAATAGAGCCAGATTTTATCCAGATAGAATCATTTAAGCTCAAGACAAATCAGAAAATCAGCTTTCCACTTATTTTTAAATCATAATTATATTTTATTTATTACATAACTTTATTTTATGTAAAATTATATTTTCTTCTTTTAATTCAAAGAGTTAAATAAAAAAAATAACCTATTTTATTTTTAGAATATAAAAATCACACCTATTGGTATATAAATTATATCTTTATTAAAGAAATTCGCCCATGCTTTATTTCATAGTTTTTTATTTTTTAATTTATTTTTTAATTTAGAAATGGTCGCGATGTTTAAAATAATTGATTTTAAATATATTATATATATTTTTTTCTCCTGTTTTATCCTTGTTAACTGTTCCAATACTTCTGAAGTAAATCCAACACCGTCATACTTGACGACAAGCATGACGATTCCATTTCCAGAACAGATCAATAATTTACGACAATCAAACCAGCATATGACAAATGAGTTTTTTAGAAATCCAGGTCTTTTTATTATGAAAACTCATTCAGCCTATGCAAAACAGGCAACGGGAAAAGGAATTATAATTGCTGTGATTGATTCCTATATAGACAAGGATCATCCCGATTTATCCGATGCATTACATAGCCAATCCATTGATTTAACACATAACAACATTCCTTTATCAAAAATGACAAACACAGGCAGTCACGGTACAAATGTTGCGGGTATTATCGCAGCACGTAAAAATAATATTGGCATGCATGGGATTGCCTATCAGTCAAAAATTCTTGCTATACGTGCCGACATTCCAAATACATGTAAGACAGTTTGTTCATATAATTGGAAGACGATTGCAAAAGGAATTCATTATGCAGTAGATCATGGTGCAAAAATCATTAATTTATCATTGGGAAGCGGAAGAACAACCAATAAATCGGTTTCAAAAGCGATGCAATATGCCATTGATAAAGGTGTGATTTTTACGGTTGCAGCTGGTAATAATCAAAAATCAGATCCTATTGCGCCTGCCAGTTTTGCTAAACATTCAAAAGCAAAAGGACAAGTGATTGCAGTTGGCGCACTCAATCGAGAAGGAACACAAAGAGTGCAATATTCCAATAAAGCTGGTGAAATACAAAATTTTTATCTTCTCGCTCCAGGAGAAGCCATTTATACAACCTCTTTAAATGGGAATTATGATCTTGTTAAAGGAACGTCCATGGCAAGCCCTCATGTTGCGGGAGCTCTTGCTTTATTATTGGAATATTTTCCAAACATTCATCCATCCACTGCGGTTAAAATTTTACTGGAATCTGCTGACGATATTGGTCAAAAAGGACCAGATAATGAAAATGGTTGGGGCATTATTAACCTTGAACGAGCATTGCAACCATCAAGTCCATTAATAATTTCCTATCCAGATCAGAATAAGGTTTTAACAGCAGAAGCTCTATTTAATCCAACATTTGGAGCTTTTGGCGACTGGTTCTTACACTATCAAGGCAATATTATTGCCATTGATAAATATAAACGGGCTTTTATCTTAAATGCTAGAGAATTATATCCAAACCGTTTTCTTAATCAGATTGGTAAAGCCAGATTTTCTGATTTTTTCAAACAAGAGTTTTCTATATTTCGATCTTCTGAAACACAAACCCTTCAAAAAAGAAATTTGCGTCTTCATATTGAACAAAAACCTGTTCATATTACAGGATTTACTTCTTATGAGCGCCAGAAACGAAAAGAAGACGCCTTTAATCTGGAGTATAAGTCTGGCAATCTAGCATTTAATTTAAGCTATAATATGCCTGATATCCCATTTTCAGAACCTTCTGAAATAACAGGCTTCATCGATCAATATTTAGACAAAAAGAGCTTAAAAGCTTCTACAAAATGGCAGGTTGGCAGTTTTGATTTTATAAGTTCGATTTATAAAGGAAAACAGGATTATGCGTATCGCTTTATGATTAGGAAACACTATAAAAATCATATTTTTGCACTTGAAGCAGGCATGCTTGGTGAACAGGGAAATCTGTTAAATTACTCTGCTTTTCAAGCGCGTAATTCTGATAAATCAAAAACATATTTTTCTTCCTTATATTGGCAATCTCGGTATAAGAATCTTACCTTAAAAGCCTATGGGAGTTGGTTGTTTCCACATTTAAATTCATCTCAATTTATAACTGTAAAAAATCAACCACGGGCCAGCAAATGGGGAATTTTACTGGCATATCCATTCAAGCTTGCTCATTTATCATTTGGGGTGTCCCAGCCCTTAAAAACAGAAACAGGTTCTGCATATTTCATGCTTCCTTCACATATTAACCAGGCTCATAAATTATATTATTCTCCTCATTTTTTAGCTTTAACTCCTTCTGGTAGAGAGCTTAATTTTGATCTCAAGCTTCGATTTCCAATTAACCATAAAATTGAAGCTCAATTTCTCTATCGATTTATCAAAAACCCCTATCACATTAAACAGGCACATGCTCAGAATTTATTCTGGATCGGATTTAAATATACTCCTTTTTACTAAACGCTAATTCGGCTAAATTAAATATATTTTCTGATATTTATATGGTTAAACAAAGCATGTTTTTAATCAGAACAAGTCCTATTTTTAACTTAAAACGCTCTCTATATCTTCCTGAAAACATCTAATTTACTCTGTGTCGCCAAGCCAGACCTGATTGAAAATAAGCTTTTTTGTAATTGTATTGTTTAAGCGTATTTCTTCCTATTTTTCAGCTTTTCATTCATGCCATAAAGAGGAAATCTCTCATTGCCTATTTGCGTAAAATAAATTAATAACTAGTTTCTAGCTGAAGAATCTGGAATGTTTTTCTAAACAGATTTAAACGCATTTAAAAAGACAAAACTCAAATGGTCACTAAAATGATTTTCCAAGGATTAAATAAATTATGGGCAAACGTACGGATATTAAAAGCATTCTGGTAATTGGAGCAGGTCCCATCGTTATTGGTCAGGCTTGCGAATTTGATTATTCAGGAGCTCAGGCCATTAAAGCCTTAAAAGAGGAAGGCTATCGTATTATTTTGGTAAATTCGAATCCCGCAACCATTATGACCGATCCTGAACTGGCCGATGCAACGTATATTGAGCCAATTAATGCAGAATTTGTAACCAAAGTGATTGAAAAAGAACGCCCAGATGCCATTTTACCAACCATGGGTGGGCAAACCGCTTTAAATACAGCACTTGAACTTGAAAAAACAGGTATTTTAAAACGCTATCATGTTGAAATGATTGGTGCGAATGCCGAAGCAATCAACAAGGCTGAAAACAGAGAATATTTTCGTACCGCCATGCAGAAAATTGGCTTGAAAACTCCAAAATCTGCGATTATCAAAACCGAAGAAGAAGCAAAACAAGCCATTGAACAAATCGGCTTTCCTATCATTATTCGTCCTTCCTTTACACTTGGGGGCACAGGAGGGGGTATTGCCTATAATCTTGAAGAATTTAAAAAAATTGTCAAACGAGGATTATATGAATCCCCGAATCATGAAATTCTGATAGAACAATCTGTTATTGGCTGGAAAGAATATGAAATGGAAGTTGTCCGCGATAAAGCGGATAATTGTATTATTGTCTGCTCAATTGAAAATATTGATCCAATGGGAGTACATACAGGAGATTCAATTACAACAGCACCTGCATTAACCTTAACAGATAAGGAATATCAGAAATTAAGAAATGCATCCATTGCCGTTTTAAGAGAAATTGGAGTTGAAACTGGAGGCTCAAATGTTCAATTTGCCATCAATCCCAAAACAGGGGAAATGATTGTTATTGAAATGAATCCAAGAGTCTCACGTTCTTCTGCTCTGGCTTCCAAAGCGACTGGATTTCCAATTGCCAAAATCGCTGCTAAACTCGCTGTTGGCTACACACTTGATGAATTAAAAAATGATATTACCAAAGGAAGCATGCCTGCCTCTTTTGAACCTGTAATCGATTATGTTGTGACCAAAATTCCACGTTTTGCATTTGAAAAATATCCAGGTTCAGATCAAACTTTGACAACCTCCATGAAATCTGTCGGTGAAGTTATGGCAATTGGAAGATGTTTTCAAGAATCCCTGCAAAAAGCCTTAATATCACTTGAACAAGGTCTGACAGGGCTCGATGAGATCGAGATTGATGGATTAAATATGGATCTCTCTCTTTCTCTTTTAGAGACATCACAGTATTCCTTGACAGAATCCGACCCTGTTTCTATCCAGGAAGAAAAAAAGAAAGCATTACAAGCAAAACTTTCTGTTCCAACACCAGATCGGTTGAGATTAATCGCTCAGGCATTCCGATATCAATTTTCTCTTAGAAATATTCAGGATATTTGCCATTATGACCCTTGGTTTTTAGATCAAATCAAAGAGCTGGTTGAATTGGAAGAACACGTAAAAAAACAGGGATTGTCTGAAAAAACCGATCCTTTTTTCTGGTTTACACTCAAATCAAAAGGCTTTTCAGACAAACGTCTTGCACATCTTGTTAATACAACAGATGACCGAATTCGAACCTTACGAACTCAGAAAAAGATTACCCCTGTTTATAAACGTATTGATTCCTGTGCGGCTGAATTTAAAGCCTCTACCCCCTATCTTTATTCAAGCTATGAATATTATTCTTCAGACCAAAACGCCGAATGTGAATCTAATCCAACCTCCCGAAAAAAGGTCATTATTCTTGGCAGTGGACCCAATCGGATAGGGCAAGGCATTGAGTTTGATTATTGCTGTTGTCATGCCGCTTTTGCCTTAAAGGAAATCAATATTGAATCAATCATGATTAATTGTAATCCTGAAACGGTTTCTACAGATTATGATACTTCTGACCGTCTTTATTTTGAACCTCTTGATTTTGAACATGTGCTTTCTGTTATTGAAACCGAACAAAAAACAGGAGATTTACTTGGTGTTATCGTTCAATATGGAGGACAAACACCTTTAAAGCTAACGCATCAATTGGAAGCTGCTTCAATTCCTGTTTTAGGAACCTCAACTGATTCCATTGATCTTGCAGAAGATCGCAAACGCTTTAAAAAATTACTGGAAAGCTTAGCGCTTAAACAACCCAAAAATGAAACGGCTCTGAGTGAAGAAGAAGCAATGAAAATTGCAAAACAGGTTGGATATCCAATTGTCTTGCGCCCTTCTTATGTACTTGGTGGTCAAGGTATGGAGATTATTGATCATCCAAAAGCCTTACAAGAATATGTCAGAAATGCAATCACTTTATCTAATGGCGCACCTGTTTTAATTGATGAATATATTCAAGATGCAATCGAGGTTGATGTTGATGCTATTAGTGATGGCAAAACGGTTTTTATTGCAGGCATTATGGAGCATATTGAACAAGCTGGCATTCATTCTGGAGATTCTGCTTGTTCCCTTCCTCCATTTTCACTCTCTGATCAGATTCTTAATTTAATCAGAGAATATACGGAAAAACTGGCAAACGCTTTAAATGTTAAAGGATTATTAAATGTTCAATTTGCAATCAAGGATCACACTGTTTATGTCCTTGAAGTTAATCCAAGAGCCTCAAGAACCGTGCCTTTCATTGCCAAAACGACAGGGGTTCCAATTGCTAAACTTGCAGCCATGGTTATGGCAGGGAAACCTCTTTCAGACTTTGCACTTAAACCTTCAAATATTAACCATATTGCAATTAAAGAAGCTGTTTTTCCATGGACACGATTTCCAAAAGTAGATACGGTTTTAGGTCCCGAAATGCGCTCTACAGGAGAAGTCATGGGAATTGATACAAAATATGAAACAGCATTTTTTAAAAGTCTGTTAGCAGGTGGCGTTCGACTTCCACAAACAGGCTGTGTCTTTATTTCTGTCAAACCAGAAGATAAAAAACTCATGGTTTTAGTAACAGAATTATTACTTAATTATGGATTTAAAATTATTGCAACACATGGAACCGCTTCGTTTCTTCAAGAAAGAGGACTTGAAGTAGAAGCGGTAAATAAAGTCTATGAAGGAAGACCCCATATTGTTGATTTAATGAAAAATGGAGATGTTCAGCTTGTTTTTAATACAACATGGGGAAGACAGGCATTAATTGATTCTCTTTCTATTCGAAGAACAGCATTAATGATGCGTATCCCTTATTTTACGACAGCTTCCGGAGCACTGGCAGCAACAAAAGCAATTTGTAATATTAATACATCATCCCTTGAAGTTAAGCCAATCCAGGATTATATCTTAACTTGTTAGAAGTATTACTGTATACTCAATACAGAAAAACATTAAACAGAATAAAAAATTTTGAGAGTTAAACTATTATGAATATTCCAATGACTGTTGAGGGTTATAAAGCACTTGATGAAGAATTAAAGCATTTAAAAAGTGTGGAAAGACCTTCCATTGTTCAGGCTATTGCTGAGGCAAGATCACATGGTGATCTTTCAGAGAATGCAGAATACCATGCCGCAAAAGAAAAACAGGGATTTATTGAAAGTCGCGTTTTAGAGATTGAATCCAGACTTGCACATGCGCAAATTATAGATATAAAAAAACTATCTGGGGATCATATCAAATTTGGAGCAACGGTCACTATTTATGACGAAGATACAGAAGAAGAGCATGTCTATAAAATTGTAGGAGAAGATGAAGCAAATGTAAAATTTGGAAAAATTTCTATTAGCTCACCCATTGCTCGCGCGCTCATTGGCAAAAGTCTTGAAGACATTATTGAGGTTTCAACTCCTGGAGGATTAAAATCCTATGAGATTTTAAATATTGATTGGATATGATTCAGTATTTAACTCGTCTTTTAAAAAACATATCCGATTATTTCAAAATCACGCCAATGCGTAAAACAGGTCTTTCATGGCATTTTTAGCAAACAAAACACTAAAAAAAACCTTAACTGTTTGGGGAATTAGTGATGCGCGCGCAGGAAATCAGAGCCAAATTATCGGAGTTATTCGAGCCTTACAGGAAAAAACACCGATTAATACCAGAATTATCCCTATTCATTTAAGCCCGTGGATAAAAAATCTGCCTAATCTTTTTTTTCCTGTCTTGTCCCACTTTGTTAAAAAACCCTCTGAGTTTCATGCTCCCTGGCCAGATCTTTGGATTGCCTGCGGTCGATCCAGTATTCCATATACCCAAAAAATCAAGCACTGGTCCGCTCAAAACACACGCACCATTCAATTATTAAATCCAAAAACTTCTTTAAAATATTATGATTTAATTATCCCTCCCAAACACGACATGCTTGATGGTAAAAATGTATTTTCAATTATAGGATCTCCCAATCAGATTACAGATCAGATTCTGGAAAAAGCACACTTAGAGTTTCAAGCTAAAATCAATCAATATCCTGATCCTAAAATTGCGATTTTAATTGGTGGAAATACAAAACGAAACAAGCTTCAATCATCAGATTATCAAGAAATTTTAAATATAATCAGAGCCTTAATAAAACAGAAAATGAGTCTCTTTATTACAGTTTCAAGGCGAACTCCTGCCAAATTAACAGAGCAACTTAAAAAACTTGCTCTTTCTCATAAAAATATATGGCTCTGGTCTGGAGAAAAAGAAAGTAATCCATATTTTGCCTTTCTAGCTTCAGCAAAAGCAATTTTAGTAACTTCCGACTCAACGAATATGTTAACCGAAGCCTGCAGCACAGGAAAACCTGTTTATATGATCAAATTTCAGAATTTAAATCCAAAATTTTTAAATCTCTATCAGGATTTAGAACAAAATTCTAGGTTAAAACAGTTTGATGGAAGAATAGAAGACTGGGATTACCCCCCCCTTAATGAAACAGAAAAATGTGCAGAGAAAATTTTGAGTTTATATCTTTCAACAAAAAAACAATTCGCAAATACTAAGAATTAATTTATGCTGAAATGGGATAGATATGATTCTTAATCATATTTTAGCGTTTAATTTTTTACTCAAGAAAGATGAATTTGCCTGTTATGCTTGATTAAACAGGCATGGTTTATATTGCAAGGATCTACCCGTTTATGAACAAACAAAGAAAGATTGACATACTGATTATTGGCTCAGGGCCTGCTGGATATACAGCTTCCATTTATGCGTCAAGAGCCTTATTAAATTCTGTTCTTGTAACAGGACCACAAACAGGAGGGCAATTAACCATCACAACGGATGTTGAGAATTATCCAGGATTTTCTTCTATTATCCAAGGTTCAGACCTTATGGAAAACATGCATAAACAGGCTCAATCCATGGGGGGAGAGATCCTTGAAGAGACAATTACTAAAATAGATGTTTCAAAATCTCCCTATTTATGCATGGCAGAATCAGGTCTTGAATTCTTGGCAAAATCAATCATTATTGCAACAGGAGCGCAAGCAAAATGGCTTGGTCTGGATTCTGAGGAAAAATTCAAAGGTTCAGGCGTATCTGCTTGCGCAACCTGTGATGGTTTTTTTTTCAGAAACAAGACAATAGCAGTGATTGGTGGCGGCAATACGGCAGTAGAAGAAGCTCTTTTTTTAACAAAATTTGCTAAAAAAATATATTTAATCCATAGAAGAAATCAATTAAGAGCAGAGAAAATTCTTCAAAAGCGTCTTTTTGCCAATCCTAAAATCAAATTAGTCTGGAATTCGGAAGTTAAGGAAATTATGGGAAATGAAGATCCCCTAAAGCTGACTTCAATCCGTTTATTTAACAAGGTAAAACAAGACGTGTTTGATCTTTCTGTTGAAGGTGTTTTTATTGCAATTGGGCATCAACCTTCTACCGAATTATTTAGAGGGCAAGTCTTAATGAAACCCAATGGTTATATCATTACAGAGCCAGATTCGACTCAAACCAGTGTTAAAGGCGTTTTTGCTGCTGGCGATGTAACAGATGAGATTTTCAGACAAGCCGTTACAGCCGCAGGCATGGGATGCATGGCAGCACTTGAGGCAGAACGGTATCTTTCAAAAAAAGAGGAGGATTAATATCTAAACAAGTGTCACTCAACCTAATATTCATATCATTGTTTTTATGATAAGTGTCACTCAATCCAATATTCATACTATTGTTTTTATGACTGGCAATATCATCCTAAATGTGATTTTCAGACAAGAATCCCACCCACGAAAAACGCTCTGTTGGGCTGGAAATTATTCTAAATACAGTTTTTAGACAAACCATTACAGCCCAAAGCATGGGATGCATGCCTAACATTTGAGGCAGAACGATACTTTTCAAAAAAGAGGGAATTAATATCTACATTGGTATCACTCATAGATTGAATTTAGAAAAAGACAAAATACCATGCCAACCGAGATGAATAAAACGAGCATCACACCGTCTTTAATACAAATTAAAATACTTAAACGCTATTTAAATTCATTCTTAATATAAGTTATATCATCTCCTCTTGCAATGAATATCGTTTCTTCACTCAACCTAAAAAGCTGTCTTATAAACGTAAAAGGATCTATTTTTATTGCCTCTCTCAATTCTCAAAGAAAAAGCCTCGCTGGGATTATTATTGTTTTAAATCTTTTTTAAGATAATATTTTTCCAGCTTCATAAAAGAATTGTGTTTTTAAAAATTCTAATTATAAGAATTCTGGTTTTATCAAAAAAAAATAAATAACAAAAAAAACAATTGAATGAATATTTTCTTGTTAACTCCCTTTATTTTATTGATAATACATTATCTATTTTTGTTGTATTTCGAAAAAAACGTGCTATATTACTCAGCATATTTATATTATTTTTTTATTATATTTTATAGGTTTTATTATGGATTGGGAAAAGCTAAAAGCTTTCCGTGCAGCTGCAAAAACAGGTAGTTTAACAGCAGCAGCTGAGTGTCTTGGAATTTCACAATCTGCAATCAGCAGGCAGATACATACGCTTGAAAATCAAATCAATTCGATTTTGTTTCACAGACATGCAAGGGGGCTCACTTTAACAGAACAAGGTCAAATTTTAAATGCAGCAGCTTGTGATATTTCCTTGCGTGTTTCTCAAGCAAAAGCAGAATTAAATGATACGAAAGAAAAGGTATCAGGTCATTTACGTATTAGTGCACCTGTTGCCTTTGGTAATTTTTATCTGCTTCCTTTATTAGAAGATTTTTACAAACAATATCCAGAATTAAACCTGGAAATATCAATGATAGATAGAGAAGTTAATTTTACAGAACTGGAAACGGATATTTCCATCAGAGTCTGGATGCCAACCCAAAATGATCTTGTACAAAGAAAATTTCTGACCATGAAACAAGGACTTTATGCAAGCAAATCCTATATAAAAAAAATGGGGTTACCAAATACGCTAGAAGAGCTTGACCAGCATCAAATCATCAGCCTGTCTTTTCAACCAAACACAAAATTAAATGATTTTAACTGGCCTTTATGGATTGGGAAACAATCTGAATCAAATCATAGGACTCCTTTTTTAACAGTTAATAATTTACACACTTCCTTTTTATCTGTCTCTTCGGGTCTTGCAATTGCAGCTTTGCCTGTCTATTTAGTGCATCAAAATCCAGACATTATAAGGGTTCTTCCAGAAATTGACGGGCATGAAATTGAAGTTTATTTTGTATACCCTTCTGAAATTCGTCATACAAAAAAGCTCATGGTTTTCAAGGATTATATTTTCGAAGCAACAAAATCATGGGTGTTTTAGAATATAATATGCATTTGAGATATTGAGATCTAATCTCTGACTATTTTAAGAATATGCCTGTTTAATACTTCTATTTTGATCTAAAGAATATTAAAACAAAGCTGAACAATAAAACGCATGAACATATTCTTCATTTCTTTTTCGTTTTTTAAAGAAGCTCTGGCAAGCGTTACAAACATGGTGTTATAAATAAAAACTACAGTATTCTGGAAATTTTTATTTATCTTGTTTATAAATTATATTAAACGATCATTTTTGTATGTTTTCAGATTTATTTAATTCCAAGTTTCTTTTAAAGTTTCATCAGGATAAATTTACACCCATATGGAGAAATTAACGAATAAAAAACAACTTTTAAGGTGTATTTTTTTTTAAAGACGTGTTTTTACTCATATTTTATCTTGATTTAACGCCATGTATTGCATTAAAATAACATTAAAACAGACTTAATCTTTTTGAAAACTGTTTCTTTTATGTTTTGTGTTTTAATAGCAAATCTATCGTTATTTTTTTTTATATTAATAACTATTTAAATTTGTTTTGTTATTTTTAGTAAAACTATAAAAGTAAGCTTTGGTGAAAATAGGTGATGAGGATGATTGAAAATATAAATAAAAAATTATTATTGGGTACAGTTTTATTGTTTTTTGCAGGCTGTATTTCAAAAACAAGCATTGTAGACGAAGATACACTGGCAAGACTTCATACAAAGTCTTATAATAGGGCTAGTCAGAATACACCGAGTGTTCCCGTTGATGTTTACACCGCTATTTCATATGCACTGAAAAACAATATCACACATCGTGTTGCCAAATTAAATGAAATTCTGACAAAACGAGAATTAAATCTGGTAGGATATGAATTATTACCTGATTTTCTTGTCTCTTCAGGATATAGCGCGCGAAATAGCTATCCGCAAACCTTTACAAAATATCTCAATACAGGTCGTAAAGTCTATTCAAACACTGCTTTGACTGATAAAACCAAACGAGATGATGGGGTTTCAATTGGTTGGGAAGCAATCGATTTTGGACTTGCCTATTTAAATGCAAAGCAAAAAGGAAATGAAGTCCTAATTGCGCGTGAGCGAAAACGTCAAGCCATGTCACAAATTGTTTCAGAAGTTTATCAAGCATTCTGGAGCGCATTAACAGCACAAAATCTTGAAAATGATTTCAGACAAATAGAAGTCGATACAAATATTGCGATTAATGATCTGAATTCAAAAACAGCTCAAATCAATGCGCCATTAGAAAGCCTAAATACCCAAAGGCAGCTGATTTTATTAAAACGCAATCTGTCAGAAGTAAGATATGCCCTTGAAAAACGGCGGTATAGACTATCTGAATTATTATCTGCCAATCCGTATAGTAAAATACAGCTGGTTGGAAATTTCAACACAATTTATGTGCCTCAGATTTCTCCTGAGGAACTCGATCAGCTTGCATTCCAAAACAGACCCGAATTAAGAATTTCAGTTCTTGAATATCGTATTTCTGTTTTACAGGCAAAATCTGAATTTGTTAAACTATTCCCAAGCGTTAGATTAACCGCTGGCTGGAATCATACAACAGATTCATTAAACGCCGTCAAAAACTGGAGCAGTATTGCCTTAAAAGCAAGTTGGAACCTGATTAATCTGGTTAAATATCCAAGCACCAAAAAAAGAAACAAGGCTTTAATGGAAATTAGCAAGGAAAAAGCCGTTGGTGTTGGAATTGGTGTTTTAACTCAAAACAGACTTGCAGAGCTTGAATATCTAGAATCCTTACGCTCTTATTATGATAATCTACGCGTACAGAATATTGAATTAAGAGTTGAACAAAAAGTTCAAAACCAAGCATCTGCAGCATATGCAACGGTTACCAAAATAGATGTTTTAAGAGCCTATATGAACCGAACTATTTCAGAGCTCGATAGTGCAGATGCATATAGTAGACTTCAGTCTTCTGTCTATATGTTAATGCAATCTTCAGGATATGATGCATTACCAAATAGTCATTATGATCAAGACATTAGTGTATATGCACAAACCATTCGTCAGCGCATGAGTTCAGCACTTAAACTCGCAATGATTCGACCAAATGATAGTCTTGCATCTATCAATACGCCAGGAATTCGTGATTATTTACAGAATATTCAGAAAATCCATAATGATAATAGTAGAATTGAGAAAAGCTTACCAAATACATCATCTTATAGCTCATATAATTCATCTTTACCTGTCATTAGAGGAAACACTAAAACAAACCTAACACGTCCTAAAAATAAAGTAAGTTTTAGTACGCCAGATTGTGATGAGCAAAGATTCAGACTAGAATTAAGATCAGGACGCCCATTATCTTATGCATGTTCACAATATGGACGTAGTCTTGGACGCTAAATCTAACCATCCAAAATAAATCACAAATCCTTAAAAAGAAGCTATTTTAATCAATAGCTTCTTTTTTATTGTTAACGCACCCTATGCGAAAACTCAATCAAACCAAAATCCAGGCAATGCTGAACTAGGTCAAACAGAGTAGCAATCGTCACATAATGAGCTATTCTTATGGCTTATTTTGCTGCATTAAGGAGCGATATAAAAATGGTAAATCAGTGTTAGGATCAGCGCAAAAAAACAATGAAACAAAACATATATCCAAGTACATGTATTAACGTATCAGATAATAAACACCCACCCCCTAGGCACAATAAATAATAGGGCGGTTCCAAATAATTAAGATTTGTTATCTGAAATAGGATAAAAAAATAGAATTTAAGCAAAATGAAACAAGAAAAGCCGATTTATTGTGAGTATAATAGCACGTTATGTAATCAAAGGAATTGGCGTATATCAACAAGATATTGCCCTATTTCTTTCAACCGCTTTGCGAAAGGATTGCCTTTCAAACAGAGCTGGAGTCTCATAAAGATTTCTATGGTGAGATTGAAATTGACGAGAAGTGTTTTGACCGTGTTTTGCAAAGCTCGGCATGAAAGAGGTGTGACAGGCAAAATGCTTGTTTTTGGTTTGCTAAAATGCAGGTGTGTACGAAGATAATCCATAAAATGCTTCCAGTCAGACATTTATGCCCATTATTGAACATAAGAGAACTTTATACGTTTATACGGCATGTTTTATTATAATAAGTTGGATTTAAGCGGTTTTAAGCACTGGCTGTATATCCGTTCAAGTCTGTTTGCAGAAAAATATCATCTACATGAATGCAATTGAAAACTTTTAAAACTGGAGTAAACACCATAAGCAAGAAATTTAAGGCTATCTTCAAAAAGTATTTTAAAGCGCTCTTGAAGAAAAATGTCTGGCAGTTTACCCTCCCAACTTAAAAATATAATTGAAACAAATAAAACAATGGGTTAAACAATATATCAATTAATTAAATAGGATAGGTGCCTAAATCATTGCTGTCTGACAGATAAGTCCCTTATATGTCAGTCCGAATCTTGTGGTTTACAAATAAGATAAACGTTTAATTTAAATCTGTGCTCTTTCTTAAAAAAAAAACACTTTTTCTCCTGCTTTATGAATGTATTTTATTGATGAGATTTGCTTTTTTATATAAAATATTTTTTTGATTTGAATCTCTAAAAACTTGTTTCCCTTACAAAGGTTTTTAATACCTCATTCCAGATAGAAGCAAAATGACTTTTACGTTTTCCTTTTAACCGCACAATTCCTCTGATTTCCTTATCAATCCTGAATGATTTAATATTTTTATCTGTAATAGAAAGATACACTTTATAAATACTTTCATCTGGAATTAATCGACTATCTTCTTGCTGTCTTACCAGAACCTTACCCCCATTAATAGAGGCTAAAGAAGCATCTGTTAACACTTCTGTATTTGCATTTTCTATTTCAATAACACGAACATGGTATGATTTACCCTCCGCTGCATCTGGGAAAAATTTACCTATACTTCCCTGTGTAATTAATACTCTTTCCTTTTCTGTAATATAGGCAATCATTTCCACTGTTCCAGTTTTGGCAATCATTCCGATTGGCATTTTTTCTGTTACAAAGCTTCCTGTTTTAATTGCATCGTCAAATTCTGTAATCTCTCCAGAAATTTCTGCAATTGGTGACAAGTTTTTTTTCTGTTTAATAAGATTTTTATAATTTAAAATAGCGCCTTGCCATTTTTCCTCATAAATCAATTTTTCTCTACTTTCTTCTTGTCCTGACGCAACTCTTTGTAGATGAATTTTTATATTTTCTATGGATAATCTGGCTTCTCTGATTTTATAATCAAGCTTGTCTGATTGTATAATCAAAAGAGGATCTCCTCTTTGAACATAGCTTCCTCTAGCAACTGGCGTTTCAACCACTTCTCCTCCAAATGGCACAAAGATTTTTAAGTTTTCTTTGGGTCTTAAAATCGCCGATAAATCTATGTTTTGTTTCCAGGGAAAAAACAGAAATATGACACCAAAACCAATCAGAACAAGTGTTCTTAATGTTGCAAAATTCAACTTCATTTCTTTCCTCATTTTCCACCATTCAATAGTTTCCTTAACAATAGGTAATGTCAAAAAATAAATGATTTCTACAGCAAATAAAATAATCCCAAGAGCCTTAAAAAAATGATGATAAACAAGAATGGCAATTCCCAAAAACAGGAAAAAACGATAAACCCAAACTGAAAATCCAAAAATGGTAACAGCAATTTCCCTGTGATTTAGGCAAATATTCTGATTTTATCGGCTTTAACCCAAATAAAATACGTCTTAAATGCCATCTTGCAAAATAAAATGCTCTGGTTTGTAAATTATCAACCTGAATTAAATCCTGAAATAAATAA
>CBCYMI010000009.1:0-26023 GCA_965183855.1 Maricaulaceae bacterium | reverse complement strand
ATATCTGGATAATTTATGTAAGCAACAAAAGCGTGATGAAAGGCAACGAGCAGTTTGTTATGTGATTATGATTACCAATCTGGCTGATATTCAGCAAAGAAAAGGACCAGATGAAGCAAATGCTATTTTATCACAATTAGCAAGACAGCTTAGAAAACTCTTACGTGATTTTGATGTTTTGGCGAGAGTTGATAGTAATGCGTTTGGATTAATTCTTACACAATATACTCAACAACAAGCACAAACAATTATTAAACGAATAGAATCCCTTAAAAAACACTCTGCTTATAAAGCGGATGATTTGATTGTTGAGGTGCATCTTGCTGTTAGCAGTATTGTGTTGAATGCCCAGGCAAAGCAAGGAAATTTGGTTCTCGCAAAAGTACAATCACAAGCAATTAAAAACGGTACTCTATCAGAAATTCAAAAAGATATCCCAGTTCAAACTGGTAAACTGGATCAATCCTTATTAAGTGAAAAAAGTATTTTAAAAGCATTAAAAGAAGATAAAATCACACTTTCCTATCAGCCCGTTGTAAATTCCAAAAGTCGTGTGATTGATTATTATGAATGCTTAATAAGACTTTATGATGAAGAAAATCATTTGGTTTTACCCAATAGGTTTATTCCAATTGCAGAAAAAAGTGATTTAATTTTTCAGCTGGACTTCAAATGTTTACAATTAGCACTTCAAACCCTTAAAGCGTTTCCTAATCTTGAGCTTTCTGTTAATATTTCGGGTGGAACAGTAACCAATCGTACTCATAGTCTGGAATATCTCCAGATTTTAAGAAAAAATACAGATATTACAAATCGTTTAATTATTGAGTTAACAGAAACGGTTGCGATACAAGATAAAGACAGGGCTGCAAATTTCTCGTTTCAGTCCAGACGTTTGGGATGTAGGTTTTCAATTGATGATTTTGGTGCTGGCTGGATTTACGTCTTTTAGGAATTTGTTGGCTTTGGAGGTAGATCAGATCAAGATAGATGGTTCTTTTATTGAAGACATATCAACTTCTAGGCAAAACCAGGCATTTGTTCGTATGGTCATTGATTTAGCCAATACATTTTCTCTTCAAACCGTGGCTGAGTGGATTAATTGTGAAGCTGATGCCGTTTTATTGACAAATTTAGGAATTGATAAACTACAAGGATATTATCTTGGAATTCCTCAATTATCTCCATCTTGGCTAACGTATCATACTTCTGGAAATGAGGATAAACAGAAATCACAAATTTAGGTTTGATTTCTGTATTCAGATTTATAAAAATTCATTGAAATCAAAATAATTCCATTTTATGTCTTTATCAGGCTGAGTACGGCTTGATTAAATTCTTTTAAAAAACAAAGCTTATGTGTTTTGGTTTTAATTGATAAAACAAATTCTATAGCGGATAAAAGAAGATCATTAAAAATAGACTTTAATGTTAGAAAGTGCCAAAAAAGAAAAATAAGAAATTGTATGGAGACAGGTTATGGAAGACCTTAAAGTGTATATGGATCAGATATTATCTGGTATAGAAAAAACAGATTCTGAACAGGGGCTGGAGCAAATCCGGATAGAGAATTTGGGACGTAAAGGACGTTTTACAACCTTTATGAAAGAACTTGGAAAGCTTGATCCAGAAGAGAGAAAAATGTATGGAGCTCAATTAAATCAGGCAAAACAGATATTATTAGAAGCATTTGATCAACGTAAACACCAGTTTCAGAATCAGGCATTGGAAAACGCTCTTAATCAAGAAAAACTTGATATGAGTTTGACAGTAAAACCAGAAATATCTGGTCGTCTTCATCCTGTTACAAAAGTGATGGAAACAGCAATAGAGATTTTTTCAATCATGGGATTTAAAATAGCAGAAGGTCCAGATATTGAAGATGATTTTCATAATTTTACAGCGTTGAATTTCCCAGAAGAACATCCAGCTCGTGATGTGCTTGATACTTTTTTTCTAAAATCTTTGCATGACCGAGAGAATAAAGAAGAAATAAAACCCTATTTATTAAGAACACATACCAGCCCTGTACAAATACGCGTTATGGAAACAAGCCCTCCCCCGATCAGAATTATTGTACCTGGACGAACCTATCGATGTGATTCAGACCAAACACATACGCCTATGTTTCATCAATTGGAAGGTTTGGTGATTGATCAAAAAACACATATGGGACATTTAAAATTTTGTTTGGAAACATTTTTATCTTTATTTTTTAATACTAAAATTAAAAACCGGTTCAGACCACATTATTTTCCATTTACAGAGCCTTCGGCAGAAGTTGATATTGCCTATCATACATCTGGTGATGAGATTATTGTTGGACAGGGAAGTCAATGGATGGAAATTCTAGGGTGTGGTATGGTGCATCCAAATGTAATTAGAAATTGTAATCTTGATCCTGATCTATATCAAGGCTTTGCTTTTGGAATGGGACTTGATCGTTTGGCAATGTTAAAATACGGTATTTCAGATCTTAGAAGCTTTTTTAATTCAGATATTAGATGGTTAAAACATTATGGATTCTCTCCCTTTTCCTTTTAGCCAAGTTTGAATGATGCTTCATCGGTTGAAAATCAAGATAGCTGTTAGCAAAATATAATAGGGCATTGGAGTTAAAAAATAATATTTCAGAATATGTTTTCAGGATAAAAATGTTAAAAATAGAGGCAAGTCAGCTTTTATTCTGATAAAAAATTAAAGAAAGGTATTAAAGTGAAATTTACACTTTCCTGGCTTCAGGATCATTTGGATATAAAAATCGCTTATAGTGCAGAAGATGACAATAAAGATTCTCATAATTTGAGTTTGAAAGAGTTTGCAGATCGAATGACAATGGCAGGACTTGAGGTTGAGACCATAGAAAATATGTCAGAAATACTCAAAGATTTTTCAGTCGCTCATGTGCTAGAAGCATTTCCTCACCCCAATGCAGATAAACTCAAAGTATGCCGAGTCATGACGAAAGATGGAGAAAAACAGATTGTATGTGGTGCTGAAAATGCAAAGACTGGATTATGGGGAATTTATGCTCCTGTTGGTAGTTATATTCCAGGATTGGATATGACGCTTGGAAAAGCGGTTATTAGAGGAGTTGAATCCTATGGTATGTTATGTTCTGAATTGGAGATTAATAGTGGTGATGAACATGGTTGTATTATTGAAATCAGGAAGAACGCATTTCAAAAAATAGGACTTAATGTTGCCTATGCTTTAGAAATAGAGGATCCTGTCATTGATTTTGAAGTAACACCTAATCGTCCAGATTGGTTATCCATAAGAGGAATTGCTCGTGATTTATTTGCTGCAGGATTAGGAAAACTTAACTCCAGACCAGAATTAAAAAAACCTGCGTTTAGTGAAAAATTTAATCCAGAATTTCGAATTAGAACGAAAACAGATGAAATGTGTCCATTATTGATGGGGAGAGTTATTCGAGGCATTAAAAATGACTCTTCTCCAGAATGGTTACAGAAACGGCTAAGAGCAATAGGATTGCGTCCTGTAAATGCTGTTGTTGATATTACCAATTTTGTGACATATGACCGGGCAAGGCCATTACATGCTTATGATCTAACCTATATTTCCGGTTCTATTTCTGCAAGAAAAGGTCAAAAAGGAGAAAGCTTTAAAGCATTGGATGGAAAAACCTATCATGTTGATGATACAATGTGTGTGATTGCAGATGAAAAAAAAGTTTTAGGACTTGGTGGAATTATCGGAGGTGAGCTGAGTTCCATGCAAACAGAGACCAGAGATATTTTTTTGGAATCTGCGTATTTTGATCCCATTTCAATCGCTCATACTGGAAGAAAAACAGGATGTATTTCTGATGCGCGATATCGTTTTGAGAGAGGTGTCGATCCAGAATATATTCAATCGGGTCTTGATTTGGCAACACAAATGATTTTAGAAATCTGTGGAGGTGAAGCCTCTTCTATTATGAAGGATGGTCATTTTAAAAGAAAAAAACATCTTATTGAATTCCCACTCTCTCAGGTTAAACGGATAACAGGAATTGAAATTGCGAAACAGGATATTTTAAATATTTTAGAAAAACTTGGATTTCAGGTTAACCCTAAGAGCAAGATAGGTCAAAATAAACAAGAAAAGGAAGATATTCATTTAACAAATGCTTCTATTGAAACACTTCGGGTTGAGGTTCCATCTTGGCGCAAGGATGTTAAGGGAAAAGCTGATCTTGTGGAAGAAATTATCAGGATTTATGGCTATCATCATTTAGAATCTACACAATTACCAAAATCAGAAATAAAATCATCTGCTTTTGCGTATGACTGGGATCAGTCAAGAATACGTCTTGCAAAACATGTTTTGGCCTCAAGACATTATCTTGAAGCGATTACTTGGTCTTTTTGTAAAAAAGAACGTGCAAAAATTTTTGGAGGTGGTCAGGAGGAATTAACACTTTTAAATCCTATTTCGTCTGAGCTAGATTGTATGCGCCCTTCTGTACTTATACATTTGATTGAGGCAGTTCAGCGCAATCGAGATAAGGGATTTGAGCATGTTTCCTTGTTTGAAACGGGGCATATTTATCTTTCTGAAGGGCAAGGAAAAAAGCCTGTTCAAAAAAGAGTTATATCAGGGGTTAAAACACAAGAGACAAAACGTCATTGGCAAGGAAATATTACACCTGATATTTATACAATAAAAGCAGATATTTATGCTTTGATTGAAGCTTTAGGAGGACCTGTTTTAAATCTATCTCTTTCAGATGTATCAAGACCCGTCTGGCACCCTGGCAGATCTGCTTCTTTAAAGCTTGGTCCCAAAAATCTGATCGCTGAATTTGGAGAATTGCACCCTGGAATCTTAAAGCAGATAGGATATGAAGGCCGTTTATTGGCATTTGAGATATTTTTGGATATGATCCCAAAACCTCGTCAAAAAACCGCAAAACCCGTTTTGGAAGTTTCAGAGTTTATGCCCTTAAAACGAGATTTTGCATTTATTATAGAACATACAATACCTGTGGATCAATTAATTAAGGCTATTCGTTCTGTCGATAAAAAGCAAATAACAGAGATAAGCGTTTTTGATGTATATGAAGGTGAGCATATTGAAAAAGATAAAAAATCAATTGCAATAGAGGTCATGATTACTCCTAATCAAAAAACACTTACGGATAAAGAAATCAAGGAGGTTTCTGATCGGATTGTTCGGTCTGTTTATCAATCAACAGGAGCGATTTTACGTAAGTAATCTTCATAATAATATAGTAAAGCTTTTATATTGCGTCTGGATTTGACTGTATATTGTTTTAAAATAGATTTGTATTTTCTACTCTATTTTTAAAGATAATTAGAAAGAGTGGAAGAATAAAATAAACACTTAAATTTAAGTTCTGGATATAAAAAGGGTGTAGGATTTAAGTGTTTTGCTTAAACATGGAATCAGGAATTAAAAATTTAGGGGCTGTCCCATTTAATTAATATATTATTACTCCATTGCTTTATTGGGTTCAATTGCGTTTTTGGTTTTGGGGTATTAAACTGTCAGTCACATTCCTTCAAGAATGCCTTTTGGGTAGACGCTTCTATAAAATTAGATATCCTTTAAGAACATCCCAAAAATCGCTTTGTGGGGATGCCATTAAATTTGCGCTTATGGCGTTTGCTCTGCCTCCAAAAACTCTCAATTGCGTTACTATAATTTATGTTTTTCTGCAAATAGCTTTGACGAATTGATACAAGCAGTGCTTAAAAATCGCTCACATTCAACGCATGATACCTAAATAATCCGCAGGTCATTTACAGTTTGCTTTCAGGCATGAATGTCTTACTGGAAGCATTGGATCATTTTCGGATGCACTCTGTATCCGCGCATTAACAAACCAAAAATACCCCCCCCCCTTTCTTTTCTCATCTCTCTCACGCCGAGCTTTGCAAACACGACCAAAACACCTTTCTTCAATTTCAATCTCACCTCCGAAATCTTTATGAGATTGCTATTTTCTTTGAAAAGCAATCCTTTCGTAAAATTATTGAAAGAAATAGGGGATGTCTTGCGATTTACACCAACCCGTTCGACTGTATAACGAGCTTTCATACTCGCAATAAATATTCTATCAGCTTCTCTTATTTCGCTTTGCTTCATCGATCCTTTCTAGATAATAATCTCAGCTATTTGGTTTGGTTTAAAAATTTAATTTATGTTTTATTAAAACGGGATAAAATGACGTTTTTTGGAATAAGATAAATATCCAATATTTCCACCTAATCTTAAGCCGACACCAGAACGAATAGGGGCTAAAATAATCTCTTCTGCTTTTTGAAAATTAACACCCAATCCTGCAATAAAATAAGCAGATCCTTCAATTCCTGGAAACCGCCTATAAATTTGATCTGCAGATTTCATATTATAAACTAGTGTGAAGACTTTCACCAAATTTCCACCAAAATCCCAACCAATGGAAGGTCCTTGCCAATAGACGAGGCGTTTTTCACCATTTTTCATCCATAAATACCCACTTCCATAACGTAGACCAAGTGCAAAAGCTGCACTTCCTTCATTGCCTGTGATATAGCCAACAGGCTCTCCATAACGTTTGAAAACACTTTCTACAACACTTCCAGCAGACTCTGAAGTTGTACCAAAAAAGCCCGAGACATGATCAATGATTTCAGAGCGTGAATATACTTCATATTCATTGTTCTGACTTTGGGGATATTCTGTTTCAGAAGGAGGGGATTGTGTATTATTCTGACAGGCACAGAAAAATAATACACTGGTTAATAAAAATAAAAAATTAAAGTTCATGATTTACTCCAAAACAATTATTCTAAATGATTTTATGCATAAAATTAAGTTATTAGCCATTTTTTTTTGAACAGGCGATGCCTTTGTGTTTATATTTTGACAAATCAAGCTTTGTTTGGAATAGATATGAAATCCTATTTGACAAGTTTCACGCCTATATCTGTAAGGTGTTTTAAGTTTTAAATATCCTTTTTTCTGAAAGGGTATGTTAAACTAGGAAACCTGCTAGAATCTATGATAATAAATGAAAAATTTAGAATAGAGACGTTATAATCAGGTTTTAAAAACTGTTTCTTTAACAAGAGAGCAAACAAGTATTGTAATTTTAGATTTAAATATTTTTTAGAGAAATTTGGAGTCTTTATTTTGATCCTATTTTTGGATAAAAGGAAAAGATTAAATTTATAATTGGAGTAAATAAAAAATAATGTCGATTTCAAAAGACAGAATACGTAATTTTTCTATTATTGCACATATTGATCATGGTAAGTCAACCTTGGCAGATAGACTAATTCAGGCTTGTGAAGGGCTTTCTGAGCGAGAAATGAGAGATCAAATTCTGGATTCTATGGATATTGAACGAGAGCGTGGTATTACCATTAAAGCGCAAACTGTTCGGTTAAGCTATAAAGATCGCCACGGAGATCATTATATTTTAAATTTGATGGATACTCCTGGACATGTAGATTTTGCGTATGAAGTAAGTAGGTCGCTTTCTGCTTGTGAAGGCTCATTACTGGTTGTTGATGCTTCTCAGGGAGTTGAGGCGCAGACTTTAGCGAATGTATATCAAGCAATTGAAAATGATCATGAAATTATTTCTATCCTGAATAAAATAGATTTACCTGCAGCGGAACCTGAACGTGTTCGTCAGCAAATAGAGGATGTTATTGGACTGGATGCATCGGACGCAATAGAGGCTTCTGCAAAAACAGGAAAGGGAATTCAGGATATTCTAGAAGCAATTATACACAAATTACCTGCTCCGAAGGAAGGGGAGCAAACAAAGGCATTAAAAGCACTTTTGGTTGATGCCTGGTATGATTCTTATTTAGGAGTTGTTGTCTTATTTCGTGTAATTGATGGAAGTATTCGCAAAGGCATGCGAATAAAACTCATGTCCAATAAGGCAAGCTATACAGTTGATAGAGTGGGTGTTTTTACGCCAAAACCAGTTACAGTAGAAAGTTTGGGCTCAGGAGAAATAGGATTTTTAACAGCGTCTATTAAGGAAGTGGCGGATGCTGCTGTTGGAGATACAATTACAGAAGAAAAAAATGAGACGGAAATGCCTCTGGCAGGTTTCAGACCTGCCTGCCCTGTTGTTTTCTGTGGTGTTTTTCCCGTTGATGCAGGTGAGTTTGAAGATTTAAGATCTGCTTTAGGAAAATTGAGATTAAATGATTCAAGCTTTACATATGAAATGGAAACATCTGCAGCATTAGGATTTGGCTTTAGGTGTGGTTTTTTAGGTTTATTACATCTTGAGATTATTCAGGAAAGATTATCTCGTGAATTTAATCTGGATTTAATTACAACAGCTCCCTCTGTTGTATACCGTGTTTTGATGAAAGATGGAAAAGAACTTGAATTACATAATCCAGCAGATTTGCCAGATCCTGTTAAAATTGATTCTATTTCAGAACCTTGGATACATGCGACAATTTTAGCACCAGATGAGTTTGTAGGTGTGATTTTAAAGCTATGTCAGGAAAGAAGAGGTATTCAAAAAGATCTTTCCTATGCAGGAAGTCGTGCAATGTTTGTTTATGATTTGCCATTGAATGAAGTGGTTTTTGATTTTTATGATCGATTAAAATCATTATCACGAGGCTATGCGAGTTTTGACTATCAAATGGAGGGATACCAAGAAGGGAATTTGGTTAAAATGAGTCTTCATGTCAATAACGAACCTGTTGATGCTTTTTCAATGTTAATACATCGTGTCAGAGCAGAGCAAAGAGGACGCCAATTATGTGAAAAACTAAAAGAATTAATTCCACGTCATATGTTTAAAATTCCAATTCAGGCAGCTATTGGAGGGCGTATTATTGCAAGAGAAACAATTCCTGCTTTACGTAAGGACGTAACGGCAAAATGTTATGGTGGAGATGTTACAAGAAAAAGAAAATTATTGGAAAAACAAAAAGCAGGTAAAAAGCGCATGCGTCAATTTGGTCGAGTTGATATTCCTCAAGAGGCATTTATTCAGGCTCTAAGAATTGATGATTAATAAAATATATTTGTCAGTACGTATTATAGATATTTTTATTTTTTAGAATAATGTAGTGAAAAAGAAAAAAGAGGTTAAAATTCTGAATTTAGGGAATCTATTTTAAAATAGAATTTAATAATATGTATTGCCTTTTCTAAGGTCTGAACTTGTTCTTATATCAAAAGTGATTATGGAATAGCTTGAGTGTTTTTTATTTATGATCGTTTGTGCAATCTGATTATTGCTTTATAGATTCTATTTTATACACAGGTGTGTGGGATAAAGAACCGTATGCTGATTTAGCTAAAAAAGCAGGAAGAATTAAAAAAAATGCAAACGCGATATAAGGGATCCATTTTCTCTGCATATCCAATACCTTCAAATTAAGTAGATAAAAAGGATCTTTTATCATAAAAAAATTAATATAAACTGAATCAAATAATGGAATGATCTTAATGAAGATCAATTAGAATTAATCTGAGTTTCTATTAAAAAACAATGGTTAAATGAGATGAAGTTAAGTCTCTGTAAAACAGGTCTTCTTTATAATAAAAAATGGGCAGAAAGAGTTGCAATCGGAACATGTTCATCTGTTTGCCATGAAATGACATTGATATGGGATACTCTTCGTCCTTGTTTTGTTAATTCTGCACGAGCAAAAAGTGTTTCAAGTCTGGCTTTTATTAAATAGGTAATAGATAGATTAATAGGCTTTGCTAGTTGGTTTTGTTGTATCATTTCTGTTTTTGGTGTTTTATATATCAGGTTTGAGATTGCTGTGATTTCCATAAAACTACCGATTGCACCTCCGTGTAAAGCTTTGGCAAGCGGGTTTCCTACAAGATGAACATGATAAGGTAAAATAGAAAATATTCCTTTTTGATCATAATCAAACTGGATTCCTAATGTTTTTGCATAAGGGCAGATTAAAATTATCTTTTCATAAAAACTAATCATAAGCATATTCCGAAATCATTTGGAGTTTAAGATTAAATCTGTTTATATTTTTTTTGCTCCGTATTTATTTTTCTCATTATTATTTAGAGAAAGCACCATAAAAGCAGATTGTGCAATGGCAACAGGTTCTTTCCCTTTTTCAGATTGATCATCATGTGCTTCAGAGCGAACAAATGCAATATGAGTTGAGGTTTTATAACAGCAGGCTTTACCAATTAGTTTTGAGCCAGGATTTGCACTACGCATATAGTCTATTCTCAGATCAAGAGTAGCAACCGACATTTCTGCTCCCATTGCTGCAAAGGCGGCAACACCAGAGGCATGATCTAGCAGGCTTGTGATCACACCTCCATGAATAATAGCTTTATGGCTATCTCCGATCAGATCCTCTCGATAGTCAACAGATAGGGTAGAGGTTGTTCTTGTAACTTCAATTAATTGTATATTTAAAAAATGTGCAAATGGAGACCCTTCTACCATGGCATTTGCATAGTGTTGAATCCGTTTTTCAATAGCATTTTTTTGATCAGACATATTCTGTTTCCGAATTTCATCTTAAGTTCTAAATGATTGTTTTCTTATATCAGGATTATCTATTTTACCAAGGATAGAGTAAAGATTAAAAATGAATAAAGCGAGAACAAGATGTTTTTAATTCCGGGTAAATCTGGTATATAGAATATTCAGCCTGGTATAAAAGTTAAAAAGCAGATTTCTAATAGAGAGATGTTCCAAATCATTTCAGTATATATGTATCGGAGCAAATTTGTTTCATTTGCTCCGATAAACAGGTTTTATAGATTAATCTTTTTTAATTTCAACCTGATGGGGATAGGGAATGGAAATATTATTTTTATCAAATGCTTCTTTAATAGATTTGATGGCATCAAATTTTGTTTCCCAATAATCTGCTGTTTTAACCCAGATCCGCAGCGTTAGATTAACAGAAGAATCGCCAAGGCTGGTAACACGCACCCAAGGTTCTTTTTGCTCTAAAACCCGGTTATCTTTTTTAACAGTATCTAGAATTGTTTTCATTGCTTTATTAATATCATCATTATAATCAATCCCAAATTCAAGGTCAATTCTACGTGTTTTATAACTTGACATATTGATGATAACAGATCCCCATGCTTGGCTGTTAGCAATAATAACCTTGATATTATCAGGAGTTGTAAGCTCTGTTGTAAAAATATTAATATCGCTCACAACACCAATTCGACCATCTATTTCCACCAGATCCTTAAGTTTATATGGACGAAAAATAATTAGCATAAACCCTGCGGCTACATTGCCTAATGTTCCTTGTAAGGCAAGTCCAACTGCAAGTGTTGTTGCTCCTAATATTGCAGCAAGAGACGTTGTTTCGAATCCGAAATTTTTTAATACTGCAATAAGAACAAGTGCCATTATACCCCATTTGGCAATAGAGGCTAAAAAGGCTCCAATGGTTTTATCTATTCGTTTGTCTTTATGGGCAATTTTAATAATTGTGTTTTTAACCCAAGAGGCAATAAACAGACCGATAATTAGAATTAAAAGTGCTGAGATTATTTTGGGAATATATGAAATGCTCAATTGGATATATTTCTCAATAATAGATGAGACATTGTTTGCTTGTGCATTTGCAATTAAGTGTATGATCATAAAAAGGGTTCCTCATTCTAGTAATTTGTTAATACTCAGAATATTTCCTGATTTTAAACAGGAGCTCTAACGTTATTTTATAAAAAGATAAAGGATATCATCAGAAAGAATAAATTGCTTTATCTATTAAATTTGTTTTGAACATAAAATAGAAAGTTTGTTAATATCAAACTGTAAAATTATTTTTATATTCTATTCCCGGTTTAGGATTTTATCTACTAAAATATTTGCCCACCATTGGCTCATAAATTGTGATTTTAACTGCTTTGGATCATAGTCATTTTTTACCCAGTTTAGAAACTCTTTAGCTGTATTTGCTTTTGCTTTTAATGCGGTTTCAAAGAAAAAATCAATCATGCCTGTTTTTCCTTGTTTGACATGTAGATATTTAAAGCTTAATTGCTCTATTGCATTTTCAACGGTTTGATTTTCTTTCAATATCTTAAACAAAGTTCCTATAATTCCTGTCCTATCTGCTCCAGATTTACAATGCATTAAAAAAGGATATTCTATGCTTTCAAAAAGATACTGTGCATCATAAATCACTTTCTTTTCTGGCATGTCTCGTGATTTAACTCTAAAATCAATTAAGGTTAGGTTTAATTTTTTGCAAGCTTCTTTTTCTAAGACATAAGAGCCATACCCATTTTTTCCTCTTAAATTTAAAATGGTTTTAATACCATATTCTTTCCATGCGCTTAATTGTTTGGGGGTAGGCTGGTTAGATCTCCAGGCATTTTCCGTTATTTTATGTTTGTTTTGAAAGAAAACACGAATAAAACCGTGATCTGTTAAATACATATTTAAATATGCATTCCGATAATGTTTAGGGCTGCTTAGATCGTGGAATGTCATTTTGTTTGGGAACTCCGTTTGAGAAAGTCAATATTTGTTTGGTTTTTGTTTATAGAAGAATTCTGCTTTATTCAAATTCAAAGTAAGAAATAATCAGATTAAGAAGAATCTTTCCTGTTGAATTTAGATAGCTAATGTACATAAACTTTAATCTTTCAGAGTTATGTCTGATATTTTTTAATTGTTTTATATACATAAAAAACATATATGGCTATATACTGGTATCATTTGTAAATTCCAGTATGATCTAAATGATTGCAAGATAAGGAAACCCAGGTGAAAAATTTGATTTATCATCCAGTTATATTGAATATATTAATGATCGTATTAAAAATGTATATGCTATTTGTGCGATATACCACAAACTGGAAGCAAATCGGGGGAGAAAAAGAAATTAAGGCATTTTGGCGCGGGCAATTTATATATACGGAAGAAGATTGGAAACATATGAGCCATTCTTCTAATTCAATAGAAAAAGAGAAGAATAATTTAAGTCAAAATGGTTCAACTGAACAAAAAACGTTTGAGGATACTAAATCAGATTTCAGTCAGGAGTTAAAAACAAAACATCAGAAAGTCAAAGGTGGTGTTGGGGGGTTTTGGCATGGTCGCCTTTTAATGATTAGTTTGTTTTGGTCAAAAAAAGGGCAGCAACAAGCGGTTATGTCTTCTCTTTCTCGAGATGGAGAAATTGGAGCAAGATCCTGCTAAAATGGCTGGAATGAAAGTCTTTAGAGGTTCTGCCTATAACCCTAAAAAAAAGACCAAATCAAAACGTACTATTAGTGTGTATCGTGAAATGTTAAGGTTTATTAATCAGGGAGGAATTCCATTCTTAACGCTTGATGGTCCAAGAGGTCCTCGGATGAGAGGTGGATTTGGACTTGTCCATATGTCAAAATTCTCAGGAGCGCCCATTGTTTTATTCTCTTGGTCAAAACAATTTCGAATTGTCTTTAAAACATGGGATAAATTTATATTACCCTTACCTTTTGGCAAAGGAGCTTATATATGGGCAGTTTTGCCACCCATCCCCAAACATGCCAATAATCAGGATTTAGCTTTAGCTCAAAAAAAAATAGAGACTGTGTTGAACCAGCTTTGTGAAAAAGTTGACCTTGAGTGTAGTGTAGAACCAATTAAACCTGCGGAAATAAAACGTCATAAATAGAAATCGGAGAATATAGCCTCTTATCTGGTTTAGGAATATCATAAGGTTTTTAAGATGTATCTGGCAGTTTATCGATTATTAACATTTTGTTTAACCCCTATTGTGCCATTTTTTCTTTATTTTAGATCTTGGCGTGGCAAGGAAGATAAAAATCGCCTTTTGGAGCGGTTAGGATATACAAAAACAAGACGTCCTTTGGGAAAAGTAATCTGGCTACATGGTGTAAGTGTCGGAGAAATTATGGTCTTACGTATGGTACAAAATACGCTAAAAGATAAATATCCTGATGTGTTTTGGCTAATAACTTCGGCAAGTATAACATCTGCCAGGCTTGTTTCTGATTTAATCAAATCAGGACAATTAAAACGTACGATACATCAATTTTGTCCTGTCGATACACCCTTTTCTGTAGATCGATTTTTGGTACATTGGAAACCTGATATGGCAATTTTTTCTGAATCAGAGATTTGGCCGAATTTGATTGCAAAAACATCATCAAAACAAATTCAAATGGCATTGATTAATGCTCGTTTAAGTAAAAGAACACAAAAAAACTGGTTATATTATCGGAAATTTGCATTTAAAATATTAAGCACATTTAATCTTATTTTAGCAGCAGATGATTTGACACAACAAGCCTTACAAACCATTTTGCAGAGAAATATTCCCTATACAGGGAACATCAAAGGAGCAGGAAAATTAGGACAACCAGATCCTGATGATTTAAAAAACCTTGTTTTGGCATGTCATGATAGGCTTGTTTGGTTAGCGGCAAGCACGCATTCAAGAGAAGAAGAATATATTCTAAGAACACATCAAAACCTATTGAGAACAAATCCATCGGCACTCTTAATTCTGGTTCCTCGCCATCTAGAACGCATAATGGATATTAAGAGAACTCTAGAGGAGATGCAGTTTCAATTTTCTATCCGAAAAAGAACTTCTGATTTATATCCAATCTCAAAAAATCAAAATTCTGAAGAAATGAGCTCTGACCATTCAAAAGATGATATTGTACTTCCAAAAAATCAAGATCAGATTTATCTAGTGAATACAATGGGAGAACTGGATTTGTTTTATAACTTATCACCTGTTTCACTTATTGGAGGCTCTCTGAAATCAGAATATAAGGGGCATAACCCTTATGAGCCTGTTTTTCACAAGAGTGTTGTGATTTCTGGAAAACATGTCGAAAGTTTTTCATATATTTATAAACGTTTATTTGCACAAAAAGCAGCATTTCTTATAGAACAAGAAAGAGAATTAGAATTATTTGTAACGGAAATCTGGTCAGATCAAAATAAATATCAAAAAATGACCCAATATGCCTTAAAGATCGTTTTAGAAGATCAAAAAGCGCTAGATTTAACAGTTAAGGCATTAACGCCTTTATTAAACAAGGTGATCTATGATGAATAGCCCAGAATTCTGGTATCATAAATCAGGAAAAAACTCAGCTCCTTTAACCAGAACATTTTTAAAACCAATTGCCTTTATCTATCAATGGATTACACAAACGAAACTAAGAAAAACAAAACCAGTTCGGTTCAAAATCCCAGTTATATGTGTTGGTAATATTGTGATGGGAGGGGCAGGTAAAACACCAATTGTAAAAGCACTATATGACTTGCTTTATTCAGAGTTAAATTTAAACCCATGTATTTTAATGAGGGGATATAAAGGTAGATATCAAGGTCCATTATATGTTAACTCTCATGTGCATGATAGCCTTGATGTTGGTGATGAGGCATTATTATATGCAAAAACACGGATTGGTAATCATTCTGATAAGTTGTATTCAGTTTGTGTCTCAAAAGATAGGAAAAAAGGTGCAAAATGGATTGCAAATCCTGAAAATATTATGGCATTAAAATCAACTATTGAAAAACAGAATAATATACAAAAAAGCACTATTCAATCTGACCAATCTTTTATCAATAAATCTGAGAAAGCCTTTGATCTTATTCTTATGGATGATGGGCTGCAAAATCCTGCCTTGTTTAAGGATATAAATATTTTGGTAATTGATGAAAAAACAGGATTTGGAAATGGAGAAATTTTTCCATCAGGACCGTTGAGAGAGAGCCTAAAAGATGCTGTTAAACGGATAGATGCGATCGTTTTAATGGTTAGGGATTTTTCGATTCATTCAAGCGTGTTGACCAAATCAGATAAAAAGCTGCGAGACCACATCCGTAAAATACCTGTTTTTAAAGCACAACTTCTACCAGATTCTATTCTAAATACAGAAATTGAAAAACAGTATCAGAAAATATCAAAAAAAGAGAGCCTTCAGATGAAATGGCTCGCTTTTTGTGGAATTGGACGTCCCTTGAAATTTTATGATACACTTAAAGACATGTCTCTTAATATTCTTGAATTTATTCCTTTTCCAGATCATCATTCTTATTCCAAGAAAGATTTATCTAAACTATATATGCAGGCAAGAAAATTAAAAGCTAACCTTATTACGACAGAAAAAGACTGGGTCAGACTTTCTGAAGAAGACCAGAAAAAAATTATGTTCTTACCGATTAAAGTTAAATTCGAATCTAGAGAGTCTATTCAAAATATGATTCAAACTCATTTAAAAAAATAAAACGAATAGTATAAATCAACACAGGAAATTAATATAATGAATGATGGTTTTTCATTAAAATCCTTTTTTAAAACGCGAACACAGCATATTATATGGCGTATAGAAGTGTTTTTTTATGATATATCTGTGTTTATTCTACATTTTTTTTCGGTTGATTCAGTTTCTAATTCTTTTGGAAAATTATTTAAGCATTTGGGACCTTTAACAAAACGACATAAGGTTTCAGAAAAAAGCATGAAGATTGCGTTTCCTAAATCTACAAAAGAAGAGCGTCATGTTTGGCTATTGGGCATGTGGGAAAATATGGGGCGTATATTGGGTGAATTTCTATGTTTAAAACAGTTGGCAGATCAATTTAATCAAGGAAAGATAAACGTTGAGATTGATCAGGAAGCAAAACAGATTTTGCAGAAAAAAATACCTATTATTTTTCTTTCTGGTCATTTTGCGAACTGGGAAATTCTGCTTGTGATGCCAAAATATCTGGATCTTTCATGTCAAATAACCTATCGGGCTATGAATAATCCTTATTTTGACCAAAGGGTAAAGAAATTAAGAGAAAAAATCGGATTGGAGTTATTAACACCAAAGTCAGGATTAAAAGGAGGAATGGAGTTAGTTCGAAGTTTAAAGCAGGGAAAATCTTTATTTTTTATGGGAGATCAAAAATATAATGAAGGATTAGAAATCCCTTTTTTTGGAAAAAATGCAATGATGTTAGTTGCGCCTTTGCGCATTGCCTTAAAGACAAAAACACCGATTATTCCGATTATCTGTAAACGAGATAAAGGAACACAGTTTACAGTCAGGATGTACCCTCCAATTTATAAGGGAAGCCATGATTTAAAAATAGGTCAAAAACAAGCAGGAAAACAACAAAAGTCTTTATTTCATGAAGATGAGGTTATCAACCTTGCCATTAAACTTAATCAATTCTATGAAAACAGAATAAAAGAAAAACCAGAAGATTGGTTTTGGTTACACAGAAGATGGCCTAAATCTTTTTATCTCAAAAATTCTGAATAAAATATATTAACATCAAGTAACATATTAAATAAAGATTACGAATTATGATTTTGTTTTTTTTTAGGACTTCTTCCAAGCAAGCGTGCAAGTCTGCGCCAGATTCGTTTTCTAACAGGAGGAGGAGGGCATGACAGATTTTTAATAAACTCTTCAGTACAAGCTTGCCATGAATAGGTCTCCGCATGTTTTCGGACGATATCATGATTACAACTCAATGCCTGTTCAATTGCTTTTTTTAAATCATGATCTACAGCACCTGCTCCAGAATTTGGAATAATGTCAATTGGACCTGCGACAGGAAAAGCCGCAACAGGTGTACCACAAGCCATTGCTTCAAGAATAACCAGACCAAATGTATCTGTCAGGCTTGGAAATACAAATACATCAGCATGGGCATAATATTGTCTTAATGCTTCTTTGAATTGTTTTCCTGCAAAAACAACCTCAGGGTATTTTTTTTTCAGTGTTTCAAGTGCAGGACCATCCCCAATAATAACTTTGGTTCCTTCAAGGTCGAGATCTAGAAACTCTGTCAGATTTTTTTCTACCGAAATACGACCAACATTTAAATAAATTGGTGTTTTTAATCCCTGATAAGGAGATTTGCATTTTTCTTTTTCTGATATGGGTTTGAATTCCTCTATATCAACACCTCTGGTCCATGGAACGATATTATGAAACCCTTTTTGTTGTAAATGATCTCTCATTGCCTGTGTTGCAACCATCATATTTCCACTGGGCTTGTGAAACCAACGCATATAAGCATATCCAAAAGAGAGTGGAATAAATGAAAATCTCGCAGTTAAATATTCTGGAAATTTTGTATGATAACTTGTTGTAAAAGGCATGTTGAGTTTTAAACAGATAGAGCGTGCACTATGTCCCAATGTTCCCTCTGTTGCAATATGAACAGCTTCGGGCTGAAACTTCTCCATACGTTTGACAATATCCTTTTTTGCACATATAGCGAGCTTAATATCTGGATAGGTTGGTAGAGGAAGTGTTTTATATCCATCATAGGGAGTAATGATTTCCAGTTCATGTCCCATGTTATAACAATGATGAACGACATAAGCCAAGGTTCTGACAACGCCATTGACCTGGGGCTTCCAAGCATCTGTTATTAACATGATACGCATTTATATCTCTCCTTTACATGTAAGAGTCAAAGACTTAACTGAATTTGAGCTGAAAGCAATCAAAAAAAAATATGGTTTAATTCTACAAAAAAGAATTATATAATGGATTATATTATTTTTAATAATTATTTTAGTCTGAAATCCAGATTTATTTATAACGGATAGGTGGTGTTTAATGCGTAAAGAGTTTCTCCTTGATTGGGATCAGTTAGATAAAGAAAAGTATGTTGATGAAAAACAGGCAGGAAGGCATCTTTTAGAAACCTTAAAAAGGGATAACTTACGTCAATCAGAAATTAAACAACATGCATACCAGCTTGTTCAAACTGCCAGGAATTTAAAAAGAGGCAAGGGAATTATGGAATCCTTTCTTGAAGAGTTTGATATCTCAAACAAGGAAGGGCTTGCATTAATGTGTTTGGCTGAAGCGCTTTTACGCGTACCTGATGGAGAAACCGCAGATCGTCTGATTTCAGAAAAAATTATTTCGGGAAACTGGGATCAGCATTCTGGTCAGTCCGATAGCTGGTTAGTGAATGCATCAACGCTTGGTCTTATGCTGACAGGGCGTGTATTGGATTATGAGACGGTTGTTTCCAAAGATGTTGGCTCTAGTTTTAAAAAACTTGTTCATCGGATAGGAGAGCCTGTTATTCGAACGACAATGAAACAAGCCATGCGCATTATGGGTGAACAATTCGTTTTAGGAAGAACAATTAAAGAGGCACAGAAAAAAGCATTTAAACGAAATGAAAAATGTTCTTTTGATATGTTAGGAGAAGGTGCTCGTACAGAAGAAGATGCAGAACGCTATTTTGAACGATATGTTCACTCTATTCAAGAGGTTTCAAAGCAAAAGAAACAAGAAGTATTGCCGTGTGAAGCTCCAGGTATTTCTGTTAAATTGTCGGCATTATTCTCACGCTATGAGGCTATAAAAACCAGAAAGGTTTTTGATACACTTTATCCTCGTTTAAAACAATTATGTGAATTGGCGGCTCAGTCAAACTTGAATTTATGTATTGATGCAGAAGAAGCAGATCGACTTGTTTTATCATTGAAACTATTTGAACAGCTTGCAAAAGAAGAAACATTAAAAGACTGGCAAGGGCTTGGATTAGCTGTTCAAGCATATCAAAAACGATGTCTTTCTGTTATCGACTTTTTAACAGAACTGGCGAGTAAGACAGATCATCGTTTTATGGTTCGATTGGTTAAAGGGGCGTATTGGGATACAGAGATTAAACATGCGCAACAATTAGGGGTTGATGATTTTTCAGTTTGGACAACTAAAACAGCGACGGATTTGAATTATCTTGCCTGTGCGCAGAAAATGTTAACTGCATATGACAGAATTTATCCACAGTTTGCAACGCATAATGCTCATTCTCTGGCTTCCATACAGGCATTTATTGCAGAATCTGGTTTGTCCGTTGAGTATCAGAGATTGCATGGGATGGGAGAAGCGCTTTATAAAGCTGCCGAAGAGATTTATGGACCTTTAAATATCAGAGTATACGCACCTGTTGGTAGTCATGAAGACTTATTGCCATATCTCGTTCGTAGATTATTAGAAAATGGCGCAAATACATCATTTGTAAATAGTTTTTTAGATCAGGAAGTTCCTGTTGAATCCGTAGTTCAAGATCCTTTTCAACAGATTTCTTCCACTGGGCTGGTAGGACATAAGGATATTATCAAACCGCCATGGATTTATGGCAAAGATAGAAAAAATGCAATTGGTATGGACATAACTCAGAAGGAAGAAAGAATGAATATAGCCAAGCATGTTAAATCAGAAAATAAACCAATTAAAGCAGGCTCTTTGATTAATGGTAACTTATGTCGTTCAGGAAAAGTATACCCTGTCACAAATCCTTCAGACTATGAACATAAACTGGGAGATTATACGTATGCAAATAATGATGACCTTAAACAAGCTCTTGAGGCTGCAAAAAAAGCATTTCCATCTTGGAATACAGAAAAGGTTATAAATCGGGCAGAATATCTAAGAAGGATTGCTGATCAATTAGAACAGCAAAAAGAAGATTTCATTGCTTTAATGGTTTTGGAAGCTGGAAAAACCTATTCAGACTGTATTGCAGAAATTCGCGAAGCAATTGATTTTTGTAGATTTTATGCAGCTGAAGCAGAAGAAAAAATGTCTGAATTAACTCCTATGCCAGGCCCAGTTGGAGAAACCAATTTCTTGTCTCTTCATGGGCGAGGTGTCTTTGTTTGTATTTCTCCATGGAATTTTCCATTGGCAATTTTTATAGGGCAAATTGCAGCTGCTCTTGTAACAGGAAACACAGTTATTGCAAAACCTGCAGAACAAACCTCTCTCATTGCATTTAAAACCATTCAGCTCTTTCACCAAGCAGGCATCCCTGAAATTGTATTACAATTGGTTTTGGGAGATGGAGAACAAGGAGCAAAATTAACACAAAGTTCAAAAATAGATGGCGTTGTCTTTACAGGATCCATACAGGCAGCAAGAGCAATTAATAAAGCATTGGCAGATCAGTCAATCATAAAACCTTTAATTGCAGAAACAGGTGGATTGAATGGAATGTTTGTTGATACAACAGCCTTAAAAGAACAGGTTGTTGATGATGTAATTCTTTCTGCTTTCGGGTCAGCGGGACAAAGATGTTCCGCATTACGTATTTTATTCCTACCTGAAGAAACTGCAGATCATATTATCGAAGGAATCACAGGAGCGATGGATCAATTATGTTTGGGAAATCCAAAAAATACAGAAACAGATATAGGTCCTGTAATTGATTTACAAGCCCATAAAATGCTCACAGATTATCTAGCTGAAATACAGAAAAAGAAAAAGGCACATCTTATAAAACAAATTCCATATGAGCATCTTCTGAAAAAAGGAAGTTTTTTTGGACCTTGTGTGATAGAGATTTCTTCTCTTGAGGATATTGATCATGAAGTTTTTGGTCCTGTTTTACATATTATACGTTATAAACGGGATCAATTGGATCAGATTATGCAGGCATTAACAGAAAAAGGGTATGGGTTGACATTGGGAGTTCATTCCCGTTTGCAATCTTTTGCTGAAAAAGTTAAAAATGGGGTTGTTGCAGGAAATGTTTATATCAACCGTAATATGGTTGGAGCTGTTGTTGGTGTGCAGCCATTCGGAGGAGAAGGCTTATCAGGAACAGGACCTAAAGCTGGAGGTCCTCATTATCTGCTCCGTTTTGTTTCAGAACGGACAATAACAACAGATATTACTGCTCAAGGAGGAGATCCAGAGCTCCTTAATTTATCATAATCTAGCTTTAACAAATGGGTTAGAATCGTTATTAAATACTCGCTATCTATATTAGATAGAAATAGAATAATAGCGGTTCATCATGCAATGCGCCAGGTTTCATTCTTTAAAACCTGGGATTAGAGAGATATAGCAAAAAATAATTTAATATCTAAAATATTTAAGACATTTTTGTGATAGATATTTATCTATTATTCTATGATTGATAAAGCTTAGAGTGATTCAGCGCCTGATATGATTTCAATCAATTCTTTGGTAATCATTGCCTGGCGACTACAATTATATTCCAACGTTAGTTTATCCACCAGCTCTCCTGCATTACGGGTTGCATTATCCATCGCTGTCATGCGTGCTCCCATTTCTCCTGCAGTGTTTTCAAGAAGAGCAACAAGAATTTGGGTCATAATATTACGTGGTAAAAGATCCTCTAAGATAGAAGTCTCGTCTGGTTCATATTCATAAATTGCTCCATTGGATTTATCCTTTTTTTCTTCTATTTCTTGTGTTGTTGAAGCAATTGCTGGGATTAATATTTTCTCTTCTGGTTTTTGAGACATGACAGATTGAAACCGTGCAGAAAGTAAATGGCAGAAATCAAACCTCTGATCTTCATAAAGAGAGAGTATTTTTGAACTAATATCTTGTGCTAAATCAGAACCAATTTTCGGGTATGCTCTAATGATAATATGATCTATGATTTGCTTTTTATATTTTTGCTTAAGCATATCATAGCCTTTATTGCCAATTATAAATAATTTGACTGTTTTTCCTGCCTGTTCTAATTCATTGATCTGTCTTTTTGCCAAACGAATAATATTGGTGTTAAATCCACCACATAATCCTCTATCTGAGGTTAAGATAATTAAAAGATGTGTTGTTTGTTCTTTCTGTTCTTTTCCTATTAAAAGTTCTGGTGCATCTGGTAAATCTTTAACAGATTGTGCAAGATTGGAAATGACTTTGCTCATACGTTCAGCATATGGTTGCGAAGCGTTTGCGATTTCTTGAGCACGCCGTAATTTCGCAGCTGCAACCATTTGCATTGCTTTTGTAATTTTTTGTGTTGATTTAACACTTGTTATCCGACTACGTAGGTCTTTCAAACTAGCCATTGATAACCCTTTTTATATTGAAACCATGATCTTTTTTATACGGATTATTAGAAGGTTTTAGATTTTTATTCTTATTTTTCATTAAGCAAATACTTTCAAAAAAGCATCCAGAATTGATTTTAATTCCTCTTCACAGGATTCGGTTAGTTTTTTCTCGGAGCGGATGCTTTTTAAGAGGTTTTTATGCTCAGCTTTTAAATGACTTAATAATTCTTCTTCGAATCTTTTGATATGTTTCACTTCGATATTGTCAAGATAGCCATGTGTTCCAGCATAAATAACACAGACTTGCTCTTCTAATTGCAGAGGAGAGAATTGATCTTGTTTTAAGAGTTCCGTTAAACGTTCTCCACGAGCCAACATTTTTTGAGTAGCGACATCCAGATCTGAACCAAATTTTGCAAAAGCTGCCATTTCTCTGTATTGAGCAAGTTCACCCTTTACAGAACCTGCAACTGTTTTCATGGCTTTAGTTTGTGCCACAGAACCAACACGAGATACAGAAAGACCAACATTAACAGCAGGTCTTATCCCTTGATAAAACAAGTCTGTTTCTAGAAAGATTTGTCCATCTGTGATTGAAATTACATTGGTTGGAATATAAGCAGAAACATCATTTGCCTGTGTTTCAATGATTGGAAGAGCGGTTAGAGAGCCTCCTCCATTGTCATCATTTAGCTTCGCTGCTCGTTCCAAAAGACGAGAATGCAAATAAAATACATCTCCTGGATAGGCTTCTCTTCCTGGAGGACGCCTAAGTAAAAGAGACATTTGGCGATATGCAACAGCTTGCTTTGATAAATCATCATAGATAATCAGGGCATGACGACCATTATCTCTAAACCACTCGCCAATTGTGCATCCTGTAAAAGGAGCAAGATATTGTAATGAAGCGGCTTCTGATGCGGTAGCAGATACGATGATCGTGTAATCCATCGCTCCGTTTTCTTCAAGCTTGCGAACAATTTGGGCAATTGTTGAACGCTTTTGTCCAATGGCAACATAAATACAATATAGTTTTTCAGATTCTTGGTCACTTTGATTGATTTTTTTCTGGTTTAAAATCGTATCAATCGCAATTGCTGTTTTTCCAGTCTGTCTGTCTCCAATAATTAATTCTCTTTGTCCTCTACCAATTGGGATTAATGCATCTATTGCCTTAATCCCAGTTTGGACAGGTTCATGTACAGATTTTCTTGGTATAATTCCAGGAGCTTTTACATCAACAGGACGTCGCTCTATTCCTTTTTTTAAAGAGCCTTTTCCATCAATAGGTTCTCCCAAAGCATTCACAACACGACCCAAGAGTGTTTCTCCAACAGGGGTATCGACAATTCGTTTTAAACGTTTAACAAAATCCCCTTCTTTAATTTGGCTATCATCTCCAAAAATCACAACACCAATATTATCTTGCTCCAAATTAAGAGCCATGCCTTTAATTCCGCCTGGAAATTCAACCATTTCACCTGCTTGGACACTATCCAAGCCATATATTCTGGCAATTCCGTCACCGACAGAAAGAACTTTTCCAGATTCAGATAGATCGGATTTTGTATTATATTGACTAATCTGTTCTTTTAAAATTGTAGAAATTTCTGCTGCGCGAATATCCATAATAATACTTAGGCCTCTTTCATTAATGTTCTTAAGTCTTCAAGTTTTGTTTTGATGGAGGCATCATAAACTTGTGAACCTGTTTTAACAATAAAACCCCCAAGGAGTTTTGGATTAATTTCTGTTTTTACTTCAATAGCTGATTTAACAGAATTTTCAATAGATCGATGAATTTTATCTTTTTGTGCCTTATCAAGCGGGATTGCCGAGATAATATTAACCGTTAAAATCCCATTATGTTCCTGTAGTCTTGCTTTAAAAGCATGTAAACAGGATTCGAGATATTCTGCACGACCATTTTGTACTAAAACCAATAAAAAATGTTCTGTTAAACTTGATATTTTCAATATTTTGGATATTTGTTTGAACGTTTCCATTTTTTGCTTTATTGAAAACAGACTCGTTTTGCAAATGGTTTGAAACATCTCAATTTCCTGATATAAGTGTGCCAGACCTGTTATGTCATGCTCTATTTGCTCGAGTTTTTTTTGCTGTAGTCCGAGTTCAAATAATGCAGTTACATATCTTTTAACAATCATGGTATTCATCATATCATATCACTCGTTCTTATCTGTATCCTGATCTTTTCTAAATCGTGTATATTATATTGTTTTTCAGGTATTATTTCTTATTTTGGAGTCTTATGCTCATGGCTTATGCTTTTTCGTTAAGAGGTTTATGATCCCGATTTTAAATTTATTCCAGTTCTGATAACATGCTGTTATAAACATGCCAAGACATGAAATTAAAAAACATTTTAAACCCGTGTATTTTATAGGGGCTCCATTTTATTTTTATGTATTAAATATGTATTAAAGTCGCTATAATTTATTTTATTTTTTTGACTTTTGATGTTTTCTAGCCAAAATATTTAAGAATTCAACAAATAGAGAAAATGCGATTGCAAAATAAAGATAGCCACGAGGAATGTGGAATCCAAGGGCATCTGCTATCAGTGCAACACCAATTAATAAAATAAAAGACAGAGCCAGTAATTTGGTCGTTGGATGTTTTTCAATAAAATCAGAAACAGGTTTAACTGAAAACATCATGATAAAAGTTGCAATTAAAATGGCTAATAACATGACAATAAGATTGTCTGTCATACCAATTGCAGTAATAATAGAATCAAGAGAAAAGACAAGGTTGATAATAATAATTTGGATCAGAGCACTGATAAAAATCAGTTTGCTTGATTGCGTGCTTTTGATCTTTTCTTCTTCTTTTCCTTCTAAGGCTTCATGAATTTCCCATGTTCCTTTTGCAAGAAGGAAGAGCCCTCCCAAAAAGAGAAATCATATCTTTAGCTGTTACAGACATAATTTCTGTATTATGTGCATTATCTTTAAGAAAATTCTGAATGAATTCTGGCCAGACAAACAGGGTTATTGAAAGCTTTGAAATCCAGACCAGACCTGCAAGCATGATTGCTCTTAATAAAAAAGCAATCCATAAACCAATATTTCTGACGGTTTCTTGTTGATGTTTGGAAACTTTATTTGAAGCAATCGAAATAAAGACAAGATTGTCTATGCCAAGAATAATTTCAAGAAACATTAATGTTAATAAGCTTACCCAAAATGTTGGATCCATTATAAAAGTCATGCTGTTCT
>CBCYMI010000008.1:0-112847 GCA_965183855.1 Maricaulaceae bacterium | reverse complement strand
TGGAATAACAGTTTTATATACTTTTTTACCAAAATGTTCTCTTACATCATGTTCTACCTGATGCGCCAGATTATTACGACCGTCAAACATGGTCAAAATAATCCCTTCTAGCCCAAGTTTAGGATTGAGCTTTTCTTTAACAAGTTGCAAAGTCTTTAATAATTGACTTAGTCCTTCTAAAGCAAAAAACTCACATTGCAACGGAACTAAGGCTGAGTGGGCAGCAGAAAGAGCATTAACAGTTAAAATATTTAAAGAAGGAGGACAATCTATAAAAACATAGTCATAAACAGATTTCTCTTCTTTAATTAGATTTTCAATATAATGCTTCAAAACTCGTTTTAGATAATATGCTCTTTGATTATCTTGTGCTTTTTCTATTTCAAATCCAGATAAATTCGGAGAAGATGGAATAAGATGTAAGTCTTTTATAAGAGTCTCATGCAATGATTCTTGGAAATGAATCTTTCCATTTAACAAATCATAAGAATTTGGATTTCTTTTTTCTTCTGAAACCCCTAACCCTGTAGATGCATTTCCTTGAGGATCTAAATCTATAATTAAAACCCGCTTCTTAACAGCAACCATTGCAGTTGCAAGATTAATTGTTGTTGTTGTTTTTCCAACACCTCCTTTTTGATTTGCAACAGCCAATATATGCATATATTACCTCTATTTTAAAACATACAAATAATATATTATTTGTTGAAGTTAAATTATTCAAGAAATTCAAAAATATTTTTTATGATTCTTGTTTCAGCCTATGTTTTAAATCATATTACGCTTTATTTTTTCTGTTTTTATTTTTTAATGACATGGAAACAATTATTCTAATGTCTTGACTTTAAATTAATTGGTTCTCTCTTAAAAATATTCACTCGTACTTTTTTGCCAAACTCTATTTAGCTCCTGATTGGTAACAAAGATCAGAATCAGATAAGAGGTTTAATTATATCATTTTTATCTCTTTTAAAACCAGGCTTTTTAAAAATCGTCACATTAAAACGAGATCGTTATTTATTTTAATATCCTATTCTTTTACTGCCGATACATCCCTATTTTAAAAATAAAAGGTTCAAAATCACACGACTCAATTTAAGTTTAAAATTAAAACATCGTCTTTAACTTTAAATGTTTCACGTGAAACATTTAAGAGAAGCGAATATAATAAAACCGTTAACGAACATTGTTTCCAATATCTTTAAAAAATCAAGATGTATTATTTAATTTATAGTCATTGGATGTTAAAGCTTATTCTTACGGTTATTTAACTCCCATTTATTCTTTTTAAGATTTTTGATGTTTATAATTTTTGCAAAATCCGACGACACGCTTGGAATTAATGTATATGTAAATTTCCAGTTTTTCTTTGCCATCTCAATTTCTTGCTCTATTGTTTCACCCTTTAAAAACAAAGCTTCACAAGAATTATTCCATAAAGGATACGCATAATAAAGCAAGCGATCTAATGGAGCACATGCTCTTGCTGTTATTAAATCTATTTTCTTATTTAAATATAGTTTTTGTTGGTATTTAAAAATTAGTTTCTGTTTTTGGGCATTTTGGCATTTTTGTTTTATAAAATCATGATTTCTTAAGTTGTTTTCCTTGTTTCTTAAATTACCTTCTTTATATTGATCAAACACGGCTTCTTTTATATCAGCAATCTTACTATCATAATAAATGTTTTCTATTCTTTCAGCAATTGGATATACATTTTTCAGATTAAGCGTTTTAATGATAGATTCTAAAAATATAATCTTTTTTTTTCTTGATTCAACTAATATATAGGATGGGTGTTTTTCTTCTCTGGTCAAAATTGATAATGCTAAAGCTGGAAATCCTGCCCCAGAACCAAAATCAACAATCAACTTAGCATGTTTAGGAAAAAAATTAATAAGCTGAGTACTATCAAAAGCATGTCTCAACCAAAATTCAGATAAGCTTTTCTTACTGACCAAATTTGTTTTTTGGTTCCAGTTTTTTAAGCCCTCCTCCCATTTAGAAAAGAAAGATAATGTTTCACGTGAAACATTTAGTTTATTATAAAAGTCTTCTGAGTTAAACAAATGATTCATTAAAACCATATTCCAATTTAAATTAGTTTTTTATTCAAAAATAAGCTTCCAATTTATCTTTTTAATATATCAACACAATAATTCTAAAAAATTATTTTCAGATCTGTTCTTTATTTCTATTCACACAAATGTTTCACGTGAAACATTTGTGTGATGCACGCTTCTAGCAAATCTTAAAACCTATCCTTTCTATCATCAAAAAAATATTCTTAAAAAATGAATGCTTTAATATCTCCAAAAAAGAATATGTTTTTGCTTTATTAATTGGGATCTAAACGGTTTATTTATTATAAATAAGCATATTTTAAAATTCCAAAAACAGTGTTTTTATATCTCACAATTAATGTATAATTTTGTTTTTGTGCTCTTCTTTTGAAACATTTTTTTTATTTTTTTTCTTCAAATTTGACACTATTGTTGCAAGAGTTCCAGGTGTTACCCCCTCTATTCTTCTTGCCTGTCCCAGCGTTCTTGGGCGAATTTTAATTAGTTTTTCTTTAGCTTCATTGGACAATCCTTGAAGCTTTTCATAATCAAAGTTTTCTGGAATATAAATTTTCTCATCTTCACGGAAAGATTCTATATCTTGTTTTTGTCTTTTTAAATAATGTTCATAACTCGCATTAATCTGAATTTGAGATTTTATTTCTCTAGAATATTGATCAAACTCTGGACAAATTTCTGATATTAAATCAAATGAAATATGTGGATAGGATAATAATTCATATATCGTTCGACGAACGCCATCCTGGCTTAATTTTAAACCCTGCTTTTGCAATTGATCTGGCGTTAAAGAAACAGACTTTGCCTGTTTTTCAGCTTCTATAAGAGTGCTTTTTTTTCTCTTAAATTTTTCTTTACGTTTCTTTTGAACAAGCCCCACATTTATCCCCCAATCTGTTAATCGTATATCTGCATTATCTGCTCTTAAATAAAGTCTATATTCTGCTCTTGATGTAAACATTCTATAAGGCTCTGTCACCCCAAAGTTAATTAGGTCATCAATCATCACACCAATATATGCTCTAGAACGATCTAACCATAATGCAGGCTTTTTCTGAGTATATCTTGCTGCGTTCAATCCAGCAAACAAACCTTGTGCTGCAGCTTCTTCATATCCTGTTGTTCCATTAATCTGACCTGCCAAATATAATCCATGATACTTCTTTAAAGCTAAAGAAGGCCATAATGCTCGTGGGTCTATATAATCATATTCTATAGCATAGCCATAACGGCAAATAACAACATTTTCTAATCCTGGAATAGATTGCAAAAATTGTTTTTGAACGTCCTTAGGCAATGAAGTCGATATTCCATTAGGATAAACCAGAGAATTATTTAACCCCTCAGGTTCTAAAAATATTTGATGTTCGGTTCGATCTGGAAAACGAATAATTTTATCTTCTATTGAGGGGCAATATCTAGGCCCCTTTCCAGAAATTTTACCATTATAAACAGAAGATAAAAAAATATTTTTTCTTATGATTTCATGTGTTTTAGGAGTCGTATAGGTAATTCCACAATCGATTTGATTAAGTGTAATTTTTTCATTCATAAATGAAAAAGGATAAATGATCTTGTCTGGCTTTTGTTTATCTAAACTATCCCAATCAATAGATTTCATATCCAGTCTTGCAGGCGTTCCTGTTTTCAACCTCCCCATCGGTAAGTTCATCGCATATAATCTTTTCGATAAAGCAATGGAACTTTTCTCTCCATAACGTCCAGCAGAATAATATTCATCGCCAATATGAATTTTTCCATTTAAAAATGTGCCTGTTGCAAGGATAACAGCACTTCCCATATAATGATTCCCAGATGTACAAATAACTCCTTCAACACTCCCAGAATCTATGAAAATATCCTCAACAATTTCTTCTTTTATCGTTAGATTATCAATATTATCTAAAAAAGCCTGCATTGCATGTTTATATAATGCTCGATCAGATTGCGTTCTAGGTCCCCATACAGCAGATCCTTTCTTGCGATTAAGCATACGAAACTGAATACCAGAAGCATCCGCTGCTTTAGCCATCAAACCATCTAAAGCATCTATTTCTCTGACTAAATGTCCTTTTCCTATTCCTCCAATCGCTGGATTACATGATAATTCCCCTATATTTTCTTTTTTATATGTCAATAATAACGTTTCTACACCTAAACGTGCTGCTGCTGCTGCTGCTTCACATCCAGCATGACCTCCTCCAATAATAATAACATCCCAATTTTTTAACATTCCAAAACCCTGTACGGCATATATATTAACATAACTACCAAGTATAACCTCAGATTAATTTTATAAATTCTTTTTGTTTTCAAAGAAATATATTTAAACAATTTCTTACAAATGATAAGATTCTTGAACATTTTAAAATAGTTTAGATAAATATTAACAAGGTTTAAACAGAGAAACAAACTGACATAAAACTTGAATTTTGTCTATTCAAAAAATTTTTGATCTCGCAATAAACCATCCTTTTTTTAGCAAAAAATAATTCTAATTAACAATTTATATATTGAAGATATTATATTTTATCAATGAATTATTCATAAAAACGTATATCTTGAATGTTTCACGTGAAACATTTAATCAACAAATTAAGAAAAAGCTTAATCTATATAAATCTAATTTCGGTTTATAATTCCGTAAATTTAAAAATAGATATTATTTACATTTTTTACTCTATTAAAAATTACTTTTTTCTCTATAAGGCAAAAAATTAGGAAAAACATACAATAATAAAAAAGGGGGTAAATAGTGTTCGCGATGCTATAAAATTAATAAGGTACACCAAATACAAAATATTCTTTATAAAATTGTATAATTTCTATAATCTAGTTCAAATAAAGCTAATATTTTTGGATAATCCAGACCCGTTCCAATATTTCTATACATTAGCGTTTAATATTGAATCATTTTTTTAAAGAAAAAAAAGAGCGATTAGAAAAATGATATAATTTGTTTTTAGAGAATGTCCCAAATTCCTAAGATGTATTATCTGAAATGGGATGAGAAAGAAATAAGGTGCATAAACTGATAGAACAGCTTGTTGCGAATATAATTGCAGATTATACTACAATCAAACAGATTGGTATAAATCTAAGAGATCAGCTTATGCCTTTTAAGGATTTTGCAAAAGAATTGCCTTATCTCCTAATGTTTTGGATCATATTCTAAAAAGATGATATTCATCATATCAAAGCATGACGAAAGCTCATAACAGTTTCGGAGAAAAAATTAATGTGATGAGAGGTGTTTTAGAAGTGTTTGAAATACGCGCTATGCAAAAATATGACAGGAAAAAGGGTGTTTTTGGTTAGGGTGTATCCGAAAAGGGAGGCTGGATATGCTTCCAGTCAGATATTATATGTCTCCTGTTCTTATAACTCAAACTGATCGGCTCATCCCTATGCGCTATATATAAGCCATCATGCCCTTTATTGAACACAATATAATTTAGGATCACATTATTTATAAAGAGTTTATACAGAGTTTATAAAGATTGCTTGGATATCATGCGTTGGATCCAAGCGGTTTTGAGCATGTTTTGTCAAAGCTTCAACGCGGTTTGCAGAAAAAATAAATTATATGAGTGAAGTTAAAACCTTTTGGAACCAAAGAAAATACCACAAATACAAAGTGTAAGGATGTCGCCTAAAGCATATCTTTTGAAGGAATGTGCCAGCAGTTTAACTGACCTAAAACTAAAAGAAAATAACCAGAAAATTAAAATATCTATTAATTAAATAAAACGGCTCCTTTATTTCCCAATACAAAATTCTAAAAAGATTTTATCAAGGATATCATTCACACCTATCAGCCCTATTAACTCTTCCAATGATTGTTTTGCACTTCTTAAATCCTCACTACAAAGTTCAATTGAATGCGTTAAATTATTCTTAGCCTTTTTTATTGAAATTAATGCTTTTCTGATAGATTCTTGATGCCTTACGCGGGTTATATACGGATTCTCCCCAAGTGAAAATCTCAGTCTAATTACTTCTGATATAACTTGTTTAATATTATTAATACCTTCACCTGTTAAGGCAGACAATTCAAAAACAAAAAGTGGTTTCTCTCCTAATTTATATAAAAAACAATTCTCAATATTTCTTATATAAGCATATATTTTTTGTTCAAAATCTGTTTTTGCTCTACAGGATTTTTGAGCAAAAACACGTTTTTTTTCATTTAAAAGGTCTATTTTATTAACTAAAACAAAATCATATTCTTTTAACAATGAGATTTGTTCTTTACTATCTAAATATTCTTTTTGATAAATTAAATCATTCAAATCTGATAAAACAGACATTTTTTCAGCTTCTAAAACCATTAATCTTATATCTGCTTTATGAGCATAATCAATTGCTCTTTTAATTCCTTCTGCTTCTATTTGATGATCTGTTTTTCTAATCCCCGCTGTGTCTGCAAAACAAGTTACCATTCCTGATAAAATAGTGCGAACTTCTATAATATCTCTCGTTGTACCTTCTATATCCGTAACAATTGCTTTTTCTGCTCCCAATATTCGATTTAATAAAGAAGATTTTCCAACATTTGTAGAGCCAATTAACGCAATTTTTATACCCTCCCTGATCGCTTTTCCTGTATGTTTGTTTTCCAAAAAAAAGGTCATTTCATTTATTAATTCCATTATAGATTGATTAATTTTTAAGGATAGATCCTCTGGAATATCTTCTTCATCTGGAAAATCAATCATCGCTTCTATCCAACTCATCATATTTACTAAATAAAGGCGCCATTTTTTAAAAACACCGCTTAACTTTCCTTCCATTTGCAAATAAGCTTGTTTTCGTTGTAATTCTGTTTCTGCATCAATTAAATCAGCTAATCCCTCAACCTGAATCAAATCCATTTTACCGTTTATATAAGCACGCTTTGAAAACTCCCCAGGAAATGCCTGACGTAAGCCAAAATCATAAAAAGCCTGACTCATCTCTTTTAAAATAGCAGGGCTTCCATGAACATGAAATTCTACACAATCTTCTCCCGTAAAACTTCTTGGAGATTTAAAAAAAAGAATAATTCCCTTATCAATTTCTTCCCTCGAAACAGGATGTTTTATTGTTTGAAAATAAACTTTTCGATTTTCAAAATTTTTTTTTCCACAAAATGCCTCCAAACAAGAATAGGCTTGCCGTCCAGAAACTCTAAACACAGCAATCCCTGCTCTTGTTTGAGCACTCGCACAGGCAAAAATTGTCTCTTTATTTATCATGTCAATATGAAATTTAAAGTGTTAAGGATAGACATATAACCCAATCAGAAATAAAGTCTTATATCCGAAAAGGTAATAAAATTATGTATTCATTGTATCAAAAAATTCTCTATTATTTCTTGTTTCTTTAAACTTGGATAATAAAAACTCTATACCATCCATTGTTCCCATAGGATTAATAATACGCCTTAAAACATATGTTTTCTGAAGAGTATTCTTATCAACTAATAATTCTTCTTTTCGTGTTCCTGATTTTGTAATATCAATAGAAGGAAAAATACGTTTATCTGCTACTTTACGATCTAATATAATTTCACAATTCCCTGTACCTTTAAATTCTTCAAAGATCACTTCATCCATTCTACTACCTGTATCAATCAAAGCAGTTGCTATAATTGTTAAAGATCCCCCCTCTTCTAAATTTCTTGCTGCACCAAAAAAACGCTTTGGTCTTTGCAATGCATTTGCATCCACTCCACCTGTCAATACTTTTCCAGATGATGGAACAACGGTATTATAAGCTCTTCCTAAACGGGTAATTGAATCAAGAAGAATAACAACATCTTTTTTATGTTCAACCAGTCTTTTTGCCTTTTCTATGACCATTTCAGCAACTTGAACATGCCGGCTTGCTGGCTCATCAAAAGTAGAAGAAACCACCTCTCCTTTAACGGATCTTTGCATATCTGTTACTTCTTCTGGTCTCTCATCAATCAGCAAAACAATTACATAAACCTCTGGATGATTGGCTTCTATCGCATGTGCTATATTTTGTAGCAATACCGTTTTACCTGTTCTTGGAGGAGCAACAATTAAAGCTCGTTGTCCTTTTCCCAAAGGAGTTACAAGATCAATAACACGACCTGACTTATCTTTTATTTCTTTGCCATCTATTTCCATAACCAGACGCTCTTCTGGATAAATAGGAGTTAAATTATCAAAATGGACTTTATGTTTTACATATTCTGGATCCTCAAAATTTACTCTGCTAACTTTCAAAAGAGCAAAATAACGTTCTCCTTCTCTTGGACTTCTAATTTCCCCTTCTACTGTATCTCCACTCCTTAAGCCAAACCTTCGTACTTGATTGGGACTTACATATATATCATCTGGTCCTGAAAGATAATTTGCTTCGGGAGATCTCAAAAAACCAAAACCATCCTGTAAAACCTCTAAAACACCACTTCCATGTATTTCTGTTCCCTGCTCTGCCAATTTCTTCAAAATAGCAAACATCATATCTTGCTTGCGCATTGTATTTGCATTTTCTATTTCTAATTTTTCTGCAAAATTAAGTAATTCCTGAGGTGTTTTTTGTTTCAAAATAGCTAAAGACATATCCTTTGTATCAAAGGTATTAAAATTATTTGATACAATTTCATTACTTTCTGTTTTTTCTAATTTTTCTTGATTTTGGGGAGGAGTAACCTTGGTTTCTTCAGATTTTGATTTATGATTTAGAAAATCATCATTTTTTGTTTTTTTTAAAGAGTCTTCTTTTTCTTTAAATGGGAAGGTTTTATTTATATCCTGTTTTTCCGTTAATATAGGAGGTTTATTTTCTATTGATAATGTTTTTCTACGTTTTACTATTTTAGAATCATGATTTTTTAAAGATTTATCTAATGAGTTCTCAGTCATAATCTATGCCTAATTAAGTTGTATATTATAAAATTTTAAAGATATCTAAAAGAAGTTTCTATTTTGAAAGTAATAATTCCAGACTGGACTGTGCCATTTTGTTTCAACACAAGTTTGAATAAAGGTCAAGTTTTTATTTCTATCCATCAAAATGGCTTAATTACAGCTAAAATTACGATAATAAAGACAAGTAACGTTGGTATTTCATTAATTATTCTGAAATATTTTTCTGATTTTGGTCTTTCTCCTCTTTGAAACTTTTTAGAGATAACTATTAAATAACCATGATAACCAGATAAAATAATTACAAGTAAAAATTTTATAGAAAACCATATTTCTCTATGTATTTCAGGTCTATTTACAATCAATAAAACTCCAAATATCCATGTAAAAATTAATGCAGGAGTCATGATTATATTTCTTAACCTGATTTCTTGTATTTTTAATGTCTTATCTAATTCTCCTCCCAGAGAAGCACGACAATGATAAACCAATAATCTAGGAAAATAAAACAAACCTGCCATCCAGCAAATTACCGAAAATATATGAAATGCTTTTAACCAATTATAATCCATATTAACCTTACTCTACATAATAACCCAAATTAGGACACTCTTTTAATTGTTCACAACAAATCCTTTTTCTTGCAATTTCAGGATAGGTTTTTTCCGAGTTTAACATCTTTAAGACCAGCTCGCTTAATGATGTAATATAATCTTTCTGAATACTCAATGCTGGAATTCTTATATAGAATTTAAGTTCTAATTCTTCTGCGATTTCTGCATATTCCTCATCCAATTCTACCAAAGTTTCGACATGTTCTGAAACAAAAGCTATTGGAGAAATTATAACTCCTTTTTCTTCCTCTTTTGCTTGTTTTAATGCTTGATCCAAACTAGGTTCTAACCATTTTAAAGGACCTAGTTTGCTTTGATAACAAACCTGGAAATCCTGTAATTCTTTTGGTAATCCCTTTATAATACATTTTGCTGTTTTTTCTATTTGATCTTGATATGGATCACCTTTTTCTATTATTTTCAAAGGGAGTCCATGAGCAGAAAAAAGTAATTTTAAATCTGTTTTTTTTCCTCTTTTTTCCCAAGTTTCCAGAATCCTTTTCTGATGTGATTTTATAAAATTTTTCTCTTCTGGATAACAGCAAACAGCCTTTATTTTTGCTTTTCCTTTATAATGTTTTTTCCACTCTTTGAATGAAGATCCTGTCGTTGTCGTTGAATATTGTGGATAAAGAGGTAAAAGTAATATATTTTCATAATCTGTGTCAAGGTTTTCTATCACATTCTTTACCCTTGGGTGCCAATATCTCATAACAACATGAACATTAATATTTTTTATTTTTTTTTTTAATAACTCTTCCAGTTTTTTTCTTTGGTTTTCTGTCTCTTCTATCAAGGTTGTTTTTCCTCCTATTTTTCTATAATTCTCTCTAGACATATTAGAACGTGTCCATGATATATAAAACGCCAAAGGATAACGAATAAAAAAAGGAGCATCTATAATTGCAGGATCCTTAAAAAAATTATAAAGATAAGGCTTTACTGAATCTAATTTATCAGGTCCTCCTAAATTAAATAAAATAACTGCTGTTTTTCCAAAATCTCGTCTTAAATCATCCATTTTTCTCTCTTTTTATTCTTCTCGAATATAAGATATCATCTCATATACATTCTTTATTGGAGTATTTGGTAAAATACCGTTCCCTAAATTAAAAATATATGGATAATTCCGTAACTTTTTCTTAATTTGCCATACATTTTCCCTTAAAATATTCCCTCCTGCTAATAAAATCAGAGGATCCAAATTTCCTTGAACAATTTTTCTAGGCTGCAATTTTTCTTTTATCCAAGATAAAGGTAAAGAGGAATCTAATGCCAAAACTTCACAATTTACCTTTTTTGCATATAATTCATAATTAGGTCCTAATCCTTTAGGAAAACAAATAATTGGTAAGTTTATATCTTTCTTTTTTAATTTATCTATAATTTTATTTACAGGTTCTATTAATAAAGTCTCATGTAATATTTCTGGTAATCCTCCTGCCCATGATTCAAATAATTTTAAAACATCTACACCAGATTTTGCCTGATATTCTAAGTAAATAACGGTTGCATCTATTAATTTATCTAATAATAATTTCATAGAATTTGGTTCTTTTAATGCAAAGCTAATTGATTTTTCTTTTGTTTTACTTCCACCACCTTCTATCATATAAGTAGCAACTGTCCAAGGAGCACCTGCAAACCCGATTAATGCTTTTCCCTTTTTTAAATTCATTTTTATGTTTTTTACAGTTTGAGCTATTTTTTCATAAATTTCTTCCTCTATTCTCAAATTGGGAATATCATTTATTGTGATTGGATCCAAGATAGGTCCTACACCTTTTTTAAAGATAACAGATCTGTTTAAACTATAAGGAATAATTAAGATATCAGAAAATAAAATTGCTGCATCTAAATCATATCTTCTCATTGGTTGTAGACTTGCTTCCGCTGCTTTTTCTGAATTTAAACAAAATTTTATAAAATCTTGTTCTTTTTCTCTTAAATTTATATATTCTGGTAAATGTCTTCCAGCTTGCCTCATTATCCACAGAGGAGGAGATAAAACTTTATGGTTAGATAAAACTTTCATAAATTTATTTTTTTCTTTCATAAAACATATCCTTCATAAATTAAAAATAATAAAATTAGAAATAGTAATCTTGTGAAAATTATGAACTAATTAAGAAAATAGAAATAACTAACATAATTATACACTTAATATATATAAGTTGAAAAATCTGGAAAAAAAAACTAACATGTGGTGGAAAAAAAAAGAAAGAATATAAAATTCATATAGTTAAGAAATATTTTTATGTGGATAACTATGTTAGTAAAAACAGAAAAAATTTTTTTGGATAAGAAAAAAGGGGAAAAATACATCAAATAGGAAAAAGAAGCTGTTTTGTGATATTTATGTGGAAAAAAAAGGAAAAGAATCAAAAAGGAAAAATGATCTGTTGAAGATAGGTTGTTTTATTCAAGAAAATAGACAAAAAATCCACAGGAAAAATAACCTAAAATTCTATTGTGATTTTTTATAGGGAAACGGGAAAGGCAAAATGAGGCAAAGAAAGAGAAGAATAAATCTCTATTTTCATGTGCATATGGTTTCTGATTCAACAGGAGAAACTCTATTAGAAGTCATGCGAGCTTCTTGTGCTCAATTTGAAGATGTCACACCTTTGGAACATTTATATGTTCTTGTTAGAAAAGAAGAACATATGAAAAAAGTAATTGAACAAATCGTAGAATATCCTGGAATTGTAATGTATACTCTTGTTGATGAGGAATTAAGAAGCTTATTGGAAAAAACATGTCAGAGGAATAAAATAAAAGCAATTGCAGTGATGGATCCTATTTTATCTAGCATGGCTAGGTATTTAGGAATTCCAATTGTTAGTAGAGCTGGGGCACAGAGAATAATGGATTCTAGCTATTATAACCGAATAGAAGCGTTGGATTTTGCAATAAATTATGATGATGGAAAAGACGTTGAAGAAATGGAAGAAGCTGATATTGTATTAATAGGAATAAGCAGAACTTCTAAAACACCAACCTGTGTATATTTAGCGCACAGAGGGTATAAAGCTTCTAATATTCCGATCATTGCAGGAATGTTTGATGAACAAAAATTAAAAAAATTAAAAAATCCATTGATTATAGGGTTAATTGCATCTGCTGAAAAAATATCACAAATTCGTCGAAATAGATTATTAAACCTTCATCAAAAGCAGGAAACAAATTATATTGATATAAAACAGATTAAAAAGGAAATAAATTATACAAAAAAACTCTGTTTGGAAAACAATTGGCCTGTTATAAATGTAACCAATCAATCAATAGAAGAAACGGCTGCAAAAATTATAAATTATTATAATCAACAAAAAGAAAAATAAAAATAAGTATTATTAAAAAAGACTGTTTTATGTATACTAGAAAAGAAATTATATTATCATCACAAAGTAAAATTAGAAAACAGATTCTTTTGAATGCAGGATTAGAGTTTACAATAAAATCACCTGATTTTTCAGAAGAAAAACTAAAACTAAAACTAAAAAAAATAAAAACGTCTCCAGAAAAAATTATAGAAAAATTATCACAATTAAAAAGTAGAACAGAAAAAGAAGCTTATTCTATCGGGTGTGATCAAGGTTTAATTTTTGAAAAAGAATTATATGATAAAGTAAATCATTTAGAAGAAGCAAAAGAAAGATTAAAGATTTTAAGAGGAAAAACACATAAACTTTATGGTGTAACAACGGTAAACTATAAAGGAAAAAACATTTGGTGTTATAAAGCAGAATCTGTGTTGAAAATGGTTGATTTCTCAGATGATTATTTAAATCAATATATAGAAATAGAGAAAGAACATCTTTTGCAAAGTGTTGGATGTTATCGGTTGGAAGGAAGGGGAATACAGTTGTTTGAGTCAATAAAAGGACATTATTTTGATATATTAGGTCTGCCGATTTTGCCTTTATTGGTTTTTCTTAGAAAAGAAGGTGTTTTAAAAAAATGATTTTTAAAAATCAAGAATTATATGGTGTTTTGGGAAATCCAGTTAGACACTCTCTTTCTCCTTATTTGTTTAATCTATGGAAACAAAAAAGAGAAAAAAAACATGCCTATTTTCCTCTTTTTTTAGAAGAAAAAAACGTGGAGGCATTTTTTTTAAACTTTAAACAATCGGGTATAAAAGGTATAAATATAACGAAACCTTATAAAGAAATTGCCTTAGAATATGTAGATCATGTTTCAAAAGAAGTTCAGGAAATAGGAGCGACAAATATTTTAATTAATAAACATGGAATCTTGCGGGCAGAAAATAGTGATGCAGATGGATTTATAAAAAGTCTCCCCGAAAAAATAAAATCGGATTTTAAAGAAAAAAGGATACGAATATTAGGTGCAGGAGGGTCTGCAAAAGCGATTTTATATGCTTGTAAAAAAAAAGGGGTTCATACTCTTGAATTAACTTCTAGAAATATGAAAAAAACGCAAAAAGTTTTTGAAAAATTTAAAGATTCAAATTTAATAAATTGGCAAGTTATTGATTGGGAAGAAAGAGATAAAAGAGACAATATATGTAATAAAAAAGAAACTATGAATAAATCTGTTGATCTTATTATTAATACGACCCCTTCTGGTTTAAAAAACAGTGAAGGTTTTAACTTTGATTTTGGAAAACTGTCTTCTTCCTGTTATATAATGGATTTAGTATATAACCCTTTTCAGACAATGTTTTTAAATCAGGCGAAAAAGCATAACCTTGAAATACAAAATGGATTAAAAATGTTTATAGAACAAGCAAGAATAACATATAAACTATTCTTTGGGAGCTATCCTGAAGATCCTGAGAATTTGATAGAAATTCTTCAATCACGAATAAACCAAATGAATCTATGTTTTTATCAAAAGTCAGATTAAAATGGGTATTACTGAAAATGATAAAATGTGGACTAACAGGAGCAATAGGGGCAGGAAAGACAACAATTGTAAATTATTTAAAGCAGTTTGGAGCAATTATTTTTGATTCAGACCTCTGTGTAAAAGAATTATATCATGAAGATAATGAGTTAAAATTGGAAATTAATAAAGTTTTTCCAGGTGTTTTAATTGAAAATAAGATAGATCGAAAAAAACTTTCTAAATATTTACTTGATCAAGGAGATCAAATGTTTAGAAATCTTGAAAGATTAGTGCATCCTAAGATAGATCAAAAAAGGGAAGAGTTTATCAGAAAGTATAGCGCAACTCCTGTTCTATTTTTTGATATTCCTCTTTTATTTGAGACGAGATCAGAAACAAATTTTCATTATATTCTGGTTGTAACAACAGAAGAGAAAATTAGAAAAAAACGAGTTTTGAAAAGAGAAGGAATGACAGAAGAAAAATATAAATTAATGAATCAACGTCAAATTAAGGATGAGCTTAAACGAGAAAAAGCAGATTATTTAATTGAAACAGGAATTAGTTATAAATCAAGTGAAATACAAGCTAAGGCTGTTTATGAAAATATATTATCAAAATCAGGATAAACTCGATTTATAAAAAAGAGATAAAAAGAAATGAAAGCTTTGTGTTCTCTATTATAGTCTGATCGTAACCCCTACATTATTTTGAGAGAAATAAAAGCCTATGAGAGAAATTGTTTTTGATACGGAAACAACAGGATTTGACCCTGTTAAGGGAGATAGAATAACAGAAATAGGATGTGTTGAAGTTATAGATTATATTCCAACTGGACGTGTTTTTCATTCTTATATTAACCCACAAAGAGAAGTTCCTGAAGAAGTTACAAAAATAACAGGGCTTACAACATCTTTCCTATCTGACAAACCGTTATTTTGTCAGATAGCAGAGCAATTTATGGAGTTTATACAAGATTCAAAACTGATAGCACATAATGCAAGTTTTGATCAAAAATTTATCAACTCTGAATTGCAAATATCTGCTTTTAAAGCTTTAGAAAAAGAACGATTTAAAGATACATTATATCTTGCTAGAAAAAGATTTCCAGGAGCGTATAATTCTCTTGATGCATTATGTAAACGGTTTAATATTTCTCTAGAAGCAAGAGAACATCACGGTGCGCTGATAGATGCAAAACTATTGGCTCGAGTTTATTATGAATTATCAAGTAATCGCTCTGTTGAACTTGATATTTTTCAAAAACAACAAAAAACTGATATAGAGATATCCAATCAGATAGAAAAACCAGTTAGAAAACCGGTCAAGTATATATTAAGTGATCAAGAAAAACAATTACATAAACAAGCTATTAATAAAATTAAAAAAGAAGCAAAAACACTTTTATGGTCACGATATTATAAAGAGGTATCTTAACATAAAATTTTAACAAAGATAACTCTCAATAATTCATGTTTTTATATTAATTCAAATTTTCTTTTTCTACCTGGTTTTGAGAATTGTAAAGAGCTGTGAAATCTATTGGCTCAAGCATTAAAGGGGGATATCCTCCATGACCTATAATCTCAGAGAAAATTTGACGGGCAAAAGGGAAAAGCAATCTTGGACATTCAATTAACACAAAAGGCTTTTGATTTTCTTTCTCAATATTAACAAATGAGAACAATCCTGCATATTCTAGTTCAGCAATAAAAACAATCTCTGTTTTACGTTTTGCGTCTGCTTTTATAATTAATGAAACTTCTATAATATTGTTTTGAGCTTCTTTTGCTTGAACATTAACATTTAGGTTAATTTCTGGTTGTTCTTTATCAGATTGAAGAGATTGAGGTGCGTTTGGGTTTTCAAAAGAAGAATCTTTAACATACTGGGCAAGAATTTTGATTTGAGGTGTCGTGTTTACTTCTGTTTCGGACATGATGAAATAGCCTTAATTCAAATGTTTATTAAATAGCTGTGTAATTTTGCTTAAGAATTCTCCTAGCATGAGAAATGATGTTCGACAATATTTAATTTATTATGATTACTTTTATCTATGGAGTGCATTTTCAATTTAGAATGATATTTTAAACCAACTAATTTATTTTTTAAAAACCGCAAGATTTTTTTGAGATTTTATAAAAATTAGTTTATACATAAAATCAGAAGAGATCTTTTACATAAAAACAGAAAAGATTAACCAAAACAAAATGATTTAGATATAATTTCTTTTGAAACACGTTTTTCTATTTGAAGGCTTATATTCATGATGCAGTTAGTTATTTATCTTATTATCGCAGTAGTTGTAATTTTTGTTTTCAACTCTGTTTTAGGAAAACCGATTGGTAAAATGCCAGACAAACCTAAAATGCAAGCTAAACCGAAAAGTTTGAATAAACAAGACAAAATAATGAAGGGGCCTGCTTCGGAAAGTTTAATGAAACTGGCATCCAAAGATCCTTCTTTTGATTCTGTTAGGTTTTTATCAGGAGCAAATATAGCTTATGAATGGATTGTTAAAGCATTTATTGAGGGAAATACACGAAAAATGCAGAAATTGGTTTCCGAAGATGTTTTTAACCTGTATAATGATGAAATTAAAAAACGAGAAAAAGATTATAGCGTAAGACTAGAAGAATTAAAAATTCTTTCAGCTGATATTGATCGTGCAGAGATCGAAGATAATTTTGCATATATTTTTGTTCGCTTTAAGGCAATTATAAAAACAAGAGAGCAAAAAGAAGATAGACTTTGTCTTGAAGATACAGAAGAAATATGGGGCTTTAAAAGAAAAATAGGAAATAAAAACCCAAATTGGATTTTAGATACTGTATCTCATGATGCTTAAAGAGATCTTCCTATTTTTTAATATATTTGCTTTTTAAAGGCTAAAAAAATGAAAGAGCAATTTTTTAAAAAAATAATTTTTTGTCTTATCTTTTTATGTATTAGCATTACAATAACGAATGCAGAATCTTATCATATAATTAAAAGATATGAGAGTCCAAAAAGCCAGATTTACAAAACAGGACACAATAATATTAACCTTTTACCCGCAAGTTTTAAGGATCTTTATGGTTGGAAAAGTGCAAAGTTAGCTCCTGTTTTAGAGGCTTTTCGTCAGTCTTGTAGACAACGTATACTGACTGGGTACAGAAGAAAAAAAATGTTAGGGAAATATTCAGGTAATTTTAGAGATTGGCAGAAAGTATGCAATAAAGCTTTTTATTTGGAAAACACAGAGATACGAGCAAGACAATTTTTTGAAAAGAATTTCAAGCCTTTTTTTCTATATGAGTTTGGAAAAAAAGCAAGTTATACAGGTCTTTTAACAGGCTATTATGAGCCTATTATTGATGTAAACCCTGTTAAAACATCAGTTTTTAGCGAACCTATTTTGGGTTTGCCAGAACGATTACACCTAAAAAAGAAAAATACAAAATATTATACACGAAAAAAAATTACCAAAAATCCTAAAAACATTTTAGCTTGGGGGCGTCCCTCTGAGGTTTTTTTTCTACAAATCCAGGGAAGTGGCAGGATTGTTTTTAAAGATGGGCGCCAATATAGAGTGGCATTTGCAGGACATAATGGTCATAAGTATAAATCAATTGGAAAAGAGCTTATAAGAAGAGGAGAAATTTCAGCGACTCGCTTAACCAAACAATCTATAGAGGCATGGATGTATGGAGCAGGAGAGAGAGAAACAAAAGCTTTAATGGATTATAATCCCAGATATGTTTTTTTCAAACTAGAGCCTATTGGAAATAATAGAACAGGACCGATTGGGGCTCAAGGCGTTTCGTTACGCAAAAAAGCATCATTAGCAATTGATCAGAGATATCATGATTTTGGCGTTCCAGTTTGGCTCGAAACAAATCTACCTATGTATACAAATCAGGGGAAAAATCTAACTTTATATAATAACAAACTTTCTATATTAACAGATCAGCCTATATATAGAATATATAAAATATCAGAATCAAATTCAAATACCATGATTGATCAAAAAAAGTATCAAAACCAAAAACCGCATATATCTTATCAGAAAAAAGGACTTTTAACGATTACACAAGATAGTGGTTCTGCAATTAAAGGTGTTCTTAGGGGGGATTTGTTCTTTGGTACAGGAAAAACAGCAGGCTTTGAAGCAGGAATTATGAAAAATGAAGCAAGGTGGGCTGTTTTACTTCCTCACTCTGTAGCAAGAAAATATAGATAATCTGATATTCGTAAAAAAAGGAAAAATACATTGTTAAAATGAAAAAAGACAAACCTTTCGGACAAGAGTTTTCCTGTGAACAAGATGACGATTTTTTATGGGAAGAGTTTAAAAAAACAATAACGCCTTTGCCATATAATATTCGAAAAAAACAGGAACGTTATTTAAAAATCAAAAAAACAGATCAAAAAGAAAATATGATAGATTCTAACACAAATGATTCTGGATATTTTGTAACGCGTGAGGAGAGCTCTCTTGTGAAAAGAGATCACTTGTTTAAAGAAAAAAACATACGCGATAATAAGAGTGGATCTAATACATCTTTTTATTCAAAAAAACCTGACCATGTTCAGAACCTTAATCATTTAAAACAAGTTCAAAAAGGTCAAGTTAAAATTGATTTTATTCTTGATTTTCATGGTTTGACACAAGAACAAGCATATCAAAGCTTATATATTACCTTAACACAAAGAGTAAAACAGAATAATGCACGCTGCTTGTTAGTTATAACAGGAAAAGGATTAAGTCAAAAAACAGGTATAAATCAAGGGGCTTTCTTTCAGGATTCAGAGCAAGAAAAAAAAGGAATTTTGAACAAACAATTACCAAAATGGCTAAATAATCCAGCCTTATCTATTTATCTATATGGCTATGCAATTGCGCATAGAAGGCATGGAGGGAATGGAGCGTACTATCTTTTTTTAAGGAAATATAAAAAGATAGTAGAGGATGCATATAAAAATAAAAACTAGAGTTTTATTTTATATTCTATTTATTCTTCCTCTATAATATCAATTTCTATGTTTTGTGTTGAAGGAGCTGGCAGTAGAATATCAATTTTTAAGATTCCTGTTTTTAGAATTGCTTTGTTAGGTTTTGAGCCCTCCATTAGAAAAAAATAATGGTTAAATTCCTGATTTGTAATTCCATTATATAAATAAGTTCGATGACTTTTAGGTTGTTTTTTTCCTTTTATAATTAATGAATTCTGTTTATGTATAATACTTAATTCTTGTTTTTCAAATCCTGCAACAGCGATTAAAAGTTGAAGATGGTGTTCATTTTTTTTAAGAATATTATAAGGAGGAAATTGGCAATATTCATGTTTTTTTAAAGCCTCTTCTATCCTGGTTTGAAAGGTTTCAAATCCTAATAAGAATGGCAGGCTAAAGAAATTAGAGACAGACATATTATATCCTTTTTTTGATATTTGGAACCCTCTTATAATCCTTTATAAAAAGGCTTATAAAGCTTAAAATAAAAAAGGTGCTGTCCCATTTAATTAATTGATATCTTGTTTACCCCATTATTTTATTTGTTTCAATTGCGTTTTTAGTTTTAGGGCAGTTAACCTGCTGGGTATATTCTTTTAAGAATATCTCAAAATCCTTTCTGGGTACACCCAAATATATGATTGTGGCATTTGCTTTGGTTCCAGAAACGCCCAATTTATTCATGTAATTTATGTTTTTTTGCAAACAGTGTTGAAGGTGTGATACAAGAAGAGCTTAATAATGTCACTCACATCCAACGTATAATACTCAACAATCCGTATAAATAATGCAATCCTAATCTTCATTGTGTTCAATAATGGGCATGAATATCTGACTTGAAGTATATCTACAAATACACTATCTGCATTTTAGTAAATCCAAAACAACCCTTTTTTCTTGTCACATCTTTGTAGGAAAAGCGTTGCAAATATTGCCAAACACTCTTCGTCAACTTCAATCCCACTCTTGAGACCGTTATGAGATTTTTTCATGATTTGATGTGATAAATATAATCTCTTAAGATATCAGGAGATAAAGTAATCTTTTCGCAAAACCGTTGAAAAAAATAAGCTGATGTCTTGGGTTTATACCAACTCGTTTGGTCGCATAATTTGCTATGTTGCCAGCAACAAGCTATTCTATCTAGCTTATTTTGTTTACCTTATTTTTTTCTTATCCCATTTCAGATAATAAATCTTGGTTATCTGGGACAGCTCCTAAAAAAGATCAATATCATGTAATTTTTGTTTGTTTTTTTGTAAATAAATAAGTTAGTTTTAATTTTAGAAATCTAGGCAAAAAACGAGTTAGGATAAGAGAGATATTTTCTATTTTTCCTGGAATAATAACCCGTTTTTTTTTATGAAATTGCCTAACAGCAATTTCTGCTGTCCAATCAGGATGGCGTGTAAGAACATCTGGTAATAGGCTTTTATTTTTTACATTTGCACGTTTAAAAAAATCTGTTTGGGTTGCTCCTGGACATAAGCTGCTTACATGTATTTTTTGATCTTTTAACTCTTGATATAGAGCTTCTGAAAAAGAAAGGACATAAGATTTACTGGCAGCGTATACATTTGCTCCAGGTCCTGGTTCAAATGCAGCAATTGAAGCAATATTTAAGATTCCATTTTTATTTGGATTGGAATGAGAAAGAAAAAGGTATGAAAGTTCTGTAAGAGCTCTAATATTAAGATGAATCATCTCAATAATATCATTTAAATTTTCTGATTTAAAATCACCAACATAACCAAAGCCTGCATTATTGACCAAAACATTAAGATTAATTTTTTTATTTTGGATTTCTTTAAATAATTGTTTTGGGCTTTCCTTTTTTGTAAGATCCATTGGAAACAAGTAAATATCTGGCTTCTTTTTTTTGTTTGATTTTGAAGGATGTATCGCTGCTATTTTTCTTGCTGTTTTTTCTAATCCTGTTTTGGAACGAGCCGTTAAAACCAGATCATATCCTGCTTTTGCAAAAGAAACAGCAAGAGAAGCCCCTATTCCTCGTGAAGCTCCTGTAATTAACACTGTTTTTTTACATATCATAAGTTTATCCTTAAAAAATTATGATCAGATGTTTTTAATAGCATTAAGCTGATTTTTATCAATAAACTCTGTTTTTTTAATCGAGTGTGAATCTATAAATTCTGCCATTTCCAGATCCAGGCTGGATAACCCATTTAAGTCATGTGTCGTTAACACAATTCTTACCTGATTGTATACATTAAACCATTCTGGGTGATGATTCATACTTTCTGCTTTTAAGGCTATTTTGCTCATGAATCCAAAAGCCTGATTAAAGTCTTTGAATTTCCAGGTTTTGGTAATTGCTTCTTTTTCGTCTGATAAGGACCAATTATTTACTTTCTTAATGACTTCTTCTGCTGTTAGTTTTTTTAACCATTTTTATTTCCAGATATGATTATTAAAAATTAATTCATGTGTTTTTTTTGAACAGAGTCTGTTTTAATTTTTTCTCCTGTAATTCCTAATTTTTCAAATAAAGCGTGATCTTGATTAATTGATGCATTCTTTGTGGTAAGAAGCTTTTCTCCTATAAAAATGGAATTTGCACCTGCAAGGAAACAAAGGGTTTGTAAACTTTCGGACATATTTTCACGTCCTGCAGATAATCGAATAACAGAATTTGGCATCATAATTCGTGCAAGTGCTATGATTTTTACAAACTCAACAGGATCTATGTTATTTTTATCTGTTTTTCCAAGTTTTGTGCCTGGAGAAGGAACCAAAGCATTGATTGGAACAGAGTGTGGTGGTTCTGGAAGGTTTGCAAGTGTAACAAGCATTGAAATTCTGTCTTCTGGGTTTTCTCCTAATCCTAATATACCTCCAGAGCAGATACTAATATTTGCAGTTCTAACAGCTTCTAATGTATCAATTCTATCTTGATAGGTTCGTGTTGTAATAATATTTTTATAATATTCAGCGGAAGTATCAACATTATGATTATAGAAATCAAGACCCGCTTGTTTTAATTTTTTGGCTTGCTCTTCATTAATCATGCCGAGGGTAACGCAGGTTTCAAGCCCTAAACTTTTAACCTCGGAGATTAAGTCACATACTTTATCCATGTCTCGATTCTTTAAAGAACGCCAGGCTGCTCCCATACAAAAACGGGTTGCCCCATTTTTTTTAGCTTGTTGTGCTGCTTGAAGTGTTGATTCTAAATCCATTAATTTTGTTGCTTTGATAGGTTTTTTAGAGTGAACAGATTGACTGCAATATGAGCAGTCTTCAGGACACCCTCCTGTTTTTATAGATAATAATTGTGCTTTTTCAATAATATTTGGATTAAAGTTTTGGCGATGAATGGTTTGTGCTTGAAACATTAAGTCTGGAAAGCTTTGTTGATATAATTCCTCCGCATTTTTTTGTGCCCAATGTTTTTTATATTTTGGAGAGCTTGTTTTTTTTTTGTTCATTTCAGAAATTCTTGTGTTTTCCATATATGCATCATCCCTTTTTGAAGCTTGTCATGATATTTTTTCTTTTAAGACAAATTTCGTTTTAAGATCTTGATAAAAGCTGATGACTTGTTAATTTTATAGCAAGACAGCTCTTTAACCTGATTACTGTAATTTAAAGATTAATATTGGAAACACAGGAATGCAAGTTTTGCTTTTTAAAATTGATGAGCCAGGTAAAATCAAAAAAGGTTTGTTTTAGCTCTTAAATACAAAAAAAGAGAGAATGATATTTTATTTTTAAAGCCAATTATTCTTTTGTTTTTTTATTGCCAATAATTCCTGAAGTATAGGATACACGAATGATCGTACCAGATAGTAAAAGGACACCAATTAAGTTTGGCCATGCCATGAGTCCGTTACAGATTGAAGCAATTGACCAGGCAATTTTTTGTCCTGATCCCTCTTTTGTATAAACAAGCAATGCTCCAGAGAAAACAGCAAAACACCAAAGGATACGATAAGGAATAATTATTTTTTTACCAAAGAGAAACTCTATGGATCGTTCTCCATACAATGCCCAGCCCAGAATTGTTGTAAACGCAAAAACAATTAAACCGATTACCACGATCCATTGTCCACCATTAATGCCAATTTGTGCAAGACCTGATGAAAAAGCTTTTGAGGTTAGTTCAGCACCTGTTGATCGACCGAGAACGCCAATATCTGAAGCAAAAATATGTTGTTGAACTTTACCTGCATATTCAAAAATAGGAGGTGCAGTTAAAATAACGAGAGCTGTTAGGGTACAAACAATGATTGTATCAATAAAACATCCGAGCATTGCGATTGTGCCTTGACGCGTTGCATCATGTGTTTTCGCAGAAGCATGTGCAATTGCAGCGGATCCAAGACCTGCTTCATTTGAAAAAGATCCTCTATCAGCCCCGTGTTGTATAACAAGGAAAAAGTGTGCCCCAATAAATCCACCAACGGCAGCGGTTCCTGTGAAGGCATCTGTAAAGATCATTTCAAATGCATATGGTACGCGTTCCATGTTTAGAATGATAATGGTTACGGCGCATATAAAGTAAGCAATTGCCATTAAAGGAACAAGCTTTGATGCAATAGAAGCAATACTTTTAATGCCTCCAATAATTACAAAAAAAACGAAAATAGACAATATTAAGCCAATAGTCCAAGGTTCAAGAAAATTCGTATTACTATATAAAACATTTGTAACTTCATAAGCCTGGATCATATTTCCCGTTCCTATTGCAGCAAAACTTGTTAGAATTGCAAACGCAAAGGCAAGCCATTTCCATTTTTTTCCGAGACCATTTTTTATATAATACATGGGACCACCAACAGTATTTCCGTTTTTGTCTGTTTCTCTAAATTTAATAGCTAATAGCGCTTCAGAATATTTGGTTGCCATGCCTAAAATAGCGGTCATCCACATCCAAAAGATTGCTCCTGGTCCTCCAATTGCAATTGCTGTTGCAACCCCTGCTATATTTCCTGTTCCAACAGTTGCAGAAAGTGCTGTAAACAAAGCAGCTCTTGGTGAGATTTCCCCTTTATCTTGTCCTTCTGTTTTGTTTTTAATTGCAAGCATGATTGCTGTAGGAATTCGGCGAATAGTCATAAATCGCAATCGAACTGTGAGATATAGTCCTGTACCAAATAAGATCACAATTAAGAGAGGGCTCCAAACGATTTTGTTTTCTATAAATTTTAAAATATCAACAATGGTTTCCATTTTAACCTCGAAACTATTTTTTAATATATAGCTAAATCATATCTAATATAAATGCAAGTTAAGTGATTGTTTTTCTATATTTTTCCAACGCTTTATAATAAATGGAAATATTTTTTAAAATCAGGATGGGGTGTCTCATTTAATTAATTGATATCTTGTTTGCCCAATTGTTTTATTGGCTTTAATTGCGTTGATGTGATGATGTCTTTCTAAAAAATTCTTTGAGATACAGACCGTCCTTAAAACCGCTCATATTCAACGCAGAATACCCAAACAATGTCGTTCTATATCTCCTTGCGTTCAATAATGGGCATTAATATACAGATCATTTTCGTATATACTCTGTATATGCGCTTTAGCAAACTAAAAATGGGTGATGTTTTGCCTGTTTCTCCCATGCTTAATCTTTGCGAACGTCACGAAAAAACACCTCTCGTCAACTTCAATCTCATCCCCGAAATCTTTATGAGATTTCTGCTCTATTTGAAAGACAATCCTTTTGCAAAATCACTGAAAGAAATAGGTTAATGTCTTTTGCGATATACCCCCCCCCCCCCCCCCGCGCCCCGTTCGGTCGCACAATGCGCTGTCATGTCTGTAACAAGCTATTTTATCAGCTTGTTTCGCTTTGCTTAAAAACCTGCTCTTTCTGATACTATTTCAGATAACAAACCTTAGTTATCTTGGACAGTTTCATTAGGATGAATCTAAAAAATAAACAAAATCAGATTTTGCCTTGATTTTATACTTAAAGATAAAATATAGCTTGTTAATTAGATATATCTTCTACCTGTTTTTTTCTTTGAAAAAATCTAAATTGATGTATAAGTCCAGCATTTCGTGTTGTATACACAACGATTCCTGAAAGCATTATAATTGCGAGTAGATTAGGTATAATCATGATTCCATTTGAGATAGAGGCAATTGACCAGGCAATTCCTTTTCCCTGTGTGTGCTTGATATAAACCAAAGAAGAGCCTAAAAAACTAACCAAGCACCATATACAGCGATAAGGAAGAATCGCTTTATTGCCAAATAAGAACTCGATAGATCGTTCGCCATAAATAACCCACCCAAGAATTGTCGTAAAGGCAAAAATACTTAAGCAAATAATCACAATAAACTCACCATTTTTTATTCCAGCTTGTAAAAGACCTGCAGCAAAAGCTTCTGAAGTTAAAGAAGCTCCTGATGTTCTTCCTTCTACACCAATTTGAGATGCATAACCATATTGTTGAAGCTCTCCAGCAAATTCAAAAACAGGGGGCATGGTTAAAATAACTAAAGCAGTTAAGGTACAAATTACCAGAGTATCAATAAAACATCCAAGCATTGCTATTAATCCTTGCTGTGTTGGATTGTTGGTTTTAGCAGAAGCATGTGCAATGGGTGCGGTTCCCTGTCCCGCTTCATTGGAAAAAACACCTCTGTCAGCTCCCATTTGCATGGTTAATAAAAAGCTGGCTCCTAAAAAACCACCAATAGCAGCACTGTTTGTAAAAGCATGAGAAAATATCATTGTGAATGCATCTGGAACCTGGTTTTTATTTAAAATGATTACAAAAACAGCACTTGTAAAATACATAATTGCCATTAAAGGAACGAGTTTTGAAGCAATGGATGCGATACTTTTAATTCCCCCAATAATGACAAAAAAAACAATACAGGATAAAACCAAGCCTATAATATAAGGAGGGATATTAAAACTTTTGTGAATTACTTTGGTAACTTCATAAGATTGAACAAGATTTCCTGTTCCTAATCCAGCAATGCTGGCACAAAAAGCAAAAACACATCCCAACCAGAGCCATTTTTTTCCCAAACCATTTTTTATATAATACATGGGACCTCCTACGAATTCTCCATGAAGGTTTTTTTCCCGATATTTAACAGCAAGCATGCATTCTGAATATTTGGTTGCCATTCCTAAAATTGCAGTTATCCACATCCAGAAAACAGCACCTGGACCTCCAATTGCGATGGCTGTTGCAACCCCTGCAATATTTCCTGTTCCAACAGTTGCGGAAAGAGCTGTACATAAAGCGGCTCTTGGTGAGATCTCACCTTTTCCTTTTGTTTTTCCTTTAAATAATAACTGGAACGCATTTAATAATTGTCTGATAGGCATAAACTGAAGGCGTATCATTAAATAAAGCCCTGTTGACAAAAGCGCAAACGCCAAAACAGGCGTCCAGATGATTTTTTTTTCTAGGAAGATTAATATAAAATAAAAGAATTCCATTCTCATCTCATATATTAGATATAAAATTAGGATTGCTGTGTAGGAATAAGAGTTGTATTTTATAAATTTAAAGAATTCATTTTTTTATTTTATAGAATATGATTCTTTATTTTTTATAATATAAAAAATTTTTTAAAAAAGTTCATTTAAGATTGTTTATTGCCAGTTTTTACTAAAAAAGTAGAGTGTGTTTACTTACATGTTTTATATATAAAACATACAAATATAATGTTTATTTTTGATAAGCTTTATATGATTAAACGTCTAAAAAAACAGAGATAAAAACATATAATTTTCCTTTCTAAAATAGAATTTAGCCATAAAAACCTTTAAAAATAAGGATTTAAATCTTGGTATTTCAAATCCAGATGAAGATATAAATCGATTTATTTTGAATATTTAGACATGAAAGATATAAAGAGCTATCTTTGTTTTGGTCATTGTCGGATTTGAAACGAGAACCCTTTGTTTAAATTTTTAAAGATTTGGTTTTTAAAGGAGTAAAAGATGAATAGAAAAAAAAAAGAAACGGTACGATTTAAGACAATTATAGAACCTTTTCGAATTAAAGCGGTTGAGCCTATTCAAATCACAACATATCAGCAAAGAGCAGGTTTTTTAAAGAAAGCTCATTATAATCTTTTTGCACTTGAATCAAAAAATGTTATTCTTGACTTATTAACCGATTCTGGTTTTTCAGCAATGAGTGCATCACAATGGGCGGCACTTTCAGAAGGTGATGAATCCTATGCAGGCGCTAGATCATTTTATAATTTTCAATCAGCGATACAAAACTTAATGCCCTTTAAACATATTATTCCAACACATCAAGGAAGAGCAGCAGAAGCGATTTTATTTTCTATTCTGGGAGGAAAATCCAAGAAAATTCCTTCAAACGCCCATTTTGATACAACACGAGCCAATATTGAAATGACAGGTGCAAAAGCTGTTGATCTTGTTATTGAAGAAGGGAAACAACCCTTTAAAATTCATCCATTTAAAGGAAATATTGATTTAGATAAACTGGATTTGTTTTTGAAAGAAAACCATAAACAAACACCGTGTATTATGGTTACTATTACCAATAATGCAGGAGGAGGTCAGCCAGTAAGTCTTGAGAATATTCGCGCTATATCAGAACGCGCCAAACAGTATAAAATTCCTTTTTTAATTGATGGGTGTCGATTTGCAGAAAATGCATATTTAATTAAGCAGCGAGAAAAAGGTCAAAAAGACCGAACGATTAAAGATATTGTACGTGAAATCTTTTCATATGCAGATGGAATGACAATGTCAGCTAAAAAGGATGGTTTTGCAAATATTGGAGGTTGGCTTGCTTTAAATAATGATGAACTGGCTCGTATGGCAAGAAGTCGTTTGATTGTTACAGAAGGCTTTCCAACATATGGAGGGTTGGCAGGCAGAGATATGGAGGCAATTGCCAAAGGAATTGAGGAGATCATTGATGAATCCTATTTAACGTATAGAATAAGAAGTGTAGAATATGTTTGTGAAAATCTAGAAAAACTTGGAATACCAATTGTTAAACCAGCAGGTGGTCATGCAAGCTTTATTGATGCACGGACATTTTTACCACATATTCCTTCGTTACAATATCCAGGACAGGCATTGGCTGTGGCGCTTTATCTGGAAGGTGGGATTCGAAGTTGTGAAATAGGAAGCGTTATGTATGGACGCAAAGCAAAGGGTCACGAAGAAGCAGCCATGATGGAGCTTTTAAGGCTTGCTTTTCCAAGAAGGGTTATATACGCAATCACATATGGATTATTTAATTGAAGTTTTTGCTGAGATTAAGGCAAAAGCAAAAACCTTGAAAGGTTTAAAAATTACAAAGGAAACACCTTTTTTAAGACATTTTACATGTCAATTTAAACCATTGTGATATGTTGTTATTTGTTAAACAATTTATGATATTCTTCTTTATGTCAACCTCTGAAAATAGAGTATTGGAAGTTTAATAAATCATTGAAAAGTCATTTGACTTTGGCTAGGGGATAGAGGGTTTTTTATAATTCTTTCTTACCCTCTCTATTTAATAGATTTATTAAAACAATTTGGGTTTATACGATGAAGGCTTTGTCATAGATGAATATTATATCAAAACAGGATTTATTAAAAAAAAAGTCTATTTTGAAACTGTTTAGACCGATTGGCAGTTTTTCTGTTACAGCTTTTATTTTAACCATTATGACGGTTATAAGTGTTGTTAGCTATAATTGGCAGGCTCAACAGGATATTTCAAGGAATTTTGAAAATCTCCATAATTATGAACAACTTTCTACACAGATTACATTATTAGATGAAATAATGACAAATTCTGCACGAATGGCAGCAATTACAGGAAGAGAACGCTGGCAAGCTAAATATAATGCGCACGCACCAGAGCTTGATGCTGCACTCGCAAGGGCTCGTGTTTATGCACATACAATGGAAACTTATTTATATATGGATCAGGTTAATGAAGCAAATAAGCGTTTGGTTTCTCTTGAAGGCGCAGCTTTTAAAGCCATTGAAAAAAAAGAACTGGCCCGGGCAAGAAAGCTATTAAACAGTGATGAATATATAAGAAATAAAAATCTTTATGTGGATGCAACGCGTAAATATGATGCTCTTATCAAGCAAAACATAGATGTTGAGATTGATAGCGCAAAATATCATATTAATATGAGTCTGACATTTTCTATTCTTGGATTATTAATGAATGTTGGGCTTTGGATGTTATTATGGTTTAACCAAAGAGATCAATCAAAACGACTAGAAATAACTGGACATGAACTTAATCTTCATAAAACCAGGCTGGAAGAGCGTGTTAAGGAAAGAACAAAAGAACTTGTGGAGAAAACAAGACAGGCAGAACAAGCAAATATTGCTAAAAGTGCTTTTCTGGCAGCAATGAGCCATGAAATAAGAACGCCTTTGAATGGTGTTTTGGGTATGGCAGCAGCATTAGATCATACAGCGCTTGATGAACGACAAAAAACCATGGTTGATGTTATTCAACAATCAGGAGATGGATTACGAAATATTCTAGACGATATTCTTGATTTATCAAAAATAGAGTCAGGTAAAATGACCATAGAGAAGGTTGAATTTAATATTAAAGAGGTTTTCAATACAATCAGACCCTTGTTTGGAACAGAAGCCAGAAAGAAAAAACTCCGTATTGATTTTAAAATCTCGGAAAATAGCAAGCAGTATAATTTTAAAGGAGATATTTTAAGAATTCGACAAGTGCTAACGAATTTAATGAATAATGCAATAAAATTTACCGAAAAAGGCAGTATTTCTATATCTGTAGAATTACTGGAAAATCCAATAAATCTTTCAAAATCTCCTATTTTACAGTTTAAGGTTGAAGATACGGGAATTGGAATTCCAGAAACAAAGCTTGAAACAATTTTTAATACATTCACACAGGCAGATATTTCAACAACGAGAAAATATGGAGGTTCAGGTCTTGGTCTTACGATTTGCAAAAATTTGGTAGAATTAATGGAAGGTTGCCTAAATGTTAAAAGCGTGCCAGGCAAAGGCTCGATTTTTTCTTTTGAAATTCCTGTGATGAAACTTGCACTTAAAACAGAAGAAGCGTCAAAAAATATTGAGATTTGTTTAATAAAAGGATTAAAAATTTTAGCGGCAGAAGATCAAATTAATAACCAGCTAGTTCTTAAAGCGTTATTGGCAAGATCAGAAGCAAACCTCGTATTTGCAGATAATGGCGTTAATGCGATTCAATTATGGAAAGAAGAAAAGTTTGATTTAATTTTAATGGATGCTCGTATGCCTGTGATGGATGGGCTGGATGCAACAAGAGAAATTAGAAAAATAGAACAGAAAAATGATTTAGAAAAAACCCCAATTTATGCATTAACAGCGAATGCACAAACAGATCATATTTCTGAATACAAAAATGCGGGAATGGATGGCTGTATTGCAAAACCAATCAGACCAAAAGAGCTTTATGCGATATTAAATGAAGTTTCTTCAAAAATTAAAAAAGAACAGAGAATAGATAAAAATTCAGGTAAGGAACCAGCTTATAAAAAGGAAGGATCTATCTAGTTCAAAGAAACAGGTTTTTTCTCTTTATTCTGGCAAATATAAACTGATTTCAGTACGATTAAAACACAATATTTTATGGGGAATTTAATAGATAATCTTATATATTAGACTTGATCTATAAAGCAATCCCTTCCTTTTTATGAAATCTCCTATTATAATTTATCTGAAAAAACGCAATGCGATTTATTTGAACGTTTCATGCTTGAACTTACAGGCTTGTTTTACGACTAATATGGTGAGTGTTCCGTAAAATAGTACCGTATGTTTGCAGTAAAACAAGGCAAGCAATCACGCTTGTTTTGATAGCTAAAAAGAAATATTTGTAAGGGATGAAGAAAAGCCTGACAAGACTTGTTTTTAGGGTATAAGGAAAAGAAAACGTAACAAGAGTGTGGTAGAAAGACTCTTGTGTTTAGCTTATTTAAACGTGGAGAAAACATCTATACAAAAATTGTTCACAGATATCAGGCGTGACACATTAATACCAATAATTTGGCAGAAAATACGAGCTGACAGCATTGTTTGTACGGGCTCGTATTGTAAGCTATATACGTTTAAATGTCGCAAGATTTCATCACATTGTACATTAATCATGCGCTCCATAATACCCATATAAACAATATTAGAAACGAGATTGGAACTTTCCAGTTATAATCTAAAAGAGTGATTAAAAAATACAATGAAACAGTTCAAAAACAACGCTTCTTGTTTTTGAAAAAAGATGCGTTTGAATTTCATAATGGAATCCAAACAATACCTAAAACAGCCCAACCCATCGTGCGATTAAACTATCTATTAAAGCTCGATGAATGATCGCTTTATTTTATTCTTTATCGAATTCTTTGATGTTTGTTTTTATAAAAACATAAAGCGATATTTTTAAATAGTCAGGAGCTGTTTTTGAATTTTCAGTCTGATATATTTAATTTTGAGATTGGTCTAGACAGGATATTCTTTTTTTCATTTTTTAAATATATTAACGTGCTGATTTCAAAATCTCGAAGCTAATTTTAAATTCACACTCTTTCAAGAACAAATGAAAGGGTTCTTTTAGAATATCGTTATCTTTGTGTAAATAAGGCTTTGCCTGTTTCCAGAATTTCTCAATCCTATTGATATGAGTTTTCTTATTTGCAAATCATTGACTCTGATTGATCCAATAATGGTAAAATGCATATCCAATACCTCATATACTTGTGAGCTATCCATATATGTAAAAAATCCAATAGAGTTTTATTTTTTATAACTGGAATAAAATGTATTGCTGGAAGCATCTGCAATCATTTTTGTGTAGATTTTTTCACCAGGTTTTAGCACGTCAAAGACAGCTTATCTTGATGGAGTAATCGCTTTTGTATAGATTTTTCTACGGGGATTTAACAAATCGAAAACAGCTGGTTTTCCTGCCGTTCTTTTGCGATGATTTCCCTTTGTAAGCTCTATCAAAATAAAATTCATCACGCCCTGTTTCACTATAAATAAGGGTTTCATTTTCAAGTTTAAAAGAGATTATTTCTTAAATCTTATGGTAAAACGTATCACCAAGTGATCTTGCCAAACCTTATGCTGTTTTTCGCTATTACATCTGCAATAAACAGCTCAACTAAGCTAGATTTCTTAAAACACTTTATTTACAATATTTTTTTTCATACGATAAATCTGACATGTTTGGATATCTAGATCCATCTTCTAAATATATTATCTACTAAGACTCCCCACTTTTTCTGATGCTTAACAAGAAAAGCAAATCCTTAATACTTGATTTGATTGGAGTTAGGAAGATAGACGATAGCCTCCAGATTCTGTTAGAAGATAAGAAGCTGCAGATGATTCGGGCTCTATTTTTTGTCTAAGTCTGTAGATATGAGTTTCCAGAGTGTGTGTTGTAACCAAAGAATTATACCCCCATATCTCCAATAATAGTTCTTCTCGTGTAACTGTTTTTCCTTTTGCCTTATAGAGATATTTTAAAATGCTGGATTCTTTTTCTGTAAGACGTATTTTTTTCCCATCTTCAAAATTCAATAGTTTTAATGCAGGTAAAAATGCATATGGTCCGATTTGAAAAATAGCATCTTCGGATTGTTCATAAGAGCGCATATGTGCCCGTATGCGAGCTAATAAAATAGCGAGCTTAAACGGTTTTGAAATATAATCATTTGCGCCTGATTCAAGACTCAGAATTTCATCTGATACTCCATCTGCACCTGTTAACATAATGATTGGGATATTTATTCCATTTTTTCTAATTCTACGGCAGATTTCATGACCATCATAATCAGGAAGATTAATATCAAGAATAATCAGATTAAAGTAATGCTTGTTTAACAATTCAAGTCCTTCTGTTGCTGTGGCTGTTGTCACAACAAGGAAATTCTCATAGAATTTGAATTGCTCAGCTAATTCCTCTCTGAGCACATCATCATCGTCAATAATCAAAAGTTTGTTTAAAGTCATGCATTTATAAATGCACCAATATAGCAGTTTTGAAAATCGAGAAATAAAACAATGTTAATAAAGGGTATTATTTAATATGAAAATTATTGTTTTTGCAAATTCTTGTTTAGCATGGAAAGGTAAGATTTATCCTTGTATTATAGGTGAAAACGGTCTTATAGAAGCTAAAAACAAGCAAGAGGGTGATTTTGTAACACCAATTGGCTGTTGGAGAATAGAAGAAATTTTATATCGGAAAGATAGATTAGGAGAGTTAAATTCTAATTTGCCAATATCTTCAATTAAGACGATGGATGGCTGGTGCGATGATTCGAACCATAAAAATTATAATAAAAAAATACAATTTCCTTTTTCTGCAAGCGCAGAAAAACTATGGCGTGAAGATCCGCTCTATGATATTATTTTTGTTTTAGGTTATAACAGGAATCCGATATTTTCTGGAAAAGGAAGCGCTATTTTTTTACATATTGCTAATCGTAAAGCGCAGACTGATTCTATATATTTCAAACAAAAAACAAAAAAAGGGTTTTTTTCAAAACAAGGCATTTCAGAAATCAAAGAGACTAAAATAAATCCTGTTCTTCATTCAGACCCGATTTTAGATCAAGAAGAAAGAATGGATATTAATCAAGTATCTTCACTCCCAAAAGATAAAACCTATTTGCCTTTATATAAATCCATGGTTTTAAATGACTGGAAACCAACAAAAGGATGCGTTGCTATATCAAAACGCTTAGCTCTGGATATGGTAAATCATCTTTCGACAGAAAGTTATGTTGAAATTTTGAACGTGTCTTCCAATGCTTATTATTAATTACTAGAATACAACCAATGTTTTTTTTCAAAAAACAGAAAGAATGAAGTTTTCAATAGGTTATAACTTATATTTGTTTTTGTTGGCAGGAAAAGAATATAACCAGAAACACAGTTTTTTAACAAAGTCTGATTTTATTCTGTTTTACGGCTTCCAAACAATATTGATCCTAATCGAATTTCTGTTGATCCAGTTAAAACTGCTGTCTCATAATCTGCACTCATTCCCATTGATAAATGAGAAAGTTTGTTTCTTTTTGCAATCGTTTGGAGTTTTAGAAAATGCGTTTTTGGATTCTCTTCAATAGGAGGTAATACCATTAATCCTTTAGGAATAAGACCGTATTCTGTTTTCATTTCTTCTAAAAAACGATCAATTTCATCTGGAAAAACACCATTTTTTTGATGTTCTTTCCCTGTATTAACCTGAACATAAAGAATTGGAAATTTCTGAGTTTTTTTCATTTCTTCAGCAAGTGGTTTTAATATTTTGATTCGGTCAACACTATGAATAACATCAAAAAAACGAACAATATGTTTAAGTTTATTGGTTTGTATTTTACCTATAAAGTGAAGTTCAATATCCGAATATTGTTCTTTTAAGTGAGTCCATTTTCGAAGAGCCTCTTGTAATTGATTTTCTCCAAACACTCGATGTCCTATATCAAGTGCAGCTTTGATTTTATAAATGGGTTGATATTTAGAGACAGCAATGAGCTTGACGGGTTGTTTGGTTTGTTGATTTCTATGTTTTATAAGCAGGTTGAGTTTAGTATACACGTTTTTAAAACGATCTTGAATCTCAGAAATCTCTTTTTGTTGATTAATATCAGAATTTGATGGATCCAGAATCATTTAGTTGCCATTCATTTATAAGATTAGGACATTACATTTCAATATGGGAAATCCATATCTGTTTTTTCTTCACGATTTTATTATGATAAGATAAATATAAAACACAACAAAATAAATTGTCTGATATTTGAAACAGCCAATGGAAATTTAAGATGAATGTTAAAATTAATTCCAGGTTTATAAAACAGCTCCATCGATACTCAGCTGAATTATATTATAAAAGATGGAATTTTAGTATATACAAAGTTTTATCAAAACAAGGTTATTTAAACTCTGGACTGGTTCAAAAAAGGGATCTGACTTTAAACATGCATCGGAAACCATTTAACTTGACCAATAGAATTTATCTAAATAATCACCTGCCTGTATTTTATTTCTTTTTTGATCCAAATAGGATTGAGAATCCATTTTCCATTTTGCCTTTTTTACCTTCAGGATCCGCATTTATATTCAGATATTTTGGAGATAAAAAATTGAAACAAATGGGGAGGAGAATTGCACATTATTGTCAACAAAATAAAATAAGATTGTTTATAGGAAAAGATCCAGATTTTGCTTTTAAGCTGGGAGCTTATGGTGTTCATCTTCCAGATAAGCTTTCCAATCAGGTTAACTTAATTAAATATCGCTATCCAGGTCTTGTTTGCACGCTTTCAGTTCATCATATTTTTAATCTCAAATCTTGTGAGAAACTTAATGCTGATGCATATTTTATTTCTCCCGTTTTCAAAAATCCCTATAAAAACAAAGGGCAGGTTTTATCTCCAATAAAATTAAAAGCTTGTTTATATGAGTTTTCCAAACCTGTTTTTGCACTCGGAGGTGTTAATATAACAACAATAAAACAATTATTTCCATTTTCTTTTTCAGGGATAGGTTTGGTATCTGGTGTCTTTCAAGATGAATAGATTACAAGGCACAAAACTTGTAACAGACCTAGTATCTGGTAGCTTTCAGGATGAATAGATATTTTTTAGGGTGTGAACTTTAACAGGAGATTATTTTTATATTTGTGATTTGGAGTTTCAAAATTAGAAATCAACACCTCCTTCAATAAAAACCGTTGTTGCTTCTTCACTAAGATGCTTTCGACCTTTATGTGTTATTTTAGGAGAGTCTCTAAATTGTTTTTGTATGCCCCCACCAATTGAGAATCGTTTAAAGAAATTAAATTTTATACCTGCTTGTGCTGTTTTTGCAGTTAGTTTGGATATATCATCATTTGCGCTTGCCAATTCAAAACTTAATTTCCAATCTTTATGTTCATAAGCAATTCCAAAATCATAAGCATAATACTGATTGGGAGTGAGTTGATTCCTCCAGCCATTATTGCTTCTTAGAAAAGAAGCGCCAAAGGTAAAGTTTTTATAACCAAGAGACATTCCAGCAGAACTGGATTGGAGTTCTGAAAAATTAGCAAAAGATGTTGTATCTTCTCCTCTGGCATGACTTGCCGTCATCTGAATATCAATGCCATTTTGTAAATGATGTTGAAAAGAAGCTGCAAATTCAAAAACATTTTCAATTTTAGGAAATAATGGGCTTAGCAGGTGAAGATGGCGTTGGGGTGTTTTGACACAAAAATCCACACCGCAAACATCCACTTTTGGGGTATAAGAAATCCCAAGTTTAACGCCTAACCATTCAGGAGAAATATAAGATAGTTTTGCTGCAAATCCAGAAGCATTATTATATGTTTTTATTGCTGCTAGTTTTGTAAAATCAGTAGGAGAATTAGAAGCTCTGGTTAAATAAAATGTATAGGGAGAAACAATTGATAATAATCTAGCGGCACCATATTGGCGTCCAATTGAAATTGCACCATACGCAGTATTTAAAAACAAATATGCTTTTTCCAGCTGATAATGAATTTCTCGTTCATAATTCGATCCTGCATTATAAATTCCAATACTATAACCTGCGCCTGGTTGTAACTGATTTTTGGAATCAGAAATGGTTGCACAATCTGCTATTCCAGGTGGGCATGATCCAACCAGATGACGATATCCATATCGTCCATTATCTTTTTGTATATTGGCATTTAGGCTAATTCCAAATTCATTCCCCTGTTCTGTTATATAGCTTGTTGCCAGGTTGACATAGGCATCCCATAAAGGGTTGGCTTCTACATTTCCTAATGCCAATGCCATATTTGCTCCTGAGTATAAATCAAAAGACCAGTTTTTCCATGTTTTCGTATAGAATAGTTTGTTTTTTTGTTTTTCAGAATTCTGATTAAGAGGGTTTTCTTCTTGCTCTGTATCAGAATGAATTGAGCTTATGATTTCTGAATTTGATGATTGAGTTTTATTATGTTGCGCTCGTGCAAAGCTCTCTTGACCAGAGAGAAAAACAAAACAGAATAGGAATAAAAAAGAATGCAAGCCATATAAAAAAGCATGCTTGTTTTTTTTGTTAAAAACAGGATTAAGAATTGTTTTAAACCCATAAAACAGGATAATAAAATCCGATATTTTTGGAAATCCATGATTGCTTTCTTGTTTCATTTTATTAAGATTCCCAGATTATTAAACAATTTATGATTAAACGTTTTTATAAAGCGTTTAATCCTTACCGTTTTTTAAGATACTAATATATCACACTTTATTTTAAAATAAAGAGAATCGTGATATGGAAACATATTTACCACCAAATCTTTGGGGTAATATGCCAATATGTTCTTTATAAAACTTATTTAACAATAAAGCTTAAAAATCAAAAAAATATTGGATAATCGGGAATAAAAAATTAGTTCTGTGACAACACTGCTACAGTCTTTTAATTTATCTTTGACAATTTATCAGGTTTTATTCTAAGTTTGTTCGGTTTATTGATACAGAATGTATGATATGATAGAAAAACATGTTATATAGTCTGTTTGAAATTTATTTTTTTATAAAAAAGGATATTATAGTGTTTTCATCTATTTTTTCTGTTTTGAGATCGTGTTCTTTAATGCTCTTATTGATATTTTGGATCGCAGGGTGTTCAAGATTTGGGTTAAATTCCAGGTCAAAACCATTATCTTCCAATGATAAAAAGCTTTATAGCGAGATTGCACAGCAAACCTATATTAACCCATATCTTTGGAGAGCAACGTTAGAAACGTTGGGCTTTCTGCCTTTAAAAGAAGTTGATCCGAAATCAGGTTTTATCCTATCAGATTGGCATATTGAGCCACAATATCCAAATGAGCGCTTTAAGGTTACTGCTTATATTCTAGACTATAGATTACGTGCCGATGCTTTAAAGATTAATGTTATCAGACAAACAAACCAGGATGGAAAATGGCAAAGTGCAAAAATAGATGGAGATACTCCTTTTAAGATTGAAAATGCAATTTTAACTAAAGCTAAGCAATATAAAGTAAATGGCTATAAGAATTAGTTCGCTTTATGTATGTTTTGACTTCTGGAATCGAAGAGAAAAAAGAAGAACATATTATCTATAAAAAAGAGATGCAAAATGTTTTGATGTTATGTCTGGATTTATAGATTTAAGTGAATTTCAGGAATTATCAATAAAAATGCTGCATTTTGTAGAGTTCTGACCATAAGATTTAAAGATATTTTTTAATCCCTACCAGAAAGAACAAAACATGCTTGTTTTGCTGTGAACTCTGAACGAATGGTTTAGTTTTAATAAAAACTTTTAAAGATATAATGGTTGGGTAATATGACAGAGAGATATAATCATAAAGAAATAGAACAAAAATGGCAAATAATCTGGAAAAAAAATAAAACGTTTGAAACAGGTCTCTCTGATGTATCTGTATTAGAAAACAACATCCAAAAATATTATGTATTGGAAATGTTTCCTTATCCTTCTGGTCGGATTCATATGGGGCATGTTCGTAACTATACGATGGGAGATGTTGTTGCCCGTTATCAAAGAGCATTAGGAAAACAGGTCTTGCACCCAATGGGCTGGGATGCTTTTGGACTTCCTGCAGAAAATGCAGCCATGCATCATAAAATTCATCCAAAAACATGGACTTATCAAAATATTGAAACCATGAAATTGCAATTCCAGCCTCTTGGGTTTTCTTTAAACTGGGATCATGAGATTGCAACATGTGACGAGGATTATTATCATCAACAACAAAAAATCTTTTTGATTTTTTATAAAAAAGGATTGGCATATCGAAAAAAATCAATGGTTAATTGGGATCCTGTAGAACAAACTGTTTTAGCGAATGAACAGGTGAAAGATGGAAAAGGGTGGAGGTCAGGCGCAGAGATAGAATTACGGGAGTTTAACCAATGGTTTTTAAGCGTTACCAATTATGCAGATGCCTTGTTAAAGGGGCTTGATAAGCTAGAGAATTGGCCTGAAAAAGTAAAATTAATGCAACGAAACTGGATTGGAAAATCTGAAGGAGTGCATTTAAATTTTTCTATATCCAAAGAAAGTCCTTTATTAAAGGAACAGAAATTCCAAGATCAGGAAAGCTTATCTGATTTTCTTGAAAAAGGAATTAATGTTTTTACAACAAGACTGGATACTTTATTTGGTGCAAGTTTTTGTGCGCTCTCTCCTGAGCATCCATTATCCTTGTTTTTATCAAACCATTTGAATCATATTAAGAGTTTTGTTAGTCAGAATAAGCTATCATCTGTTTCCGAAGAAATGATGGAAAAAACAGAGAAAAAAGGGATTGAAACAGGACTTTATGTTATTCACCCTTTTGATCCTTCTAGGAAAATACCGGTTTGGATTGCGAATTTTGTTCTTATGAATTACGGAACAGGCGCTGTTTTTGCTTGTCCAGCTCATGATCAGAGAGATTTGGAGTTTGCACAAAAATATGGACTGGATGTGTATTCCGTTATCAAGCCGGAATCAGGAGATGTGTTAGATCAAATTAAAAAAGGAAAAGCCTATACAGGTTCAGGTCATCTTGTGAATTCTGATTTTCTAAACGGTCTTGAAATTGAAACCGCAACAGAACAGGCGATAAAAAAACTAGAATCTATTGGAAAAGGAAAGAGAGAAACACAATACAGATTAAGGGATTGGGGGGTATCCAGACAACGATATTGGGGGTGTCCTATCCCTATAATTTATTGTGATGTATGTGGTGTTCTAGCTGAGAAGGAAGAAAACTTGCCTGTTAGATTACCAGAAGATGTGGACTTTGAAAAAACAGGAAATGCACTAGAGCACCATCCTAGCTGGAAATATACAGTTTGTCATCAATGTGGAAAATCTGCGACTAGAGAAACAGATACGCTTGATACATTTGTTGATTCTTCCTGGTATTTTTTAAGATTCATATCACCAAAAGCAAAAACGCCTTTTGATCGTGATTTGGTTAAACAATGGATGCCAGTTGATCAATATATTGGGGGTGTAGAACATGCAATTTTACATTTATTATATTCCCGTTTCTTTGTCAGGGCTTTGCAAGATTGTAATGTATTGGATTTACCCGAAGAAGAGCCTTTTAAAGGATTATTTACGCAAGGTATGATTACGCATGTAACATACCGCTCTAAAAATGGTGATTGGCTTTATCCAGATGAAGTTGAAGAAAAAACTGGACAGTATTTTGAGAAAAAGACAGGGGATCCCGTTATTAAGGGATCTGCTGAAAAAATGTCTAAATCCAGAAATAATATTGTAGATCCAGAACAGATTATTGAGCTGTATGGGGCAGATGTCGCTCGCTGGTTTGTACTTTCTGATTCTCCGCCAGAAAAAGATATGGAATGGAGTGAAGCAGGAATTGATGGAGCTTGGCGTTTTGTCCAGAAATTATGGAATACGTTTTCAGTTTATGATCAGAAGTTAAAGAATTTATCTCAAAACTGGGAAAGGGATTATTGTCTTTTTCCAGAGGATGAATTTATAAATTTATCTGAAGAACAAAAAAACCTTGTAAGGCAAATCCATAAAACTATTTATACCATTACCAATGCGTTAGAAAATTTTAAATTTAATACTGCAATTGCGTCTCTTTATGAATATATGGGCATGCTTAGAAAATCTGTTGATGAAAGTCTGAAACACTCAAAGATAAATCAGAAAACGCTGAGTATTTTACAATATTGTTTTGAAAATTTTGCAAAATTGATTATGCCATTTATTCCACATATCGCAGAAGAAATTTGGCAGAGACTGGATAAGAATGGGTTGGTTTCTCAACAATCCTGGCCCGTTTATAATATGAAGTTTATGCAAGAAAACACTCTGAATCTCCCCGTTCAGATTAATGGGAAAAAACGGGCAGAGATTAATGTAGAGCATAGCATTTCAAAAGAAGCACTGGAACAAAAAGTTCTGGATAATGAACGTATTAAGTCTTTTTTGAAAGAAAGCTCTGTAAAAAAAATTATTATTGTTCCAAAACGTATCATTAATATTGTAACAGACTGAAGTTCAGGGTTTTGATAGAGATCTAAAAAACGAAATATAAATTGTTTTTTTAACACGACTAAATATCAAACATTTAAATTAGGTAAAGAAGATAATGTCTTTAATAGGGTTTTACAAATATTTGGTTTATGCCTTGTCAGGTTTTTTGCTTTCAGGATGTGGATTTTCACCTATTTATAGCAATAAAACAGATTTTGGGCAAATGCTTGAACATCATATTCGCATTGGCAGTATTACAGGAAGAAATGCATATCGGATAAGAGAAGGTCTTACAGAATTTTTATCACCTTCAAACAAGACATTATATTTACTTGATATTAAATTGAGCAGAAACTTAATTTCCAAAGGGATTAATATTAATGATATTGCAAGTCGCAGAGATTATGTTCTGGAAGCAAGATATTTTGTTTATGATCAGAAAAAAGCTCTAATTTTTGATGATAGAATTTCAACAATAGCATCTTATAGTATTCCTATCTCACCCTATGGAGCTCTGGCTGCGTATCAGGATGCTGAGGAAAGAGCCGTTGAAGAAATGATTGAAAATATCAGAATCAGTCTGTTTAAAAATTTTTTAGATTATCAAAATACAGAACATATAAAAGATATAAATCCTCAAGATAAGACAGAGGATTCTTTGAAGAAAATAGAATAGTCATATTATAATATGAGTTTTTTTATTCAAATCATGCAAGAGATTTATAATCAAAAAATTTTATTTGGAATTATAAGATTAAACATATGAAATATACAAATTACAGGTTTAATCAGTTTTTAAAACATCCTTCATCTGAGGTATGGGGGGTTTTATTTTTTGGTCCGGATCGAGGATTAATTCGGGAACAGATCAATAAGCTTATCGATTCTTGGGATATTCCTATTGAAGATCCATTTAGTATTTCAGTAATTTCTGAATCTGTTTTAAAAACAGATGAAGTGCGATTTTCAGATGAAATGCAGGCAATCAGTTTGACTACTAGCAATCGATTGGTTCGTATTGTAGAGGCAGGAGATTTAACAGCAAATTTAGTTAAATCTTATAGTCATTCTTTTTTAAAAGATAAAACATCGGACTCTTCTGTTTTGAAACAAAGCCCAGACACAAAATTAATTATAGAAGCAGGAGAGCTCCCGCCACGTTCTTTATTAAGACGTTTTTTTGAAACGGAACCTTGTTTGATTGCATATGGATGCTATCATGATGATCGTAAAGCATTAATGGAATTAATTAATCAAGAGTTAAAGCAAAAGGGTTATTCTCTGACACCATCGGCACAATCTGTCCTTCTTCCGTGTCTTGAAGGGGATCGCAAACAGGCACGTTCAGAATTGGAGAAACTAATCTTATATGTTGGAGACAGGAAAAAGATTACACATGAGGACGTTTTGGCAATTTGTTCGATTAGTGCAGAAATAGATCTACAGAATTTTTTATTCCATGTTACAGGTTCTCAAAGAGCACATACAGAAAAAGAACTGGAAATGCTGATTAGATCAAAAACGCCATCCATATCAATCATTAGATCTTTACAAACCCACCTTTCCAGATTGCTAAAAACAGCAAGAGGTCTCAAAAATGGTCAAAATGGTGAAGTTTTGATTAAAGCTCTTAAGCCTCCTGTTTTTGTTTTTTATAGAGCGATTTTTTTAACTCAGGCTCGGCAATGGCGTGTAGAATCATTACAAAATGCTTTAAAAGCTTGTGTATTAGCAGAAATAGAAATTAAGCGAAGCGGGCTTGATGTCGTTATTTTGAGAAGATTAATTTTATCACTTTCATTAAAGACCTAACATGAATATAATAATAGAGCTAGCCTGTTAACGCTAAAATGAATAAAGAACATGCTAAGTTAGAAGTAACAAATTTTATAAGAAAATACAAAATAATATACAAAATAATATACTTGTTTAAAAAGATAAAAACAAGTATATATATTTAATGGTTGCTTATAATAAACAAAGTAAAGATTAAAACATGGCGTTTCTAAATCAATCAAAAGAAAATTCTACTCCATCTAGTAAAAAAGAACTTGAACAGAAAAAAATAAGAGAACGTTATCAATCCTCTAAATTATTTTTTTGTAAGCATTTCTCTCAAAGATGTTCTTCTTTTATAGATACTTATTGGGTATTACCTGTTTTTATTTTTCTTGCCCCATTTTCAGCTTTATATGGTGTGAAGGGATTAAGTGCGCTTTTAGCCATAAGTGTTCTCCCATTTTTACTGATTCAGGGAAGATATTTATTTTCTGATATTAAGCAGGGAATGACCCAGTATACACATATATTAGTGCGTATAAGGCATAAGCTTAAATCAATTGATTTAGGGGGGTACATCTTTTTTCTTTTTCTATTATGGCATGGGCTTACTGTTTTATACGCTCCTGAAAGTTCTTTTTCTGATGCTCTTGGAATTTGGTTTATTGCCATTATTGGTATTTCTTTTTTTTATTATATAAAACAATTAAGAGCAGAACAGGTTTTGCTTGCTGAAAATGTTTTTATGATTTCTGTATTGATTTTAGGGGGGTATATTTTTATTGAATCTGTTTTTCATTCTCCGATTGCAGGGTTTATGAAAGGAAAAGAAAATGAAGCCCGTATTATCAGAAATGAGATGAAAGCATGTACGGTTTTTTTATTAATGTTACCTGCATATGTTAATATGGCGTGGCAAAAAGGGAAGTTCAGTCAGATATCCGTCTTTTTTTTGATCATTATTGCAATTATGGGTGCTTTTTCTTTTACCATGTCTGCGCATTATATAATGCTGCTATTTGGAGGAATCTCGTTTGCTTTAGGATACTGGTTTCCTAAATATTTTTTTAAATTAACCATTTTATTGATTGTTTTTTTATTTATTTTTATGCCATTTTTATCAATGGGGTTATCTTATTATCTACCAGATTCTATCAAAGCAGAATTACCAAATTCATGGCTTTGGAGATTAGAAACATGGAATTATGTTTCTAATTTGATCGCTGAAAAACCATGGCTAGGCTGGGGATTGGAAGCAGGACAATCTTCACTATTCGATACGGTTTTGATTCTGAGAGGAACGCAAATTGATCTTATTCCCAAGCATCCGCATAATGCTATTTTACAATTATGGCTTGAAGGTGGAGTATTGAGTGTTGGATTTTTAAGTTTTCTTCTCTTAAGGTTTTTCTTTTTTCTGGACAAAGCTTCACAATATGGTTTAATGTATGCTTCAAGTATCAGTTTTGTTATGCTTGTGCTAATTGCTTTTATGGTTAGCTTTGGTTTATGGAGCCAATGGTTTTGGTCTGCAATTATAATTGCAGTTGGTGCATTGGTCTTAGCAGAAAAGAGTATGCAGATTCGGGCTAAAATAAGTTAGCTGAATTTAGAAAACAGAGACTTATTGGGTTGTTTGGATTAAAAACAACAAAAATATAAGATGAATCTGGACAATACAGGATTAATGTCATGAATTATTCCAATAAAAAGGATAACCTTTCTTGCTCTTCCAGATTATATTATGATTCCAAAAGAGAGCCTCTTTCGAAAGAAATATTTGATAGGGTAATTTTGAAAAATGGAATAGAAAAAGATCAAGTAATTTCTGTATCTTCCCAAAAACCGTCAGAGCCGATTCTAAGTGTTATTATGGTTAGTTATTATACGGGCTCTATTGTTTTTAAGGCAATTGAAAGCTTGATGAAGCTCCGTCAGATTCATGAAATCATTTTTGTAAATAATGGCAATCCTAAATCAATAGAAAAAAGACTTTCTGATCTGGCTGATGAGAATAGTAAATTTATTTTGATAGGAGAGCGGAAAAATATTGGGTTTTCCAGAGCTTGTAATTTAGGGGCAAAAAAAGCGATTGGAACGCATTTTTTATTTTTAAATCCTGATGCTATCTTAGATGAACAGGCTTTAAATATCTTACTTTCAAAAAGTCAAAATTTACCATCTCCTTGGTGTGTTGGAGGTCGTATTTTAAATATTAATCGACAGGAACAGCAAGGAAGCCGTAGAAATGAATTGACTCTTTTCTCAGCGTTTTCAAGTTTTTTAGGATTATATAAAATTTCAAACCTGAATTCCTTTTTTGCAAAATTTTTTAAAAACTTCCATAAGCATCATGAAGCGGTTCCAGAAGAAATGATGCAGGTTTCTGTTATTTCTGGGGCGTGCATGCTGATGAAAAAATCAGATTTTAATCAGTTAGGTGGATTTGATGAGAATTATTTTCTTCATGTAGAGGATGTTGATTTGTGTCGACGAGTTAACCAGTTAGGTGGTGGCGTTTACTTTATTCCTCAGGCAGAAATTATTCATTTAGGTTCTACTAGTCAAGTTTTGAGATTAAAAATAGAATGGGAAAAGTCAAAAAGCTTTGCTTATTATTTTTATAAATTCTCAAAAAATCCATTAGAAAAAATCCTGACCGTCTTATTAAGTCCTCTTATTACTTTAATACTTTTAATTCGTGGTCTCTTTTCAGTTTTTTGTATTGGCAAACAATCAAAGCATTTTCCTTTATCTTCTAATCACCCAAACAGTGTAAAAAACAGTGTAAAAAACAGTGTAAAAAACATTGAAGAAATTCAGTTTAAATAAAAGAGCGATCCCATTTAATGAATTGATATATTATATGCCTTCTTTGTTTTAATTACGTTTTTGGGTTTGAGGTGTTAAACGACCACTTACCCTCCTTCAAGAACGCTTTAAAATACTCTTTGGGAATCCCTTAAGTTTGCGCATGTGGCGGTTGCTCTGATGCCAAACGGCTTCAACAATTGCGTTCATGTTTCTGCAAATAGCATTTAAAGGGAGGATATAAAACGTACTTAAAATCGCTCATATCCAACGCATGATATCCAAATAACAGGTATAAATATGCGTCTTTAGATCCTCATTTTTGCGTTCAAGAATGGTCATGAATGTCTGACTGGCACATCTCATGAATCACCTTAGAAGGCACTTTGTCGCTGCGCTTTAGCCAATCAAAACGACTTTTTGTCTATCGCTCCTTTCCCACGCTGAATTTTGTGAGCACTGCCAAACACCTCTCATCAACTTCAATCTCATCCCCGAAATCTTTATGAGATTTCCGCTCTATTTGAAAGACAATCCTTTCGCAAAATTGTTAAAAGAAATAGGCAGATTTCTTGTGATTTACATCAATCTGTTCGACCGCGCAAGGTGCAATTATCCCCATAATATTCTATCAGCGTATTTCGTTTTGCTTAAGATTTGCTCTTTCTCATACTATTTCAGATAATAAATCTCAATTATCTGGAACAGTCCATAAATAAATATTCGATGGAGAGGTAATGTATTGTAAAATGTTTGTTTGAGATAGAGTATTTTAAGGAATTAAACAAGGTTTGTTTTAATTGTTTTATGTCCCTTATCTTTCACTTCACGTATGTGCCTAAGGCAAGAAGTGTTGAATAGGCGATGAATGAGGAACAGATTTTTAGAAAGTATGAGATTATACATCTGAACGGAACGTTTGCTTTAACTGTTTTCTTTCATGTTTTGTAAAAATTATAAATAAAATAATAAAAGATATTTATTTCTTTTCTCAAGAATAAAAGATTATGATGTGTCCTGACTTTCAGAGATTTCTTTTGGAAATTGCCAGTTTACAGGAGAAATGATTGTTTTTGAGGCAATATTAACGGAGTGGATAATGGCTTCAATATCCGTTCTCCAAAATTCAAGAAAGGCAGAGATTCTAGGAAATTTTGGAGATTTATCATAGGTTTGCCAGAGAAAAGTTTGTAAAATTTTTGGATAATCTGGTAAATAATACAGGATTTCAGCTGTTGTTAGTCTATATCCTTTTATATTTTTTTCAAAATCTGAACAAATCATCATTAATCTCCTTTGCATTTATACAGGAATAAAGGAATTTAGGTTTTTTTTGGATTAATTTTGTAATTTTCAAATCCTTTATAGTCATATTGCTGTGTACTTATTTATGTTACTTTATTATATATAGATCAAAATATAGTAATGTTTAGATTTTACTATAATAAATTTATATTTAAGTTTTGTTAATTGTATGAATTTTTGATTTATTTTCTTTTATAGATAAGTGTTTTGTAATTGACAGATTCTCAGCTAGTATCATTAGCTTATTGTAAACAAATCAGTATTAAAAGAAGCCTAGAAAGATTTTCTAAAAAGGCTTGATTATAACCAAATTATAAGGTTTAAGAACATGTCTGAAATCATACATATATTAGGGATTGATCCTGGTCTACAGCGTATGGGGTGGGGAATTATAACGGTTAAAGGTTGGCAATTAGGTCATTTGGATCATGGTGTTATTTGTTCAAATCATAAAGCTTCACTTTCCAAACGCTTAAAGACTCTTTATGATGGATTAACCGATATTCTTGATCAATATAGCCCAAATGGAGCCGCTATTGAAACTTCTTTTATGCAAATGAATGCGCAAACAGCGCTTAAATTAGGACATGCAAGAGCTGCTGCGATGCTTGCTGTTGAAAAATCTGGAATTCCTCTATCAGAATATGCTCCACGCGTCATTAAGAAAGCAATTGTTGGAACGGGGCAAGCAGATAAAGACCAGATTGCCAATATGCTAGGTGTTTTATTGCCTGGTTTGAAGATTCAATCAGGCGATGCTTCTGATGCTTTGGCAACTGCAATTTGTCATGCTCATTTTTTAGTAAGTCCACAAAAGTCAGAATTAATAAAATCATCAGAAAATAGCTATTATAAATCTAGTGTAAGCAAGAGAAGGTCAAAAAAGAATCTTTAAAGATTATAATTCCAATTTGTGGATTAAAGCTGAATGATTAAAATCAACTAATCTGACAAGAAAAAAAAGGAAAACAGAGTGATTGGTAAATTAAAGGGAAAAATTGACACAATTGGTGAAGAAGAATGTTTAATTGACATTAATGGTGTTGTTTATTTGGTATATTGTGGCATAAAAACTCTTGGAAGAATGAATCTGGGAGAAGTGATTTGTTTACATATTGAGACCTATGTTCGCCAAGATATGATAAAAATGTTTGGTTTTCTAACAGAAGAAGAACGTGCATGGTTTGTTAAATTACAGGCAATTCAAGGGGTTGGAGCAAAATCTGCATTATCAATTTTGGATGTTTTATCCCCTGTTTATTTAATTGAAGCTGCTGAAATGGATGATATTGCTCAAATCGTTAAAGCACAAGGCATTGGGAAAAAAATTGCACAGAGAATCATCACAGAGCTCAAAGGAAAAGGATCTCCAAAAATGAGAGGGTTTTCAAAAGAAGAATCTTTAACAAGCCATTCTTCTGATTTACAGATGACAGATAAAAAAGAGATAGAAGAAAATAATAAAACTAGCTATCAAATACGTAAAGATACGATATCTGCATTGGTTAATTTAGGCTTTCATGAAAGCCAGGTTCGAACCGTACTTACAGATTTATTATCAGGAAAGCATGAAGATGTTGATTTTAAACCAGAGAGTGTTGATGATTTGATAAAGGCAGCCTTAAAAGAGCTTGCTTGATAATGGAGTTTTAAATCATGTCTTCCGAGAAAACAAGATTAACCAGTGCAGATGAACAAATAGATGATTCAAGAGATCGTGCGTTAAGACCTCTTTGTTTTGAGGAGTTTGTTGGTCAACAAAAAACACTTAATAATTTAAAAACATTTGTGCATGCAGCTGCCAATCGTCAGGAATCTTTGGATCATGTTCTTTTATCTGGTCCTCCAGGGCTTGGAAAAACGACTCTAGCTCAAATTATTTCGCGTGAGTTAAGTGTTAACTTTCGGGCTACTTCAGGTCCTGTGATTGCACGTGCTGGAGATCTTGCTGCTTTATTAACCAATCTTCAGGAAAGAGATGTTTTGTTTATTGATGAAATTCATAGGCTTGCTCCTGCCGTTGAAGAAATCCTCTATCCTGCAATGGAAGATTTTACACTGGATTTGATTATTGGAGAAGGACCCTCTGCACGTTCTGTTAAAATTGATTTACCTAGTTTTACGCTTATTGGAGCGACAACACGAGCGGGTTTATTAGCGACACCATTAAGGGATAGATTTGGAATACCGCTAAGGCTTGAATTTTATCAGAAGAAAGATATTGCACGAATTTTAATGCGCAGTTCAGCTAAGATGAATCTGGATATCAGTGCAGAAGGAGCCATGGAAATCGCAGGAAGATCTCGTGGAACTCCAAGAATTGCAGGGAGGTTATTAAGACGTATCCGGGATATTGCACAAATAGAAGGACACCTTAAGATTGATCAAAAAATTGCAGATAGAGCTCTTGCCAGGTTAGAAGTTGATACATATGGATTAGATGAGCAGGATAGAAAATATTTGTTTGTTCTGTGTAGAACCTTTTCAGGTGGGCCTGTTGGTGTTGAAACATTGGCAGCAGCATTATCAGAAGCGCGTGATGCAATAGAAGATATTATTGAGCCGTTTTTATTGCAGAATGGATTTATAATGCGTTCTGCAAGAGGTAGAATTGCAACTTCACATGCTTTTTCACATTTGGGATTAACAGTTCCAAAAGAAACCTTACAATTAAATCTAGAGTTAAATAAGAAAGAAAAAATGGAGGATTTATGATACAGATATTCTGTAGAAAAATACGTTGTCAGACATTCAGAGAAAAAAATTATAATAAATTTAAAGTATCACTTTTTTAATTAATTAAAAAAGATCTTGTTCGATCATGAATCTGGTATTTGTATCATTCATTATAGAGGGAATATTATGTCTGTTTGTATTACAGGTGCAGCAGGTTTTATTGGGTATCATGCATGTTATACACTTTTGAAGAAAGGTGAAATAATTTATGGGTTTGATAATTTAAATGATTATTATGATCCAAAATTAAAGCAAGAAAGATTACGAAAACTGGCTGTTTTTCCAAATTTTCATTTTAAAGAAATAGACATTGCAGATTATGAGACTGTTAAAAGCACGATTTTAGAGCTTTCCCCTGGGCGTATTTTGCATTTGGCAGCTCAGGCAGGGGTACGGTATTCATTGGAAAACCCGATGGCATATGTACATTCCAATCTGGTTGGTCATGTTTCCATGTTGGAAGCAGCAAGAGCATTAACCCAGAAACGCCCTGGGTGTTTATCTCATTTTGTTTATGCTTCTTCAAGTTCTGTATATGGAGAATGTAAGCAAGATCCTTTCAGAGAAGATTTTATTGTTGATCATCCAGTTTCACTTTATGCAGCAACCAAGAAATCAGACGAGTTAATTAGCCATAGTTATAGCCATCTTTATGGAATTGCACAAACAGGGCTTCGTTTTTTTACTGTGTATGGTCCATGGGGACGTCCAGATATGGCGTATTGGTTGTTTACGGAAGCAATTTTACAAAACAGACCAATTCCTGTTTTTAATCAGGGTAAAATGAAACGAGACTTTACTTATATTGAGGATATATTACCAGCTCTTATTGCTTGTCTATATGATACCCCCCCTCTCCATGCCCATCGTATTTATAATATTGGGGGATCAAATCCTGTTCCATTAGAAGAAATGATTGAGCTTTTAGAGGAAATCACTGAAAAACCAGTCGAAAAAATATATAAACCAATGCAATCAGGGGATGTAACAAACACGTCTGCCGATATTACGCAGATTATGAAAGATTATGGATATCAACCCAAAACATCTTTGAAGACTGGATTGCAGAATTTTGTTTCCTGGTATCGTCAATGGGTTTCTTAAAATAGATAAGCATGCTTTAGGGAATAACAGAATAATAATATGAACAAGGCATATTAATCTATATAATTTTATAAGACTTAAATGTTTGAAATCTCTTAAATTATAAGGAAAGCAAGATTATATAAACTGTTTGATTCTCAGAATTATAAATTGAGAATTAATATAAGTTTTCATCAGAAATACGAATCTTTTTTATTTTATAATATGTTTTTAAGAGTTTCTCTTGCTTTTTTACCATGAATCTCATCTTTTAGAGCAAAGGCTGCAAATGCTTCGAGATACCCAATCAGATCTCCACAATCATAAGATTTTCCTTTATACAAACAAGCATGAAAGGTTTGAATCTTCATTAAGTTAGCCATTGCATCTGTTAGCTGGATTTCTCCTCCTGCTCCCTTAGTTTGTTTTTTTAATAAGGAGAAAATTTCAGGTTGTAGGATATAGCGCCCCGTAATTGCAAATTGGGATGGTGCAGTTTCCTTGGATGGCTTTTCGACCATGCCAGAGATTGGAATTAGGGTTGTTTTTTCTGTATGTGTTTCCAGAATTTTTTCTTCTGTTTCAGGACGAATAATACCATATTTATTGACTTGGTCATAATCGACATATTCAACAGCCAACATATTGGTTTTTCCTGTTTCTTGGTAAAGTGTTATCATTTGTTTCAAGCATGAAGGTTTGTTATCAATTAAGACATCTGGTAATAGGACTGCAAAAGGCTCATTTCCAATCAAATGCTCGGCACAGCAAACGGCATGCCCTAAGCCTTTAGCACTTTGTTGTCTAACAAAACTGATTTGTTCAGGATTTGGAATATTTTTCCTTAACATTTTCAGTATTTCTATTTTTCCTTTTTTTTCAAGACTATGTTCTAGCTCATAGGCATGATCAAAATAATCTTCAATTGCTGCCTTATTACGACCAGTAACAAAGATAATTTGTTCTATTCCAGCTTGGAAAGCCTCTTCAACGACATAATCTAAAGCGGGTTTGTTAAAGACTGGAATCATTTCTTTTGGAATAGATTTACTTGCGGGCAAAATACGGGTTCCAAAACCTGCAACGGGCAATACTGCTTTACGAATTGGAGATGTTTTCTGTTTCATATTATATTAAATCCTTATTATGATTTATATGCTCTGATAAACCTAAAACATAGCTATTATTGTCCCTTAGGCATGGCTTTGATAAAGCAAGTTTTTCATTATATTTTATTGATAACAGATCAAAGTTTTATATCAATATGTTTATATTATCTGATTTTAATCTTTAAAATCAGAAGATAGCTTTAGAATTAAAAATTAAACGATTTATTTTTATTGAATATATACAGAAAAACCGAGATATAAATGAATATATTGGATTTAGATAAGATTTAAAAGAAGGGTTCTTAAAGCTTATCTTATTTAGGTGCTTTTTTAGCTAAAATACGTTGTAGAGTTCTTCTGTGCATATTTAAACGTCTTGCTGTTTCTGATACATTATGTTCACATAATTCATAAACACGTTGAATATATTCCCACCTGACACGATTGGCAGACATTGGATTATTTGGGAGTTTGGGTTGCTTCCCTTCTTTTACAAGCAATGCATGGGTTAAGGCTTCTGCATCAACGGGTTTTGCCAGGTAATCAATGGCTCCTAATTTAACAGCAGAAACAGCGCTTGCTATATTACCATAACCTGTTAGCATAACAATTCGACAATCAGGTCGGTTTTTTTTAAGTTCTATGACGATATCAAGACCATTCCCATCCTCGAGCTTCATATCAAGAATAGCAAAGGCAGGAGGGTTTTCGGATGCAATTTTCTTTGCTTCTTTAATATTACATGCAGGACTTGCGATAAATCCTCTTTTTAGCATGGCACGACAAAGACGATTTCGGAAAATATGATCATCATCCAAAATCATCAGGTTTTTATCAGGTAAAGAATTGATCTGAGTTTTATGCATATCTGATTATTGATCACTATGATTAAAAGAAAATATGATATCATATTTTCCAGATAAAAAAACAACGCGTATAATTTAACTAAATAATTTAGCTAAACAGCATATAATAAGTATATAATGTATTGGTTTATAATCAAAGTTCGAATTCAAATTATAAGAGTTTGATTGAAGAGAATTTCAATCTATATACTCAAAAATTAAGATAAAAATAGCTGTCTAATATTCAATTGCTTCTCAAATTTTATGTAAATCATCAAGTTTTCAGCTAATACTTACAACAGCACCGCATACATGCTCAGTGAGCATGTATGCGTTTAAGAAGTGTAATCGCAATAAAGATTCCAAGCTCCAAGCCTTTTGATTTTTTTGTAGAATGGATTCGGTTTCTAATATAAGATTCCCCTAATACAGAAAGTATGTTTTGTGGAAATCCTGAACCATCATCAAGAATATCAATTCTTAATTCATATGGATCAAGGCTAACTGTGATTATTACCGTTTTGTGTGCATGTTGTACAGCGGTTTCAACAAAATTACGAATCCCATAGATTAATTCAGGACGGTGCGTTATAATAAGAGATGGTATTGTTTCTGGTGATGTAATAAATTGTGTTGTAATTTGAATATTTAAATTCTGATAAGGTGTGATAATCTCATTTAGTAAAGTAATAAGATCAATTTTTGAATGTAACTCATTTTCTTTTTCACTTTTCTGATCTAGTTTTCCAAGAATTTCTTGGCATCTAAGGCTTTGAGAGATTAATAGCTGGCTATCTTCGTATAATGGGTGATTTTTTTCAATAGATTGGTGCATTTCACGTGCGGTTAACAAAATACTTGCCAGAGGTGTTTCTAATTCATGTGCAGCAGCAAGACCATCTAATGCAAACAGTTTTTATTTTTTTGCTAATCTATGTTCTGTTATAGAAAGTGCGTTTGCCATTTGACGTGTTTCAAGGGGCATACGCTATGTATAGGCTGCGGTGAAGGCTGTTGTAATTATCAATGATAGCCAAAATCCAATTTTATACAGAACAGGAAATTGTAATCCAGATGGGATTTCCCATGGAAGTGGCAGACTAAAAAATGCTAAAATGACCGTGGAAATTACCATAATAATTGCCAGAAAAATACCATAATATGGTCTAAGTCCTGCAATTCCTATAATCACTGGGACAGAGAGTAACATAATGAATGGATTTGATAGCTCTCCTGTTAGAAAAAGTAGAGATGTAAGTTGGATAATATCAAAGATTAATTGTGTAATTAGCTCTTTTTCTCTGACAGGTTTTTGAAGTTTTGTCATGTTTGTCAGAAAAAGATTAAGTAGGATGGAACATCCAATTATAAATGAGCATGTAAGTAAAGGCAATGAAAACTTTAATCCAAAATAAACAAAAAAAACGGTGATGGTCTGTCCACTAATGGCAAGCCATCTTAATTGAACCAATGTTCTGCGTCTTAATTGTTCGAACCTGTCAGGTAATTGATGTGTAAACAGGCTAAGAACGCTTGTTTTTTGATGAATAAACATTAATATATCCATAAAGTGAGACGGTGTTTTCTGGTTATCGTCATTCAAAAACACGGAATTATAAATATATTTAATTCTTAAATTCCAAGCAGATAAACAAAGCATATAGTTTAGAGATATTATATGATTGATCGATAAAAATATGATTGTTTTTGTTTTCTGAATGGCTTTTTGATTATAACAAGTTCTATTTTTGTTATAAAAAGACTATGCAATGCTAGAAAGCTCAAAGAGAGTTTACAGATTGAACGAGGATATGTAAGATGGCATTGATATTCGGGATTTGAGAGTTATTTAACTTAATAAAATCTCATGGAATATCCAGGTTAAGATCGTGCAAAAGGAAATATAGTTATGAGAAAATATAAACAATATTTTGGAACAATTTTATATCTTGCTTTGAGTTTAATTCTGCTATCTTGTAAAATTAATTCTGAAGATTCAGAGAGAACAGAACAAAAAGAGCAATCAAAGCTGGAAGTTGTCACGGTTGGGGGGGCTTTTAATATGATTAATCATTTAGGAGAAAGAGTAACAGAAAAAGATCTTTTGGGGCATTATTCCCTAATCTATTTTGGCTATACATATTGCCCTGATGTCTGTCCGATGAGTTTGCAGATCATGAAACTTGTTTTAGATGAACTTAGCTCTCTAAAAAATAAAATACAACCTATTTTTGTAAGTGTTGATCCACAAAGAGATAGACCAGAATTATTATCTGATTATATTCAATCGAATGGATTCCCAGAACATTTAATTGGATATACAGGTAGTGTTGAGCAAGTAAGGGCGATGACAAACGCATATAAAGTGCATTATAGTAAACGGGATGATGAGTCTTTAAGTGAATATCTTGTTGACCATACAAGCTTATTTTTTTTAATGAATCGGCAAGGTAAGCTTGCGCTTGTGCTTTCTCCTAACTCAACGATAGAGCAGATGGTCTCTAGAATAAAAAGAGCTGTAAAGAAATAAAACAGGTCGAGTTAACAAGCCATATATTTTTTCATGAGTTTGGTAATTATGTTTCCAGCCTATAATTCGGGTTTAAAAAATAGAAGCATATTATATGATTTTAAGTAAATTTTGGATATTTAAGATGGGATTTAGACTTGCTATAAAAGCAGCTTTTATTTTCTAAATGAATGGTTTTAATATAATCTGTATTTTATAGATAAAATCATAATTGGGTGATTAGAATATAAACTTAATATGGGTTATTTTTTTAAAGTTTCTACCGAGTGTTTATTGTTTTGGTTGATTGACCAGAATGTTTGAATTTTTTTTAGATATTCGAGAAATAAGCACATAGTATTTTAACATGTAATTTGTTTATCAATCATAATCTGATTAAATATAGATATTGCATTTTTTAGACTATTTTCTATATAAGTAAGAATAATAGAGGTTATACTATAAATTTTTGATTATTATATATATATTATATTATAACCAAGGCTAAAAAATGCATATTGAAGAAAATTATTAGCATACAAAGTGAAAACATAGAAAAAATAGTCTGTAAAAAGATCTTTTCAAAAAAAATATTTTTTTTATTTTTTTTTTTTCAAGAGAGCCCTTCTGCAAGTCCTTATAGTCTCGATACTTTTTTTTTGTTTGAGCAAAAATCTGGTTTGTCAACAGATAAAAATTTATTTTAGGGGATTGAATTTTTTTAAATAAAGGGCACCATAGAGAAACACAGATTTGTTATAAAACAAAATTTGAGTAGCAAATATGGTTCTGGACTGGCATTTAGAAAAAATTGTCTTTTTAGAAGATTGGAATCTGGCATTTTTAAGCTTGAATTAGATTTTTTCGTTATGATCTTTTTTATATCTTTAAAAAAGGCAAATTGTTTAGCAAATAGTTAAGAATTTTGCTCTGTGTAAAAATAAATAAATTTTAAGTCTGTTTTCAAAATAATATACTAAGCCATATAATAATTGGCACATAGCCATAATTATACTAACAAAAATATGAATGCATCTAACCGAGATGGGTAAGGTGTAGAAGAATGAGTAAGATGTAGAAGAATGTCAGAGCCATATTGGTGCTATTTTTGCTCCTGTTTAACTCTTGGGGAGTAGGTAAGATACAGAATCTGCATTCGTAAAAATATAGCCGTCTGACTTTGGTCAGGTAAATGTTCATTTTATTAATAATATAAACGGAGGTGTATTCCGTGTTCCAGAATACTTCTGAAACTCATGATATAAATAATCATCATACCCTTTTAACTGGAACTAAACAGATCTGGGACAAAACAAAAGAAGCTCTGAGAAAGAATATTGGGGAGCAAGAGTTTAAAGCTTGGATTATCCGTTTGGATATATGTCTTCAAAAGAATCAAGAAGTTTCTGTCTGTGCTCCTAATGTATTTATTAGAAATTGGGTAAGAACACATTATGGAGAACAGATACGGAAATACTGGAAACAATTTACAAAAGAATATTACAAATCGTATAAGGTTACGAAATCAGAGATGTTAGAGCAAAATATGAATATTGCTTTTTCAGTTAGGAATAGTCAGGATAAACCAGATCCATTGAAATCATCTCAGAAAAAAGCACACCAAGATGATATAAAACAGCCTGTTTCTAGTTCTGGCTATAATAGACAGAAAGAAGAATCTTCTATTATAGGATCCAGTTCAGCTTTGGGTTCTTCCTTACAAAAAGCAATGACATTCGATACCTTTATTGTTGGGGAGGCAAATGAGGTTGCCTGTGCAGTTGCAAGGCGTGTCGCAAGAGGAGGAGATAATGGATTTAATCCTGTTTATATTTATGGGGTTTATGGATGTGGCAAGACGCATTTATTAAATGCAATAGCACATGAAGCAAATCGATTAAATCTGGAACGTCGCTGTCTTTATATGACGGCAGAACGCTTTTTAAATTCATTTATTAAAGCGATTCGCTTTGGTAATATTTCCTTATTTAAGGATCAATTAAGAAATGTAGACCTTTTTCTTTTGGATGATATTCATATGCTTTCAGGAAAGACCTCTACACAAGAGGAATTTATGCACACACTGGTTGCGTTGTTAGATAGAGGGCATCAGGTTGTGTTAACCGCAGATCGGTCTGCGGCAGCATTGGAGAGTGTTGATAATAGGCTAAAATCTTATTTATCGGGTGGTCTTAGTTGTGATGTTAACAAGCCAGACCTGGATTTAAGGCGTAAAATGCTGAATTCTCGCATTGAAATGCTGTCAGTAGGGGCTTATCCTGGATTAAACATCCCAGAAAGTGTAAGAGATTTCCTTGCATCTAGAATTGTTGGAAGCCCAAGAGAGTTATTTGGTGTCTTAAACCGGATCATTGCTAAAACAGCCATGCTTGGCAGAGAAGTAACTTTACAAGCGACAAAGGAATCTTTAAGTGATTATATAAGAACTGAGCATAAAAGAATTACTGTAGATGAAATTCAAAAGACAGTTGCTGAATATTACACCCTTTGTATGACGGATCTTTTATCTTCAAGACGCGTTCGTTCTGTTGCTCGTCCAAGACAAATTGCGATGTATCTTGCAAAAATATTAACGACGAGATCTTTGCCAGATTTAGGTCGCAGGTTTGGTGGTAGAGATCATACGACCGTAATCCATGCAATTCGCAAGATCGAATCCTTAATGGAGAGTGATGAAGCCATTCTTGCAGACATTGATCAGCTTAAAGCTCGTTTAATGAAGCCTTGATTTACAATTTGACAAGAATCAGGATAAATTTTAGCCAGGGAAGTTTAAAATATTTCACATAATTGATTCTAAGCTGGATTTTCAGCTTGTCAGTTTATAGAAATATGGATTGAACAAAAATGGATTGAACAAAAACCAGAACAATTATTTTTTAATATTGAATATCGCTATAAATCTCTGTAATCTGGCTTAATCATAAGAGGCAAACAAGGTCTAACCATAGGAAATGGAAACGTCAAATGAAATTTGTGATTGAACGCAATGCATTATTACGTGCTTTAAGCCATGTACAAAGTGTTGTTGAGCGTCGTAATACAATACCTATCTTATCTAATATTTTAATTGAAGCTAACCATCAGCATTTATCTTTATGGGCAACAGATATGGATGTTGAGATGGTTGAGAAGGTTTCTGCAGATATTGATCGAGAAGGAAGTGTAACAACGATTGCTCAGACATTTTATGAAATTGTTCGGAAAATACCAGAAGGCGCAGAAATCATGATTGGTCTTTCAGAAGATCAATTAAGATTAATTATTGAATCTGGCAAATCTAATTTTGTCTTACCAATTTTGCCAGCAGACGAGTTTCCAATTCTTTCAGATGAAAGTTTGGATTGTCAGTTTAAAATTTCAACTATTGATCTGCAACGTTTAATTGATAAGACGAAGTTTGCTATTTCTCAAGAGGAGACCAGATATTATTTAAACGGGATTTATTTTCATATTTATCAAGGGAAATTAAGGAGTGTTGCAACAGATGGGCACAGATTAGCACTTGCAGAGATGAACTGTCCTGCTGGTGCGGATAAAATGCCTGGTGTGATTATTTCTCGCAAGACGGTTTCTGAGCTTGTTCGCCTTTTAAGTGATTTTCCAGAAGCAGAGGTAAAAATAGCGGTTAGCGATTCCAAGATTCGGTTTCAGATTGACCATATCATACTGACGTCAAAACTCATAGAGGGAAATTTTCCCGAATATAACAGAGTTATTCCAACAAATAATAATAAGGAAATGCAGGTTGAGAAAACGTTGTTTTCCCAGGCAGTTGAACGCGTTTCTACGGTTTCCATAGAAAAAACACGTTCGATTAAACTCAGTTTGGAAAAAGGGAAACTGGAACTTGCGGTAAGACACCCAGAAAGTGGACAGGCGACAGAAGAGATAAATGTAGAATATGATTCGGATTCTATGAAATTGGGATTTAACTCTCGTTATTTATTAGATGTTGCAGATAAGATTAATGGCGAAAAAATCAGGGTTTTATTTTCAGATGAGACATCTCCAGGATTAATAAAGGATACAGGAGATGAAGATGTGTTATATGTTTTAATGCCTTTAAGAGGCTAGGGATATTTTTGATTTTCTGGTGATGAGAGCGAGAGGTAAATCAGGTATAATTATTTGTTGGTTTTTATACGTGCCTTTTAGCTAAAATAATTCTGTTTTTCAATTAGATTTCTAATTGTATATATTTTCTGAGATGAGTTTAACCTTATCTGGCAAGGGCGTCTGAGCATTTTTGGTTTTAAGAGATTAAAATGCTTTATTCTGTTTAATCGCTCATGATTTTAAATGGTTTATACCCGTTTGAAAGTAATTGCTTTGATCGATTTCAAAAGAGCAGATAGTTTAATGAAACAGCGTTATATAAAACGAATCATCCTTAATAATTTTCGGAATTATAAATCTTTTGAGGCTGTCTTTGAACCAAAGACCATTATTCTAATTGGAGAAAATGGTTCTGGGAAAACGAATCTTTTGGAAGCCATTTCACTTTTATCTCCTGGTAGGGGGCTAAGGCGAGCAAAATTTGAAGATATGCTTTCAACACATATCTCAGAAGAAACAATGGAGCCTTCTCCTCAATGGAGTGTTTATATTGAACTTTGTGAGCATCAGAATCAAGATCTAATATATTCAGATCATTCTTTAACGCCAGATTTGGATTTTCAAAGTTTGAATGCTCAACAGACAGAAGCCTCTGTTGAAAAGTTAGGTTCAAAACTTAGAAAGATAGGCATTGGATATTCAAAGCAAGCTATAAACAAGCGTATGATTAGAATTGATGGAAAAACGGAGTCCAATTTTGCTTTGAAGCATTTTGCCCCTATTTTATGGTTAACTCCAGAACATGATCGATTGTTTGTTGGAGGAGCTTCTGATCGGCGTCGTTTTTTTGATCGAATGGTTTTGGCATGGTTTCCAGACCATGCTTTTTATGTTTCTTCTTATGAAAAGGCAATGAGACAGAGGTTGGCAGCTTTAGAAAATCATTCTGATTCAAGCTGGATTACAGGTATTGAGCAGCAAATGGCAGAGTTTTCAGCAAAAATTGTAATGAATCGGTTGCATGTTTTGTCAAAGCTTCAAATCCAAATGCTTAAAAAAGCAGAGTCTATATTTCCAGAATCAGAGTTAACACTCAAAGGAGATTTGGAATCCTATCTATTAACTCAAATCGTTAAACAGGATAAAAATCTATTTAAGTTAAAAACAGATTTAAACGCGATAGGAAGACATAAAGGCGATAGAGGAAGTTCTAATTATAATTCAGATTCTTCCAATAATTTTAATGCTTCATCGTTAAAAACAAAACAAGAAAACAAATTAGAGCATGATTATTTAACGATTCTATCAGAATTTTATCTTATGTGTTTAATGCAACAAAGAAGGAAAGATTTAAGTGCCAAGAGAACATTAATTGGTTCCCATAAAACAGATTTTATTGTTACACATCGGAAAAAGAAAATATTGGCAAAATATTGTTCAACTGGGGAACAAAAAGCTCTATTGACGGGCATTTTTATAGCACAAGCAAAAGCGCTTGCTTCTCAGTGGGATTTAGCACCAATTTTATTATTAGATGAAGCGGTTGCTCATCTTGACCCTGAAAGAAGAAAGGCTTTGGTATTAGAATTAGAGGAAATCAAGGGACAGGTTTGGTTAACGGGAACGGATCAATATTTATTTGAAGCCTTTTTAAAAACAGCAAGCTTATATGAAGTAAAGAACCATCAATTGATTTTGAAATAAAGACATTTATCTTTAGGGAACATTAAATTTTTTTTTAATAGAGTAACATCCAGACCAGAACATATAATATCTATGTTCTGGATATTATATATTGTTTGCTTGTTTTTATATTCATTTATATTATAACTTAATGATGGAGTTTATAATCCTTTTGAAACATAAAATACGATTTTAAATATAAACTGATTATGAAAAATATTTCTTGTTTATTCGATACTTTAACCTAGCCTTATAGATTAAACGTCCTTTTTATTGAAGACAGACCAAGGCATAAGATTTGCCTATAAAATCCTGAGGTTAAATGAATTTATGTAAAAAAGCTTTATGATTAAATAGATTAGCATTACAAAGAGAGAGAAACAATAAAACATACTGGAGAAAGAAACAAAATGTCAGATCATCCAGAATCAGAAAAACATTTGGATATAAAAAATCAAGATTCAAATTCTTCAACAATGAAAAACCAAGATTCACTTAAAACAGGAAGTCAAGTGGTGAGCTCAGAACAAAACACGCAAACGCAATCGGAAAGTTATGGCGCTGATTCCATTAAGGTTTTAAAAGGCTTGGATGCTGTTCGCAAACGACCTGGAATGTATATAGGAGATACAGAAGATGGTTCTGGTTTGCATCATATGGTTTATGAAGTGATGGATAATGCGATAGATGAAACACTAGCTGGATATTGTGATCGTATTAAGGTTATTCTTCATATAGATGGTTCTGTTTCTATTGACGATAATGGAAGAGGTATTCCAACTGAGATTCATGAGGAAGAAGGAATTTCTGCAGCACAATTAATCATGACACAATTGCATGCAGGAGGGAAATTTGATTCAAATTCCTATAAGGTTTCTGGAGGTCTTCATGGCGTTGGTGTTTCTGTTGTAAACGCGCTTTCAGATTGGCTTGATTTAACGATTTGGCGGGATGGAAAAGAACATAATATGCGGTTTAGCCATGGCGAGCCAGAAGCGGAACTTACTGTCAGAAGAGAAGCTCCCAGAACTGAAACAGGAGAATATGTCAGAGGTACGTGTGTTCGTTTTTTACCCTCTGAAACCGTGTTTAAAGAAATCAGTTTTAATATTCATACTTTAGAACACCGCTTCCGAGAGCTGGCTTTTTTAAACTCAGGGGTTAGAATCATACTGGAAGATCAACGTCAGGATAATTATCAACCTGTAGAAATGCATTATGAAGGAGGAGTGAGAGCATTTGTAAAGCATTTGGATTCAGCAAAAACGGCACTTATTGAAGAACCAATTACCATTAACACTATACGAGATGGTGTTGGTATTGAAGCATCGCTTTGGTGGAATAATAGCTATCATGAAAATGTGTTGTGTTTTACGAATAATATTCCTCAGCGAGATGGAGGTGCTCACCTTGCTGGATTTAGAGCGGCTTTGACACGTGTGATTAATAATTATGCTCAACAATCAGGGTTATCAAAAAAAGAAAAGATTAGTCTATCAGGAGATGATGCACGAGAAGGGTTAACAGCTGTTATTTCTGTTAAGATAGAAGATCCAAAATTTTCTTCTCAAACAAAGGATAAGCTCGTTTCATCAGAGGTTCGTCCTGTTGTGGAAGGTGGAATTAATCAAGGTTTGTCTGAATGGTTTGAAGAAAACCCAGGCGAGGCACGCCAGATTATGAAGAAAATTATTGAAGCAGCTCAAGCAAGAGAAGCAGCAAGGAAAGCCAGAGAGCTTACACGAAGAAAATCAGCGCTTGATATTATTTCATTACCAGGGAAACTGGCAGATTGTCAAAATAAAGATCCTGCCCAATCAGAGCTGTTTTTAGTTGAAGGTGATTCTGCTGGAGGATCTGCAAAACAGGCTCGTAACCGTGCCAATCAGGCAATCTTGCCTTTAAGAGGCAAGATTTTGAATGTTGAACGTGCTCGATTTGATAAAATGCTATCCAGTCAGGAAATTGGAACTTTAATTACGGCTTTGGGAACAAGCATTGGTCGTGATGATTTTAATATAGAAAAATTACGCTATCATAAAGTAATTATTATGACAGATGCGGATGTTGATGGAGCACATATTCGAACATTATTGCTAACATTTTTCTACCGTCAAATGCCAGAATTGGTTGAAAGAGGTTATCTTTATATTGCACAACCTCCATTGTTTAAAGTTTCAAAAGGACGGAGCACACGTTATGTTAAAGATGAAGCAGAACTCAATGATTATTTAATAGAAGAAGGTGTTTTGGAATCGAGTCTGATTTTGGAATCAGGTGAGACGATTATTGGCGAAGATTTAAGCCGACTTTCAAGGCAGGCACGAACGATAGGGGCATTGGTTGATCGTCTAAAAAACCGTGCAGCACCTCGTATAATTGAACAGGCAATGCTTTCAGGAGCATTAAGCCTTGATAATATTACTTCTGACCATCTAAACCTATTTTCCAAAAGAATGGATTATTTTTCAGATGAAGAGGAAGCTGGATGGAAAGCAAGCCAGGATGAGCATCAAAGAATTATTTTAACGCGCCAGGTCAGAGGCGTTGAAGAGAGACGTATCCTTGATACTGCATTAAGAGAGACACCCGAAGCAAACAAACTTGCTTCATTGACAGATTCCCTTAAGGAAACCTATGGGCAAAAGGCAGTTTTTAAACGAAAATCAATAGAATCAAACGTATATGGTCCTTTGGATTTGATTGAAAAAATCATTGCAGCGGGGAGTTATGGTATGAATATCCAAAGATATAAGGGACTAGGTGAAATGAATCCAGAACAATTATGGGAAACAACTTTAGATGATAATGTGCGTACGTTGCTACAGGTAAAAATCAAAGAGGCTGACACCGCTGATTCACTTTTTACAAAATTAATGGGAGATGAAGTCGAGCCCAGAAGAGAATTTATTATCTCACATGCTTTGGAAGCTGCTGTAGATATTTAACTTTTTATAGGTGAGGCACCATCTAAGAATCAAAAATTTGTATTTTTCAAATAAAGAAATAAGTGTTCTGTATTTCGAAGCATTAAAAATAGCTTTCAGCTAAATTAATCTATTGATTTACTAAAGAGAATTCTTATTCTATAAGGAAGCACGAAACCGTATTTTTATCAGAATCATAAAGGCTCATATTTTTTATAATTCTGAACTCGATCTTATGCGCTTTTGTTTAATAGAAAATACATGTATTTAATTTTTAAGGTATAGATAGAATAATATTATGATTAAAGAAAAAACAAGACTTGAAATTATTTCAGAATTGAATGATCAATATGGCGATTTATCTTTTAGAAATTATGCATTTGTTAGATATATTGCGGAACAAATCAGAGATGGATTTAATCTGTATCTAGGTTGTAGTGATGAAAAACCCGTTGTATTCCTTGTTCCTCCTCAAGGTTCTTTTTATGCTGTAAATGCTCGTTCTGCTGCTTTTTCAAATTTTGGAAAAGAGTATTTAACAATGGATCCAATTAGTTTTGGGCTAGCGGTTCAATTACAGAATATGAAAGATATTATCAGATTAGTTATTACGGTTATAAAATCTGGTCCAAGCGTTGATCTAAAAATTAAGGGAGCAAAAAACTTTGATCTTAATATAGAAGATTCAGACGATAAAAAAATACAGATTAACCAAGAAGAACTACAGAATTTTTTCTTTCATTTATTTAACCATCTAAAATCAATATTTGAAGATCAGATTGAACAATTTAATGATGGAGAATATGGATTAAGTGAAATAGGGTTTGATATTTCAAGAATAACGGAAGAGGATAATTAATATTCTGAGATTTATCATAGAATATCCATGCATATCTTTTTTGTAAAGAATTAATTTTGATCACAGAATACTCTTCTTTTTTAAATGAGATATTTTAATCATTCTGATTTGGAATTTCGGTTTAGATAGCGCGTTTAAAGAAGCATTAATGAGTATATTCAAAACGGGTGAAACAATCTATGGATAATACAATTACTCTTTATAGTGTAACAGAAGTTTTACCTTTGAAGCTTTCCTTGATTGTGATTATGGGAATAGGAGCTCAATGGCTAGCTTGGAGACTGCAATGGCCTGCAATTGTATTAATGAGTCTTGTTGGGTTAATTTTTGGACCTATGTTGGATTTGATTTTAACCCTTGATCTACCCCAATATTTGGAACAGTTTGTTTATATTTTCCATCTTGATCCGGAGCGAGATTTTGGTCCTTTATTAAGACCAGCGATTGCTCTTGCGGTTGCCGTTATTTTATTTGAAGGCGGTTTAAATCTGACATTTTCTGACTTACGGGATTCGAGTGTTCCTGTTAGATCTATTATTTTGATTGGGGCGCCTTTGGGATGGATATTGGGAAAACAATTGCAGCGCATTATGTTGCAGGTCTTGATTGGGGGGTGTCGGCTCTTTTAGGAGGTATTTTAGTTGTTACAGGTCCAACGGTTATTTTGCCATTATTGAGACAGGCTAGATTAAAAGCAAGACCTGCTTCTATTTTAAAATGGGAAGCCATTGTTAATGACCCATTAGGTGCTTTATTTGCTGTGATTGTATTTGAATTAATTAGAATTACGCAAAGTGGAGGGGGATATTTTCAATTGATCACAGGAATACTCATTGCTGCATGTATAGGGGGAGTTTTAGGCTGGGGTGCAGGGTTTGGGCTTGCGAGATTCTTTCGTGCTGGAATTATTCCTGAATATTTAAAAGCGCCAATTGTTCTTGCAACGGTTTTGGCTGTATATGTTATTTCTGAATTCATTGCCCATGAAACTGGGCTGATTGCTGCAACAGCTATGGGAATGTCATTGGCAAATTCACGAATCGCTTCGATTGTAGAAATGCGACGCTTTAAGGAAAGTATTGCCGTTTTGCTTGTATCGGGAATTTTTGTAGCTTTAACAGCAAATATTAATCCTGATGTATTTGTTTCTTTTAATATAAGAAGTATTGCTTTTGTGTTGGTCATGCTGTTTTGTGTTCGTCCTTTGACAATTTGGATTTCCATGCTGGGTTCTGGCTTATCCTTTCGTGAGAAACTTTTAATTGGCTGGATTGCACCTAGAGGTGTTGTTGCGGTTGCCGTTTCAGGATATTTTGCAGGAAAGCTTGTCTTATTAGGCTATCCAGAAGGTGAAGCTTTATTACCTCTAACCTTTGCAATTGTTTTTTCTACGGTTGTTTTACACGGATTTTCCATTCGCCCTCTTTCTAGGATATTAGGACTTGCGATTAAAGATTCGCAAGGTGTTTTAATTGTTGGTGCAAATGCATGGAGTTTGGGTCTTGCAACAGCATTGAAGAAAATGGACATTCCAGTTTTAATCGCAGATTCAAACTGGAGAAGATTAAAGGCAATACGATTACAAGATCATGACGTTTTTTACGGGGAAGTTCTTTCTGAAGCAGCGGATTATCGACTTGATCATAATCATTTCAGTTCATTGATAGCACTGACTTCTAATGATGCATATAATGCATTGGTATGTATGGAATTTGGACCTGAATTAGGTCGACACAGAGTCTTTCAATTTTCCAGTTATACAAGATCCATTCTAGAGTCAAAAAAGGAAAAATCTGATTCCAAATTAGACCAGGAAACCCAGAAGGCTTCATTTTGGAAATCTCTTTTTTTCAGAAAGAAAGATCACAGTAAAGAAAATTCATATGAAATTGCATATACTGCAAGAGGGCGTGTTTTTGGAACGCGTGGGCGTTCTTATGATTCATTAATGCGAGATTGGTGGAATGGATGGAAATTTACAATAACCCTGTTAAGTGAGACGTATACATTGGAAGATTACCTAAAAGAAAGAGAAAATGAACCTATTGATTTTTTTGCAGAAAAACTAGCGAATGGTACATTAAATTTGCTTCAACAGAATTCGAAATTAAAGGGTGAACCAGGAAGCCAGATTTTAGCTTTTATGCCAGTTAGACATAAAGCAAAGGATCAAACCTAGGATATATTATAGCTTGATTAGGTTATATATAAAACAGAGGTTTCAAATGCTTTGTTTTGAAAAACACTAGATTATTATTGATGATATTCTAAAAATTAGCCTGAAATTAAGGATTATCATTGTTTTAAGAGATTGTATTTCCGATTCAATGTGTTTTAAACTAATAATCTATCATAAGTATGATACGTTATAGAATTTAGTTTTAAACAGTTAGATAGTGGAGATATAAGAATTGTCTTCTGATTCAAATCATCATGAAGAAGTCTCTAAAAAAAGCTCAGAATATTCCTTTATATTAAAGCCTATTTTAGGAGATAAAAATGATAAGCATAGATTTTCCTTGAAATTTTGGAAACCCTGTTTTTATCTATTTATTTTCTTTATTTTCGTCTGTTTTTTATTAATAACAGCTTATGTGATCTATCTTATCAAAGATTTGCCTGATGAAACTGTATTAAGGAAAAAGCTTATTCCATATCGGAGCATGACTTTTCTAGACAGAAATGGAATACAGATTGCACCTTCAGGTTCTTTTGTATCTATAGAAATGGTTCCTCAATCCACGATTAAAGCCTTGACTTCAATAGAGGATCGACGCTTTTTCTCTCATTTTGGTGTTGATTTTATAGGAATATTAAGAGCGGGATATTATAATTTAAAATCAGGCAGAATAGTACAAGGCGGTTCTACCTTGACACAGCAATTAGCTCGAAATCTTTATTTAAACAATCAAAAGACATTTAAGAGAAAACTCCAGGAAAGTTTGTTGGCATTTTGGTTAGAGAGAAATCTGTCAAAAGCTGAAATTTTGGAGCTTTATTTAAATCATGTTTATTTTGGCGCAGGTGCATGGGGAATAGAATCTGCATCAGAGCGCTATTTTAAAAAAACTGTTTCAGATCTGACCTTGGGAGAAAGTGCGCTTTTAGTTGGATTATTAAGAGCTCCCAGTCATTATAATCCAACATCAACACCTGAGAGGGCTGAAATAAGAACAAATATTGTCCTTAAGGAAATGTTGCGATCAGGAAAGATCACACAGTCGGAATTAAATGAGGTATATGCTCATCCAATAGAAGTTAATGAAGACTTACAATATCCTGGTGCAGGTTATTTTTTAGATTGGATATCAGAAATTGTAAAACCGATTGTAGAAGAAAGTACAACTGCGCATCTCATTATAGAAACAACACTTGATCTTGATATGCAAAATCATGCAGAGATGGCTATTCAACACATGCTTAATGAGGTTGGGGTGCAAAGGAGGATTGACCAAGGAGCGTTAATTGCATTTGATGGAACAGGAGCGGTTTTGGTAATGGTAGGAGGCAGGTCCTATACCAAAGGAGGGTTTAATCGAACTTATCAGGCAATGCGACAGCCAGGATCTGCTTTTAAACCTTTTGTCTATCTTTCTGCGCTTGAATCAGGAATCAGTCCATGGGAAAAACGTATTAAAGCAAGCCCTGAACTGGATGGGTGGTCACCAAGAAATGCCTCCAATAATTATGAAGGAGAATCCAGCCTGGTTAATGCATTAGCCTTTTCTGTGAATACAATCGCAGTACGTCTTACAGAAGAAATTGGTCGAGAAAAAGTAATTCAAACAGCAAAAAATTTGGGCTATTCCACACGTTTAGAACCCAATCGTTCATTGGCATTGGGAGCTCAGGAAACCAATTTAATGACATTGACATCATCTTATATTCCATTTGCCAATCATGGCTATAGAGTTATTCCTTATGGTGTTAGACGTATTTATACAAAAGATGGAGAATTAATTTATCAGACAAAACCAAATAAGGAAAAAGCAATTGATGAAAATAATTTAAAACGCATTAATATGATGCTTGAGCGTGTGGTGAAATATGGAACAGGATATAGAGCAAATATAACAGGACGCTATATTGCAGGAAAAACAGGAACAACCAATCATTATCGGGATGCATGGTTTATAGGATATGTACCAGGTTTTATAGCAGGGGTTTGGTATGGGAATGATTATTATAAGAAAATGGATAAAGTATATGGAGGGTTATACCCAGCAATAACCTGGAAATTATTTGCTCAAAAGGTTTTAAAGGGACGTCCTGTCGAACGATTGCCTTTTATTCCACCCCCTCCTCCTAAAAAAGAAACAGATGAAGCGTTAGAGGTTAAAGAGGTTGAGCAAAATAAGAATTTAAAAGAAGAGAATAATAACCTAAAAAAAGACATGGGAACAGGTTTGAATGATCAAGAAGAAATAGATAAAAAGAAGAGGAATACTTTGTTAACTAGGGAAACGGAATCTAGGGATCAAAAACAAACAAATTCTGATTTGGGTTCAAAGCAAGAATTTCAGACAGAAAATCAATAGATTAAATTCGTTCATTTGACTAAAATAATATGTGAATAATCGTATTCTTTATCGTGTTTATATATGCTAAGGAATAGCCTGTTTATAATGCTATATTTTTTATTTCTAGTGTGCAATATTTGATGAGAATCTTGATTAACCACTAATTTTTTTGCCATTCATGATATGTCCGAGCGCTAGGCGACCGCCATCTGCATAAATACATTGTCCTGTAATATAGCTTGCCTCTTTGGAAGCCAAAAAGGCAACAATTGAGGCAATTTCATCTGGATCTGCTACTCTTCCTAATGGCGTTCTGGTTAGAATATTTTTCCGATCCTCTTCTGTATCAAACATATTATTAAGCGAGTCTGTATTAACATTGGCAGGAGCAACGGCGTTAACTCGAATACCATAAGGCGCAAGCTCCAATGCGCTTGATCTCGTAAGTTGGTTAAGTCCACCTTTTGAAACGACATAAGCCAGCTGATCAAAAATTGCAGTAACAGAATTTACAGAAGAAATATTTATTATTGCGTAACGATGTGACGCAGTTTTTGGTCGAATATCTGACTTTTTAATTTGTTCTAGCATGACCCTTGAAACGGCTTGTGTCATTAAAAATGCCCCTCTAAGGTTAACATTCATCACCCGATCAAAATCATTAACATCAAGGTCAATAAGGTTTCCTTTAATAAGAATTCCAGCATTATTTACCAAAACATCTAATTGTCCATAAGAGACAATTGCTTCTGCAACCAGATTATGGATGGCTAATTTATCACAAATGTCACAACAGATAAAACGCGCATTTTCTTCGCCTAATTCTTCAACCAGGTCTGTTCCACTTTTTTCGTCAATATCTGCGATAATAACTTTTAGTCCACTCTCAACAAAACGCCTGGTACAGGCTCTACCAATACCTTTTGCTCCTCCAGTGATAATGACAACACGTTGATCTTGTTTCATAATTCTTTTAATATCTATCTATTTTTTTACACAATGATATATACACACTTTTTGAGTATATCATAACTCATTTATTGAAATAATGATTTTGGGGTTATCCCATTTAATTAATTGATATCTTGTTTCCCCCATTATTTTATTCGTTTCAATTGCGTTTTTGGTTTTAGGGAGTTAAACTGCAGTTCACCTTCTTTCAAGACACATCCCCAAAATGCGCTTTAGGTGATACCCTTAAATTTCGCGCTTGTGGCGTTTGCTCTGGTTCAAAAAGTTAATTTATGCTTTCTGCAAATAGCTTTGACTGATGGATACACAGACAGTGCTTAAAACCGCTTACACCCAATGCATGATATATCTTACCAAACGGTTCAAGATCTCTTTGTGTTCAATAATAGGCATGTATGTCTGACTGGTGGAACACATATCATCATGGATCCCTTTCGTATACACTCTGTATCTGCGTTTTACAAACCAAAAACGCTCTTTTTCTGTGCTAGACTTCTTTCAGACCGAGCTTTGCGAACACTGCTAAATACCCCTCTCATCAACTTCAATCTTACCTCCGAAATCTGTATGAGATTACCACTTTATTTGAAAGGTAATTCTTTCACAAAACGGTTGAAAAGGATAAAGAGATGTCTTGCAATCTACACCAACCCGTTCGACCGCATAACATGGCTGTCATACTTGCAATAGATTATTCTATTAGACTATCTTGTTTCTCTTTGCTTACAATCCATTCTTTTTCATACCATTTCAGATCACAAATCTTAGTTATTTGAAACCGCACCTGATTTTTAATATCATTGCTAAAATGCAAAATCGCAATAAGAGATTTCAAATATACAATTTTTCCAGAATACAGTATCAATTATATGGATTTTTCTTGATTTTTATCTAATTGACTGTTTTATTATTTTCCTTTTGGCTTGCTCTTCTTATAGCCTTATTAATAATGGGTTGCCAGTTTGTTAGAGAAACCAGATGTGCGTAAATAACTCCCATATAGCCTTTTTCCATCAATTCGGATTGTTTTTCTTTTGGCAATTTTTTTAGCTTTTCTTCTGAAACAGAAAAATAGTCCGCAAGTTTTTGAGCTGTCTGTCCTTTTCCTTCAACATTTTGAGGTTGATAATTGACTTCTTTTTTTTCAAATAAATCATACTCTTTTATCACATTAATCACTTCTTCAGTCATTTTACGATTTTGTTCGAAGGTTTTTAGAAATTCAAAGGCTTCTTTTGTATATTCAGAAGGTGTTTCTCCATTAAAGAAAGGTCTATCTGCTTTTTCTGAAATACTTGAAGCGGCACGATCAATACATACGATCATTCTATCATCATCTTCTGCATTTGCCAGCACAAAGGGATAACGTCTTACATAAGCTGGCACATAAGCATCCAATTGATAGCTTCCGTCTTCTTGTACAAAGAGATTTTCACCTGGTTTGATTCCCATGACAGCAAGAGCAACTTTTTCTTCTCCTGCAAAGATAATCGGGAAATTGCTAGCTGCCATTGCAAATTCATTAATTGTTAATGGAACAATATGCGAGCCGGAAAGGAAATCAAAAGGACGTTTTGGTGTTTTTAATCCAAGGCTGCTGTGTTGTTCATATGATAAAGGTTCTGGATTTTGATAAAGAAGTACTTTTCCGCTAAGCTGAGGCTGTTGATCTGCCATGGTCATTATTCCTTATTAAAAATAGGATGTTATATCAGATTAATCTTAGAATCTGTTATTTCTGTTCCTATAATAAATGAGCAAATATTAACAATTGTTTGATAAAATTTGCCTTATAAGTTTTATATTTAAGATGTTTCAACGGGGTATTCCTGAAAAAGCATCCATGCATTATTTATAGCTTAATTAGCATTACTCATATATTCGTTTAATTAAATAATCAATAGAGTTTTCTAGACTTTATTGAAAATAAGAAATTTATTCAAACGTGTTGCATTTGTTTTAAATCATTTTGATCTAAATTTAAGAAAGGGATATATCAAAACACAAATTTTTGTTATGATTTATGCTTATTGGATAGGTTGATTGGTTTTTTGAAAATTCCATTTGCGATATGATCCATCGGCTCTGCTTTAAAATTTATGGTTACTCTATCCAAACTTTCAATAATACTTTCTGGTAATTCTTTACGAATACGGCTTGCCTCTTTTTCGGCTTCCTGATCCCCAGAAATTGCTGCAATTGAATACCAGGCATACGCATCTGGTGCATTTTTAGGAACGCCATAGCCATACTCATAAAGCATTCCAAGATTATATTGAGCTTCTACTAATCCTAATACGGCAGCTTTTTCAAACCATTTTGCAGCGAGGCTATAATCTGTTTTTATAATTGAGCTATATGCTTCTTCTAAATTGGCATAAATTGTTCCAAGGCTATTCATAGCATCACGATTTCCTGCTTTTGCAGCTTGCCCATAAGAATCAATTGCTTTTCTTATATTAACAGAAGTTCCTGTCCCATGTTCGTAAAAACTTCCCAGTTTTGCTTGTGCAGGAACTATTCCTGCTTCTGCGGATCTTAACATCATGGAAAATGCTTTTTGCACTTGGTTCGTATTTTTATAATGTAGAGCAAGTTGATATTGGGCAATAGGATCTCCAGATCGTGCTTTGATACGTATTTCACTAATAGGGTCAATTTCTAGTTCTGGTAAATTCTGAATTTGTTTGTTAGAGGGCAGTTTTGTCTCTAAATTCTCAGGTGTTTCTTGCTTTTGCATGCTAGGTTCAATAGGATTATAATTTAAAGAAAATGCTTGTTCAGAATCTGGATTTTCAAGCGTTGCATCAAAATCAGAAATGGAGTCTTGTGAAGTTTGAAGGTTATTATTCTGATTTCTTGTCTCGGGAGATGTTCGCTCCATTGCATTATTTTTTGTTTTAGAGATATCAGAGGAGGGTATATCTGAGAGAGCTTCTTCAATTCCAATTGTATCTCCAGACATTGTTGCAGATAATTGTTGAGTTTTTTCTGAAGAAGAAATGGTTTTAGGGTTTTTATTTTCTGTTTGATGGGATAGAGAAGGAAGCAGTTTTTGGTATACATACCAGCCCCCTGCTCCTAGAACAACAAGACCTACGAGAGAAGCACTCATAACAAACACAGGTTTAAATTTAGTTCCTGTATTTTTTTCTAGGTCTGTTTTTGAGAAATTTCTAAGATCTGGATTGTTTTGTGTTTCATTAAGTGGGTTTTTTTCCTGTGTATGATCTGAACGGTCTTGTTTTTCCAGATTTTGATTCTGATCAATTTTGTTTTTTAGTTTTGACTCTTCTGTTGTATAAGGTTGAGCCTCGGAAGACCAGGTTTCAGAAAGAGTATCTTGAACCTCATCTGGCTTAGATTGAAAATCGGTTATATTAAAGCTATCGGGTTGAATATTCTGTGATTCCGTTTGAGTTTGTTGTTCTGTTTCTGAATGGGTTATATGCTCAGATTGAGTTTGCTGTTCTGTTTCTGAATGGGTTATATGCTCAGATTGAGTTTGCTGTTCTGCTTCTGAATGGGTTATATGCTCAGATTGAGTTTGCTGTTCTGCTTCTGAATGGGTTATATGCTCAGATTGAGTTTGTTGTTCTTTTTCTGAATGGTTTGCATAAGCAGAAAGAGGCGAAAATTGATTTTCACTTTCATGTAAAATCTGGTCAATCTCTTGGTGTCCTGTTGTTTGAGGTTTTTCTGTATTTGAAGTTTCGTCTTGATTTATGTTTCCAGTTTCTGGATTTTGCGGTTGTTGTATTGTTTCTCCTGTATACCCGACAGGGTTTGAACCTAAATTCTGATTTTCATAATTTTGTATTGTGATGTTTTCCAGAGAAGACAGACGTGAAGTTAAAGATTTTAAGGATGCCTGGATGGCTTTTAAGGCTTGAGAATCATGGTTTTTTTCTAATTTTTGTTCCAGTTCGTTTAATGCTTTTTGAGTCTGCATTTGATGTTTTTGCTGACTTGTCAAAATCAGTTCGTTTACAATTTCTGGGTTAATTGAAGTTTCAGATGATTCTTCTGATATTGATTCTCCAGTTTTTTGTTCAGCATATTCCGAAAATTGTGCCTGGATATCTTCCAAAGCTTCTGTTGTTCTTTCCTCAGATTGAGTTAAACATTTTGATAGATATTCTCCAATATCAGCTATTTTCTCACTAACAGAATGTAGGTTTTGCGTGTTATCATTCTCAATTTTTTCTAATTGCTGCTGAAATGAATTCAGGCTCTCTTTCTGGGTGTTTTTTTCAAGATGGTCAAGTCGCTTGTCTGCATCTAATGTATTTAGACTGATTTCTTTAACTTGTTTTGCAAGTTCTCTTATAAGATTGTTCTGTTTTTCTTCCGAGTCTTGAATTTTTTGCTCAAAATGGCTGAGGCCTGTTTTTATTTTCTCATAAATCTCGCCAAATCCATCAGGTGGGAAATGATGTTTATACTGATTAATTTTATCTTCTATCTGTTTTTCTATTAAATCGTCGCTTTGTTTCATCTCAACGTCAATCAAACTCAGCTTTTGATCCATTTGATTAATAGATTGCCTAAATGCATTTAACTCTTGATCTGCATTTGTTTCTTTATTTTCTGAGGTATGATGAAGTTCATCAATTCTTATGTGCTGTTGGTCAATAAATGTCTTGAATGTATTAAGTTTTGCATTTATTTCCTGTAGATCAATTGCTGATTCCAGATTTTGTTGAAGGTTATCTGTATTTGAATGAATATATTTAAGCAGTTCTGTTTTTCCTTTTTCCAGCTGGTTTTGGAAATCGGATTCGAGCCTTGATTCAGTTTGATCAAGTTTTATTTTATATTCTTTAATGTCTTGATAAAATTTATGTTCTATTTGTTTTTGTTGTTGTTCAATATGGTCAGACAATGCATTGAATTTTAGTTCTATTTCGTTAAGCAGATATGTTTTGTTTTCTTCAAGATTCGTATCCATGAGATCTGATTTTTTAAGAAACTGATCTTGGATATCTGTTAACAAGACTGTATTTTTTTTGATTATATCTGTATGTTGTTCGACATAATTTTGTGTTACACTTATTTTCCCTTCCTGGGCTTTTAATGTTTGTTCAATAATAGAAATTGCTTGCGTGGAATTTGTCTCTAGCATTTCTAATTTCTGAGCAAGAATTTCCAGATTATGCGTTGTTGCCTTGATATTTTGATTAATTAGATTTTCTATTATAAAATGTAAGGCATGACTTGTTTCATTGTGTGGAGATAGGTTTAACGCAGAGATGGATTGAGGGGGTAAAGAAGGTTGTTTTGCAGAGCTGTCTGTTTTAATTTGTTGTGTGGTGGGCTTGTTTTGATTATCATTTTTTGATTCATATTGGGTATTTGGTCTATTTTGTTGTTCTAAAATAACCTTGTTTAGCCATTCCCCTAAGCTTATACCTTCTTGTTGCGCTGCGGATTTTGCAGCACGGCGTGCTTGTTGTACAATGCCTCTAATACTCCACGACTCAGCTGTTGACATTTCGAATCACCCTCTAACATTTGTATTTATTTAATCTATGTTATACAAAAAAAATCAAGCTCTGATTTTAATTTTCCGTATTTTTTGTATGACGTAATATAAAAACGTGATAGTATTAATAATTCATAAAAATAATATGGCTTTTTATAAAGAGTTTTATTTTATTATTCTAAAGTTTAAGCATTATTGATAGACAAGATAGAAAAACAGCTTATTCTTTGAAGGATAAATGATTTTTAACTTCTGTTAGATAAAAAACTTAAACGAGCTTAAAAACAGTTTCACTTTATCTTGGTGTTTAAAAGCAAACTTCTTTATTTATAGAAGTGTTTGTCAGACATTTTAATGATAGAGAAAGAATTGGTGATAAGTAGATTTTTTTGTAAATACACGATTAATAGCTCTGAAAATATTTTGAGGATTTTAAATAATCCGTAAGATAAGAAATGGATTTTGATCTGTTTGGAGAACCCAGCTTTTTTGGGTTTATCTAGTAAAAGAAAATTCATCTGGTAAAAGAAAAATGGAGAGGATGCATGCCTGTTTATAAAGCCCCTGTTAAAGAAATTCAGTTTATTATCAATAAAGTATTTTCAATAGAACAATATCAAAATCTGAATGGGTATTCAGATTTACCCCCTGATCTGGCAGAGGCCCTTTTAGATGAAGGAGCTCGTTTTTGTGAAGAGGTTATTTTTCCTCTTAATCAGGAGGGGGATAAAAAAGGTTGTCAATACCACAATGAAAAGGCAGAAGTTGTAACACCTAAAGGGTATAGGGAAGCCTATGAGCAATTTTGTAAAAATGGTTGGCCTGCTTTTGCCGCTCATCCAGAATATGGAGGACAGGGGCTGCCTTATTTATATAATATGGTCTTTATGGAATTTATTTCTTCGGCAAATATGGCATGGGGAATGTATCCTGGTTTAACTCATGGTGCTTATTCTGCATTGTTTTTTGGTGGAGATGAGGATCAGAAGAAACAATATCTTCCCAGCCTGGCTTCAGGAAAATGGACGGGAACAATGAATTTGACCGAAACGCACTGTGGAACAGATTTAGGACTTTTAAAAACAAAAGCAGTTTTACAAAAAGATGGGAGCTATAAAATCACAGGTTCCAAAATTTTTATCTCTGCTGGAGAGCATGATCTTGCAGAAAACATTATTCATCTTGTATTGGCTAGAATAGAAGGAGCGCCTGAAGGAGTTAAAGGAATCTCACTCTTTTGTGTTCCTAAATATTTGGTAAATGAAGATGGTTCTCTTGGTGAACGTAATACGGTTAAATGTGGTTCTATTGAAAAAAAAATGGGGATTCATGGAAACTCGACTTGTGTCATGAATTTTGATTCTGCCTCAGCAAGTCTGGTTGGAGAAGAAAATAAAGGTCTTAAAATGATGTTTATTATGATGAATGAGGCAAGAATTGGTGTTGGTCTACAAGGATTATCACAATCAGAGATTGCATATCAAAATGCATTACAATATGCAAAAGATCGCCTTCAGGGAAGATCTTTGACAGGAATTAAAAACAAGGAAGGATCGGCGGATCCAATTATTGTACATCCTGATATCAGGAGAATTTTGATGGATATCAAAGCATTTAATGAAAGTGCAAGAGCCTTGCTTTTATATACAGCGCTTCAGGTTGACCTTCATCAAAAATCCAAAAATGATAAAGTAAGAGAAACAGCAGATGATTTATTAAGCCTGTTAACGCCAATTGTTAAAGGATTTATTACGGATAAAAGTTTTTTGAATACGGTTTCTGCACAGCAAGTATTTGGAGGGCATGGATATATTGAAGAATGGGGGATGTCTCAATATGTCAGAGATAGCCGAATTACAATGATTTATGAAGGAGCAAACGGTATTCAAGCACTGGATTTGGTTGGCAGAAAGCTGGCTCGTAATGGTGGGCGTGCCATTATGAATTATTTTGCTAATATCGATGCGCTTATTAAACAAGGCAAAGATAAAAAAGAAATAGAGCCTTATCTGGATGGTCTTAAATTGGCGAAGGATCGGTTACAAAATGCAAGCATGTGGTTAATGCAATATGGACAGCAAGATCATAATCAGGCAGGTGCTGTATCTACAGATTATATGTATCTTTTTGGATATACGTTACTCATGCATATGTGGGTTTTGATTGTGCAGGCTGCACAGCAAGGAATTGAGAACTCTGACGAACAGAATAAAAAAGAACGCTCCTTTTATCAAACAAAATTACATACAGCACGGTATTTTTTACAAAAAATTCTGCCTGAGACGGCTGTTTTATTAGAAAAAATACAGGCTGGAGCTGATACTCTAATGATTCTTGAAGAGGATGAATTTTAAACTCTCAATTTACTAGAAATGGATACGCTGATTTTCGAAGATGTTTTGAAAGAACAGAGTCATATTCTTAAAACTCAACACGGAACTATCTTTTATTTTTCATCTTTGGAAAACAGGAAGCTATATATAAAAATAACTGTATTTCAGACATGTTCAATTAAGCATATGTTTGTTCATTTTTTATATCTGGAAAAAGACGATTGGAAATCAGAGATGAATAAGATAATAAGCATATAAATATGGGTATTGACCATATGGTAAAAGTATTGAATATTATTATTAAGTGTCCTTATTAAATAAATTTATCAAAATGAAAGCATTGGACTTATATTCAGATAAAGAACTAAATATAGTTTTTATTATTTAATCGGGATTTTGGATAAAGTAATAAAAAGAATGCTTTCATTTATAAATCAGAATATGCTAACTTGTTCTGATTTTTGTAGTGTCTGGTTTTAGTTTCATTAAAATAGGATTACAGGATAATTTATCATCTGAATTTGTCTGGAAAGGTTACATATGACAGAAGCGTATATTTATGATGCGGTGCGTACCCCAAGAGGAAAAGGTAAAAAAGATGGCTCATTACACGAAATAACAGGGCTTTCTCTTATTTCTCAATGTCTGACAGCCTTACAAAAGAGACATGATCTGGATACTTCAAAAATTGATGATGTTATCCTTGGATGTGTAACACCTATTGGAGAATTGGGAGCGAATATTGCACGCTCTGCTGTCCTTAATGCGGGATGGGATGAATCTGTTTCGGGAATGCAGATTAATCGCTTTTGTGCTTCTGGACTGGATGCTGTGAACATGGCGAGTGCTCAGATTATGTCAGGTGCTGCAGATTTGGTCGTAGGAGGGGGAATAGAAATAATGAGCAGGGTTGCAATGGGCTCTGATGGAGGGGCTTTACTTGTAGATCCTTCATTAAATTATGATCATTATATTGTACCTCAGGGAATATCTGCTGATTTAATCGCAACAAAATATGGTTATTCCAGAGAAGATTGTGATTTATTTGCCGTTGAAAGTCAAAAACGTGCAGCAAAAGCTTGGGAGGAGAATCGCTTTAAATCATCTATTATTCCTATAACAGACCAACTTGGTCTTCCTCTTTTAGACCATGATGAATATATTCGTCCTGATACGGATATGGAGGCATTATCAAAATTACAGCCCGCATTCGAACAATATGGAATGTATGGATTTTCAGATGTTGCAATTCAACGTTATCCAGAGCTGGAGAAGATAAACTATGTTCATCATGCAGGAAATTCTTCTGGAGTAGTTGATGGAGCGGCTGCTGTTTTGATTGGAAGTTTGGAAGCAGGAAAAGCATTAGGGTTAACTCCAAGAGCTCGAATTAAAGCATTTACATCGATAGGATCGGAACCAACAATCATGCTAACAGGTCCTGTGTTAGCATGTAGGAAATTAATTAAAAGAGCAAATATATCTGTTAATGATATTGACCTATTTGAAATGAATGAAGCATTTTCAGCGGTTGTTTTACGGTTTATGGATGATTTAGGTGTTTCTCATGACCAAACTAATGTCAATGGGGGAGCAATTGCAATGGGACATCCTTTAGGGGCAACGGGCGCGATGTTGGTTGGCACGCTTTTAGATGAATTGGAACGTTCAGACAGGGAAATAGGGTTGGTTACCTTATGTGTTGCAGCAGGAATGGCAACTGCAAGCCTGATTGAACGTGTTTAACTGATTTAAAGGAGGCTTTTTAGAAAAGAAAAAGTTAATCATATGCCTTCTTAAATCAGAGAGCGTTTTTTATCTTAGTGAATCATTTCATTATGGTCATAATAAGCAGATAGATAAGAAACAGTGTTATTATTTTGAAATATTCAAAACAGAACTTAAAACAGAATTGAGTAGTACAAAATGAAAATGGAAAACTTTACACTTGAACTGGATAAAGATGGAATTTTGGTTGTTTGGTTTAAAACACCTGATTCATCGATGAATACATTTACAATCAAAGCGATTAATGAGCTAAATCAGATTATTTCAGACATTAAACAAAAAGAAGACATTAAAGGTGCTGTTTTTACATCTGGCAAGGATAGTTTTTGTGCGGGTGTTAATTTAAAAGAAGTATCAGAAAAACTGGGAGATTTACAGCATCTTCCTGAATCTGAAAAGCTTGAGAAACTATATCAGTTTGTTCTGAATTTGAATATGAGCTTTCGTAAATTAGAGACATGTGGAAAACCTGTTATTGCGGCTGTAAATGGTCTCGCGCTTGGTGGTGGGTTTGAATTTATTCTCGCTTGTCATCGAAGAATTATTGCAGATAATCCAAAAATTAAACTTGGACTACCTGAAGTTCTGGTTGGACTAATTCCAGGAGCGGGCGGAACACAAAGGCTCCCTCGCTTAATCGGAGCAATGGCTGCGGCTCCATTTATTTTACAGGGGAAACTATTTTCTCCTCAATTGGCATTATCCCAAAACATAATCGATCAGATTGTTCCTGAAAAAGAATTAATTAAAACGGCTAAACAAATTATTTTAGATGGTGTTAATCCAAAACAACCTTGGGATCATGACCGTTTTAAATATCCAGGAGGAGGACCGTATCATCCAAAAGGCCTTCCTGTTTTTTCAGCGGCTTCTGCAATGGTTCGTCAAAAAACATTTGGAAATTATCCTGCTCAGAGAATGGTTTTATCGGCTGTTTATGAAGGCTCTCAATTACCAATGGATGCAGCATTACGTGTTGAAACTCGTTATTTTTGCAAGCTTTTTCTGTATAAGGAAACATTGAATATGGTTCGTTCATTGTTTATTTCAAAACAGGAATTGTCAAAAACATTTGATGAGAATGATCCATTAAGAAAAAAACGAATTAGGTCTGTGGCTGTAATTGGCGCTGGGTTTATGGGAGCTGGAATTGCTTATGTTTCTGCCTATGCAGGCTTTGATGTTATTTTATTGGATATAGACCAGGCTGGGGCAGATAAAGGGTTTAAATTTGCTGAAGCACAAATACAAAAGCAAATTTCGAGAGGAAAACTCTCCAAATCGGAAGGAGAGAAGATTCTTTCAAGAATTCAGCCTGTTTGTGACTATCAATATTTAAAACAAGCTGATTTAATCATTGAGGCTGTCTTTGAAGATTATCAGGTAAAGGAAAAGGTGATTTCTGAGGCAATGAAGTTTATAAAGCCTGATGCGATTTTGGGGACAAATACATCTACTCTTTCTGTTTCACGCCTTGCTGAATATACAAAAAAACCAGAAAGTTTTGCAGGAATTCATTTTTTCTCTCCTGTTCACAAAATGTTGCTGGTTGAGCTCATTAAAGGTAAAAAAACCTCCCAAGAAACCATTTATCTGATAAAGGATTATATTATCCAGCTGAAGAAAACACCTATTATTGTTCGAGATGTCTGGGGATTTTATGCGAATCGTTGTGTTATTGGATATACAGAACAGGCTATGGATATGTTAGAACACGGTGTTGCTCCTGCATTAATTGAAAATGGCGCAAAATTGGCTGGCATGCCTGTTGGTCCATTAGCTCTTACAGATGAAGTTTCTATTGAACTTGGATATCATATTGCGCTTGCTGCGAAAGAGTTAGATAAGAAACAATCAATAGGTGCAAAGGATCGAATTCCTGAGATTATGGTGCAAGAATATGGTAGGCTTGGAAGAAAAAACAGTAAAGGATTTTATGAATATCATCAATCAGGAGAAAAAAGTTTATGGTCTGGTTTAAAGCATCTTGTTTTAGACGAGGATCAAACTTCCATTTCTCTTTCAGATGTTAAGGACAGATTTTTATATGCTCAAGCACTGGAAGCAGCAAGGTGTCTTGAGAAGGGAATTATTGAAGATCTAAGGGAAGCAGATCTTGGATCTATTTTAGGTTGGGGATTTGCACCATTTACAGGAGGTGTAATTTCTTTTATTGATCTGACGGGTGCTAAAGCATTTGTTGAACGTTCTAAATATCTATATCAACAATATGGAGCCGCTTTTCAAATTCCAAAATCTCTGGAAAAATATGCAAAACAGTCAAAAACCTATTACAAATCATAATCATGAGAGGGAAACATTTTTATCAGAAGATATTATATTGATTTGAAGGATAGAGATATTCTAAAGCCTATTGTATTGATATAAAGCTATATGCTATTTGCTTTTATATTTTTAAACATAATATCATGATTTTTTGTGTTTGGGTAAAGCATATAATTCAAGTCTGTGATCAACAAGCTGATAGCCTAGCCTTTCTGCAATGGACTCTTTCATTTTTTCAAGTTCTTCATCAAAGAATTCTATAATTTCACCCGTTTTAACATCAATTAAATGATCATGATGGTCTTCCGTTACTTCTTCATAACGTGCTCTCCCATTTCTGAATTCATGACGTTCAATAATACCAGCCTCTTCCAATAAGCGAACGGTGCGATAAACGGTTGCTAATGAAATTTTGGGGTCTATTTTGGATGCTCTTTGATATAATTCTTCTGCATCAGGATGATCTTCAGAATCTGACAAGGTTTTGGCAATAACCCTGCGCTGATAGGTCATTCTCATTCCTTTTTCAATACAAAGACGCTCTATTTTATTCATAGAAAAAATCTCCCCAATTTAAATCCAGGTTTGTAATTTTAATCATAGCTTTTATTCTGTTAAATTTATAGTCTAATCTAATTAGTTACAGTTTTATAATAGCTTTTTATAATCTACAAGCTAAAATATAAAGAATATAAAAATCTGGGCTTATTTTTGTATTGAAAAGGGCGTTTGCTTTTGATCTCCTATAATAAAAACAAGAGAAAATAAAAGGGGTTTGAGTGAATTAAGAATAGACTTTAATTATTATTAGACAGAAAATAAAGATTAGTTTAAACTATTTTAGCTATTAACCCTTTAAAATGGAAATTGTATCATACATATTCAGGATATATCGTTTATTTTAACAATAATTGAAACCTTAAGATTTATGGGCTAAATATATCAAGCCTTAAAAAAGGTCATAACCAGCTAAGAGGCTGATATGAAAACAGAAGAAACCAAGACAAATAAAACTCAAAACCCTGTAAGAAAAATGCTTATGATTGCAGATGAAAATCCTGAAACGCGAATTGCTTTAGTCTATGCAGCAAATCGTGTTGCACATATGTCAGATGCTGTTTTGGTTATTATGGCAGTTGTTGAAACAACAGGATTTGAGCATTGGTTAAGCGTTAGCAATGAAATCCGGAAGGAAGCGTATCAACGGGCGCAGAAAACCATTCAGAGTTTATCGAAATTAGCTAATCAGGAACACTGTTTAAAGATAGAAGAAATAATTTGTGAGGGAGATACGCTTAAGGAAATTAGCCGTTCTATTGATGAAGATGAACAGATAAAAATTTTAATTTTAGGTTCAGACACGACAAACAAGGGACCTGGACCTTTAATTTTAAATCTTGTTGAAGGAAGGATAAAATTAGGCAGACGTCGTATTCCCATTACGGTTGTACCAGGTGATTTAACACCTGAAGATATTCGTCTTCTTTCATAGCGTTATTTTTAAATAAGCGATATAGATAATTGTTTGTTCATAACCTTTTCTGAAAATATATATAAAGGAAATAAATGTGCATATAAAAACACAAGATACACCTAATCCAGATACACTTAAATTCATATTGGATCATGCATTAATTGATTCTGAGGTTCCGTATGATTTTATTAGCCTGGAAACTGCTCATATTTCTCCTTTAGCACAGGATTTGTTTGAAATTGAGGGAGTTGATAGTTTAATGATTGGTGAAAACTTTATTGCTGTTACTCGAAAGGAAGTTATAGAATGGGATGTGCTTTCCCCACTGATAACAGAAGTAATTATGAAATATATCTTGTCTGGACAGCCTGTAATAACAGATTTGAAGCCTTCAGAAACAATAGATTCTGCACCTGATTATGAATCCCTTTATGATTCTGATACATTGTCTATCGTAAAACAGATTGTAGAATTAATCGATACACGTGTTCGTCCAGCGGTTAGCGCAGATGGTGGAGATATTATTTTTAATCGTTTTGAGCCAGAAACAGGAATTGTTTTTCTACAGCTAAGGGGCGCATGTTCTGGGTGCCCTTCTTCTCTTTATACACTCAAACATGGAATTGAGAGGTTGTTACAGCATTTTATTCCTGAAGTTTCAGGAGTGGAAGCGATAGAATAGATTTGCTCAGATATAAATTTCAAAGAAAGAAAGGAAAAATATGTCAAACAAATTAAATGACACAGCGCTGGACATATTGTTTAGAACAGCAAGAAGTTATAATGGCTGGGAGGAAACTCCTGTTTCAGAAGAAACCATGAAGTCTGTTTATGAGCTAATGAAATGGGGTCCAACAAGCATGAATGTTCTGCCTGCAAGATTTGTTTATCTTGCTTCAAAAGAAGCAAAAGAGCGATTAAAGCCGCATTTGGAGGAAGGTAATATTAAAAAAACTATGGAAGCTTCTGTTTGTGTTATTCTTGCTTATGATGAATCCTTTTATAAATATATCCCAAAACTTTCCCCTCATAACCCAAATGCAGGCAAATCTTTTGAAAACAATCAAGATGAAACCATTGAGATGGCAAAACTTAATGGCACATTGCAAGCGGCATATTTTATGCTTTCGGCAAGAGCGCATGGACTAGATTGTGGTCCTATGCTAGGATTTGATAAGGAGGGAGTTAATCGAGAGTTTTTTTCTAAAACCAGCTATAAGGCTAATTTTTTATGTAGTCTTGGTCAAGGAAAAGCCGAAAGCTTGTTTCCAAGATTACCTCGTTTTGAGTTTGATGAGATTTGTAAAATTCTTTGAGTTCAGATATGATCTGAAAGAAGGCGTAATGAGATTTCTTTTGAACAGGATTATGGTAAGAAGAGTAATATTATTGTTCTGTATTTCATATCAGGATATCTGTTTTTGAATATTTTTCATTCTAGAGATGAAAGGCGATTCTTTCTTTTAATTTCAATTCATAAGATCATGTATAGAAAAATATGATATTCAGGAATTTAATGCTAAGATGGTTTTTTTTAAGGTGATTTAATATAGATAAATAGATCATAATTGGGTTATTGATGCTATATTAAGTGTTAAAATTAGCACCCAAGAAACAGAGATCCGTTATCAGGGAACAAAAATGATTAATATATTAATGTTTGATACAACAGGAGAAACATGTGGAGTTTTTCTTGCACAATGCTCTGATAATTTAGGATCAACAAATATACAAGCAAATCTTAAAACAATTGTGATTGAGGAACAAAATGTTCCTGATGATGTAAAGTCTGGTTTGAAAACATTCCCTTCACGGTTTCAGGTGGAAGGTCATATAGAACATTCTTTGATGAATTCGAAACAGAAAAGAAAATATGGAAAATCTGCTCCAATAAAGCCAGATCATGTAAAACAATTACCTGGAAAAACAGCTTTATTATTAGAGCAATCAGGAATTTCCTTCTCACAATTGGATAAAATTGCTGTTATTAAGGGTCCTGGTTCTTTTACTGGCATTAGAACAGGGCTGGCCTTTGCCAAAGGGCTTGCTTTGGCACTTGATATTCCATGTTTGGGATTTTCAAACTTTGATGTTCTGGCATTTCAGTTAAGAAAATCTTTTTTAATTTGTGCATATGAAAGTATAAATTCAGAAATTTTTTGGGCAGGATATTTAAATGGAAAATTAAATAAAGGTCCTTTTTGTCAACCTTATGATCTTGCACAAACCGAATTAATGAATTGGTACCAAGAACAATATGAACAAACAGGTAAGAAAAAAGGAAGATTCATAGATCGAGACAACTCATTATATTATGCAGGCTCTGCCATTTTAAGGTTGAGTCCACCTGAAAGTCAAGTTCTATTGTGTGATGTTGATATGGCTTATTTGGCAGAATTGGCACGATTTGCATCTCCAGATGAGTTTCTTCCAGAGCCTTTATATCATCGAGCTCCTGATGCTAAAAAGCCAAAATTACATTCCCATAAGAAACCCATATTTAAATCAAATGATAGGGTTGTTTTATAAGCTTAATTTATGGATAAGCTTCATTATATTTTCTCTTTAAATAAAGAATGAAGATGAGTTATATTTGTTTTATTAAAAACTGTCTTTGCTAAAAGGCTTGGACTGGGAGTGTTGTTTTTAATAAGCCGAGCAGGCTGAATATTATTTTAAAACAGGCTGTTTTATTCAGCTATATAATTGATAGGATATGCATGCTGCTTATTTATCTTGTTGTGATTGCACTTATTCAGGGAATAACAGAGTTTTTGCCTGTTTCATCTTCGGCACATTTGATTTTGTTACCCAGTCTTTTAGATCTGGAAGATCAGGGGCTTTTAATTGATGTAATGGCGCATTCAGGTACATTATGTGCGGTTATATTATATTTTAAGAAAGATGTTCATGCTTTATTATGTGGTCTGATAGATTTATTTAAGCGTCGAAAAACGGATTCGGCAAATTTATTCATTAATATATGTATTGCAACTCCACCAACATTGATAGCAGGTTTTTTAATGAATAGTTTTGGAATAGATCTTTTAATTCGAAATCCTTTGACGATTGCAATTACAACAATTGTTTTTGGAGTTTTGTTATGGCATGCGGATCGTTCTTTGGAATCTATGGATCGAATTGAGCTTATAGACAGGAAATCTGCTTTTTTGATTGGAATTGCGCAAACTCTTGCGCTTATTCCTGGTGTAAGCCGATCTGGCATTACAATGACAATAGCACGCTATTTAAAATTTGATAGAAAGAGTTCAGCACGATTTTCAATGCTAATTTCAATTCCATTAATCAGCCTTCTTACATTATATGCTTTCTTAAAATTATTTAATCAATCTCCTGATCGTATAACACAGTTTAACTGGCAGGCAGGTTTGATTGTTGCTTTTTTATCTTTTGTTTCTGCCTATTTTGTAATTCGATTCTTCATGAGTCTGATTTCTAAAACAGGATTTGGTATTTTTGTGCTTTATAGATTGATTCTTGGTTGTCTGTTATTTTTATACATTTTGTTCTAGAAATAGATATGATTTTAAGCGATAATTGCTAGATTGCTAGATTGCTAGATTGCTAGATTGCTAGATTGCTAGATTGCTAGATTGCTAGATTGCTAGATTGCTAGATTGCTAGATTGCTAGATTGCTAGATTGCTAGATTGCTAGATTGCTAGATTGCTAGATTGCTAGATTGCTAGATTGCTAGATTGCTAGATTGCTAGATTGCTAGATTGCTAGATTGCTAGATTGCTAGATTGCTAGATTGCTAGATTGCTAGATTGCCTAAGTTTTAAGGTTGTTTTTCCAGATCTGGTTTCTTAAAAGCAGCCTGATATAGAATTATTAATATGGGTATTATATTTATAGAAACCTAATATTAGTCCATGAGTCAAACCCGTTTGATATTTTTTTATATCAGGCAAGTTCTAGGAATTTAGAAAGAATATCATTCTTATATTATTTTTTTTGTTTTTCTGGAATATGTGTTTTATGTGTAAGCATAATTTGTTGTTTTAACCATTGATTAAAGTTTTTTTCTAATATTTTTAATGGTACGGAACCTTGCGCAAGCATCGCGTCGTGAAATTTTCTGATGTCAAATTTATTTCCCAATGCCTGTTCTGCTTTTTGACGAAGTTCAATGATTTTTAACTCACCAATTTTATAGGCAAGCGCTTGCCCTGGCCATGAGATATATCGATCAAGTTCATTTTCAATATTTGCTTCTGAGAGAGCGGAGTTTTCAATAAAGCATTTTTTTGCTTTTTCTCTATTCCATCTTTTCCAGTGAATTCCCGTATCTGACACGAGTCGGCAGGCACGCCACATTTCATAGGATAGACGTCCAAATTCTTCATATGGTGTTTTATAGATTTGGAAATCTTCCCCGAGTTTTTCTGCATAAAGCCCCCACCCTTCTCCAAAGGCATGTGGATACATATATCTTCTGAAATTTGGCAGATATCGCATTTCCTGCGCTAAAGTAGTTTGTAGATGGTGCCCTGGAACAGCTTCATGCAGTGTTAAGGCTGGCAATTCATAAAGCGGACTTTTACGAAGGTCATATGTATTAACCCAATAAGCACCTGGGCGTTTAATATTAAAACCGCCATTAACATATCGTCCTGTCGTATAATTTGCTTCCAATGCTTTTGGAACAGGTTCTACGGTAAAGGGAAGGCGCGGTAAGATTGTAAAATATTCAGGAAGTTTAGCTTCTGCCTGTTTTGAAATCCAGCTTGCTTCTTTTAGCAATTCCTCTTTTGTTTTTGCATAAAATCTATCATCTGTTCTAAGAAACGCAATAAAATCTGATAGATTTCCCTGATATCCTGCTTTTTCTTTGACTTTTTCCATGCGGTCTCGGATACGTTTTACTTCATTGAGACCAATTTGGTGGACGGTTTTTGGATCAAGATCCAAATTGGTATAATATTTAACCAATGCTTTATAATAGGCTTCTCCATTTGGAAAATCTCTTGCTGCAAGACTTTTCTTAGCATTTGGTTTGTATTTCTTTTCTAAAAAAGTGGAAACTTTTAGAAAGGCAGGACGAATGAGCGTTTGTATAATTTGTTTTCCTTCAGATTGTACGGCGCGTTTTTCTGGTTTTGGGATATAATCTGGGAGTTCTAATAAAGGTTTGAGAAAAGGACTATTTTGAGCATTTTGTTTTGGAGTAAGATTATGGATTGTTTCAGATACAGCATTAATTACTGCAAGAGGAGCAATAAATTTAGTATCAAGTCCTCGTTGCATGTTTGCAATTGCCTGATCAATATAGTGTGGAAATCGTTTTAGTCGTTCGAGATAGTCATTTGCCTGCTTAATTGAAGATAAATGAATGTTTTGGCTTGAATGTAAAAGGGTTGTATGAAAGCCTGCATCACTTAGAAAGGGGATTCTTGCGACATCAAACTCTAGAAACATTACATTGTTTTTTAACTGATATTGTAAAAGTTCGTAATTTAGTCTGCTTTCTTTACTTAAAGAATTAGGGTTGATCTTATTGAGTTGTTCAAGAAAATCCTGATAATGATATTTGCGTTCTTGATCTGCTTTTAAACTTGTATTTGGTAATTTGGATATTGCAGACATTTCACCTTCATTTATAGCTAAGAATGGATCGGTAGATAATTCATAAAGCCAATGATTTTTTATGATTTCTGCAAGTTTTTTTTCAGAAGAGGGAATTTGTGTGTTTTGAACTTTTTCAGATTGAGTTGTTTGTAAAAAATTAGAGTCAGGATTTGTTATATTTAAGCTGAACTGTTTATTTTGATCATTCGCCAATGCATTTATTGTATGAAGTATGGGTAAGGAGAAAACAAAAAACAAACAAAGCGTTGTGATTTGCTTAATGCCTTGCAGAAAAATATTTTTTAAAATCTTGTTTGTTAAGCTGGATTGGTAGAATAATACTCGGTGTTTATATATTTTTTTTTGCAAACTAGCTGTAGATACAGACATATATTTCTCCAAAGGCTTTTATTATTGCGAATGAACACCCCATTTTAGTGCATTATAGTCAAATTTATTTATAATTAAAGGGGTTATATAAAAAACAATGGTTTACAGTGCTCAGAAATATTCTATAAGATAGGATCGTTATTAAAACCAGAGACTTAAGCTTTTAATGTTCTCGATATAATTTCTTTTGGAGCCAAGAGCAGTTTTTGATAAATGAATGTTTTTTCTTATCACCTGATTTTATCAAATACAACATATTAACTTATATAGAGCTGGGGGAAAATGCGATGATGTGGTTTGATTGTTATGTATTCATAGGTTAAGCTATTTCCAGACAGGAACTCAAAGGCTTGATTTAGATATTTGATTCTTTAAACTGACATTAATCATCAGCTATTTAAGAGGATATTATGGTAGAAAAATCCGAAAAACCAGGTATAAAAAATCGGCAATCTGCAAGCAAGAATCAAAAATCTGTCTTTATTTCTGATGCGTCTCAACATAAAGATAATACACATATAAATATTTCTGACAAAAACAAAAAAGAACAAAAAACAGGATTGGATTCCAAGTCGAAAAACAGGATGAAATCCATCGAGTCACATACATCTCGTGCGCATCCTATCAGATCAAAGCCTGTCTCTCCTCATTTGCAAATCTGGCAATGGCATGCGACCATGCTGTCTTCTATTTTACACAGAGCAACGGGAATTGCTCTTTATTTAGGATCTATCGGATTGGTGTTATGGCTTTTGGCTTTGGCAAAAAATGGCATGGCATATCGTATAGCACAGACGATTTTAGCATCGATTCCAGGACAGATTATGTTGATTGGGTTTGTTTATGCACTCATTTATCATTTATTAAATGGGGTTCGCCATTTAGTATGGGATATGGGTGCAGGTTTTGATATCAGACAGGCAAATCGATTGTCTGTCTTTATTATAATTATCTCTGCTTTGTTAACCTTGTTTCTTTGGTTTGTTGCGCTTTATGTCAGAGGAAGCTTAAATTAAAGCAGGAATTTCTTATTTTGTTTTTTTATCGGAAAGAGTAAGGATTAACAGAGGCTGTTTTTATTGGGATGTGATTTATGGAATTTGAAACTTTGGGAAAAGAAGTATGATGGATATGAGAACATCCTTGTCAAAAGCACAGGGACAAGGAGCTGCAAAAAAAGGCATTGTTTCTTATATAGTGTTACGTGTTTCATCCATTGGGCTTATTATTTTAACCCCCATTATTGTCTGGTGTTTATTGTATTATGCAGGCGAAGGTCAGATGGGATTAACATATTGGTTAAGCAGACCTTTGGGTGCTGGTTTGATGATTTTATTTTTAACAGCCAATTTTTATCATATGAAACTTGGTCTTGATGAAGTTATTCATGACTATTTACATAAAGCAATTACAAAATATGCTTGTTTGATTTTGAATTTGTTTATATGTATCTGGTTTTGGTTAATCGGTGTTTTATCCGTTTTGATCATTATCTTTAAGGGTTATTGATTTATTTTTCCAGAGGTTTTTTAAAAATGTCGCATTATCACTGGGTTGATCATACATTTGATGTTGTTGTTGTTGGAGCAGGTGGATCAGGATTAAGAGCAACGCTTGCTGCAGCTGAATCTGGTCTTAAAACAGCTTGTATTACAAAAGTTTTTCCAACACGAAGCCATACGGTTGCTGCTCAGGGGGGAATAGCGGCAGCATTGGGTAATATGGGATCTGATGACTGGCGTTGGCATATGTATGACACGGTGAAAGGATCTGATTGGTTGGGTGACCAAGATGCAATTGAGTATTTATGTCGACATGCACCTGAAGCGGTTATTGAACTTGAACATTATGGAATGCCTTTTTCTAGAACAGAGACGGGTAAGATTTATCAAAGACCGTTTGGGGGGATGACAACCAAATTTGGGGAAGGTCCTCCTGCACAAAGAACATGTGCAGCTGCAGATCGAACTGGACACGCTATGTTGCACACATTATATGGTCAGACATTGAGACAGCAGACCCGTTTTTTTATTGAATATTTAGCTCTTGATTTAATTATGGATGAATCTGGTGTTTGTCGAGGCTTAACAGCATTAAAACTCGATGATGGGACATTTCATCGGTTTAGATCTCAAATGGTTATTTTGGCAACAGGTGGATATGGGCGTGCTTATTTTTCTTGTACTTCAGCACATACATGTACAGGAGATGGGAATGCAATGATTTTAAGAGCAGGATTGCCATTACAGGATATGGAGTTTGTACAATTTCATCCAACGGGAATTTATGGTGCGGGTTGTTTGATTACAGAGGGAGCACGTGGAGAAGGTGGGTATTTGGTTAATTCCGAAAATGAACGCTTTATGGAGCGTTATGCGCCAAGTGTAAAGGATTTGGCTCCAAGGGATATGGTTTCCAGAGCAATGACAATTGAAATTCGTGAAGGAAGAGGCGTTGGAGCTCAAAAAGATCATATTTATTTGCATCTTGATCACCTGGATCCTGCTATTTTGGCAGAGCGATTACCTGGAATCTCAGAGTCTGCAAGAATTTTTTCAGGAGTAGATGTTACAAAAGAGCCTATTCCAGTATTGCCGACCGTGCATTATAATATGGGAGGAATTCCGACCAATCCTTTTGGTGAAGTTGTAACCAAAAAAGATCAAGATCCTGATTTTATTGTGCCAGGTTTAATGGCAGTAGGCGAAGCGGCTTGTGTTTCAGTACATGGAGCAAACCGATTAGGATCAAATTCTTTAATTGACCTGGTTGTTTTTGGGCGTGCTGCTGGATTAAGATGTGCGGAAATTATTAAACCAGATGCGAATCAACCTGAATTTAAACTAGAAACAGGGGAGCATAGTCTTGAACGTTTGGATAGGTTTAGATATGCAAAAGGTTCAAACCCAACAGCACAAATTCGATTGGATATGCAAAAAACAATGCAAACAAATTGTGCTGTTTTTAGAACAGAAGAAATTTTACGGGAAGGACAAGAAAAAATCATGGATATTTTTTCTTCCATGTCAGAGATTAATGTTGAGGATCGAAGCTTGATCTGGAATACAGACCTTGTAGAAACTTTGGAACTTGATAACTTAATCCTTCAAGCCGTTGTAACAATGCATAGTGCAAAAAATCGAACGGAATCTAGAGGAGCACATGCAAGAGAAGATTATCCAAAACGAGATGATGAAAAATGGATGAAGCATACTCTTTCCTGGATAAATCAAGATGGAGAAATTCTTTTAAATGAAAGACCTGTACACCATTATACACTTACAGATGATATAAAGCCTATTCCACCTAAAGAGCGTAAATATTGATTGTTTCGAAGAAGAGGCTCAGATGTATTTTTCATCTATTATTGTATAGTTTCACCAAGAAGCAATACAATAATATGGAACCTTTTAGGGCATGTTTGTATGACAAATGCAGGAAATAAATGACTTAATGTCAGACAAGTTTCCCAGTTTAACTTTTATCATGTCTCAATAGAATCTGTATGGCTTTCAAAAATTGAAGTTTTAAAACCATTTGCTTGTTGATAGACTTTTTGCATGATTTTAGGAAGTGCCAGATCTGATAAAGATGGTTCTGGATGCCAAAATAACAAGGGTATGTTTGACGGTATGGTTTGGTGTGTTATCTTTTGATGATTATCAATGAGCATTCCAGTTTGATCAGATTTTTTGAATATATCAGATTCAAATATCGCTTGGGGTTGATTTTTTCTTGTGTTCGCCACCAATTGCGTCCATTCCTTTTGTGTAACATGTATTGATTCTTTTGGAAATAGAGCAGATTTATGCTGTATTTTGATATCAGATATGATACAGACCCAAACGTCCAAAGATAAGTAAAAATGTGTGAAGGCATGCTGTACAGGTTTGGGCAGTTTATACCAGTTAAGAGAAAATGTCTGTTGATTGCTAGATTGTATTTTTTTTTCAGGATAAAAGGAAAAAAAATGAATGTTTTTTAATTCTTTAATCAGAAAAGGTTTAAGCTCATTTTTTTCCCATTTTGTATTCTGCCATATTGTTCCTGGAAATTCTACCATTCCAGCCAATAAGCCTTTCAAAGGTCTTTTTCTTAAGAGTAGTTTGAAGGTTTTATTTTTACAGGTCTGGTTTGTTAAGTCAGATAAGTTAAAACATACAAAGCTAATTCCGTATCGTTTTGGTTTTTTTGGTTTTGTTTTTTTGATAGGAAGTAATTCTGGGGTTAAGTTTGACAAAGTATAAGCACGACATTTTGATTGCCATGGACAGATCGGACAATCAGGATTTCTAGGTCTACAAATCAGGGCTCCTAAATCCATTAATGCTTGAGCATAATCACCAGGATTTTCAGGATCCGAGATTTGTTTTGCCATTTCTTTTAAGACAGGTTTCCCTTTTGGGAAAGAAATTAAACAAGCGAATAGTCTTGAGATAACCCGTTCAACATTACCATCAACAACATTCGCAGATTTTTGAAAACAGATTGCTGTTAGTGCAGCAGCTGTATAAGGACCTATTCCTGGTAATGTTAATAATTGTTTTTCAGAATCAGGAAATTTTCCTTTAAAGATAGTTAGAATCTGGTGTGCACATGCATAAAGGTTTCGTGCCCTTGCATAATAGCCAAGTCCTGCCCATGCGGTAAGAACTTCATCAAGCCTGGCATTTGCAAGAGATTCAAGTGTTGACCAGTTTTTAATGAATTTTTCAAAATAGGATATGACAGTATGAACCTGCGTTTGTTGTAACATAACTTCACTAAGCCATATTTTATAAGGATCGGGCTTTTGTTTTAAATCTTTTGGGTGGATTCGCCAAGGAAGCCTTCTGCCGTGATGAATATACCAGTTAATTAATTTTTTTCTTAAAACAATTACGGTTTTATGATCGAATGTTTTATAATCAGATAACATTTGTCATCCTCTTTATTTTCCAGCTTTTTTATGTTATAACCTATCATTATCTGGATATGATTTGAGCAAAGGGTATTGAATAAAGATAAAATTAATTTTATAAATGTCTAGAGATAGTCTTATTTAAAAAGCCAACACAACAAAAAGACGATATCATGTCAACTTCATATTATCAAAAAAAAACCATCGAAGCTTTGGCTTTGATTCAGTCTGTTAAGTGTAGACCTGTTAGAAAGCCTTATAAAAAACTTGAGACATCTTTAAAGAAAATCATGCAGCCTTTTTCTAGGAAATATGGTGTGACTATCAAAGATTTACTACCATTTTGGCATGAGATTATTGGTGAAGAACTCGCTGAACATACAAAGCCTGTTCGATTTGAAACGGTTAATAAACAAAAAAGGCTCGTGATTAAAACATCTAGTAGTTTTGCTTTTTTAATTCAAATGAAAACCCCAGAAATTCTGGAACGTCTAAATAGAATGGTTGGAACAAGAAATGTAAAAAGATTAAGGCTTGTACAATCCGATTCATATTTATATCAAAGAAATAGAGCTGCAAAATCGGAAAAAGGACATTTTGAATCAAGCGCTCCCCCATTATCCTTAAATAATCAAGAGGTTATGTGTTTGAATAAAAAACTAAGAATTATTACAAATGAAGATCTTAGAAAAAGTCTTGAAAATCTAGGGAGAAACATGCTGTTGAATGAGAAAAAGGCAAGTGATAAGTAATAAAACCTAGTGAATTTTATAAAATTATATAATATCTTAGAATATGTATGCTATCTTGTAAGAGATAAGATAGATTAATTAGCTTTATAGAGAGTGCTTGGGGCTATCTTAAATTATGAGAATAAATTAAACGAATAAACCTGCCGACATATCAGAAAAATCTGCAGAAATTCAGATTAAAGAGGATGAGCTAAAAACCTAAAATAAAAAGATGGTAAATAGAGCAGATAGATATAAATAATAACCATAATTTAAGAATTTTAAGCTTGTTCACTTTTTTATTGGATATATTATTTATGAATTCAAAAAAACAGGGTGTTTTAAAGCCATCATGCTAAAAATCCCATAGACAGAGCAAAGAGGTTATAGACAGAATGTATAGACATATATCAAAATTTTTTATTTTTTCAGTTTTTGTAATAATGATTGCTGCCTGTAATCAAACGAAAACAAATGCGGGCGCTTCATCTGAAAAAATCACTAATTCATATCAAGCTAAGGGAGATCATACGATGGGAGATCCGAAAGCTCCTATTACGATGATTGAATATGCGTCTTTTACGTGTGCACATTGTGCTCATTTCCATGAAGTTGTTTGGTCTGATCTAAAAGAGAAATATATTGATACAGGAAAAGTATACTATATTTTCAGACCCTTTCCAACACCGCCTGTAGAATTGGCAGTAACAGAGAGTATGATTGCAGAATGTAGTGGGGATAAGAATTTCTTTAAGGCAGTTAATTTTTTTATGAAAAGGCAGCAGGCTATTTTTAGTGAAGCTCGGCAAGGCAGGGCTAAAGAAGCATTATTTACAATTGCAAAAGGGTTGGGATTAAATGAAAAGCAAGTCGATCAGTGTATAGATGATGAGACCATCCTTGCAAAACTTGGAAACATTCAGGAACATGCTATCAAAACATATAATATCAATGCAACTCCAAGCTTTATAATAAATGGTAAACTGGCTGGTTATGTAGATTTCACTGAAGGAATTAAGGCTTTTGATGAACTCTTTTTACCTTTTTTGGAATCAGAAAAATAATATTTGTTAAGATTAGAAATCTTACTTAAATTCAGGATAACAAACAGTTAAAATAGAATGGATTTTTTAAAGATCATTTCTTATCGTTTTAAAAAACATCCTGTTTTGATGTGGACTCATTTTGATCTAACATAGATGGATAGATGACAGGATATAAACTTTGAAATTTAGCCAGTTAAAACTGAATGGATTTAAATCTTTTGTTGAACATACCATTATTGATATAAAACCTGGATTGACTGGCATTATTGGTCCTAATGGATGTGGAAAATCAAATATTCTTGAAGCCTTAAGATGGGTTATGGGAGCAAGCTCTGCCAAGGCATTAAGAGCAGATAATATGGATAATATTATTTTTTCTGGATCAGAAAAAAGACCTGCTCGCAATCATGCACATGTCAGTCTTATTGTTGATAATCATGAGTTTACAGCACCTTTGGCATATAATCAATTTGAAACCCTTGAAATCATGCGCCATATTGGGCGAGAGGAAGGATCTACATACCGAATTAATGGCAAACAAGTTTTGGCAAAAGAGATTAGATTATTATTTGCAGACGCCCATACAGGTGCAAACTCTCCTGCTTTTGTAAGACAGGGACAGGTTAATATGCTGATTGCATCAAAACCTGAAAATCGTAGGATGATTATAGAAGAAGCTGCTGGAATCACAGGATTGCGTGTTCGAAAAAGAGAAGCTGAGTTACGGTTAAATGCGGCAGAACAAAATCTGGAAAGACTATCCGATGTTATCATTCAGCATCAACAAAACCTATCTGATTTAGAAAGACAAGCTCGCCAGTCACGTCGTTATCGGGAGCTATCTGAAAAAATCCGACATTCAAAAGAGATTTTGGCATGTCATCAATGGGTAACTTTAAAACTGAATATTGATCAGTCTAATGAAACAATTTCTCTTCTTCAAAAACACTATGAGGAAATTATTAAAAAAACCAGCAAATCTCTTTCTGAAACAGAAGCCTGTTTTGAACAAGTTGAAGCTAAACGAACAGAAGAAAGCACGATGCGTTCCGAGTTTCAGCAAATGACAATTAAGGAAGATCTTCTTAAGCGTGATCAGAAAGAGTTAATTTTAAAAATTGATAGATTTGAAAAAGACAATGAACGAGTTCATGATCATATAAAACGAGAAAAAACCTTGTTGGATCAGTCAGAAACTGCATATATTAAACAAAAAAATGAAGAGAAAGAATTAACAAATCAACAAAAAAATGAAGAAAGTGTTTCAGAGCTTGAAAATCAGATCCAGAACTTAAATCAGAAATTAACGCTCGCTGAAACAGAGTTTTCAAAGCTTCAAAAAAGTTTTCTGAAACAGCAGAGTGAACAAGAAGTTGTTAGAAAAGAAATAGAAAGAATCCAAAGCTGGTATCATCATTTGGAATACTCGGTTAAACAGCTGAATGTAAAACAATCTAGTCTTTTTTCGATTGAAAGTTTAAGGAGAGAGCTTGATTCTCTTAAGATAGAGCTTGAACGTCTGGAAAAAGACAAACATCAGACAAAACAGGAATGCGATCGTCTGACACAATGTGTGTCTGACAAAACAGCCAAGCAATCTGCTCAAAAAGATATCGTTGAAAATAAAAAACTTGAACGAGCACAGGCAGAAACAGAAAAAATAACAATAGAAAGTTTTTTGCAAGAAAACAGGGCTAAAACAGAATGGGCTCCTGTTATTAATCAGATAAAAGTTGAAGCTGGTTATGAAAAAGCACTTGCTGCGGCACTAGGAGATGATTTAAAAGCAGGCCTTGATAAAAAAGCACTTAAACGTTGGACAGAAACCAAGGTAGAATCACCAAATAAACTACCAGATCATATTACATCACTTGATCATTATGTAAAAGCACCTAAAGCCTTAATGTTAAGGCTTTCTCAAATAGGTGTTGTTTCTTCTTCAGAAATGGCTGAGAACACTATTTTATGCATGGGACAAAAATTGGTTTCAAGAAAAGGAGATATATGGCGTTGGGATGGATATATTTCTTCTTCAAAAGCACCGATTTCATCAACAGCCAAACAGTTTGAATATGCCAATAAGCTGGAAACTCTGACAGGAAAGTTGACTCTTCTGGTAAATGAAGAAGAACAAGAGATTAAGCGTTTGAAGAGTATGGAAATAGAGCTGGAAATCCAAAAAACAGAATTGTTTGAACGAGATCAACATATAAATCAGGTTGAAAGCTTGCAACAGAAGAAACAAATGGAATATAATACTCTCAAAACCCGAAAACGAGAGTTAGAAACGCAACATAAAGAATTAATATATCAGATTGAGAAATTAACACAGGATCAGCAGAAAACAAAACAAAGTCTTGTAAAAAGAGAGCGCTATTTAACAGAGATTAAGCCAGATTCTAAGATAATGGAACGTCTTAATGAAAAAGAGCAGCAGATTGAACATATAAGGCAGGTATTAATTACCAGACAAGTTCAAAAAGAGGCATTTGAAACAGAATATAGAAATAGAAAGAGACAAATTGAAAAAATCAGGGAAGAACAAAAAGCCTGGCAAGAAAGAATTCAGATATCTAAACAGTATATTAACGCTTTAGAACAGGAAAAAATAGAGTTGGAAATCCAACGAGTGAAGGCTAAAAAACAGCCAGAACAGTTTGAAAAAAAACAAAAACAATTATTGACTGAAAAAGAAATTTGCGAAAAAAAACTCAAACAATTATCAGACCAGTTTGTTGCGTTACAGGCAAGTGCGAAAGAAAAAGAATTGTTTACAAAACAGTTAGAAAAACAACAGGCAGAAATCAGTGAGAAACTGGCTATAGAGCAAACCAAAAAAGAAAATTTACAACAAGGATTGAAAGAAATTCATCAAAAAATAGAAGATGAGTTTACACATACACCTGAAAAACTAATCCATAAAATTCAGGATTTTGATTCTGAAATATTTTTAAATTCTAAAAATAAAACATCAATAACTCGTGAAAAAACCAATCTTCCAAACTCAGATGGCTTTCTTTCAGAAAAAAACAAGAAATCCCAACAAAACCCACAAAAAAATATTTCTATCAAAGAAATTGCAGAGTTTGTTTCTAAGCAAAACTCAAATCCGAAAGAAGAAAAGGTAAAAAACCCGATTGAGGCTTTTCAGGCTCGGAATCTTAATATGGAAAAAATACAAAGGCATATTGAAAAAATGATTCAAACGAGGGAAAAATTAGGAATCGTTAATCTAAGAGCAGAAATTGAAGCTGAAGAATTATCAGAAAAATTGAATCATTTACAAAAAGATCATGATGATCTTACACAAGCAATTAATAAGCTAAGAACAGGCATATTGCGGATTAACCAGCAGGGAAGAAAACAATTGATAAAGGCATTTAATCAGGTAAATACGTATTTTCAGGATATCTTTAAAACGCTGTTTAAAGGAGGAGAGGCAAAACTTGCTTTAACAGAAACAGAAGATTTATTAGATGCAGGTCTTGAGATTTATGCCTCTCCTCCTGGAAAAAAAATATCTATTTTAAGTCTAATGTCAGGTGGGGAACAGGCATTAACCGCAATTGCTTTAATCTTTGCTGTCTTTTTAACTCAACCCTCTCCTCTTTGTGTTCTTGATGAAGTAGATGCACCTTTGGATGATCATAATGTTGAACGGTTTTGTCATATGATTCGTAAAATTAGTGAACAAACAGGAACTTATTTTATGCTGATTACACATAACCCAGTTACAATGGCAAGACTTGACCGTTTATATGGTGTTTCAATGGCAGAAAGAGGTGTTTCCCAGCTTGTTTCTGTGAGCCTTGAGAAAGCGGAAGAAATCATTGTGTTAGATCAAAAACATGCTTAGAGATTTATCTTTTAAGGATTCGAGCCGAGTATTTTCAAGCTATGATTTATAATTAAAAAATGAGGGCTTCAGATCTGGGCAATTGTTAATTATCATGCTTTTATATTAGATAATTCAGTGTCTGTCTGGGAGATATTAACTGAAGATGCTTTGTTTAATAAATATATTAGATCTTAGAAGTTTGATCTTTGATCCAAGAGGAAAGAGGTATGATTTAAATTTAAGAACATCTTTGATCAAAATTTAGGAGCTGTTCCATTTAATTAATTGATATATTGTTTTTAATTGTGTTTCTAGTTTTTGGATATTAAACTATTACCTATCTTCCTTCAAGAACATTCTAAGATCTCTTTGGCAATACTTTTAAATTTGAGCTTGTGACGTTTGGTCTGGTTTCAAAACTTCTCAATTGCGTCCGTATCATTTATATTTTTCTGCAAACAGAATTAATATAGAAAGAGCTCAAAATCGCTTACATCCAACGCATGATACTCAACAATGCGTATAAATATATACCTCTTTAAAAGATAGCCTTGGGTTTAATAATGGGCATGAATGTTTGACTGGAAGTTATCTCATATGTAATCTTCGGATACATCCTGTATTCTGAGCTTTAGCAAAGCAAAAACGACCATCTTGCCTTTTGCATGGCGAGCTTTGCAAACATTACCAAAATATTTCTCGTCAAGTTCAATCTTACTCCGAAACCGTTATGAGGTTCTGGTTCTACTCGAGAGGTAATCCTTTTGCAAAATCGTTGAAAGGAATAGGATGATATCTTGTGATTTACACCGATCCCTTCGACCGCACAATATGCTATTATACTCATAACAATACTTCATCAGCCTTGCTTGTTTTGCTTCATCAATTCTTTCTCATCTCATTTCAGACAACAAATCTTAGTTATCTGAGATAGCACCAAGATTTATTTAAAGTTTATTGGTTTAAATGCTTCTTGTTTTCAATATTGAGTTCTTCTTATTTGGTGAAGTTATTCCTTCAGAGTAATACAACCTCCCTTTTTAGTCATTATTTTACAAAAAGATTTCAAAACTGGCTTAATTTTTTTTGTGAGAATAATTAGAAGAGTTGAATTATTTAATTTTTGAAAATATGACATATACTCGTTTTCTTATTGGAAGTATTAGGTAGGCATTGATAAAAAGAATAGGAACTAAAAGGCATAGATCATAAAGTAAAACACAAGAGAAGAAGATTGGAATTAATAATCTTGTGGCATAGTGTTTTATATGTATACACGCAGCGCATTGCCCAAGATGGAAATGAAATTAGATAAATGACGATATTGCAAAAATCCAGGTGATTGATTGGAGCCAATAGAATGATTTCTTTATAATAATTGCATTGAGCAGAGATGATTTTAAGGATTTCAGGTATTATTCAGGCAATCAATATCAGGATTTTGTTTCATTTATCCCAATATTTTATGATAGTCACAAATCTTGCCTGAAGAGTAATTACGTACAATTTTTTAAAGGAGCTTGGTATTTTTTTGTAAAAAGAACAGTTTGTAAAAAAATTGAATTTAAAATATGTGTGTTGTTTTTGATGTAGGTTTGTTCAAAAACCGATAAATAAGTTGAGTTTATAACTATTCTTTATAATCTGGAATAAATCCAGATTTAAAACTATAACTTTAAAGCTCTAATATGTAATTGGAAGAGATTGTTTAAGTTTCAAGATTAATTTATTCTGAACTGTTAACTAATATAGAATAAAAGAAGGTCTATATTGCATCGGAGCTTAATCAGATATATTTAAATCTGCTTTCAAGGGAATATGAGCTTTGCTGCTAAAAAACAAACTTCTTGATTAAAGTTATAAATCAGGAAAGGAGTAATAAAATATTAGTTAATTGTTTTATGCAATCCTGATTATGCTAATTTCAGATCAGGGTCTATGTTTTTGCAGCTTTCAATGAGTGATTTTACGCTTTGAACAGATTGTTCAAACAAGGCTTGTTCTTGATCGTTTAATGCAACTTCAACAATGCGTTCTACTCCCTGAGCTCCGATAACAACAGGAACTCCCACATAGAGTTGATCTACACCATATTCACCCTTTAGGCAGGCAGCACAAGGTAAAATTCGTTTTTTATCTCGCAAATAAGAAACGGTCATATCAATTGCTGATTCTGCGGGAGCATAATAAGCTGAACCTGTTTTTAATAATTTAACAATTTCTCCCCCTCCCATTCTTGTTCTTTGTACGATATCATCGATTGTTTTTTGATCAGACCATCCCATATTGATTAGATCTGGAATTGGAATTCCTGCAATGGTTGAATAACGAACTAAAGGAACCATGCTATCTCCATGCCCTCCAAGGACAAATGCTGTAACATCTTCAACCGATACAGAAAATTCCTGTGAAAGGAAATAACGAAAGCGGGCAGAATCCAATACACCAGCCATACCAATAATTTTATGTTCGGGAAGTTCTGAGAAATGTCTTAAAGCCCATACCATTGCATCTAAAGGATTTGTAATACAGATCACGAACGCATTCGGAGCATAGGTTTTTATTCCCTCTCCAACAGATTTCATAACCTTTAGGTTGATTCCTAGTAAATCATCTCTGCTCATTCCTGGTTTTCTTGGAATTCCTGCTGTTACAATACAGACATTTGCTCCTTCTATTTCAGCATAGTCTTGGCTGCCTTTTAATTGCGAATCTTTTCCAATAACAGGTGTTGATTCTGCAATATCCAATGCTTTTCCTTGTGGCAATCCTTCGCTAATATCAAATAAAATAGCATCACCTAATTCTTCTCTTGCAATAATGTGCGCAAGTGTTCCACCAATCATGCCTGAACCGATTAATGCAATTTTATTCCGAGCCATAGAACTTCCCCTTCAACATGTTTTTTGCAATATGATTTAATATTTTTATCTTTACCCTGATCTTTGAAGAATTGCAATTTTAAATCTGGCAAAACATGCGATGAATTTTGATTATCATATCAGAAAGGAGTAAATGAGAAGGGAAGAATGTTTAAATTATCTTTTATAATTGTTATAAATGGCTAAGGTATAATTATATCAGATTTACATTAGATATTTTGTATTAAATATATAGAACATACTTTAAAATTATGTATTTTCTATTTTAGAAAGCAAGCTTAAATTTTGTAATGATTATACTGAAAGTGAGTTTTATAAAAGGGTGTATTTTTAAAGACACACCCTTTTTATCCATTGCTCTAAAGAAAATTATATTGCATCAAATTCTAGAAAATTCTGTAATTCTTCTTCTAATTGTGCAGATTGTTCAATGAACGCAGCAGAATTTACTAAAACCGTATCTTCTAGGGTCTGCTCTCCCAGAATTTCTGAACCTGCGATTGTTTCAGGCAAAACCTGTCCTTGTGAAGTTTCATATTCGTTGAAATATTCATTCATTGCATCTCTAATACCAGAAGGGCTAAACGCTCTGTTAACGCCAGAACTATCAAGTTCAGGAGCTAAATCATTTCTATACATTTCAGCTTCTCTTCGGTATAATAAATTGCTTGATAACTCTTCTATTATTCGCCGATTGGAAGTTAAAGTTTGTAGCTGTGATCGAAGTGAGTTCTGTGTTTGAGCGATATCTGCTTCTTCTTCTAATCTTAGTTGATTCATATCCAGGATTCCTCTTTCTTCAAAATAAGGAGCTTCTCCTTCTTCACCTATATTTAATTCTCCTCTGTTTAATGAAGTATAATTTGGATCTTCTGGATCTCTTAAATTATTTGGTGCTCTTGCCTGAGAGCTAAAATAGTCTAATTCATTACTTTGAGAAAGGAGGTTCCGATCTTCTGAAAAGTCACTAGATGATAGGCTCGATCGATTACTGCCTGTACTGCCACTGCTGAGGCTAGCTCTTGGAGATAAGGAATTATTGGAACTTACGTCTCCCCATTGATCACCAGCCTCCTGTTGTTGATTTAGAATTCTTTGATATAAAGGAAGCCTTTCTTCTGTTGGAGCAACATTATTAGTAATGAGTTGATTCTGCTCTTCTTCAGTCATTCCCCTAAAATCTCTTATACTTCTCTGATAGAGATTGCTTTCTGGATCTTGTCCAATTCTTTGTAAATAAGCACTATAGCGCTCTATATTTGACCGAGATGAAACACCAGTATTGGGTTGTATGCCTTGCGCTATTTGATCTAATCTATCGAGAGGACTGACTTCTTGCTCTGCTTGTGCAGATTGTGGAATAAGCGGATCATTTTCTGTTGTTTCATTGATACGAAGCAATTGATCTTTTTCAGCTTGTGCTTCTGCTTTTTTTTGCGCAATGCTTCTGAGTTGAGCTAACATTCTTGTTTGTTGTACCTCAGGTAATTTTAAATATTTATTGAGCATTGTTTGATAATTCGCCTCTGTTTTCATCCCCGCACTTTCTAAAGCAGTTGTAAACCTCGCTATATTTGGGTCTGTCTCTGTACTGATTATTGCTCTAGTCACCCCACTTGGACCTGCTTCTGCAAGATCGATATCAGGAATTCTGTTTATGGGACGAATTGAAGAGAGTTTTGTTGTAGAAGTTTCTGTTGAAGAGACGGGTATATTTTCTGTCACGAATGAGGATTGATCTCTTTCCAAAGCTTGTTGCATTCCTCTTAAGATCTCATTTTGTGATGTTAAGGGTCTTTCTATAAAATCTGTTAGATTCTCTTGGAATTCTTGTGCATCCATGCCCATTTCTGTTCCAAACTTTTTATATTGCTCCATGTTTTGAGTTTTATTAACCATAGATTGGGTTCGTTTGATAAAATCGGCTTTTTGTTCTATAGGTATTTTTTTAAAGGTACGAATTAATTTTCTATATAATTCCTGATTTGCTTTATGTATTCCTGCCTGTCTTAAATTAGACGCAAACTCTTCTGTTGTTATTTGATTGCCAGCACCTCCCAAAGTTTCTGTTTCACTATAGGAATCATCACTTATATAGTGTTCTGTATCATAATCGACATATTTTTCTCCAGAATCATCAGAAGAAGGCGTACTTCCAACACGGCGCATTGCCAATGCAATTAAAGGTTTTATTTCTATCTCTGTGTAAATATCGTGTAAATAAGGTGGGATATATTCTCCTGTTGAGGTTGTTTTGGCATTCTCCATTTCCTGTATTAACAGGTTTTTTTCTCTAATGTCAGATATTTCCATTTCTGCTGATTTTCCTGAAGCTGATCAGAAGACATATTAAATTTAGTGCAGAGAATTGCAAACTCCATATCCAGATAGAGAGATTCCAACAAGTTTTCTTTATATTCTTCAAGACTGGTAAATTCCAGTGGAGGAGGGGTAATCTCTTTTTCAATATAATAGTGTCCATTTTCATGACGGAGATATCCTAGTTTTTCAAGATAATATGCTTCTGCAGAAACAGGAGGCTTGATCTCTGAATGTGTTTTTTTATCTATTTCATATTGTCTTAAGTCGGTGAGGATTTTCTGACGATCTTCTACATTCATAAAGCTGAAAAATTCGGCACGATTTGATTGCTCATCTGTATTAATCAAACTTGCATATTCTTCAATTTGTTGTTGTTTTTGGGTGTTTTTTACAAGTGCTAAGCTTTTTAGATATTCATCCAGTAGATCGGTTTTTGCCAAAGAATCATGATTATCATAATCTTCCAAATAAGTATGATATGCTTTTTCTATCGATAGTTTATGACCATTAAAGATGAAAGCATTTTCATCATAATGACTTGTTTGACTTTCTTTTGGAATGAGATAATTTTTTAAGATATCAGTGAATTCATCATATTCTAAAGCGTCTGGTTTGCTTGTATAATACGCATCTCCATCAAGATCTATATATTGCGGGAAATTTTCACTAGAAATACCTTGAGATTTTAAGGTATTGGCAGCTTTTTTTCATATTCGGCAATATCTCCATAATACCAGCTATCTTGAGGCAAGGTTTGATCTGAATTGATAAAGCCATGATTTAGTTTATGGAAATATCCATTTATATCTTGGTATAATTGAACCTCAGGTAATCTTCCATACCATGTTTTTCCCCAATTTCCATAATAATAATACCCTACTCCTTTAGGAGTTAGAACGCCCCAATGGTCTGTATAGAAGGCTTTTGGGACATCTTTCAGCTTGTTCCTAATTCTCCTCCTCCAAGCGTATAAACAGGCATTCTGACCCATAGATCGACCAGGTTTTCTTCTCCAAGCATTTCAGCTCGACCAAGTGTTTGATGAGACTTAAATAATAACATAGTTACCTCTCTTTAGGTTTAATAGATGGAGAAATTTCAGAAATAATCAAACAGAGCATTTCTGGCTTTATATGAAGAATAAAGGGATAAAAGGAAGCTTTAAGCATACGTTTAGGTTTTCATTCCTTGCGCTCTATACTCCATAATACAAGGTGTAAGCATAACATGAGCCTTAAAAGATGAGTAATTCATATTATGAAGTATAGATTTAAACAAAAAGCATAACTTCCTTATTAAAAACACATTAAAATTTTATTTAAACGATCAAAAATAGGAAAAACAATCTATTTTATAGGAGTGGAAATTCCATGAAAGATTCAAGGGTTTGAACATTTTCCATTGTTGCTTCTTCTATTTCTGCAGCTTCTTCAACTTCCATCTCCGCGCTCTTTACTTCTATCAGGAATGGATGGCTTTCTCTACTGCCTAAGGTTTCAGAACCTACTCTTGACAGATTCCGAACAAATGCTCCTTGTGTTGTTTCTGTTGAATTAAAAAATATATTCATCTCTTGTCTAAGAGCTGCTCTTTCAAGAACCTGGCTTCTTGCTCTGTATTTTCTGGAATATACATTTCTGCTTCCTGTTGATATAAAAAGCGAGAAGCAAGATCTTCGATTTTATTTTGTGCAGCAGCATCTTCCTCTTCATTTATAGCTATATTATTTGTATTTCCAGATATATAACCACTTTCTGTAGCGTGACTGCTATTACTATATTCATGCCATGGATAGACGGGACCAGGACTTGGATTCAAAAGTGTGTCAAAGTCTGGCAATAAGGAAGAATTTGTTTGGCTCATTGCAGTATTGTTTAAAGTTCCACTTGGACCTGCTTCTGCAAGATCGATATTAGGAATTCTGTTTATGGGACGAATTGAAGAGAGTTCTGTTGTAGAAGTTTCTGTTGAAGAGACGGGTATATTTTCTGTCACGAATGAGGATTGATCTCTTTCCAAAGCTTGTTGCATTCCTCTTAAGATCTCATTTTGTGATGTTAAGGGTCTTTCTATAAAATCTGTTAGATTCTCTTGGAATTCTTGTGCATCCATGCCCATTTCTGTTCCAAACTTTTTATATTGCTCCATGTTTTGAGTTTTATTAACCATAGATTGGGTTTGTTTGATAAAATCGGCTTTTTGTTCTATAGGTACCTTTTTAAAGGTACGAATTAATTTTCTATATAATTCCTGATTTGCTTTATGTATTCCTGCCTGTCTTAAATTGGACGCAAACTCTTCTGTTGTTATTTGATTGCCAGCACCTCCCAAAGTTTCTGTTTCACTATAGGAATCATCACTTATATAGTGTTCTGTATCATAATCGACATATTTTTCTCCAGAATCATCAGAAGAAGGCGTACTTCCAACACGGCGCATTGCCAATGCATTAAAAGTTTTTTATTTCTATCTCTGTGTAAATATCGTGTAAATAAGGTGGGATATATTCTCCTGTTGAGGTTGTTTTGGCATTCTCCATTCCCTGTATTAACAGGTTTTTTTTCTCTAATGTCAGATATTTCCATTTCTGCTGATTTTCCTGAAGCTGATCAGAAGACATATTAAATTTAGTGCAGAGAATTGCAAACTCCATATCCAGATAGAGAGATTCCAACAAGTTTTCTTTATATTCTTCAAGACTGGTAAATTCCAGTGGAGGAGGGGTAATCTCTTTTTCAATATAATAGTGTCCATTTTCATGACGGAGATATCCTAGTTTTTCAAGATAATAGGCTTCTGCAGAAACAGGAGGCTTGATCTCTGAATGTGTTTTTTTATCTATTTCATATTGTCTTAAGTCGGTGAGGATTTTCTGACGATCTTCTACATTCATAAAGCTGAAAAATTCGGCACGATTTGATTGCTCATCTGTATTAATCAAACTTGCATATTCTTCAATTTGTTGTTGTTTTTGGGTGTTTTTTACAAGTGCTAAGCTTTTTAGATATTCATCCAGTAGATCGGTTTTTGCCAAAGAATCATGATTATCATAATCTTCCAAATAAGTATGATATGCTTTTTCTATCGATAGTTTATGACCATTAAAGATGAAAGCATTTTCATCATAATGACTTGTTTGACTTTCTTTTGGAATGAGATAATTTTTTAAGATATCAGTGAATTCATCATATTCTAAAGCGTCTGGTTTGCTTGTATAATACGCATCTCCATCAAGATCTATATATTGCGGGAAATTTTCACTAGAAATACCTTGAGATTTTAAGGTATTGGCAGCTTTTTTTTCATATTCGGCAATATCTCCATAATACCAGCTATCTTGAGGCAAGGTTTGATCTGAATTGATAAAGCCATGATTTAGTTTATGGAAATATCCATTTATATCTTGGTATAATTGAACCTCAGGTAATCTTCCATACCATGTTTTTCCCCAATTTCCATAATAATACCCTACTCCTTTAGGAGTTAGAACGCCCCAATGGTCTGTATAGAAGGCTTTTGGGACATCTTTCACCCATTCTTTCATGCTTGTTCCTAATTCTCCTCCTCCAAGCGTATAAACAGGCATTCTGACCCATAGATCGACCAGGTTTTCTTCTCCAAGCATTTCAGCTCGACCAAGTGTTTGATGAGACTTAAATAATAACATAGTTACCTCTCTTTAGGTTTAATAGATGGAGAAATTTCAGAAATAATCAAACAGAGCATTTCTGGCTTTATATGAAGAATAAAGGGATAAAAGGAAGCTTTAAGCATACGTTTAGGTTTTCATTCCTTGCGCTCTATACTCCATAATACAAGGTGTAAGCATAACATGAGCCTTAAAAGATGAGTAATTCATATTATGAAGTATAGATTTAAACAAAAAGCATAGCTTCCTTATTAAAAATACATTTTAATTTTATTTAAATGATCAAAATAAATATAGTTATGAAATTTAGTAATCTTGACTTAGAACAGATTTAGAAAATTGCCATTTTACTTGGTATAATTTTCTTTTTTATTTTTTTATATATAGTATTTAATTCAACAAGATAGAAACCAAAACTAGATATCTTCTGTTTAGGCAAAAAAAAGATAAATTCATTTTTTGGTTTAAAAATATGGTTTATTTAGGGTATGAATCTCTTGCATTATTTTGCTTGAGTGTTTGCAAAGCATGAAGAGCTTCTTGACGGGATTGTTTGAGGTCAATCACAGGTCTGGGATAGATTTTTCCTAAGATAATATCTGCTTTTTCTAAACTGCTATCTGATGCCTCCCATGGATTAAATAAATACGGAACAGGTAATGCTTTAAGTTCTGGTATGAATTTTTTTGTATATATTCCTTCAGGGTCAAATTTTTGTCCTTGTATGACAGGATTAAAAATACGAAAATATGGAACTGCATCAGCGCCACACCCTGCTATCCATTGCCAGTTTGTACTATTATTGGCAAGATCTGCATCAACAAGGCAATCCCAAAACCATCCTTCACCCTGATGCCAATCTATACGTAGATTTTTAACTAGAAATGAACTTGCAATCATTCTAACCCGATTATGAATATAACCCGTTTGCCATAGTTCGCGCATGCCTGCATCAACAATGGGAATCCCTGTTTTACCTTTTTGCCATGCTGTAAGGTTTTTTAGATCTGTATTCCAAGGGAATTGATCAAATTTTGTTTTTAGGTTTTTTGTTGGTAAATCTGGATTAAAATATAATAGGTTGTAAGAAAATTCTCGCCAACCAAGTTCACTAAAAAAATGATCAATATTCTCATTACAGGCAAATATTTGTGCTTTATACCATATTTGGTTCGGTGATATTTCTCCGAAATGGAGGTATGGGGATAATTTAGAGACATTGGCTTTGGCAGGAAAATTACGTCCTTCCTTATAATCCTTTATTCCTTTTTGATAGAAACTGGATAAACAAGAATGCGCATGTTTTTCGCCAATGCTCCAATAGGATTCTAATTTATGATCCCATCTGGTTTTAGGTAATAATGATAAATCTTCAAGGTTAATAGTGTAATGATGATCTTTAAATGTTTGTATTTTTTTTGGTTTAGGGAATGGTTTTCTTGGGGGTGGAGCATTTAAGCATCCTTTTCGGTAAAATGGTGTAAAAACCTTATATGGATTGCCATCACTCTTTTTAATTTCCCACGGCTCCCAAAGCAAGGAAGCATTATAACTATAAACTTTTATTCCATGATTCTCAAGTTTTGATTTTATGTCTTTGTCTCGTTTAATACGCCATGGTTCATAACATCGATTCCAGAAGATTTCCTTAATATGATACTGTTTGATAAGCTTAAACAGGACATATAAAGGATCTCCTTTATAAAGAGAAAGAGTATTGTTCAGACTTTGATTAAGAGAAATTAAAGAATGATGAAGCCAGAATCTACTGGCAGCTCCCATTTTATGTTTTTGAGAATGTACATCGTCCAAAATATAAACAGGCAAGATGTTTCCCTGTTGTGAAGCATGATATAAAGCTGGATTATCAGACAAGCGTAGATCTTGACGGAACCATATAAGGTTAAGCTTATGGGGCATTTTATGCGTTTATCTCCTTTTAACGTTAGGTAAAACATTGACCAGTATTTTTGATAGTTAGACTATTTAAAACAGATAATACGTTTTGTGATCATCAATCAGGTTTTATTCTTCACGATTATTGTTTTATAGGGTTAATATTTTTGTACTGAAATGAATATTAAGATTTTTAGCAAAACATTCATGGCTGGAATACCAATATAGTGCACACCATATTGGTTCCAAATTTGTCTTTTTACAATGTTTGGATCGTTAATTTTTACAAAACAAGCTTTCCATTTCTGGATAAGTGCGTGTTGTATTTTAGGATATATAAACGGCTGAAATGCTTTGGTTCCAGCTTTGAAAATTTTACCTTATGATCGAAACAATACGGCTTTCCATGCTGGATAGATACTTTTCTAGCAATGCTGTCTGATGCTTCAAAGCGTGTAATATTGGTATTATGCTTTAGTTTATTTACAAGAGTTAAACCCGATAGGTTCGCACTAATAACAGCAATTTTTGGCATGTATAAGCTATGAATATTGTTGGTATTCGTAATATAAAACATAAGATAATGCTTATGAGCATGGTATAAATCTTATTTAGATGTTAAATGAAACAATTTTTATTTCTCGACAGACCCATATATTTGAATACCAGAGTTTTGAATATTTGCACGAACGGCTTGTGGGTCACCCATTCGCCTGAACGATTTTCTCGATGACCTCGCCAGCATTTTCGTATCTGGGCTCCAGCTTTAGATTGGTCTTAATATCACCCTGCGCGTCTGTATAGCTAGTAGCAGTTAGGCCATTGATCACATTTGCCCCTGCTGCGGCATCCCACTGAACAAGACACGCAACCAGTGTTAGCTTGGCACGATCTTGCAGATTACGGTCTTTAGAGATTTCAATGACGGATTTACCTTCGTCCTTCAGTTGCTGGAGGTAAGCAGCCTCATACTCCAAGCCTTTCTTCTGCAGCAGCTGGTCCGTGGTGCTGGCTTCTGCCTTGTCCATATCCTCACTCAACGCCTTCACATCAAGAAAGCTCGCATGGTGACACCCTAAAAAGGTGACCAAGTCCGATGGTGAGTAGAGAATCTGATTGTTACCGTAGCGCTGCATACTATTTTTACAAAAACGCCATTACTGTATTTTAACAGTTGACACGCAGAACATCCTGCGATACATTGATAGTAACAGTAATCGAATTACAGAGTTTTGTTGAGATGATTTTGAAGTTAAAAGATATAGCCACAGTTTCATCGGGAGTGACGTTTCGCTCTCGGATTGAGGCATCCAAGGATGGCAGCGTTAGGGTCATTCAGATGAAGGACCTTGGTGACGACAATTTTGTGCACCTAGGTGAAAGCATCCATATCGACCACACAAAGCCTAAGCCGAATCAGCTTGCCAAGTTAGGGGATATTATTTTTCGCTCTCGTGGGCAGACAAATACCGCTGCTTTATTAAACGAAGATGTAGAAAACACAATTGTAGCTGCTCCATTATTCCGTGTGCGACCAGATATAAAAAAGGTTGTCCCTGAGTTTTTGCTTTGGTGGATCAACCAGCCGTC
>CBCYMI010000007.1:0-16280 GCA_965183855.1 Maricaulaceae bacterium | reverse complement strand
ACTGTTTGCTTCTTTGGGAAATAGGTTTATGGCCATTAATATAATCTCCAAGATAGAGAATTAGATCTGGCTTTAATATTTGAAGATGATTTTGAATTTTATGAATTTGTTCCAGATTTACATGAATCCCCCCAATATGAATATCAGAAAGAATTGCAATTCTTTTATGTCCAGCTGTCCATTTATCGCAGACAAGTTCATACTCTCTAATAATCAGTGTTTTTGGTTCATAGAATAAAACATACATGCCTGCCATTATGGAAAGGATTGAACCCATTCCTAATATTCCCAAGAGTATTTTTTTCATTTTGGAAAACCATAAATTTTTAAAATATATATATAAAATAGAACCTCATTAATAAAGCATTTATTTTTTTTTATCCGTTTGAAAAAAAAATAATATCAATCAAACAGATATGTTTTTTTTTATGAACAAACAAAAATGCTTAATCCAGTGTTGTAAGGGTTTCTAGGAATGTTTCGATAAGGGTTATTTTTTGGGTCAGGTTTCTTTTCTCATACGGGTCTTTAGTATAGCTCAAGCGTTGTTTTATTTCTTCAAGTTCCGTTTGCTTTTGTGTTTTTATTTCTGGTGTCCAGACGTGTTCTGCTAAAAGAATAAGTCCTTCGGTTGAAATATCCGCCAAACCTCCAGTAACATAATAATAATGAGTTTTGTTCTTTTCCAGAATCTTTACAATTCCTGGCTTTAATGTTGACATAAAGGGAGCATGATGAGGTAGAATTCCCATTTGTCCATTGATTGCGGGAATAATAACATGATCTACATCTCCTGAAAAAACCTTATTGTCAGGCGCGATTAGATCAAATTTTAATTTTGCTTCCATTCCGATTCCTTACAGATTCCTCAATTATTATTCTATTTATTGATTATGATTTTCTTTTAATTCTATAATGTGAATTTAAAGCTTTTGAAATTCATCCCATTTTGGGATTTTTTGGGCTTTGTTTTTTAGAATTATAAATTTCAGAAAAACAGAGCTCAAAATAAATTTGGTTTGCTATTTTTAATAGAAAACCAAAAGATCTGGCTTTAAGCAAATTCTACAGCTATTTTTTCGGCTTTTTTAAGAGCTTCCTGAATAGATCCTACCATATAAAATGCTTGTTCTGGAAGATGGTCATATTGTCCTTCACATAAGCCTTTAAAGCCTTCTATTGTATCTTTTAAATCAACTAATACACCTGGAGAACCTGTAAAGACTTCTGCAACATGGAAGGGTTGAGATAGAAAACGTTCAATTTTTCTTGCACGGGAAACAACTAATTTATCATCTTCAGAAAGCTCATCTATTCCCAAAATTGCAATAATATCCTGTAATTCTTTATATCTCTGAAGTATTTCCTGAACACGTCTTGTAACGGCATAGTGTTTTTCACCGACAATACGAGGTTCAAGAATACGAGAGGTTGAATCTAGAGGATCAACGGCCGGATAAATTCCTTTTTCTGCAATTGAACGTGATAAAACAGTAGTTGCATCCAGATGAGAAAATGAAGTTGCAGGGGCAGGGTCTGTCAAATCATCTGCGGGGACATAAATTGCTTGTACAGAAGTAATTGACCCTTTTGTTGTTGAAGTAATTCGCTCTTGTAATATTCCCATTTCTGTTGCAAGTGTTGGTTGGTAACCAACCGCAGATGGAATTCGACCAAGTAGGGCTGAAACTTCAGAACCAGCCTGTGTAAACCGGAAAATATTATCAACAAAAAACAAAACATCTTTTCCTTCTTCATCTCTAAAATATTCTGCTTGTGTTAATCCAGATAGTGCGACACGAGCTCTTGCTCCTGGAGGTTCATTCATTTGTCCGTAAACAAGGGTACAACGAGAATCTCCGCCTCCACCTTCTTTATTAACACCTGATTCAATCATTTCCCAATATAGATCATTTCCTTCTCTTGTTCTTTCTCCAACGCCTGCAAAGACGGAATATCCTCCATACGCTTTGGCGATATTATTGATTAATTCCATAATCAGAACTGTTTTACCAACCCCTGCACCGCCAAACAGGCCAATTTTCCCACCTTTTGCATAAGGACAAAGCAAATCGACAACCTTAATTCCTGTTGCAAGCACTTCGGTTTCTGTTGATTGCTGAATAAACTCTGGAGCAGAACGATGAATGGCAAGCTTTTTCTTTGCTTTTATAGGACCTGCATTATCAACAGGCTCGCCAACAACATTCATAATTCTTCCAAGAGTTGCTTCTCCGACAGGAATGGTTATGGGTGCACCTGTATCGATAACTTTATTATTTCTTGACAAGCCTTCTGTTGAATCCATAGCAATGGTTCGTACAATGCTTTCACCTAAATGTTGTGATGTTTCCAAAATAAGGGGTTTACCATTATTTTCTGTTTCAAGAGCATTGCTGATTGCAGGTAAGTCTTCCTGATTGAATTCCACGTCAACAACTGCGCCAATAATTTGTACAATTCGACCTTCTTTTTTGCTCATAATATTTGTTATTTCCCTATTTTTTCAATTCATCAAATCCATATCATCTTTGGATGATTTGTATAGTTTTACATGATCATGATATGAGTTCAAGATCATGATGCTGTCAAACTTCTATTTTACTAATCCATTTATCTTAATTTGTTTGCTGCATCACCCAATAAAATCAAATTCCTGTTGATCGTATTCAAAAGCCACATAGCGCAGTTTTTTATGCTTGTCCAATATTGATTTTAAAATAGATAAAAATCAGAAATAGAATGATTTCTTTATTTAGAGAGTTAGAAGGCTTGATAAAAAGGGATGAAGGTAGAGAAAAACAAGCATTATATTTTATAATTAAGGTCTGATTTTTCAATAAGAGAATGTATAATAAACCTTTAGAATGCTTTATCCATTAAATGATGTTTAGAATTTAATTGTTTAAGTGCATGATATGCTGTTTCAAAAGCTAGAAGAGTTGAGCTATGTCGTTGTGGGTAGTCAGAAACAGATTTAAGCAGGGCAAGCCTTTCAAACCTTCCTGTTGGTGGGGGAGCTTTTTCTTTCAGCATTGCTTTTAAAGCAATAAAAGCATGGATCACCTCTTCAATGGAAGCATTTAAAATCTGTTCTCCCAAAATAGATGCAGAAGCTTGTCCCAATGCACAGGCTTTCAGACGTTGGCGGAAATCTAAGATATGACCATTTTGAATGCAAACATCTGATTCATGCCAGGATCCACATAATCTGGAGACTTTTCTTGCGCGACTATCTGCATGCTCTAAATATCCTATTAAAGGAATGTTTGAAGCTAGAGATAAAATGTCAATATTATATAAATTATGATTCATATTGATCTATATGGATTTTACTTGAAAGCTGTCCATTGTCTGTTTTTGGCGACAGCAAAGCGTGTTTTCCGAAGTCTACTCCGATAAAAGTATTAATTCAATAATTCCTGCGCTTTTTTATGAATTTTTGTATTCATCGCAGAAAAACCATTTGATCTTTGTGGTGTAAGGTGTTGGGAGAGCCCTAAATCCTGAAAAAGTTTTTGTGCATTAATTTGGATGATTTCCTGCGGTGGACGATGCGTGTATAATCTAATTAAAAGTGCAATTAATCCTTTAACAATAAACGCATCTGAATCTCCTCTGATAACAAGTTCGTTTTTGTTTTTGTAATCAAAAACAAGCCAGACTTGACTAACACATCCTTTGACCTTGTTTTTCTCTATACGTTCAAAATCCAAAATAGGAGGTAAAGCCTTTCCCAGAGAAATTAGGTGTACATAGCGGTTTTCCCAATCTTCCAGCCAGCTAAATTCTTCTATAATTTCTTCAATGCGTGCATCAGTCATAGGAAGTATCACTTATCAGTTTAAGTCATGGTTATCTATTAATAATTGGATTGAAATGCTTATCTATTTATTTTTTCAAGACAATTTGCACAATCATTTAAAATATGTTTTGAAATACAATAGGCATCTTCATATTTAAAATGTCCTGCGGCAATGCATTGTGCAAGGTTTTTTTTCGAAAAATTAAAACAGAAATTTTGATTATAATAACCTAAGACAGATAAGATATAAGAATTCATTTCAGGATTTAACGCATCGACAAGCCATAATGCAGATAATCTAATGACAGTTTCATAAGCTGGATGTTCTCGATTTTTAGGGATGCTTTGCTGAAAGCCTCTGGCTTGATTTAATGAGGAGTTTAATTGACGATTAAAGGAATTTCCATTTGCAATTCCATTTAAGCTCGCTTGTGAAACAGAAATTCCTGGAGGAAATCGCAAATAAGCTAAATTGTCTCTTTTGTTTTTAACGATTTTTTTTGCCCATTTTTGTTTTTGTAGATGATATGCATAATTTTTATACTGGTTAGCCAAGACATGTAAATTACTAATCTGCAAGTTTGCAACTTGTTGAATTTCAGACAGTGCTTGCTGATAATCAGGAATGCTTTTAATAAATTCTGGGTTATTATAAATACTAGAGACAAATTCGTTTCTACCCATTTCTCCTGCTTTTTTATATACATTTTGAGCAAATGTTTTTTTGTTGGCAAGCGTCATGGCAAGATAGGATAAAAAGGTTTTCCCAAATTCATCAGGTTTATAGCTCGATAATTTTCTGAGTGTATTATTTAGTTCATAATCATTTTGAGGCCTATGATAGGCATGTTTGTCAAGAGAGGCTAAAAAGTTTATATATTTTCCTGCCAAGGTTACAAGTTGGTCTTGATGTAAAGGATAGAGATGCGCTTGTGGTTGATAGGGTTGCGTTATTTTAATCGTTGGAGAAAGAGTGGTGGTTGGCTCGATTATTGTTTCTTTAGCACAACCAAAAAGAAGTATAGACACAACCAGAGCAAGAAAAAGTAAAAAAAAATAAGAATATTTTAGGTAAAATAATTTATTTGATTGCATCTGGTGTCTCCTTTGTTATACTCTTTATTATAAAATAGCTCTATTGAAGAGGCAAAATATAATATTTTTGGTCTAGTGAATCATATATAATAAACCAAGACAATAAAAAACAAGTGGGTATTTTATTTGATTCGTATTATACGCTTTTAAGCCATATTATTGCTTTGCTAATATTAAAACATGATTAACCATATATTTAGAGGTATTTTAAAACAAAATTACGCTTGGGTTTAAGTTATAGCAGATCCTTAATGACAGTAAAATACCAAACGCTTTTTTTTAAGGTTAATAAAAAGCATCAGAGATTTGAAAAAACCAGTTCTTAATATGTATTAAGATGCCGTGATTTTGAAAGCAAGATATAAAATTTAACTAAAATGAGGTTTGTGTTTAAATGCGCGTATCGAGTTTAAAAAACCCTCCCAAAGAAAATAGAGACCACGAAAAAGAAAAAGTGTCATTTCGGTTCAATTCTCTTTCCAGATTCTTTGTGTTGGTTGCAAATATAAGTTGGATTTTATTCATTATCTCATGTGCTGTAATTTTAAAATCAAACGATTCAGACCTTTTTATGTTTAGTGCAGGAGAGGCAATTGTTTTTGTTTTTCCTGCATTGATAGCCCTGTTTATGGCAATCTATACTAAATCCTGGTCTGCAAATCTTGTTTCATTATTATGGTTGATCATAGGTCTTGCTGCCTCAATGATTATTGGATTTTATCATATTGTAACGCTTGCTATTTTTATGATGGTTCCTGTTTCTGCTTTAGGATTTGGAAAAGTTCAAACTTCTGTTGAGGTCACAATTTTTGCGATCATCACCTTTTCCAGTTTAAGCCTTTTGGTAGTTTTTTCTCCACTTTCTGATCTGTTTTCTACAAACACTTCTTTTCCTACAGCTTCGAACATAGATATTATTTTTATTTTATTTTTTATTGTTTTTGCAAGTTTCTTTTTGTTTAATATTCTTGCACTGAAGGAAGTCCAAATTCTAAATTGGATTAGGCAAGATAAATTATTTCAACCTGTTTTTGAAAAAAACAGAATTTCCAAACGCAATCCATTAAAAAAAACAGATCATTTTCTTGAGGAGGCTGGAAAGATTATCTTTGATCGTGAAGGTAAAATTTCACAGATTAAACCAAAAACACTGGACTTTTTTATAAAATCTATCGCCTTTGTTTACGGAAGTGATCCTAAAGGAAAGAAAGTACGGGAATTATATCATGTGTTAAGAAAAAAAAATGATCAAATAACTGGAACAGAGGAAGAAGTTTTAATATTTATTACAAATTTAATGCAACAATATTTTTCTGGCTTTGAGCAGTTTCAGAACGATATTCAAACATCTGACTTTGAGAACTTTCAAGGCAGGGAATATAATTTTACAATAAAAGAACAAAAGGCTTTGCAGATTAAGGCGTTTTTGAAAATCTATTCTAATCAGGAATATCTTTTATTCTTAACCCATGAAAAGGATGTTTTAAGATTAATGAAAGAACGTGATCAGGCTCTTTTGGATGCACAATCAAAGACCGAATATCTTGCCAATATGAGCCATGAATTAAGAACCCCTTTAAATGCGATTATTGGTTTTTCTGAAATCATGAAGACACGTTTGTTTGGTCCTATCCCAGACCAATATTCTGATTATATTGACATGACCTATACAAGTGGGAGGCATTTGCTTGACTTAATTGGAGATGTTCTGGATTTGTCAAAAATTGAAGCAAACAAATATATTTTAAATTATGAATTATTTGATATTAAAATCTTGGTGGAAAGCTGTACGGGCATGTTACGGTCGAGTGCTAAGGATAAAAAAATTAAATTAATTAATAAGTATCAGGGAAAATCCATAGAAATCTCTGCTGATAGAACCGCATGCCGTCAAATCATTCTTAATTTATTATCCAATGCCATAAAGTATACAGAAGAGAATGGTGAGGTTCGTATTAATCTCGAAGATAAGGGCAACAACAAGGTTGTAATTAATATTTGGGATACAGGAATTGGATTATCCCAAGAAGAAATTAAAAGAATAGGCTCTCCTTATGAGCAGGCTAAAAACCGTTCTAATAATGATGTCCGAAGTTCTGGGCTTGGATTGTCTTTAGTTAAACAATTGGTTATGATGCATAAAGGCGAGTTTATGATTGATAGCGAACTTGGAAAAGGAACGCATATCGCTTTGATTTTGCCTGTTATGAAACCCAAGAAAGCTAAATAAAGCATTGTATAACTATGTATAACTATTCTCTTTTTGGAATTTTGATAGAGACATATTAGAGCCTAACGAATTTCTCAAGATCGCTAATATTGATATATTTAAGCCTCTATATTGTGTTTAGCATTATTTTTAGATAATCAAAATAATGTGATAAATTCCACTCCAACACCTTAACCTATCTCTTTACATTATATGAAAGACGTGGTCTGCTTTTTAAGTAAAATTATGGTTTTCTGGGAGTTGAATTCTATCTTGACTGAGGTTTAAAATTATATTTAGAATGTAAAACCCATATTAAATGCTATTTATAGTGCATCTGAAATCTTGATAGATGTATTGAATGTGTATTTTGAACCTAAAAGAGTAGGCTGACATTGAAAATCATTACTTTAATAATATAATCCTTCTTCATAACTAGATTGAAGAATAATTGAGAAGTATTGAGATTTCTCATTAAAAGAAACAATTATAAATTGGAAAAATCATGTTTGCGACAATCATAACTATTTTACATGCGCTTTATAAAATAGGGCTGTCTCCTTTCATAGGACAATCTTGTCGTTATCAGCCAAGTTGTTCAGACTATATGGCTATATCTCTGAAAAGATTTGGTTTGATAAAAGGATTTGCTTTAGGCATAAAAAGAATTTTAAGGTGTAGACCTGGTGGGGGGTTGGGATATGATCCTGTTCCCGAAAGAGAAGATGAAATTCAAAATAAGATTTGCTCAAAAAAGGGCTGATTGATAAACAGGATTTAGATCTCTATATAAAGGATACGATAGAGATAATGAAATATATATAGAGATAATGAAATATAAATTAAAGGGAAGAGCTCAAATCATATGCTTGGGTTAATTGAGATATTGTTTTTGACTTAAGCATGTTGGATCATAAAAGGAACAGGAAATATTTTAATGATAAGTTTAACGTTTCCAGATGGACGAAAACAGGAGTATAATAAAGGGATTACCGGATATGAAATCGCTGATTCTATTTCTAAATCTCTTGTAAAAAAAGCAGTTTTAATAGAAATAAATGGTGAATTAAAAGATTTAAGGTTTCCTGTTAATCATGATGCAGATATCAGAATTCTAATGAGACAGGACAAGGAAGTTTTACAGGTTATTCGTCATGATGCTGCCCATGTTATGGCTCAGGCTGTTCAGGAATTATTTCCAGGAACTCAGGTGACCATTGGTCCTGCAATTGAAGATGGGTTTTATTATGATTTTGCATCTCAAACTCCTTTTTCAACAGAGGATTTAGAAAAAATCGAACAGAGAATGCATGAAATCATTCAAAAAAATGAGCCTTTTATACGAGAAGTCTGGGATAGAGAAAAAGCTATTCAAACCTTTACGGAAATGGGAGAGCAGTACAAGGCAGAATTAATCAGGGATCTTCCTGAAGAGGAAATAATTACAATTTACAAACAGGGAGACTGGTTTGATTTATGCCGTGGTCCTCATTTGCCTTCAACGGGCAAGATAGGATCTGCGATTAAACTTATGAAAGTTGCTGGCGCTTATTGGCGAGGAGATGCAAAAAATGCACAATTGCAAAGAATTTACGGTACAGCATGGAAAACCAAACAGGAATTAGATGATTATTTATTCCGTTTGGCAGAAGCAGAAAGAAGGGATCATAGAAAATTGGGACAGAGCATGGATCTTTTTCATGTTCAGGAAGAAGCAAAAGGGATGATTTTCTGGCATCGGAAAGGTTGGTCTATTTGGTTGGCTTTGGAAAGCTATATGAGAAGAAGGTTAGAGCAGGCAGGATATATTGAGGTTAAAACTCCTTTGCTGATTGATCGCCATTTATGGGAAGAATCTGGACATTGGGATAAATTTTCAGAGCATATGTATACTATTCAGTCAGAAGATGAAATTCAGGCAATTAAACCTATGAATTGTCCTGCTCATGTTCAGATTTTTAAACAGGGTCAAAAATCATACAGAGATTTACCGTTAAGAATGGCAGAGTTTGGAGCGTGTCATCGTAATGAGCCATCAGGGGCATTGCATGGATTGATGCGAGTTAGAGGATTTACGCAAGATGATGCACATATTTTCTGTACACAAGATCAAATTACTGAAGAGACAAAAAAATTTATTGATTTATTAAAGCTTGTTTATTCAGATTTAGGATTTGACGAGGTCAAAATCAGATTTTCAGATCGACCAGAAATAAGAGCTGGTTCTGATGAAGTGTGGGATCAGGCAGAAGCCGCACTTAAAAAAGCGATGGATGCAACGGGGCTTGAAATGGAACTTAATCCAGGAGATGGTGCTTTTTATGGTCCAAAGTTGGAATTCATTCTAAAAGATGCGGTTGGAAGAGAATGGCAATGTGGAACGCACCAACTGGATTTTGTTTTACCAGAACGTTTGAATGCAAGTTATACAGGTGAAGATGGACAAAAGCACAGACCTGTTATGCTTCATCGTGCGATTTTAGGATCAATGGAGAGATTTATTGGTATTCTGATTGAACATTATGAAGGAAAATTTCCGCTTTGGCTAGCACCGGTTCAAAATGTAATTGCGACGGTGACCTCAGACGTCAATGAAGATGCAATGATGCTTAAAGAACAATTCCAAAATGCAGGGTTACGTGTTGAGCTAGATTGTAGAAATGAAAAAATCAGTTATAAAATTAGAGAGCATTCTCATGCAAAAATCCCTGTGATTGCAATTCTTGGTAAAAAAGAAGCAGAAAATCATACGATTACCTTAAGAAGATTAGGAGCGCAAGCGGTTCAACAAACATGCTCTGTTGAGCAAGCAATTAGCCTTTTGGTTAATGAAGCGAAACCGCCAGATTTGGACTAATATTCATATTATTTTTGGATTAATCCAGTTTAATCTCTGTTTTGATTTCTGTCGTAAACAAAGCTCTTATTGGTTTAAACCAGAGTTTTTATTCACGACATATTCATTTAGAATCTGTATCTTTAATAGATAAATTATTTTAAAATATATTATTTTATGTTATTATATTATTTTATTATTTTATGTTATTATAAGTGATATTCCGTGCGACTTAATATGGTGTGCTCATTTAAGGAGTGTTGGAGGAGTATGGTAGTGAATTAAATCAAGCCATTATATCATAATTTTTTAATGAAGGTTCAGATTAATACTTTATTAAGATAGGCATAGGCTCTGATTTTGTAATTGGTTTTTCCTGTTAACGTTAGAGTATAATCATATTTTTAAGTCTAGAATATAATTATGAAAATAATGGCTTTGTATTTTGCTTGAACGGATTGGCACAAGTATAAATCACAAAAAAATTCAAGTAAAATTATGCTTTTTAGCTGTTTTAGATATTTTTTATTTATTTTAAACTGAAATTTAAGAAAGAGGATAAAATGTTTCGAATAAGTTTGTTAGTCGTAATTTTATTATGTGGCGCATGCTCGACAATAACTCCTTATCAGCCTGCTGAGGCTGGGCGCACGCATGGATATTCTGATTTTCAGATAGACAAAAACCATTTTAAAGTTTCTTTTTCTGGAAACTCCATTACAAGCCGTGAGCAAGTAGAAGTAAATTTATTATATAGGGCTGCTGAAATAACCTTACAAAGAGGATATGATTATTTTATCTTGTTAAACAAGGAAACAGACAAGCAAACATCTTTTATTAATTCTGGCTATTATCGTCCTTATTATCCTGGTTTTTATTGGGATTTTTATGGAAGTTATCATCCTTTTTATGATCCATATTATTCAAGAGGATTTTATAATCCTTATTGGTCTTCTGAATCAAGAGAAGTAATACGATATACAGTATCTGCAGATATAGCGCTTAAATTAGGTAAGAAGAAGTCTGATGAAGAAAATGTATATTATGCAAGGGATATCTTAAATAATTTAAGAAGTAAAATTTTGATCCCCAAAAAGAAATAGGTTTTATAGAAACGCTTGGTTTAACAAGGAAAGAATGGTCTTGTAACGCATTTCAACGCCTACTTTTTTGACTTTTAATAAAATGTTAGCTTAGGTTTGCTTTCTATCATGAATTTATGTTTGTCTTCTATCATGAATATGCTAAATGGAATTCTTGTTTAGGAGATGAAATAATGTATGCAAATACATGTCAGTTAATTGTTAGTCTTGATTTGCCAACGATAGAGCTCGCATCAAAGCTTGTAAAAAAACTTAAGCCTTGTTCTTCTTGTATTTTTAAAATCGGGCTTGAGTTATTACCGATAGGGGGAGCTGAATATGCTGCGGAGCTTGTTCGTCAGGGATATAAGGTTTTTCTTGATTATAAATTACATGATATTCCAAGAACTGTAGAAGCTGCCACACATTCCATTGCAGGTTTGGGAGCAGATTTTTTAACCATACATGCGCTTCCTCAAATTATGGAGGCAGCCATTCGAGGACGTTCAGAAAATTCCAAGCTTAAACTGTTAGGTGTTACAGTATTAACCTCCCTTGATGATCAGGCATTGATAGATATGGGCTATCGTTATACCGTGCGTGATTTGGTTTATAAGCGCGTAGAGCAGGCATTGGAAGCAGGTTGTGATGGTATTGTTGCAAGCCCTCTTGAAGTATTGGAGTTAAGAAAACGCTTTGGGAATGATTTTATGATTGTAACGCCTGGTGTTCGGTTAAATGCGCATACAGAAGATGATCAAAAAAGAATTGCAACGCCACAGCAAGCAATTGAATCTGGAGCTTCATATATTGTTGTGGGGCGACCAATTACACAATCAGAGGATCCTTTACAAACAACACAGTCTATTTTAAATCTGATGAATAAAGTAAAATGAATATATGTTTGAGGTTATAAAAAAGATTAAAGAATTGAAAATACGATTTTTTCATATACAATTCTTCCAGATTAAGAAAAATAGGTTAACTCTGGGTATTATTGTATTTAGGTATTATTGCATCTGGATATTATTGTAAAAACTGGGTTATATTTCATTTGGGAGATAAAATAATTTGCTTTTATACCCTCTAATAAGATCAGGAAACAGAATTTATGTTTGAAGCATTATCTGAACAATTAACAAAGACGTTTGATCGTCTGACAGGTAAGGGTGTTCTATCCAAAAAGGATATTGAACTTGCCTTGCGTGATATTCGAATTTCCTTGTTAGAATCGGATGTCGCTTTGCCTGTTGTAAAATCCTTTATTGATCAAATCAAGGAAGAAGCCGTTGGAGAAGCCGTTATTCGTTCAGTTTCTCCAGGACAACAAATTGTTAAGATTGTTCATGATAAACTTGTATCATTATTAAGTGGCGCTGTAGAAGTTTCTTCTGAAAAAGAAAATCAATTAAATCTTTCTGTAAAACCTCCTGCTGTTATTTTAATGGCTGGGCTTCAAGGGTCTGGTAAGACAACAACAAGCTCAAAGCTTGGGTTTTTTTTAAAAACAAGACAAAAAAAGAAAGTGCTATTGGCTTCGCTGGATATAAGACGTCCTGCTGCAATGGAACAATTAGCACAAATGGCAGAAAAAGCAGATGTTGACAGTTTGCCTATTTTTCAAGATCAAACTGTTCTTCAAATTGCAAATCGTGCATTGGAAACTGCGAGAACAGAAAGCTATGATGTTCTGATCCTTGATACGGCGGGGCGTTTGAGTATTGATGAAACTTTAATGCAAGAAATGGAAACGCTTGTAGAATTAGCAAATCCTGTAGAAACGCTATTGATTGCGGATTCTTTAACAGGGCAGGATGCTGTCGAAACCGCTCAGAAGTTTCATGAGAGATTACCATTGACAGGATTGGTTCTGACCAGAATAGATGGAGATAGTCGAGGGGGAGCAGCCTTATCTATGAAGGCAGTGACAGGATTGCCAATTAAATTTCTTGGTGTTAGTGAGAAAATCGATGGGCTTGATGTTTTTGATCCAAAACGGCTGGCAGGAAGAATTCTAGGGCAAGGAGACATTGTCAGCCTTGTTGAAAAAGCAACGATTAATGTTGATCAAGAAAAAGCTGAAAAGCTGTCCAAAAAGCTAAAAAAAGGAAAGTTTGATTTGGAGGATTTAGCAGATCAATTAGGAAGACTTCAAAAAATGGGAGGGCTATCTACCATGTTAGGATTATTGCCTGGCATGGGAAAAATGAAGCATAAATTAGGTGCATTAGCTGGGGAAGATAATAAAATAATTACGCATCAACAGGCGATTATTTCTTCAATGACCAGACAGGAAAGAAGCCAGCCTAAAGTATTAAATGCTTCTAGAAAAAAACGAATTGCTCGAGGGGCAGGAGTTGAGGTTTCAGAGATTAATCGTCTTTTAAAGATGTATCGACAAATGTCAGATATGATGAAAAAAATAGGAAAAGGTGGGATGAAAAATATGATGGAGGGTTTTCCAGATCTGAAAGGACAGGAGTTAAAAGAGGAAAGTTCATCTGGTTCAACTCTTAATAATGTCTTGAATTTAGAAACCTTGTCTTCAAAAAACACATTGCCAGGTTTGGGGGGTGCGTCTCTTCCAGGGCTCTCAGCTCCCTTTTTATCTCCCAAAACAAAGTCTAAAAAGAAAAAATAGGTGTAACTAAATGAAAACTATAAGAATATCTTGCTAAATCATCAGAGCGTATGAACATGCCCTTATAAACAGGAGAATAACCAGGATATAGAAGTTGTTTATTAAACATATCCTGTATTTTATATAATTTAATAGTTGAGATTTTAAAACTGATCGTTATAAAGACACTGAGTTTGCCGTATTTTAAGGAGAAAACCAAATGGCATTAAAAATCCGTTTACAAAGAAAAAAAAATAGACCAAATTATCGTATTGTAATTGCAGATGTTCGAGCGCCTCGTGATGGGCGTTTTAAGGAAAATGTTGGTTCATATAGTCCGCTATTGCCAAAAAACAGTGAGGAACGTGTGCAACTTAAACAGGACAGAATTAAATATTGGTTATCACAAGGGGCAAAGCCAACCTATACTATAGGTCGATTTTTGGGAGAAGTTGGGCTTTATAAATGGGAAAGAGCTCATAACCCAAACAAGGCAAAACCAGGGGCAAAAGCAGTTGAACGTTTAGCTGAAAAAGCAGAAAAAAAGGCAGCATTAGAAGAAGCAAAAAAAGAGGCTGATAAAAAACAAAAAACAGAAGAAAGCAAGGACGCTTAGACAGTATTAGAACAGAAAAATTTGAAATAGAAAAAAAGAATAATTTAATTGATTTTATCTACTCTATTCATTTTTATATATGTTTTTGAGAGTTTTTATCAAATATACTATTCATATTATAAGGTTAACATTTAAAACTATATTTATGTTTTCTTATTGCAGATAAATTAAATCCTCAGTTAGGGGGGTGTAATGATTTGAAACCATAAAAAGGTTTAAATGTGTAGTTACGTCGTTTTAAATTTTATAATTAATGTGTCATTTATTCCCTTTCATAGAGTTAAATAATGTCTGAATGGATTTGCATTGCAGTTATAAGAGGAGTCTTTGGAATTCAAGGTGAGATGAGACTTGAATCTTATACAGAAAATCCAGAAACCTGTTTTTCATATGGGAAGTTTTGTACGGAAAAAGGACAGGAGTTTTTGACTGTAAAAAAATGGAGAAAAAACAAAAAAGGGTTTGTTTTTAAAACTGAGGAAGTCGATAATAGGACTAAAGCTGAAGGTTTGACGGGTTGTAAGCTATATATTCATAGATCAAAATTACCAGATTTAGGTCAAGAAGAATATTATTACATTGATTTAATTGGTCTTAATGTATATGATGATTATGGTCATTATTATGGTATTATAAAATCAGTACAGAGCTTTGATAGCACAGATTTGCTGGAAATAGAATCAAACAATATAATACTTGTTCAAAATTCTAAATCAGAACAAAATCAGATATCAAAACGTGAGATACGCTCGAAAGCCAGAAGGCATTTCTACCTTCCTTTTTTAAAAAAGACGGTTAAAAGAATAGATTTAAGTGCAGGAAAAATAATAATTGAGGCAGAGTTTTTAACAGAATAAGACTTCTATTAAACGTTTTAGACAATATTTAAAGTGTGTGTAATGTAGAAAATTTAAAATATGTATTCCTGTAAAAAATGATTGATCATAACCATTAAAGAATGTATTTGAGCATGCAAAAGAAATATCCCTGGACTGCAACTGTATTGACGCTTTATCCTGAAGCTTTTCCAGGTGTTTTGGGTGCTTCTATTATTGGTCAGGCTCTTGAACATAAGAAATGGCACTTAAATGCTGTTAACATCAGAGAATTTTCAACTTTAAAGCATTCAAGTGTGGACGATACACCTGCAGGTGGAGGGGCTGGTATGGTTTTACGTGCAGATGTGATTGCCCGTGCTTTAGATTCGATAGAGCAAAAAAATTTATCTTATTTGTATTTAACACCAAGAGGAAAACCGATATCACAATTGCGGATAAAAAAACTTGCATCTGATAAAGGGGTTGTTATATTATGCGGTCGCTTTGAAGGAGTGGATCAACGAGTTATAGAAGCAAGAAAGCTCGAAGAAGTTTCTCTTGGGGATATTGTTTTTGCAGGAGGAGAAATTGCAGCACAGGGAATTATTGAGGCTTGTGTTAGGCTATTGCCTGGTGTGTTAGGTTCGCATCATTCAATACAAGAAGAAAGTTATGAAAAGAATTTACTGGAATATCCGCAATATACACGCCCTAGAATTTGGGAAAATCGTGCTATTCCAGAGGTGTTGCTCTCAGGAGATCACCAGAAAATAAAAGCCTGGAGACATAAAAAGGCAGAAGAAACGACTAAGGAAAGGCGCCCAGATCTTTGGCAAAAAAGACTAGATCAGGGAGATCAATCCTGAAACATGCTCTAATAGCAGGAGGACAGAATATGAATATTATTGAAAAATTGGAACAAAAAGAAATAGAAAAATTAATTGAAGGCAAAAAAATTCCTGAGTTTTCTGCAGGAGATACGTTGAAAGTCAGTGTTTGGATTAGGGAAGGGGAGCGAAAGAGAATACAAGTGTTTCAAGGTGTTTGTATTGGGCGTAAGGGGGGATGTAAACTGGGTGCTTCTTTTTCTGTTTTGAAAGTCTCTCTTGGGGAAGGTGTTGAGCGTGTTTTTCCGCTTTATTCTCCTTTAATCGAATCTATTGAAGTAATTAGATATGGTAAAGTAAGAAGAGCAAAGC
>CBCYMI010000006.1:0-8277 GCA_965183855.1 Maricaulaceae bacterium | reverse complement strand
TCTTTATGTCTTGGCACGCTTTTAGGCGTTGCTGCAATGATTGCCTCTGTTTTGCTTTTTTCCATTTCTGGATGGTTTATTACAGCGACGGGTATGTTTGTAAGTACACTATCTGTCATAGGCTTTAATTATATTCTACCCTCTGCTATAATCCGAGCCTCTGCCTTAACCAGAACGCTTGCCCGTTATTTTGAACGATTAATTAATCATAATGCCACATTTAAACTATTGTCTGATATCCGACTTTGGGTGTATCATCACTGCATTCCATTGGCTCCTGGTCGGTTAGGAATGAAAAAAGCAGGAAGTCTGTTATCTTATATTTTAGAAGATGTTACGCAATTAGATGCTCTTTATTTAAGAATATTACTTCCCATTTTATCTGCTATTTTATCTGCTATTTTAGGTGTTTTTCTTATTTCTCTTGCTTCTTTAAAAGCCGCATTGATTTTTTTTCTTCTGTTTTTATCACTCTACACAATCTTACCAATTCTTGTGTTCAAACGCGCTCAGCAGCCTGCAAAAGCTTTAAAAGAAAGCAGAAACCAGTTAAGAAATCAAACCATAGACCTGATTGAAGGCATGACAGAAATCAAGGCTTTTCAACAAGAAAAAACCATTCTGTTAACCTTGACCGATTACCAAAATGCCTTACATGAAAAAGAAAAAAAACTATCTTTTGGGTTGGCAATTTATCAGTTTATCGGCGCTTTTATCAGTCCGTTATCTTTTGTAATTATTTTTGTTGTCTGTATGCTGGATTCTGTTTCTCCTGCATATTCTGCTTTGGCAGGCTTTGCTGCATTGTCAATCTTTGAAACCCTATATCCTTTATTGGAATCTGCAGAAATCTTTGGTCAGGTGAATGCTTCTGCGCACTCTCTCTATACTCTGAAAAAGACAAAACCAACGGCAAAAAAAAGGGTAAACAACTTAAATCCCTCCACGGATTCTATCCAGAATATACAGCCTCCTTTGAAACACCCTTCTGCTTTTATTCAAAATCAAATCATGCAATCAAGCAAGCCTCACATTCATCAACCCCAGTTTTCAAAAGGGATTCATTTATATTTTAAAAAAATTGGGTTTCATTACCCAAATTCAAAAAGAATGGTATTTAAAAATCTTTCCTTTGAGCTTCATCCAGGTGAAAGGCTGGCAATCTGGGGAGAGTCTGGGATAGGAAAAACAACTTTATTTCAATTATTGTTACGGTTTTATGATATTCAATCTGGAGAGATTTTAATTGGAAATCCAAATACAGATCCAGTTTGTATTGAAAGCGTACCACAAACCCACATCAGAGCCATTTTCTCACTTCTTGATCAACATGCCTATATGCTTTCTTCCGATATTGAAAACAATCTTCGCATCGCAGCCCCGAATGCATCTCGGGAAGAATTACTGAATGCATTGGAAAAAGCCTATATTAAGGAGTTTGTTTTGTCTTTGCCTGATGGGCTTAAAACCTGGATTGGCAGTAATGGCGCCTTATTATCAGGTGGACAAAAGCGACGATTAGCCCTTGCACGTGCATTTCTTAAAAAAGCGCCTATTCTTTTACTTGATGAGCCTGTAGAAGGTTTGGACGCAGAGAGTGAATCTCATATTATCCAAGCAATTAAAAACTGGTATCTCGAAGATCCAAAACGATCTTTATGCATTATTTCACATCGTAAAAAAATTTTAGAAATCGCCAATAAATCCATTACTCTTTCAAACCATCTATCAAACCCATCTTGATCGTGAACCTTGATTTTTAGAATAGGTTCATAATCTAAATTTCTCTCCTTCATTTCTTAAAGGATTATTTTTTAAAGAATTACACTTCAGACATTCATATTTATATGACAGATGAATTTCAGAAACTGTATAAAGGGGGGGGCAATGATAATTATACCTTAAAAAATATTTTTCTTTTACTTTCAAAAAAGATAAAGCAAGCAATCATAAGGATATGCCCTGCTCTAATAGATATGTTTTTGTCTGATTTAATCCCCATATGATTTACTTATTCTCAACCGCCATTCATAAATGAGTTAAAATACGCTTCTTTCAAAAACAATTCTAATTATCCTGTTTTTTAAATTTAGGTATTAATCACCAATCACCAATCACCAATCACCAATCACCAATCACCAATCACCAATCACCAATCACCAATCACCAATCACCAATCACCAATCACCAATCACCAATCACCAATCACCAATCACCAATCAAAAGACTGGCTGAGTTGAACAAGCCAGTCGATCAATAATCGTACTCTGGTAGATACATATCTATTTTCAGGAAAAACAATAGAAATTGATATTTCTAGATAGGTTTTATAATCAGGCAAGAGCTGTATAAGCTGACCTGTCTTTAAATAAGGAAGAGCTGAAAATACAGGTAATAAAGCAATTCCTACTCCTTGTATACAAGCCTCTAGCATCATTTCTGCTGTATTGGTTGCAAATTGACAAAAGGAACTCAAATTAAGCATCCAATTATTCATCAAGCTTATCTGCTTGTTTCTGATGGTGAAATTAAATTAAATGAGCATATCCTTAAAAAAGGGGATGCCACAGAAATTACTGAACTTTCAGAAATTAATTTAAAAGCATTAGCACCTGCAGAAATTGTGGTCATTAATGCACCTGTTCAGGGTATGTCATCATAAGATTAAAGTCAGATTGAGATAAATTATTCTAAATTAATTATAAAATCTAGACTTCATTATAAAGAAAAACTATTCTATTCTTTAAAAATAGAAAAAGAATGTATTCAACGCAAACCAGATATTAAAAACAACAAACTCTTTTAGGAGTCCTAAACCAAGATTTGTTATTTTCTTAAAGGCTTCTAAACATAAAATATCTCTGAAAAAGAAGAAATGCTTTTTCTATTTAAATTCAAAAATGGAATAAAGGATGATCTTATGACAGAATGGCAAAACAAACCTTATCTGATTAGAGTCGATAAAGGAGATCAAAAAGTATTTTGTATGTGTGGATTATCTCAAAATGGTCCTTATTGTGATGGTTCTCACAGCTCTACAAATATATCCCCTAAATTTATAAAATTTGAAAAAGACGCAAGCATTTATATTTGTGGGTGTCAGAAATCCAAAAACAGACCTTATTGCGATAATAGTCATAAGAAGATCCAAAAAAACACTTCTCCCTCATCTATTCAACCAAATCAAGTTCAAAAACAACCTATAGAGCCCCATATTGGATTGATACAGGAATTGGCTAAAAATGGATTGTCTAAATTAGGGCGTCACGGTCCAATGGGAGCAATGGGAGTTCCAATCAAAGACTTACCTGGCTGGAATGATATCCAGTTTGTAACCGCACAATTAGCAGCGTTTCCATTACTGGATGAAGAGGTCGTACATACAGAAACAATCATTGGTTCAAAAGCGCAAAAACCTGTAACATTGAAAATTCCTATTTTTGTATCAGACATGAGTTTTGGTGCTTTATCTGAAGAAGCAAAGCTTTCTCTATCAAAAGGTGCTGAACTTGCAGGAACCGCGATTTGTAGTGGCGAGGGTGGCATGTTGCCCGAAGAACAACAGGCAAATTCACGATATTTCTATGAATTGGCTTCTGCTCAATTCGGATTTTCAATGGAGCGAGTTAAACAATGCCAAGCTTTTCATTTTAAAGGTGGACAAGCTGCAAAAACGGGTGTTGGAGGACATCTTCCTGGATCAAAAGTAACGCCAGAAATTGCAAAAATCCGAGGTCTTAAACCAGGAGAAGATGCCATTTCTCCATCCCGTTTTCCAAACTGGACAAAGCTTAGTCAAATTAAAGAATTTGCAGACCAGATCAGGGAAGAAACGAACGGCATTCCAATCGGTTATAAGCTTTCTGCACAACATATTGAAAAAGATATTGATGCAGCTCTGGAAGTTGGAGTTGACTATATTATTCTTGATGGACGCGGAGGCGGAACAGGTGCAGCCCCTTTGATTTTCAGAGATAATATTTCAGTTCCCACCATTCCAGCCCTTGCAAGAGCACGAAGACACCTAGATCAAACAGATCCAAATATCAGCCTGATTATTACAGGAGGATTACGAACACCTGCAGATTTTGCAAAATCTCTTGCTTTAGGAGCAGATGCAATTGCGGTTTCAAATGCAGCCATGCAGGCAATTGGTTGTATGGGATTGAGAGCCTGTAATACCAATACATGTCCCGCTGGAATTGCAACACAAAAAAAAGAATTACGCGCAAGATTAAATATAGATGAAGCCGCTCAAAACCTGAAACGATTTTTTAATGCTTCCGTCGAATTAATGAAATTATTAGCTCGTGCCTGTGGACATAGATCTCTTAAGGATTTTACCATTAATGATCTTACAACATGGAAAAAAGAACTATCAGAATTATCTGGCATTCCTTTTGGTGGTGTTCGTTAAAGCAAATATTGAAACAAGGTTACAAACCTTCTTTAATAAACATAATCTAAAATAAGAATAATGACCAATCAAAAAAGATAATGATTTTTTTACGATTTGGAACACCTTATAAAATCGGTCTGATTTAAAAGTAAAATTGAGCCAAACTCATATCATATAGTTTTGATGAAGACAGCATAACCCATTGCCATCTTAGCTATTTCTGCGTCAAATTCATCCCATATAGTTTTGACGAGGACAGCCAATAATATTTATTTAAAGCATATTAATTGCTGAATTCAGGTTTTTAAATACTGGAAGATGGTATCATAACAATCTATTCTTTGCTATGATATACAAAAACCCTTTTTCATCTATTTACATATTAACTGATTGAACGAATATGGCTTTATTTTTAGTATTAATAGATCTTTTCTTTTATAAGATATTATACTCCTCTCTTTCGTAATTTTCTGTCCTTATCGTTTAAAATTCTTAGAGGCTTTGAATATTTTTCAATATTAAATTACATGCTTGTTTGATCGTTAATGTCTCATGATTGGTTTTTAGGAGTTTTTGTATATATTTCTTTTCCGTGGTTTTTGAAATCTAAATAAGAGCCCAATAGTTATAATCATAAAATTCATTTAATTTCTTTAGTCAGAAATTCAAATATAGAAACAAGTTTTAGATTAACGTATATACGTAAACTTATAGATAAAAATCTATTATATCCCTACCAGAACATGCTTGTTTATTTTCAAAAAGTCTTTAAAACTCAAGGAGTTGCAAGGATAGAAATGCCAAGATTATGGTGCCTCTGGTCCGAATCGAACGGACACTCCATAAGGAACGCGATTTTGAGTCGCGCGCGTCTACCAGTTCCGCCACAGAGGCATATTACCAAAATCTGTTTTTTAAATAAAGACTCCTAAACTATGGAAAGTTCAATCTATTTTATTTCTATTTAACCTATTCTATTTGCACATTCAATCTATCTTCAAAATGCGTTCCAATAAAATTAAATTCTGGAGTTTCATTATTATAAAACAGAAATTTGTATTTTCTAACATAGCCCAGGTTTTTCTAACGTCAATAGTCTTTTTAAAATTCCTCTTTAACCTCATAATTAATAGCGAACCCTGATATCTTCACAAACAGAAATCTAACTTCTCCGCTTTTATATTTAAGCTTCTGTTTTGTGCTGATACGTACAAGCGTCATAAATTACGCAAGACGGACATAAAGGCTTTCTTGCTTTACACACATAGCGTCCATGTAAAATCAACCAATGATGTGCCCCCAATTGATATTCTTTTGGTATTGTTTTTAATAGTTTTTTTTCAACTTCAATAACGGTTTTACCAGGAGCTAAGCCTGTTCGATTTGAAACTCTGAAAATATGCGTATCTACGGCAATCGTTGGAAGATTAAACGCTTCATTTAAAATAACATTAGCTGTTTTGCGTCCCACACCTGGCAATGCTTCTAAATCCTCTCTATTTTCTGGAATTTTTCCTTGATGACGCTCGACCAGGATTTTCGACAAGGCAATGACATTTTTTGCCTTTGTTTTATAAAGACCAATCGATTTAATTTCATTTCTTAATTTTTCTTCGCCAAACGCTAGCATTGCTTTAGGAGTTTTAATGGTTTTAAATAAGTCAGCACATGCCTTATTAACGCTTTTATCCGTTGCCTGTGCTGACAATACAACGGCAATTAACAAAGTGTAATGATTGGTGTATTCAAGTTCTGTTTTAGGATCCAGTCTTTGCCTGGAAAGTTCTTCAAATAATCTAGTTACTGCTTCTTTTTTCAAATCTAGCCCTCTTTGGTAAAACTACTTAAACCTGTCTATCTTAAGAGATATCATCTGATATATTCTATCAATCCAAGATCATCAACCCACTCAAAATTAAATTAAAGCCCTTCAATCATACATAATACTCAAAATTTTCTTCTATGAGTCTTTCCTTTCAAGCAGAGTTCTCATTTGATAAATGCTTTCTTATTTTCTTGATTAAGCCTGTTTGTCATTTATGATCTGATTTCTTATTTATGAATTGAAATTACCAGAACCTAACAAAGCATCAACATTATACTTGCGTATAGAAAATAAGTTTTAAGATACAAACCAGATTGTATTCTAAAAACAAAAACATGTTATCATACAAAAAAAATCTTTAAAAACAGAATAATATGTATATATCTGATTAAGTCTTAAATTCAGGAAGCATGATGTCAAAATTATATAAGCGCTTAAAACTCTGGTCTCACTCTAAATATGCAATTGGTCTATTGTTTTTTATTTCATTTATTGAAAGCTCAATCTTTCCTATTCCCCCTGATACCATGCTTGTTCCCATGATGATTGCCAATCGTAAAAAAATATGGTTTTTGGCGAGTTTATGTCTTATTGCCTCTGTTTTAGGGGGTATTTTAGGCTATTTTATCGGTTATTTTGCATTTGAAACCTTGGGAAAACCTTTGCTGATATCTCTTGGAAAATCAGAAGCTCTTGCACATTTTGAAGCGATATACAAAGAATATGGAAGCATTATTATTTTTGGCGCAGGTCTTACCCCCTTTCCTTATAAGATTATTACAATTGCTTCGGGTGCCTTAAAATCAAATCTTGGTGTTTTTATTTTTATTTCCATCATCTCAAGAGGGCTGCGCTTTTATCTGGAAGCCTTATTCATTCAAATTTTTGGAAAACAGATTGAAACAATATTACAAAAACATTTTGCGCTAATTACACTGGGTTTATTTATCATTGTTCTGATTGTATTTTTAATTTTCAAATACATGGTTTAATTTGTATATCAGGATAAATATGTGTATAAATTATGTGATATTCAAATCAGAATTTATATCAGACGATTCTCTTTTTATTTAAAAACAGGGATATAAAACGCATGATCAAACCTTTAAAAAGCCTTATAACAAGCATAGAAAAACACTGGATTTTAGTCTCTGCCTTCATATCGACTATCGTGCTTTTAACAGCGCATTATTTTGAACATTTTAAGAATTATATTCCCTGTTCTTTATGTCTAAAACAAAGAGAGGTTTATTGGGTACTTCTTTTTATTTCTGTAACCAGCTTGTTATTAACTTTTTTTCTTAAATCAGAATCTGTAAACATTTTCAAAAATCGAATTGTCTTTTTTAGTATTGGAATTGTCTTTTTGATAGGGTTTCTAATTGCTGGCTATCATACAGGTGTTGAGAAAGGGGTGTTTCCAGAGCTAAAAGCTTGCTCTGTTGAAACAAAAGAACTTTCAATTTCACTAGACCAATTAAAAGAAAAACTTAAAAAACAGATCCAAATTCCATCCTGTAAAAATGTTAGTTGGACATTTTTAGGAATCTCAATGGCAGGATGGAATACATTCATTAGTCTGTTTTTATGTATTATAAGTTTTCTAATTGCATTTAGAAGCCTTAATCTAGGATCAAACAGGAAAAAGCAAAATGACCCAAAAAAATCAGAAGCAAAATAAACAAATACATCAAAAATCTTCCTTTGATGCCGACCCGAATATTAGAATATTGCAAGCTTTAAATCTGACCCTTATTGAAGTCTGCAAAGGACAGAAAAAAGTGTTTAATGCAATTCCTCATAAAAGAAAAACGACACAAAACCTTCAAGAGCAAATACATTGGGAACAAAAAAAACAAGACATAATTCATCAATCTATTCAGACACAAAACACCCGACCTAGTCTATTTAACCCAGTTTGGAAAAGAACAGGATATACAATTGGTATTCTAACCGCATTATTAAGTGAAAACTCAGCGTTTCTTTTTAGAGAAACCATCAAAAAAGAAAGTCAAAAGCAAGATTCACAGTTTTCAGAACTTCAACCAGAGCA
>CBCYMI010000005.1:0-46701 GCA_965183855.1 Maricaulaceae bacterium | reverse complement strand
GAGAGATTCAGTTTCCTACACAATTTTTGAATATGCTCACAAAGAAGGAAGATGAGTAATTGATAAGGTTTTGGAAGAGTTAAGTATTATATAGGAATTGCAATTATAGGTTTTGATACTTTCTGTATATATAGGGGGTTTTTTAATCATTTTCTTGAAGAAAGCAGTTGAAAAAGGCAGTTGAAGAAGAAATTGCGTGATGGTTAGACGGTTAGACGGTTAGACGGTTAGACGGTTAGACGGTTAGACGGTTAGACGGTTAGACGGTTAGACGGTTAGACGGTTAGACGGTTAGACGGTTAGACGGTTAGACGGTTACGCTTTGCCATGCGTTTTTTCCTATTGGAAGTTTTTGATTATTCATGAAGAGAGAGTTTCATCTCCAGTATCATTGTTTGCACGAAATTCAGCACTAGATTTGTCATGTTTTCTGTTGGAGGAACAGATAAGACTGCGCCTTATTTTATATTTGAGGGAAATATAGAATTTTTTAGCAGCCTCCTTAGTTTTTAAAAACGCTTATTGATTATATATTCTCTGCTGAGAACATATTTTTTGCTTGCATCATATAAACTTTGTTTAGATACGATAGAAATAGGAGAAAGTTTGAAATGAGAGCTTTATCTTATGAAATTATAGCAGTTTCTCTTGGTATAATTGAATATTTTGAATGATTGGCAGAAAGGTTTGGTAATGCTAAAGGAAAACTTATCTATCAAAAGTTAAGGTTGCATTTAAGTTGTTAAAAGCATACGAGATTGTTCGGGTAGTTAAATTATTAGAAAGGAAATGCAAGTTTCAGGAATGAATTTTCAGACTATTTCTTATCCCAAAAGGATAGAGAAATGTGTTCTGATCATTTCTTTGATGATAAATAGGATGAATGGGCGGTTTAGCTTTATAAAATAGAAAAAAGCTTGCTAAAAAAGATGTTTTTGTTTGGAAGGGTCATAATGATGCTCTAAAATCAAATTGGTTGGTTTTGGCTGTTTGAATAAGGGAGGGGAAAGAGTTGGGTTAATACATATTCTGAAAATCAAAAAGCTATTGGAAGTGCTAAATGAAACTGTCTAATATATTCTTTATCAAGTGGATTCCATCTCTATTTATAGTTAGTTTTTTGATTTTTGGAGAAAAAATAGAACTCAATGCAATTGAGCTAGAGGTACCCAATCTAGTTTTTGCGGGACAAAAACTGGAAGTTGAGATCATTCCAGGAAAAAATGTCAGCGAAGAAAAAGGGTTTGAGCTCTTTCTAACGGGGCAGGATAAGGGGGTTTTAATTTTACCAGATTTACCCCAGAAAATTTATTTTGATACTCCAAATATATCATTCGGATTGATAGAAATACAATTAAAACAACGGGGCACAAATGCTCTGATTGTATCAAGGAATGTATCGGTTATACCAGCATGGATATCAATATTGCCTCCTTTATTGGCTATTATCGCAGCTTTATTATGGCGATCTGTTTTCCCTGCTCTTTTTATGGGTGTGTGGTGTGGGGCTTGGCTTTTATCAGGTCCGTCCTGGCAGAATTTAGGAGGCGCATTATTGGATGCTTTTCAAGGGCATATCGTGAGTGCTTTGATTGAAGAAAGTCGTGTGAGCATAATCATGTTTACGATGATGTTGGGCGGAATGATTGGCATCTTATCCAAAAATGGCGGTATGGAAGGCGTTGTGCATCGTCTGATGAAAATAACAACAACGCCACGTAGAGGGCAATTGGTCACGAGTGCTTTAGGATGTGTTATATTTTTTGATGATATTGCAAATACCTTACTCGTTGGTAAAACCATGCGCCCTGTTTATGATAAACTTAAACTTTCCCGCGAGAAATTAGCTTATATTATAGATTCAACTGCGGCACCTATCGCAAGTATAGCTTTTGCAACGACCTGGATTGGATATGAAGTTTCTATAATTGAGAGTTCACTAAAAGAAACGCCAGAAATACCCCACCAAGCTTATTCTCTATTCCTTTCCTCTGTTCCTTACAGTTTTTATTCCTTTTTAGCTTTATTTCTGGTCGTTTGTGTGTCTTATAGTGGTCGTGATTTTGGTCCCATGCTGACGGCAGAAAAAAAGGCTCGCAGAGCAGAAAATATTAAAGAAAATATTCAAAAAGAAGAGTGTATAAAACAAAAAGGAAGGGCAAGAAATGCGATTATTCCAATTTTCATATTAGTATTGACATTAATTGGAAGTCTTGCTTATACAGGAAGTGGCAATAATATTCATGAAATTCTAGGAACAGCTGATAGCTATAAAGCGTTGATGTGGTCTTCCTTTATTGGAGCCATTAGTGCTGCAATGATAACCTTGTCACAAGGTATAATGAGACTTGAAGGTGTTATTGAAGCATGGCTAGATGGAATGCAAACCACATTTGCAGCTATGATTATTCTGGTTTTGTCCTGGGCTTTGGCAGATATTACCCAATCTTTGCATACTTCTGATTTCTTGATTAATTTTCTGGGAGCCAATTTGAATGCGGCTTTCTTGCCGAGCATTTCATTTATATTAGCTGGAATAATTGCCCTTACAACGGGAACAAGCTGGGGTAGTATGGGGATTATGATGCCGTTGGTTTTACCTTTAAGCTGGAGTATGTTGTCTATGGATGGAGGTGCAGGTATGGAAAATAGTCCTGTTTTATTTGCATCGATTGCAGCCGTTCTTGCAGGAGCCAGTTGGGGAGATCACTGTTCTCCTATCTCTGATACGACAATTTTATCTTCTATTGCATCTGAATGTGATCATATTGAACATGTTCGAACGCAATTACCGTATGCAGCGTTTATTGGAATTGTATCTGTATTATTTTGTACTCTTCCCGTTGGTTTCGGCGTTCCCTGGTGGTTATGTTTGATTTTCTCAGGGTCTTTTGTCTGGTTTATTTTGATTTATTTTGGTTCAAAGTCAGAAATAAATGACATTGAAGAAAAGCCAAAGAAAAGGAGTTATTCTCAGGTATAATTTTTGCTAATCATTGCCAAATAGACTTAGCTTATAGAGGGAAAAGCCCTTCGGTTTAATATGATAAGATTTTACAAGGGGTGACTTAAAATTTTAACGGTAATAAGAGGTTATAGAGAGAGAATAATTTTCATATTCTAAATCTTGAAACCGTTGATCTGAGATGATTGTGTATTTTTGTTTTTATTGTTAGAAACAGAGGTTTTTCTGTGGTTTAAATAGAATAAAATGTTAGATTGGCTTATAATTTGTACTAAAACTTCTCAATTAGAATCTAGATTGGGATACCGTAGAGAAAAAAGTGGATTTAGATTGATACAGCAAGATGAACCTGTTTATGAAATTACGCAAAACCTATTCAATGCTTTATATATTAATGCTTTGGAAAAATTTAAAGCAGGTATCAATTCTTACCGTGGACAGCCAATAAATAAAATACATATTGGTATGCTTAATGCTTTAGTGATAAATTCTAACTGATTTCTTGATTTTTATTAATTTTACTTCATTTTTGCGAATTTGCAAAACTTAAAAAATGCTCTAAAGTTTTCGAGAATAGTATTTCTGGTTATTTAATCTTATCTGACAAAAGCTCCTGTAATTTATTCTTTATTTTGATGCTTGTTACTATTCTCTAAAGTCTATCAACTGAAGAAATATTAATTTATTTTTTTATAAAAAAGTAATTTTTTAGGATTTTTGAAGCAAATTTTAGACAATTCAAGCTAAAAATTCTGAAGGACAAATATCTGACGCTTTGGAGTATGTAAAAATGTATTAAACTTTCCCTTTATTTTTGCCAAGCCAGTATCTTTTATTTTCAAAAAGTCTTTAAAAATCAAGGAGTTATGAGGATAGAAATCCTAGGATTATGGCGCGCCCGGGAAGATTCGAACTCCCGACCCCTTGATTCGTAGTCAAGTACTCTATCCAGCTGAGCTACGGGCGCCTGGATCATTGTTTAGTTTAAAACTTGGTATAAACCCTACCATTGAACCAAATAATTGTCTTCTATCGTCAAAACCCTATTGGATCTGGTTTTATTTATAAGAGCCTATAGACACATTCAAGTATAGCTTTAAATTAATCAGGTCATTATCTATATGCGTTTAATTCAGAATTTTCAAGAAATAACATGAGTTTTATGATAAAATATTTTTTGTATAATCCCAATTTGAATTTTTGGATAATAATAAGGCGAGAATTTTTGTATAAAGCATAAGATATATGATATTGGAAGATAAAATTACGCTTTTCTAATCGTTTATATATGTATGTATTTCTAATTCCTTTTTGTAACCCAGGATTTTCAGAGCAAGATTCCAGTTTTATAATTAAAAAATACAGCTTTTTAGGCAAGAAGTGTTTTGGAATAATAAAAATAGCGGGTTAGCTCTGATCTTTCATCTTTCGAATTTTTGCAAAAACAGCCTCTGGAGAAGAGGCTTCCATTCCTAAATTTTTTGCAATTTCTGGTATGTTCGCTCTTAAAAAAGGGTTTGTTTTTAGCTCCTCTGACATAAGGATTGGTATTGTTGGTAGGCTTTGCTGTCTTTTTTCTGCAATTTCATTGCTTTTTCTTTTCAATAACAGGTTCTTTGGATCTATGGAGCATGCAAATTTTGCATTAGCTTGTGAATATTCATGTGCACAAAACAAGGTGTTGTCTTTAGAATAGCTTGTAAGCTTTTGTAGACTGCGCCACATTTGCTCTGCGCTTCCTTCAAATAAGCGCCCACAACCGAGAACAAACAGACAATCTCCAACAAATCCCAGTTTTGCATCTGGAAACAGGTAAATAATATGACCAAGCGTATGTCCTGGTGTTTCCAGAATTTGTACAGGATTATTTCCTAAGAATAAAGAATCCCCTTCCTTTAAATAAAAATCTGCATTTGGAATTTTATTTTTTTCTTTTTCAGGAGCAAAAAGGTTTGCTCCTGTTTCCAGTTTTATTTTTGTATTCCCTGATATATGATCAAAATGATGATGTGTATTCCATATTTGTGTGATTTTCCATTTTTTATATCTTGCTGCTTTTAAGATCGTATCTGCATCTGGTGTATCAATACAGACGGTTTCATTTGTTTTTTGGTCATGAACTAAAAAACCATAATTATCTGTAAGGCATTTAAAAAAACAGACTTCCAGATTAGAAACAGGATGATTGCTTTTTTTCTCTGATTGTTTCTTGTAAACAGGAAAAACCTGTTCAAAATAATGTTCCATTTTCTGTTTTCTCATATGTTTGGTAGATTGTTTTTAGTTTGTCGCTTACTTATTTGACGTTTTTAATTTTTCTCATGTTTTAGTATAATTTCTGTTTTAGAAAATGTCTATTCTGTTTTAGATTGGAATATGCCATGCTTTAGGGGGATATAAAGCAAGGAATTATTGTCATGCCTTTAGCTTTTGTATAGTATAATAAATTGGGTTTGGGTTTTTATTTAATCATAGCAGGAACGTCCTCATGAGTCTGGATGGCATGGCATTAAAGCAGTTCTATAAGACATCTTTGGGGCAATTAAGTCAGCAATGTATTTTGGCAGAACTTAATCATTTTTGTGATAGAGTATCTGACAATAAGCGCATATTAGGGTTCGGGTATGTTTTACCTTATATGGATTTATTTTTTACGAAGCCGTCTAAGAATAGATCGGTTCAGATTGCTATTCCAACAAGAATGAAGCAGGAAAATTATTTGGTTAATCGTAAGAATATAACAACATTTATTGATGAACAGAATTGGCCATTTCCAGAATCTTTCTATGATCAAATTATAATGATTCATGGTTTAGAAGAAGCAGATTCGATAACCCTCTTATTAAAAGAGTGTTATCGAGCATTGGCTCCTAAAGGAGAATTTATTCTGATTACTCCAAATCGAACCAGTATCTGGTCTCGTTCAGAAAAAACGCCTTTTAGCTCTGGTCAGCCCTTCACAAAAAGTCAGATTGAAAAAAAACTGTTACAATCTGGGTTTTCAGTTGAGCAATCATGTTATGCTCTGTTTTTCCCTCCCATTAATATGTCACACAAAGCCTGGAAATATTTAGAAATTATAGGAAAAAACTTTTGGCCAGCTTTAGGAGGTGTTATTTTAACTAAAGCTTCAAAACATATTTTAGCAATAAGTGGGAAACATTATTATCAAAGACAATTCATACCAGCTTAGTTAGAAACACGGTTTCAGGTTATTTTTCTGTTGTTTTCTTGTTTGCAGATTTGCCAGCTTTATCTTTTTTATATATTTTTTTTGGTTCCGTTTTTTTATTCTTAGATGATTTTATGGTTTGTTTTGAAGATTTCTTTTTCGTAGATTTTGAACCAGTTTTACTTTTAACAGTTTTTGTTTTAGATGCCGTCTTTGAATGACAATGTTTTTTTCCAGATTTTTTTTTATAATGACAGCCTGAACTATCTGTTTTTCCAGGATGTGCAAATGAAGGGAGTATGAATGCTCCAAACAGTGCTAAACAGGAAAATGCTAAAAGAATATGTCTCATAACTGTAACAATTTGTTTCATGTTTAATCCCTCTATTCTAATATTATATACGCTCATAGACAGTGTAATTTTTTAATTCGTTTATAATCATTCTAAGTTTAATTTATTTATTAAGTCAAGATAAAAATATTTTCTTTATAACTTTTAAAAAGAAATTAGATAATATTTTTGTTATCATTTTCTTTATTGAAACAAAAAACAGTGATTGTTTTAGTTTAGCATTATATTTTTATATAGTATTATAATTTTACAATTTGTGATTGTTTATTTAATATTAATATTTAGTTTTATAGACTGATATTAATATTAAAAATATAGAGTTCAATATTTTATAGATATAGAATGTATTGGATCGTTTATGTGTTTGAAGATTGCTTTTTGTTCTTTAACAAAAATAATCGATTGTTTTCTAAGCATTGTATTGATTGCTTTGACACGGTTTCTACTTTTTTGGAGCTTTACTCTGAATTTTTTTATTCAAAAATAGAAAGGCGTTGGCGTTAGTTTAAAAAATCTAAGGTTGAAATAGCTCAATTTTTATTGAAATAAACAAAAAATTTGCATCTTTTTGTCTTGTGTCGACTCATTGTCTGTAGACTTTTTGTCAAAAAAAGCCCAGCGGAATTTATGTCTATTTGATTAATATTAGGTAAAAATGTACGCTATATGCGTCTGGCAAAAAAATGTCACAAGAAGAGCTCGCTTTTAAGGCAAGGCTCCATAGAACGTATGTCAGCAGTATTGAGAGAGGATCTCGTAATCCTATGGCAAAAAAATGTCACAAGAAAAGAGCTCGCTTTTAAGGCGGGGCTCCATAGAACGTATGTCAGCAGTATTGAGAGAGGATCTCGTAATCCTACTCTTCAAATTATTTCAAAAATGGCGAAGGCTCTTTCAACGAGTGAGTGCGAACTTTTGCGGAATGAAATTCAAAACCCTCCCATATTTTGATTAGGTTATTTTATATTATTTTGACTGATATGATTGATAAAATAAGATATAATCTTTATCTCTTATTTGTTTTTTTATTGAGCATAAAGAGAAATAAATAATTCAACTGGATAAAAATATCAAAATGGTATTGAGTTAAATATATGCTTTTATAAAATGACAATTTCTGGTATTTATTTTTTTATGAAATGGTTTAAATTCAGGAGGTATATTTTATGGGTGTTGACCTAAATAAAAGGCCTATGGCAAAGCAACATATTTTATCTTTGTCTCCTTATGTGCCAGGGGAATCAAAAATAACAGGAATTCAATCTCCTATAAAACTATCTTCAAATGAAAACCCTTTAGGATGTAGCCCAAAAGCAAGAGCTGCATTTGTACGCTCTGCTTCTGAATTACACTTATACCCAAATGGCAATAGTCAAGAATTGGCACAAGCGGTATCATTAGAATATGGGCTAGAGCAGAGCCATATTATGTGTGGCAATGGCTCAGATGAGTTAATTTCTTTGATTGCTAGTGTTTATACAGGATATGGAGATGAAGTTCTTGTTAGTCAATATGGATTCTTATCCCATTATCTGGCAGCTGTAAAATCAGGGGCAAGCCCGATTTGTGTTGAAGAGAAAAATTATACAATTGATCTTGATAGATTCTCTGAATCTATCACAAATAAAACACGATTAATTTATATTGCAAATCCAAATAATCCGACAGGTAGCTTTATCTCTGTTGAACAAATCAAGTCATTCCATAAAACGCTTCCTGAAAATGTTTTGCTTGTAATTGATGCTGCATATGCTGAATATATCCCAAAATATGATGGGTGTGCAGAATTGGTACGGAATTCTAAGAATGTTTTAATGCTAAGAACCTTTTCAAAAATTTATGGATTGGCAGCGCTAAGGCTAGGCTGGTTATATGCAGATTCTGAGATTATTACTGTCTTAAATAGAGCGCGATTACCTTTTAATGTTAATCTTCCTGCCCAAAAAGCAGGAGTCTCTGCACTAAAAGATCAGGAATTTGTCCGTCAATCTGCTGAGTTTAATCAGTATTGGAGGGATTGGTTATATGATCAATTACGTCATTCTGGCTATGATTTGATCAAAGGATATGGTAATTTTTTGCTTGTTCACTTTCCAAAATCAAATGGAAAAACGGCAGATCATGCATATCAATATCTTGCTCAAAAAGGATTTATTACACGGTCTGTAAAAGGGTATGGACTTGAGCATTCGCTTCGTATTTCTATTGGGAATGTGGAAGATAATCAGAAAATAGCCAGTCTGCTTGATCAGTTTCTTCATCAATCATAGGCATTGATTTTTATTTAAAAAAATCCTTAAGATATTTTTGCTTGTTTTTCAGTTAAAATTTCAAATATAAAACTTTATCCTTGAATGGAAATTTTGAATATTAATTAGCTATAATAAAGCAAATAGATTAATGATCCCTATCAAGAGGTGTTTATTCCATATTTCTAATCACCAAAAGAGTGGAAGATAAATAGGCATGATACAAACAAATGTAATGATGATAAAGATCGCTTGATCTGGAGATATTTTTTTAGATTAATGTGCAATTTAACAAACTGAGAAAGCCTGTTAATTTTATGAAAAGCGTACGCTGAGCATCTCTAAATCTTATACTCTTAAGGTATTTAATTTCTCATTGCAGGATTGTTTCTTTAATGTTTCTATCACAGAAAAGAAGAATAGCCTGTTTTTGTCCATTGTTTTATTTCTGATATAAAAATCATCTGGATATGGTTTATTAGCTTGCGATCGCTTGATCCTTATTTTCTTCCATTTTTTCTTCTATATTGTGTTCACGAATTTTTCGATAAAGCGTAGATCTTCCAATTCCAAGTCTTCTGGCAATTTCAGACATATGTCCTGAATAGGTTGTTATGGCATATTTAATGATCTCACTTTCAATTGCCTCGAGTGTTTTAAGATGCCCTTCTTCGGTGTGAATATTAAATGGAAGTTGTTTCTCTGATTCTGATAAAGGGTTTGTATTCAAAAGTGCATGCTTTGTTTGCTGTTGATCTGGCTGATTTGTCTTAGATGAAGAAGTTAAAGGAGGCATTTGTCCAGATATGGCTGGAAAGTCATAAGGTTTTAAATAATTTCCTTCACATAGAATAATTGCTCTGAATATGGTATTTTCCAACTGTCTTATATTGCCAGGCCAATTATATTCCTTTAGTATTTTAAGCGTTTCATCTGTGATTCCTTTAATATTCTTTTTTTCCTGGAGGTTAAAAAGGTCAATAAAATACTGAGTTAACGGGTGAATATCCTCACTTCTTTCTCTTAAAGCAGGAATGGTGATTGGAAACACATTTAAACGGTAATATAAATCTTCCCTGAAAGAGCCTGACTTTACAAGTTCTTTTAGATTCTGATTAGTTGCAGAAATAATTCGAACATTGATTTTTTGAGGTGAACTTGCTCCCACAGGATCAATTTCTCCTTCTTGCAAAACTCTTAATAATTTTACCTGTATATCTAGAGGTAATTCACCGATTTCATCTAGAAACAATGTTCCTCCATCTGCTTCCTTAAATTTCCCAGCATGTTTAGAAGATGCGCCTGTAAAGGATCCTTTTTCATGCCCAAATAAAATACTTTCAACCAGGTTGGCTGGAATTGCGCCACAATTAACAGTAATAAAAGGCTTTCCTGAGCGGTCACTTTCTCCTTGAATGGCACGTGCAAAGACTTCTTTTCCGACACCTGATTCTCCTAAGATAAGAATAGGAATATTAGATTTGGCAGCGCGAATACCCATCATGATAATTTGTTTCATCATGTGAGAATTTGCAATCAAACTATTAAAGTCCAATTGATTATTTGATGTTTTTTGTAATCTTCTAACTTCTTTTTTCAAGAGCTTAATCTGAAGAGCGTTTTGAATTGAAACCATTAGGCGTTCAGGTGAGGCAGGTTTAATGATAAAATCCTGAGCTCCACTTTGCATGGCAGTAATGACGGTATCAATGGATCCTTGTGAAGTTTGTACGATAACTGGCGTATCAATTCCCTTTTTTCGGATTTCTTTAAGCGTTTCTATACCGTTCATTTCTCCCATAATGACATCAAAAATAGCAACATCAATATTTTTTTGTTCTACAAATAATTGAAGTGCGCTCTCTCCAGAGTCTGCTTCTATGGTGTTTAAATGATTTTTTTCAAGAACAGTACGAATAATGCGTCTTTGAGTGGGATCATCATCAACAATTAAAACTGTTTTTGCCATTATGGATTTGCCCTCTTCCTGATTTTGCAGTTATATGCTTGTTTTCTGATTAAATTTTGATTTTTTAAATTTATGTAGGATTATGAACAAAAATCCTGAATTTGTTATTAATTTTACAAAATAAATTCTGCAAAGATGTTTTATGTCTCAAAATAAAAAAACAGAATATGATTATTTATTGGCACCATTGCATGGTCGTATTCCAAAAGCGCCATGCTGGTTTAATCAGGCGGTTAATATCAAATCTCGAAAATATAAACTTTATTTGAATGGCAGGAATATTTCCTATCAGATTTGGCCTGTAACAAAAACGCCCTCTTGGAATCTGGAAGATCAATTTTCTAGCCTGTCTGGAAAACTTGAAGCATTAAAAAAAAATGTTTGGCATAAAACACCTTGTCTGATTTTTATTCATGGTGGATATGCACATAAACACTGGTGGGATTTTATTGCCCCTTTCTATACGGAATGTTTTGAGGTTGTTGCGCTTGATTTATCAGGGATGGGAGATTCTGACTGGTGTGATACATATTCTTTTAATCTTCATACAGAAGATATATATCAGCTCATTAACAGAATGGGTATTTTGGATCAACAAGATCGGTTTTATGGTATTATTGGACATTCTTATGGTGGTTATGTTGCCTTTCAGTTTTTACAGAGAGTTTTGGAATTAAAGAAAAGCCCTCCTTTAACGATTATTGTTGATACTCCATTAATGAATTTATTTCATTTAGAATATCATGAAAAACAATCTAATTCTAGCAGAAGGTTAAAGACATATAAAACGCTTAAAGAGGCGCTAGCACGGTTTAGATTGGCTCCAAATCAACATTGTGACAATTTATTTTTACTAGATTATATTGCACGAAAATCAGTGAGGCAGACTCAAAACGCCAATCAAGCTGATTGGCGTTGGAAATTTGATCCAAACTTATTTAATCGCTATCATAGAAAACAGGTTTCAACTGAGGCAGTATCTTTCGACCAAAAAGCAAAATTAGCTTTTTTAAGAGGAGATAATTCTATTTTATTGGCTCAAAAAGAATGGCAGGAATTACAAAACTTCTTTTTAAATACCTTAAGGATACCATTTAAAAATCTTATTTTTGATGAAATCAAATCAGCGCAGCATCATGTCTTTTTGGATCAGCCTCTATTATTTGTTGAAAAAATTGCTGAAATTTTAACAATGTTCAAAGAGTAATAAAGCTAAAAGGATTTATTATCGTGTAGAATATAGTAGATCAGAAGAATAAATTCATAAGTTTAAAACCTGATAATTCTATTTGTGCTTATATCTTTGCTTTATCTTGCATACTGTAAATTGTCATGATATGCTTAATTAAAATGGCAGGAGGAGATTTATGGAAGACACAAAACCTTCATCTTATGAAACGGGTGAGTTTAATTATCAGGAACATAAAAAGTTTTATGATCATTTTAAACGTGATCTTGCTTGGTCAGTTTTATTAGGCTCTACAATTTTATTGGCATTCATCTTGATGTTTGCAACTCCGGTTTCATGGTTTTGGTCTCTTTTTGTCAGTTTGATTGTTGGTGTATTGGCTGGTGTTCTTTTAAGTATGAAATCCATTTGGTATTTAACGCTTTTTGTTTTATGGGGCTTTGGAATTATAACCAGCCTGATCATATTGCTCATTCAGTCTTTTATCTAGTCTTTAATGAATGCTTTATATTATGAGAAGCATGTTAGCTGGAGGGGTAGGGGTGTTTTCCGTGATGGAAAGTATTTGATAATAACAGGTTATGATTTAATAAAGTCTTGATTATATATGAAAATTGCTATTCTGAAAGAGCATATAAACGGAGAAACCAGGATAGCTGTTTCACCTAAAACAGCCAAATCCTATCAGGAAAGAGGCTGTCATCTGGTGATGCAGAAGGATGCGGGATTAAAGTCTGGCTGGCTGGATTCTGTTTATATAGAGTTAGGGGTTCAGGTTAGATCTTCGCTAGAAGATACGTTAAAAGGGGCAGATGTTTGCCTTAAAATTCAACCTCCGAGCCTTGAGGAATTGGATGTTTATCCGTCAGGTTTAAATATTGTTTCATTAGCCAATCCTTATGAACATCAGGCTATAATTGAAAAAAGCCTAAAAAAGAATGTTTGTCTGTTTTCTTTATCAATGATTCCAAGAATTAGTCGGGCGCAATCTATGGATATTGTTTCAAGCCAGGCTAATCTTGCGGGGTATCGTGCAGTTATTGAAGCTGCTTATGCCTATCAAGGATTATTTCCGATGTTAATGACGGCTGCTGGAGCGATTAGACCTGCAAAAATTTTTATTATGGGAGCCGGCATTGCAGGATTGCAAGCTATTGCAACTGCAAAGCGTTTGGGGGCAGTTTTATCTGCGACAGATGTAAGACCTGCAACTAAAGAACAGGTTGAATCTCTTGGAGCAAAATTTATTGCCGTTGAGGATGAAGAGTTTAAGAAGGCTGAGGCGGATGGTGGTCATGCAAAATCAATGAGCAAAGCCTATCAGGAAAAGCAGGCGAGGCTTATTCAATCTCATATTAAAGATATGGATATTATTATCACAACGGCTTTAATTCCTGGAAAGAAATCACCTTTATTGATTGATAAATCAATGCTATCAGAAATGAAATATGGCAGTATTATCATTGATCTTGCCGTTTCTCAGGGTGGAAATGTTTATGGTGTAAAACCAGAATCTGAAGTGAATATTAATGGGGTTAGAGTATTTGGGTTTTATAATCTGGTTACGAAAGTCTCAAAACAAGCTTCTATATTATTTGCCAATAATGTCTTGAAATATTTTAACTTATTACAAGATGATAAGGGCAATTTTTCTCCGAAAATAGAAGATGAGATTATTAAGTCAACCTGTTTGAACCCTAATTTAAGATCATAATATGTCTGCAATTTTATGATAAAAAGCTTGCAAATGATTGTTTCGCTGATTTGGCAAAAAGAGTTAACAAAGTATTTTATTCGATAAGTTTAACATTGAGCACAATCAGTCTATTAAAAACATGTTTGGTAAAACATCGTATTTTAGAGCGATATTAATGAATAAACAGGAGGATTTAAAGAATGGATCCAATTATTTTAAAACTGGCTATTTTTATTCTATCGATTTTTGTTGGTTATTATGTTGTATGGCATGTAACACCTGCGCTTCATACACCATTAATGGCCGTTACGAATGCAATTTCATCTGTTGTGATTGTCGGAGCCATTATTGCGGTTAGTTCTGTTGGAGAAGGAAGTTTGATTGCTAAATCTGTTGGCGGATTAGCATGCGCGTTGGCTGCAATTAATATTTTTGGAGGATTTCTTGTTACCTATCGCATGCTAAAAATGTATAAAAAGAAATCTCAAAAAATAAAGTCATAAAAATTGATGTCAGATTAATTTCTGAATTATATTCATACATTTGCTTCTGTAATTGACAAATATGCTCAGAAATTAAGACAGACCTTAAGAGATGCGCGAAGAAAATCTGTTCCGATAGTTAAGAAATGCATGGTTTGTTTTTGTTTCGTCAATAAGGAGGTCGATATATGAGTTGTTCTTTTAAACATTCAAAACTGGTTTCATTCATGATTAAATCATAAGCTTGAATTTGAATCATAAGGGGAAAAGCGTGCTATTAAATCTGGCAACATTAATCTATTTAGGCTCAAGTATTTTATTTATTTTATCTCTTAAGGGACTGTCTTCTCCTGAAACGGCAAGACGAGGGTGTCTACTGGGTATTATCGGTATGGTGCTTGCTGTGTTTGCAAGCCTGTTATTGCTTAAATTAACGATTATAACCTTGTTTGGTTTATTAATTATGATTGCGGTGGGTGCCATAATAGGGAGTTATATTGCTCTGAATATTTCAATGACTGCAATGCCCCAACTGGTTGCAGGGTTTCACAGTCTAATTGGTTTGGTTGCTGTCTTTATTGCAATTTCTGCTCTTTATACCCCTGATGTGTTTCATTTATTAAATGAGGAATATCAGATTAAACTCTCAAGCCTGACAGAGCTTGTTTTGGGTGGAATTATTGGTACAATTACATTTTCTGGTTCTTTAATTGCTTTTGCAAAATTACAAGGCATTTTATCTGGAGCTCCTGTCTTACTTCCGAAAAGGCATTTTATAAATAGTTTGATTTTTATTTCTTTAGTCCTTTTATCTTTTGTTTTTGTTTCAGGGCATGGTAGTTTTAAATTACTGTTTTTGCTGATTATTATGCTCTCTTTTTTACTAGGCATATTATTAATTATTCCGATTGGTGGAGCAGATATGCCAGTTATTGTTTCCATGCTGAACTCCTATTCTGGTTGGGCAGCTGCAGTACTTGGTTTTTCGCTGGATAATATTGCTTTGATTATTACGGGTGCTTTGGTTGGCTCTTCTGGGGCAATTTTATCTTATATTATGTGCAAAGGCATGAACCGTTCTTTTTTCAGTGTTTTATTGGGAGGATTTGGAGGAAATGATTCTGATCAGGAGAAAGCATTAGGAGCAAATTCGATAAAAACCGTAAAACAGGGAGCTGCTGAGGACGCCTTATTTATTCTTAAAAATGCCAATCATGTTATTATTGTTCCAGGATATGGTTTAGCGGTTGCGCAAGCACAGAATGTACTTGCTGAAATGGCAGAATTATTAAAAGAATCGGGTGTTAAAATATCCTATGCCATACATCCTGTAGCTGGTAGAATGCCAGGTCATATGAATGTTTTATTGGCAGAAGCAAATATTCCCTATGATGAGGTTTTTGAGCTTGAAGATATTAACCCTGATTTTGCTCAAGCCGATGCTGTATTTGTTATTGGAGCGAATGATGTAACCAATCCAGCAGCCAAAACAGATCCTAAAAGTCCGATATATGGCATGCCTATTTTAGAAGTTGAAAAATCACCGATTGTTCTATTTGTCAAGCGGTCTTTATCTCCAGGGTATTCTGGTGTTGATAATGAATTATTTTATAGAGAAAATACACTTATGTTATTTGGAGATGCAAAGAAAATGGTTGAGAATATTCTTAAGGCTTTTTAGGAAGTTATAGTTTATAAATAGGAATTCATATCTTGTCTTTATGAAGTTATAATATATAAAACTTGATATTTTCATTTTTCATTCTTTCTAAGGTAAAATAAAAAATGGCTATTTAGCCGTTATTTCAGGTTTTTTCTTCTTAATCTACAGCTTTTTAAATCAATCCTTCATTGATATTTTAGGGCCATTTCACGATTGGAGGCATTGAAGATAAAATGCTTTCAATATTCCCATTGGTCTTAAGACCAAACAAGGTTCCTTTATCATAGAGCAAATTAAATTCAACATAACGACCCCGTTGAATTAGCTGTTCTTCGCGTTCTTCTTCTGTCCAGCTTTCCTGCATCCGCTTTTGGACAATCTCCATATAGGTTTTTAAAAAACAAGTTCCAATAGATTGTGTAAAGGCAAAATCCTTTTCAAAATCTCCAGAATTTAAATGATCATAAAAAATACCTCCAATTCCTCTTGGTTCATTTCTATGTGGTAGAAAAAAATAATGGTCACACCATTCTTTATATTTTGGGTAATAATCAGGGTTAAACCGATCACAATTCTGTTTTAAGGCATGATGAAAACAAAGGCTATCTTCACTATCTGTTGAGCGTTGTTCTTTTAAAACAGGCGTTAAATCAGCACCACCTCCAAACCAGCTTTCTTGGGTAACAATAAAGCGTGTATTCATATGTACCGCTGGAATTTTAGGAGAACGCATATGAGCAATTAATGAAATTCCAGAAGCCCAAAAAGAGGAATTGTCCTTAGTTCCTTTAATCTGGTCTGCAAAAGCTTTTGAAAATTCACCATAAACGGTTGAAATATGAACGCCAACTTTTTCAAAAAGACGTCCACGCATTAATCCTGCTGTTCCGCCTCCAAAACTTTTGCCATCTGTTTTTTTATTTTGAGGGATCCAGTCAGTATATTGAAATTTACCATTTTCTCCAGGAAAAAGAGTTCTATTTGCTTCTTGTTCTAATGTTTCAAACTCATGACAAATTTTATCTCTCAATTCTTTAAACCATAAGCGACTTTTTTCTTTTTTATCTTCAAGACATATACTCATATTTCTTCCTTTTATAGTTCGAAATTTGGATCTTAGATACGTTTATGAATGTATCAAGGTTATATTTTGTTACATATTCAAAATGGAAATTCAATTTTTATAATCGCTTGGTTTTAGAATACAGAAAAAGATTTTTTATAAAATATAATCCTATTTGATTCATCAAAATAAAACGTGCGTTTATAAAAACAAGCCTGAACTTAAAATAGGATTTAATAAAAATCTATCGTATAATTTTGGTTTGTCTGAGGGCTTCACTTAGGCCAATAGCAGCAGAGGTAACGATATTTAAAGAACGTGCATTTGTGCTTATGGGAATACGCACAATATAATCAACATTTTGGTGAACATGTTCAGGAGCGCCAGAGCTCTCACGACCAAAAAGAAGCATGTCTTCTGGATGAAATTTAAACTGATAACAGGTTTGCTGTGCTTTTGTTGAAAATAAAATTATTCTTTTCCAGCTTGTTTTCGTATTTTTTTTTGATAAAAATTCTGACCATCCAGAGTGTCGAATCAGACTTGCCATTCCAGTATAATCCAGACCAGATCGGCGAATTCGCTTGTCAGATAGTATAAAACCACAGGGCTCTATAATATGAAAACAAACATTAAAACAAGATGCAAGACGCAAGGCTGCACCAACATTTTGAGGAATATCGGGTTGAAAAAAAGCAAAATGCATTCTATAGCCTTTATATTCATTTGGGCGTATCATTCAGTCGCGCTGTTAGATACGCCAAAATGCACTACATTACAATAATAAATAATGCTATTTGTATAATATATGATATAAGATATGTTATTTTAATAAAGTTTAAGAGGCGATTGTGATTGAAGAAGGAATCAAACAAGAAGAACCTACACGCAGAGACTTTATTCATATTACAGCAGGTGCTGTAGCAGGTGTAGGGGCAGGAGCACTGATCTGGACATTTATAGATCAGATGAATCCAGCTTCAGATACCTTGGCGTTGGCTTCCATTGAAGTAAATATAGGCGATATTGAGGAGGGAGAGCAGCTTACTGTAAAATGGCGTGGTCGTCCTGTTTTTATTCGGCACAGGACAGAAAAAGAAATTGCAGAAGCAAGAGCTGTTCCATTATCTGTTTTGAAAGATCCTCAGACAGATGAAGAACGCCTTATAAAAGATATTAAAGCCCAATATAAACCACAATATTTGGTTATGGAAGGTAATTGTACACATTTGGGATGTGTGCCAATAGGTCAATCAGGAGATTATGGAGGATGGTTTTGTCCATGCCATGGATCACATTATGATACCGCGGGACGAATCCGTAGAGGACCAGCTCCAAGCAATCTCTATATACCACCTTATAAATATATCTCTAATACCGTTATAAAAATCGGATAGGGGGAGAAATAATGCACTCAGACTATAAATATGAACCGAAACTTGCGCTTACACGTTGGCTAGATGCAAGATTGCCAATTATACGATTTGGCGCAGAGTTTATGACCTTCCCAACACCTAGAAACTTAAATTATTGGTGGACATTTGGCGCAATATTGACATTTTGCTTAATGGCTCAAATTGTAACTGGAATTATCCTTGCAATGCATTATGTTCCAAGTGCAACAGAGGCATTTGATAGCGTCCAGAGAATTCGGAGAGATGTCCCATTTGGCTGGTTATTACAGCCATTACATGCAACGGGCGCATCCATGTTTTTTCTTGCTGTTTATATCCATATTTTCAGAGGATTATATTATGGCTCCTATAAAGCTCCCCGTGAAATTCTATGGATTTTGGGAGTCATTATTTATTTATTAATGATGGCAACAGCTTTTATGGGATATGTATTGCCATGGGGACAAATGTCTTATTGGGGTGCGGTTGTAATCACCAATCTTTTGGGTGCTTTTCCAATCATAGGAGAGGCAATTACACAATGGCTATGGGGTGGATTCTCTGTCGATTCTCCAACACTTAATCGCTTTTTTAGCCTGCATTATCTCTTGCCATTTGTGATTGTGGCAATTGTTGCGCTCCATGTATGGGCACTTCATGTTACAGGAAGTAATAATCCTGCGGGAATTAATGTTAGAAAAAAAGAAGAAACATTATCCTTTCATCCCTATTATACAATTAAGGATGTATTTGCGATTGTTCTATTCTCTATTTTATTTGCTGTGTTTGTGTTTTATCTTCCAGATGCTCTTGGACATGCGGATAATTATGTAAAAGCAAACCCGTTGGTTACACCTGAACATATTGTACCAGAATGGTATTTTCTGCCTTTTTATGCAATTTTAAGAGCAATTCCAGATAAGCTTGGAGGCGTTCTATTAATGTTTGCTGCAATCGGTGTTCTGTTTATTCTTCCATGGCTTGATACTTCAAAGGTAAAATCAATGCGGTATCGACCAACCGCACGGTATTTCTTTTTCTTTTTTGTTATAACCTGTTTTGCCCTTGGTTGGTGTGGAGCAAAATCTCCAGATGACTTGTTATTTAAAGCTGGGCAGGATCGCCTTGTTTTAAACTCTAAAGATCTGGATAAAAAAATAACCTGTCGTACAACAGAGCAATGTTCAAACCTCCTAAAAACAATCATAGATGATAGCTTTGATCTTAAATTGGATTTAGAAAGTGGATTTAGTATTGAATTTGAAAAACAGGCAAATTCATCTATAAGATTAAATCAGACCAATAAGGTTAAAAGCTCTTCTTGTGAAATTAGCAAAAAATGTGATTTGATAATTGAAACTCCAAAAGGTGAACTTAAAGTACATTATAAACCCGCCTTTAGATTTACGGTTTTAATGTTGGCGCAGATATTAACATTTTATTATTTTGCTTATTTTGGAATCCTGTTTATTCTTGGTTTTGTAGAGAAAACAAGACAGACACCAACTTCAATTATAAAGCCAGTTCTAAATACGACTGGTTCAACAACTCGTCAATAAAAGGGAGTGATAATGCGTATTTTTCAATCACTTGTTTTGGCTATTCTGGCTTTGAATTTCCAGATAATTCCAAACGCATTTGCTTCATCTGGTGATACACATTTAAAACAGATAGATTGGTATTTTAAATCAATCTTTGGAAAATATGATAAACATGCAGTACAAAGAGGATTTCAGGTCTATCAGGAAGTTTGTGTTTCTTGTCATTCATTGGAATTAATATCCTTTCGTAATTTGGGGCAAAAAGGGGGACCTTATTTTAATCATAAATATCCTAACCCAAATGATAACCCGTTAATTAAAGCTTTCGCCGCAGAATACCAGATTGCAACAATTGATGAATTAGGGGATCCAATAGAAAAACCAGGTGTGCCTTCAAATCGTTTTCCACTTGTTTATGCAAATGATGCTGCGGCAAGGGCTGCAAATGGTGGTTCTTTGCCACCAGATCTTTCCGTTATTGTTAAGGCAAGAGCAGGCGGAGCAGATTATATATATTCTATTTTAACAGGCTATGAAACAGCACCAGAAGATGCTAACATCTTACCAGGGCTTTATTATAATCCTTATTTTTCTGGAAAACAGATTGCAATGGCTCCTCAATTAACCGATGGCATTGTTGAATATCAGGATGGAACAGTTGCAACACCGAAACAAATGGCAAAAGATGTTGTTGAATTTCTGGCATGGGCAGCAGATCCTCATATGGAAAAACGTAAAAGAACTGGGCTCGGTGTACTTATTTTCTTAAGTGTTTTCTGTGTTTTAATGTATCTGTCTTATCGAGAAATATGGAGAACCGAAAAAAAGAAAAAAACAGTATAAATTTCTCAGGGTTACTCTTTTAAAAAATCAAATTAGAAAATGATTTTATAAAAATAATAATGCGTTATGAAACGGTTCAAAGAAAGATCTGTTCTTATACTCAAAACAGAGAGAATAGGTCTTTTAATTAAACCATCCATAATTTTGGAAAGGGCGGTCATAAATGCCTTTATAGTCAGGCTTTATCTATGGAACAAACCTCGTGTAAATGATCTGGAAAAATGCAATATTTCCTGTTTGAGGGCTCGTTTACCTCAAATGTGGAAAACCTCCAATCTCAATAGCGAGGCATTATCTCTTGGAGCAAAGCAAATAATAGCAAGCTATCTTGATGGGTGTAGCAAAGAAAATATTTACAGATATAGCTAATTTCTTGCAATTTACGCCAACTCGTTCGACCGCACCTATCAGCTTATCTTGTTTCGCTTTGTGTAACAGATGTTTTCTCAGATAACAAATCTCAATTATTTGGAACAGTACATATTCTTTCATTTTCGATTTGTATCAGATGGAGTTTGGTTTGCTAAAGCCGTTTGCGATTTTTTAAAAACAATATAATGGGCTAAAAAGAGGAGCTTAAACTCAATCAGACATGCTTTGAAGAAATCCTTTAAAAATTCTCTCTTAGCCAAATACAAATATGCTTAATTAATACGGTTTCATTTAACGTATAAAAGTGAAATCTATCTATTCCTTCCCGAATTAAATGAGTAATTTGATTATTTAAAATATTCATTGCAAGCAAATGATGATCTAGTGTTCCTTTTTTAACTTGATCAAACATAGAGTGAAGCGTATCTGGTATGTTTGTACCACAATATTCTGAGAATGTTTTTATTTTTTTGAAATCAAGAATAGGGATAATACCAGGAATAATAGGGGCTTTAATGCCAGATTTGATGGCTTGATCCCGAAAGTGTAAGAAAATTTCTGGATTGAAAAAAAATTGTGTAATGGCACGATTTGCTCCTGCATCTATTTTTTGTTTTAGATAATCGAGATCCAAATCAGCAGAAGGTGATTCAGGGTGAACTTCTGGATAAGCTGCAACACTAATATCAAAATCATGCTGAGATTTTAATGCTTTTACCAAATCAACGGCATGATGGTATGCTTTCGTTATAATTTGGTTTTTTCTGGTTTTTTCAGGATCTCCACGAAGGGCAATAATATGTTGAATGCCAGAATGCCAATAATGATCTGCAATTTCTGTGATTGTATCACGATTACTACCTATACAGGTCATATGTGCTGCGATAGGAAATGAATATTCTTTGGATAATTGAATGACCAAATCTTTGGTAAGGTTTTTTGTTCTACGACCGCCAGCACCACAAGTGACACTCAAAAAATCAGGATCAAGCCTAGAAAAAATATTAATGGCTTGTTTTAGAGAATAATAGGCCCCTTTTGTTTTTGAAGGAAATACTTCGAGGCTAAATTTAATCATGACGCCAGAGTTTCCTTTTGACGTAAAAATCTAGCTGCTTCAACCATAACTTTTAAAGCAGAAATAACCTCCTTCCAATTGCGTGTTTTCAACCCACAATCAGGATTAACCCATATTTGTTCTTTATCGATAAATTCACCTGTTTTATTCAATAAGGAAATGATTTCATTTAATTTCGGAATTCTAGGAGAGTGAATATCATATACACCAGGACCAATTGCGTTTGGATAATTATAGGATGTAAAAACATCTAGTAATTCAATCTGTGAACGGGAGGTTTCAATCGAAATGACATCTGCATCCAGATTGGCAATTGAATCAATAATATCATTAAACTCAGAATAACACATATGGGTATGGATTTGTGTTTCATCGTTTACACCAGAAGAGGCAAGTCGGAATGCATTTACTGCCCAGTCAAGATAGGCTTTTTGTTCACGCTTTCTTAAAGGAAGCCCTTCTCGTAAGGCGGGTTCATCAATTTGAATCATTCCAATTCCAGCCTGCTCAAGATCAGAAACTTCATCTCGCAAAGTCAGAGCAATTTGCTTGCAGACAGTTTCATTTGGAATGTCATTTCGAACAAAAGACCATTGTAGAATGGTAACAGGACCTGTTAGCATTGCTTTGACGGGTTTATTCGTTTGAGATTGTGCATATTTTATAATATCAACTGTGATTGGGTATAAGCGTTCTACATCTCCATAAATAATGGGAGGCTTAACAATTCTTGAGCCATAAGATTGAACTCAGCCTTGCTGTGTTATTGCAAATCCATTTAAATATTCTCCAAAATACTCAACCATATCATTACGTTCACACTCACCGTGAACGAGGACATCTAGACCGATTTTCTGTTGAATTTCAATGGTTTCCGAAATGGTTTTTTGAACAAAAGAATGATAATCTTTATCAGAAATATATCCTTTTTTATGTTGCGCTCTCATTTTTCGAATGGTTTGTGTTTGTGGAAAAGAACCGATTGTCGTTGTAGGATATAGAGGTAGGCTGAACTGTTTTTGTTGTTTTTGAATTCGTTTTTTATAAGGAGATTTTCTGTTTAAATCTTCTTTTTTAATATTTGATAATCGTTCCTGAATATGAGGTTTGTGGATAGTCTTGGCATGTTGGCGATCACGTAAGAAGTGTTGATTATCTAAAATAGAAGCTTGTTGTCTTTCTTCATTATAGTGACTTAACAGGGTAAGCTCGTCAAGTTTTTCATCTGCGAATGCAAGCCAGTTTAAGAGTTCAGGATTTAGTTTTTTCTCAGCATTAAGGGTATAAGGAACATGTAAAAGAGAACAAGAAGAGCTGACCCAGATCCGATCGCTTCCCAATGTCTGAATGGCGCGTTCTAGCTTGGAGATCGCCGTTTTAAGGTCTGTACGCCAGATGTTTCGACCATCGACTAACCCTAAGGAAAGTATTTTTGATTCCGGAAATTGCTTTAAAATATGATCTAAAGAATCTTTTCCTTGAACCAGATCAATATGAATAGCATCAACAGAAAGAGTTAATATCTGAGATAAATGTTCTTTTAATCCACCAAAATAACTTGTTAAAAAAAGGTTTAATTTGCTTGATTTTTGAAGTTCCTGATAGACAATTTTATATAATTCGATATGTTATTGAGGATAAATCTGTTACCAGAAAGGGTTCATCCAATTGAACCCATTTTATACCAGATTGTTCAAATTGCTGTAGAAGGGTTTGATAGGCTGATAGCGTTTCAGGGAGCAAGTGTTCAAGCTTTTCTATTTCTGAGAGATGTTTCTCAGACTTGATTTTTCCAGACATCAGAAATGAAATTGGACCTATGATCACGGGACGCGTTTCAATTCCTAATGATTGTGCTTCTTGAAAATGATCAATATATTTTTTTGCATTAACCTGAAAAGATTGATGATACTCAAACTCAGGAACAATATAATGATAATTTGTATCAAACCATTTTGTCATTTCCATTGCAGGAATGTCCTGGTTTCCTCTTGCCATTGTAAAATAAGAATCCAGAAATGAAGCATTTGAATAAATTGAATGATATCGTTCTGGAATTGCTCCAAGAGTTAATGCTATATCAAGAACATGATCATAATATGAAAAATCTCCCGAAGGAATATAATCCAGATTCGCTTTTTTTAGTCTCTCCCAATGTGTTTTACGAAGTGTTTTTCCAATCTGTTTTAATTCTTTTTCCAAAATGTTTTTTTTCCAGTATTGCTCAATCGCTTTTTTAAGTTCGCGTTTAATACCAATGCGAGGATAACCTAAAATTGTTGATTTAACCATAATGCTTCCTTTATATAATATGTGGTTTGGAAATTTATTGATAAATAGGCAGACACATACTAAATTGCTCGCTCTGATAATACCGATCAATCATGATATTGCTAAGTGGCTCTGAAATAAGAATATAGTCATTTTTTTTCTTTTCTTTGACTGTATAGCTAAATGGTATGTCTTTCAATGTTTCAGTTCTAATATAATATTGGTGAAAAGAGAATGATTTGGATAATGGAACTGTTTTAATTGATTTGGCAGGAACAGAAAAAGCAAATGATTTTCTATTGCATGCAATATCTAAAATATCTGAGATGATGGCAGAGGCTGTTGCAGCCCCGTCAATATCTTGTCCTGTCAGAAATAATTCTCCTGTGTTTTGCCCAAGGCATAAAATACCATTTCCATTTCTGGTAATACAAGCAAGAGGGTTGGATTGACCAATCAGATAGGGATGTACAAAACAGTTAAAAATTTCATCCTGTTTTTTTGCAATTGCCAATAAACGAATACGATATCCAAGATCCTTGGCAAGTTGAATATCCTGTAATCTAACCGTTTCAATTCCTTTTTGAGGAATTTGATTAATAAACGTATTTTTTCCAAAAGCAACACAGGATAAAAGATTAAGCTTACAGACAATATCCAGATTGGTTTCCAAGTTTGAACGATTGGTATTAATAATACCATAATTTTTGATATTTTCACAGGCAGGCTTAAAGTCAATATGTTTTGATTCCATTTCATATAAAACAGAATTGCTTTCTCCATTTAAAACCGCAATTATTTCTGAAACTCGATCTGATGACAAGGTTTCACGTAAGGTTTTCAAGATTGGAATCGCGCCACCTATCGCAGCTTCAAAAGCAAGTGTTTTTTGTTGTTGGCTTTTAAGGAGTATGATGATATCTGTTTTTTTCTGATGTGCTAAGATTAGAGGATCTTCATACCAATCTGTCTTTCCATAAATATTATATTGATGGCTGTATTTATTACAGTCCGAACTTATTCCAGTAATTTGAATATGATAGCCTGTCCGTTCTTCTATTAATGTCTGGTTTTGATGAAGAATACGCAGAAGGTGTATGGCTGTTGAGTTAGCACCAATTAGGGCAAGATTAAGTGTTTTTTTAGACTTGCATCTAATCGTTTCTGTACAAAGTTGAATCCAGTTACTGTAAAATAGAGATGCATGTGCTCGCCATCGGTTTTGAGGAATAGAATGAATATCTTTATTTGGGAAATAATTATAAGGTAAAGGTGTTTTTTTGCCATTTTTAATTTCACGGAAATATTCCTCGATAATTGTATCTGATGTATATTCCAAATGATTAAAAATATAATATGCAGGAAAAGTATTATCTTTGGTAATATAGACTCCAGAGAGTTCAGAATCAGAAATAATTTCAACCTGTTTACATTTTTCTAACTGGTCTTTCCGGATTTCTGTATGTCGTGCAACAGGGACATCAAACCTGTCATCAAATCCACACACAAGAGGGTCTTGCTTTTTGATTTTATGTGGAAAAAGACCAAGACATTTATGCTTTAATACATGTTTGTCAATCTGATAATAATAGTATAATGCTGCTTGGGCAGACCAGCATATAAACAGGGTTGGTAGTTGATGCTTTTTAATCTGTCTGAACAAATCACAAATTTCTTGCCAGTAAGAGATGTTTTCATAAGCTAAATGTTCAACAGGAGCTCCTGTGATGATCATCCCATTTAGGAGATGTAAATCTATTTTTTGCCATTGAGTATAAAATCTGGACATGTGTGATTTTGGTGTGTGGGTAGGCTGATGTGTTTCAAGAGATAAAAAAACTGGCTCTACAGAAGCAAGCGTATGAGATAAAACTTGTGCAAAATGATTTTCCGTTGTTTTTTTATCAGGCATTAAATTCAATAACCCAATGCGTATATCTGGCAGACACTCATCTTCTTTTGCTAAAACAGGATAGCCTTGCTTTTTAAGACTTAAATAAGAAGGAAGTTCTTTGGATAGAATAACAGACATGTTTATCCTTGAATCTTATTGAACCCTTCGCTTTTATGGAAGCAAGCACTTATTGATAAAAACAAAGAAGCTCAATTTTATGAATACATTTTTCATGTTTTTGAAGATTAATGAGAGTTTAAACTTGATCGAGTGCCTGGCTTAAATCTGTTAAAATATCATTTATATGCTCAATTCCTATGGATAGTCTGATAACTTCATTACCAGCTCCTGCAGCTTGTTTTTGTTCATCTGTTAATTGTGAATGTGATGTGGAGGCAGGATGTAGAATTAAAGAACGAGAATCCCCAACATTGGCAACATGTAAAAAAAGTTTTGTTTTTTCGACCAGTTTTTTTCCTGCCTCATAGCCTCCTTTTAACCCAATCGTAAAGACGCTATTGACACCTTTTGGAAAATATTTTTTCTAAAATTCATGATTGGAATTGTCTTTTAGACCAGAATATGAAATCCATTTAACTTTAGAATGCTGAGATAAATATTGAGCTGTTTTCCTACCATTCTCAACATGCCGTTCTATTCTTAATACAAGACTTTCCAGCGCAATCAGGGTTAAAAACGCATTAAAAGGAGGAAAGGGTTGTTCCCAAATCTCTTAATCCAACAGCGATTGAGCGAACCGTAAAGGCAAGGCTTTCAAAACTATCATAAAAGGAAAGACCATGATAAGAAGAGTCTGGTTTTACCAAAAGAGGGAATTTATTATTTTGAGACCAGTCAAATTTTCCAGAATCTATGATAGCGCCTCCAATAGAGGTTCCATTTCCTGAGATAAATTTAGTCGTTGAATAAACGACAATATCTGCTCCCCATTTAAAAGGTTGACATAAACAAGGTGTTGCAATTGTATTATCTACAATTAGAGGAATTCCTGCTTGGTGTGCAATTTCTGCCAAGCTTTCTATATCGGCAATTTCGCCACCAGGGTTAGACTGGCTTTCAATAAAAATTGCTTTTGTCTGGGTTTGAATCGCAGATCTTACCTGATTTGGATCATTTGGATCAACAAAACTTGCCTGCCAGCCAAATTGTTTAAAGCTTTTTGAAAACTGTGTAATGGATCCACCATACAGTTTTGAAGAAACAATAATATGGTCTCCTGATTGTAATAAATTAAACAAACAAACTAATTGGGCTGCATGACCAGATGATGTAACACAAGCTCCGCTTCCTCCTTCAAGCAAAGCAAGACGAGTTTGGAGAGCTGACAAGGTAGGATTGGTCAGTCTTGAATAAATATTTCCAAATTTCTTTAGAGCAAATAAATCCCTGGCATGATCGCTATCATCAAAATTAAAACTGGCACTTTGATAGATTGGAATTTGTGTTGCTGGAGTTTCGTCCTCAAGTCCTGCATGTAAGCATAGTGTTTCTAATTTTGTAGTTGTGAAATGTTTAGACATAAAAAACCTCTATTATCTTTGTAATAAAGACTAAAGAGGAAAAATATAAATACTGAAATGCTATTTTGTGGATATTTTATCCAGAAATCCGCTTTAGCCATGTTTTTAAAGTACCTGCAAGTTGGAATTAAATTGGTACTACTCATTTATCATTATATTGATTTATAAGTTTGTCAACAGAGATTAAAATTTTTTATAAAAATCTCTATTTTTGTCTGTATTATTCTTGTTGTATACGACAGAGTTTATATAGATATATCTTTCTGAATTTTTAGAAATGCATGGATCTTTTTTAAAGAGGAAAGGTCGGTTTTATTTTAATCGTGGCGTTTGGATTCCCAAAACGGGACCTTCTTTTAGTTTCTCTCTTTTAAATCGATAGAGTTCTGCGGGTCTTCCTCCAAGGGAGGTTGGGTTTTTAAAATGGTTTAGCCCTTCAATTAAATCTGTTTTAACAGAGAACGTCTGAAATTTTGTTTATGAAGTGAAAATCCGCAAATTGCCTCTGCCAAGGCTTGAGCTTCACCAAGTGTAAATTGATCTTTTAAGAGCTCGAAAAGAATTGGACGATATTTTATTTTGCTTCTTAGTCTTGCAAGAGAGGTTGCAAGAATACGCCTATGGTCAGAAATCATAGCGTATCCAAGGTCAGGCATGTATTTTGAAATCGACCTTCCTTGGTCTGTAAAGGATTCAGGAAGAAGATTTGCTTCATATAATAATTCATAGCGATCAAGCACTCTTTCTTCATTTAATGGGAATTTACCAGGTTTAAATGCTGAAGAAATTCGTTTTTTTCTTGCTATAATCTCTTCATTTGTTTTGACCTGTTCTGCCCATTGGTTCAGACTTGAAAAAAGAGATGTGAAACTGGAAGAATTACTTGCTTGCATTTGATATTCATATGGAAAAAAATGATCTATATCTTCCCAAAATCCTCCTGTTTTTTCGACATTTTCTGCTTGTCCCGAAAGAGCCATATAAGGCAATTGATATAATTCGGTTAAAAATTGGGTATTTTATATTTTTATGCTCTGTTTTCTGTGTAAAAAGATCTCGATCACGTCCCTGATCTCCAAATGTATAGACTTGTTCAACATAATCAAGCTGAAAGCCTGTCTGTTCTTTAACCAATTTTCGAAGCGTCATTTCAAGAGTGCGTGGCTGGGATAGATTAAGGAAGCCAAACGGAAGTGCAAGAGCATCATCTCGTTTGGTAACAAGCACACAAAGTGTATTATTACGATTAGCAAAAATAACAGCGTTTAAGCCAATCATAACATGGTTTTGCATGCCTGTTTTTTCCTTTTATAGTCTGTTTTTATCAGATAAATTAGCTGATAATGCTTTAAAGCGTTCTAAAAATAGTCTTTGGGATTCTATAACAGATAATGGCTCAATCTTTAAATGAATATTTGGGGGAGGCTTTAAAAAATATTTTTGAGCTTCTGTAAATGTGAAACCTGCAATTTGAGTTGCTTCGAAATAAGCACAAATCATATCTGCTTTTTTAATTAGATTTCTAATTTTATGAGAAAGTTTTGGTTTAATGCCAAAACGAATATAGATTGCTTGTTCCAATTGATCTTCAAATGCTTTATAATCAAGTCCTAAGGCTGTTTTAAACGGGGAAATCATATCGCCTATCACATATTCAGCCGCATCGTGTAATAATGCAGCCATTTTAAAGCTTGTTTCAAGATTAGGTTGTAATTTTCCTGCAATCTGTTCAACAAAAACACTATGCTCTGCAACAGAAAAGGCATGGTTTCCTTTTGTTTGTCCATTCCAGCGTGCCAGTCTTGCAAGACCATGCGCAATATCTTCTATTTCAATATCAATAGGAGAAGGATTAATCAAATCCAGTCGGCGTCCTGATAGCATTCTTTGCCAAGCTCTTTCATGTTTTTTAGGCATAAATCAACTCTTTGATTTTTATAAATGATCTGGTAAAACCAGGCAATCAATTTTGAAACTTTAAAATACAATAAAATAAATAGATTGAAAGAGCTAAACGTTCTTAAACTCAACTGTAAACTGCTTTTTATTAAGTTTTTAAGTATAATGCGGGTTTCTAAATCCTTTTTTAATCCAGGAAATGCAATGCCAATCTATTTGTAAAATGAGTATGCGCCATGCTAGATATATAGACAAAAATAGATATTTATTTATGATACATCAATTAAAACCTGGATTTTTTCTGGTTTCCTCTTGTTTTGATATCTTGACTTTATTCTTACGGGTTTGTTTTTTATCTCTTTCCATAATCGTTTGTTTTCAAATTAAATATTGTACTGAAAACAGCTATTTTTTAAGGCTTTTTCGCTCTAAAAATTTTTTATAATAAAAACAGTAATACAATCTTTATATTAAAAAATCACATTTATACTCAGATGAGAATCTTGTAAAATAGAGATAAATCTCTAGCTTGAATATTCTAAAATAGCGTGCGAATTCGAGAGAATATCTGATAGACAAAGATTAAATATTCCTTTTGCTTTAAAAAGGTGCTTCAAAATAATTCCAAGTAAGAAAGAGAGTTAAGATCAGATCATTTCTGATAGCCAAATGGATTTTCAATACTAAAAGAAGGGGTTGTAAACCATTGAGCCCCATTTTTTGTAACATGAAAATGATCTTCATGACGAATGCCAAATTGATCTGGAACACAAATCATAGGCTCGTTACTAAAACACATGCCAGGTTCTAATAATGTATCATCTCCCATGTTTAAATAGGGCCATTCATGAATATCAAGACCAATACCATGACCTGTTCGGTGTGGTAATCCAGGAAGTTGATAATTTGGTCCTAATCCATGTTTTTCAAGCACTGCTCTTGCTGCAAGATCAACATCTCCAGCACGAACACCCGGTTTTACAGCTTTAAAAGCACTTAATTGTGCTTCCTTTTCTATATTCCAGATTTTTGTTTGATCATTAGTTGGTTTGCCAAATATGTAAGTTCGTGTGATATCTGATATATAATCATGTAATTTACATCCTGTATCAATAAGGACAATGTCATTTTCTTTAAGTGTCTGTATTTCTGTTACACCATGAGGAAAAGATGTTGCTTTTCCGAAAAGAACAATCACAAAATAAGATCCTTCTTTGGCGCCTGTTTTTTGATGAGCGGTATGAATAAAATCTTCAACCTCTCGTGTTGTAATACCTTTATATAAAATACTTGCTGCTGCTTTTTGAACCTCAATTGTCATATTCATTGCGGTTTGAATAAGAGCGAGTTCTGAACTTGATTTTACTCTTCTGCATTTGGCAGTAATACTGCTTGCATCCGTAAAACGATAATCTCTATTTATTTTGGAAAGACCATTAGTGATAAAAAATGGAGCAGATTCATCAAGACCAATATTTCCAGAAAAAATATCCATTTGTTTTAACATTTTTTCAAAAAGGCGGTATGGATTTTCATGCTCTTCCCAAGCATGAATTTTTCCTGGTATAAGAATGTGTTGCTTTAGTGTTCCTATTTCAAAATTTGGGGAAATATACTGGATGTTTCCATTTGCAGGAAGGAGGGCGCCAACCATTCTTTCGCTTGCTGACCAGTGAATTCCTGTAAAATAAGTCAAATTTGTGCCAGCATTAATATAAATCGCTTTAATATTCTCATGTTTCATTAAAGATTGAGCTTTGTGTACTCTTGCTTGATATTCCTTTTCCTGAATGGGTTTGGAATTAATTGTCATGTCAGAAAGATTTTCAAGAGCGACTTCTCTCATTGTTCCTCCAATACCGTATACCATAAACATTCCCTTTATTTTAAGATAAAAACGAATTAAAGATTTATAAAATTATACTTGTTTGGTTTTATAGTATGATCAATTCTGGAAATAATCAAATTTTTGTGATGATTGTGAAACATGGTTAATTAAAAAAATAAAGTGTTAATTTCTGGCACAATAGAGAATTTCAAGCTTGAAGATGAAGATAGAATTTGATTAATGAATTTGATTTTTTTCTGCTCTTTGATAATAAAAATTAATTGACAAGCTCTGTTCTTGCCTTTTGTCTTAATTGGTCGATAGGAATAAAATGATTATTCGTTTTTCTAATATGCCAAAATGTCCATCCATTACAACTTGGTGCATGTGTTAAATAGGCACCTATTTGGTGAATGGATCCTCTTGTGTTTTGACTGGAAAGAGAGCCGTCTGAATGGACTTTTGCACTATATTTTGCATTTGGGGAATATAATTGCTCTCCTGGAGAAATAAAGCCTTTTTCAATTAAAAAACCAAATGGGACTCTAGATTGCTGGCGTTTATCAGGCGTAATGGACAATGCCTGTTTATCTAATTCCTTAACGGTCTTGATTCTATTTTCTGCAAGGGTAACATAATCTGCATTTTGTTCTATTCCAATAAAATATCTTCCCAGTTTTTTAGCAACCACGCCAGTTGTCCCTGTGCCAAAAAATGGGTCAAGAATAATATGCTCAGGTTCAGATGTTGATAAAATCACACGATAGAGCAACGCTTCTGGCTTTTGTGTTGAATGTGCTTTTTCTCCATTTTGAAGTTTAAGGCGTTCTGCTCCTGAACAAATCGGCAATGTCCAATCCGAGCGCATTTGAATTCCGTCATTTATCATTTTCATTGCCTGATAATTAAAGCTTGGACGACTTTTTTCTGATCTTCCTGCCCAGATTAATGTTTCATGCGCATTTGCAAATCGTGTTCCTTTGAAATTTGGCATAGGATTTGTTTTTCTCCAGATAATATCGTTTTGTATCCAAAAATCATGATCTTGAAGAATTGCGCCAACTCTAAAAATATTATGATAACTGCCAATTACCCATAATGCGCCATTTGGCTTTAAGATTCTTCTTGCCTCTGATAACCAGTTATGCGTAAAAAGATCATAGGCTTCAAAACTGTCAAATTGATCCCAATCATCATGTACACCTTTAACTTCAGAATCATCTGGACGTTTTAGGGTATCATTAATTTGAAGATTATAAGGTGGATCTGCAAAAATAAGATCAATTGAATGATTTGGCAATGTCTGCATTAACGTAATACAATTTCCATATAGAATTTTATTTAAAGGAAGTTTCATCATACTATTTCTCGCAATGAATTATAAACAGATCATTCATTCTTGAGGAGGAAGATTCATAAATGGTTAATAGAATATGTAATTTTTGCATATAATCGTATTTTTTTATGATTCTCGTCTGTAAATAGCTTGTTAGAGTATCGTTTAGAAATGTTTTTTTATAAGATAAGATTATGAATGCTCTTTTTATTCATGAAAGTTTATCCAATCTGGGAAAAATCAAGAATAAAAGATACATATATCTTTAACAGCAGGCGTGCATGCTTGCTGTTACAGGACCATATGAGAAACGATGTATGGGAGAGGGACCTAATTCCTTTAACCGTGCTTTATGTAGCAAGGTTGGGTATCCATAATGTTTAGAAAAAGCATATCCTGGAAATCTTTCTTCTGCTTCTATCATTAAATCATCTCGATAAGATTTTGCAATAATGGAGGCAGCAGCAATCGAGAGGCTTTTTTGATCTCCCTTAATAATTGCTTTTGAAGGACAGTTTAAATCGGGTTGGTGCTTTCCATCAATTAAAGCAAATTTGGGTTGTGTTTTAAGGTTTTGAACGGCTCTTTTCATAGCAATCAGAGAGGCATTTAGTATGTTGATACGGTCTATTTCTTCAGGCTCTGAAATTCCTATTCCAAACTCTGAGCAGGATTGAAGTTTTTTATATAGGCTTTTTCTTTGTTGAGAGCTAAGTTTTTTGAATCATTTAATCCCTCAGGAATACGGTTTGGATCCAGAATAATTGCAACAGCAATCACAGGACCTGCCAGGGGACCTCTTCCAACTTCATCTATTCCGCAAACAGGATGAAGAACGGTATTTTCAAAAGAAAAATCTGGAAGAGGTTTCATAGAAATAGAAGAAGGTTGAATTGCTTTTGTGGACACCATATTTTTCTTTCTCAAAAATTAGATTCTCATTTTTTTAAATGGAGGATTTACATTGAAGGAGCACTTGGCTCCTGTATTTTTTTCTGAATCATTAATAAATCATGCCAGGCTTCCTTTTTAGCTTGTGGTCTTCTCAAAAGATAGGCTGGATGGTAGATTGGAATTGCTGGAATGTTTATTTTGGATTCTGTTCCGTCTGATTGTTTTTGGATGTATTTAAACCAGCGCCCACGAATTTTGGTAATGCCTTGTGTTGTGTTTAACAAAGCCTGTGCAGATACAGATCCCGCCAATACCAGTATTTTGGGGGCAATAAGTGCAATATGACGTTCTATTAAAGGCAAACAGAATTGTATTTCCTCCAAAGAAGGTGTGCGATTATTAGGAGGTCTCCAATTAACAATATTTGAAATATAAAGATCTTTTTCACGAAGTTGAATGGCTTGAAACATTTTATCAATTAACTGACCTGAGCGTCCAACAAATGGTTTCCCCTGTCGATCTTCTTCATATCCAGGAGCCTCACCTATAATCATAATTTCAGCTTTTGGATTTCCTCGTGCAAAAACAGCCTGTTTTGCTGTTAGAGATAATTCTCCTATTTCCAGTTGATTAATTGCTGTTTTGAGGGCAGTGAGGGTTTCTGCTTGTGCGGCAGTTTTGCGAGTTTCAAATAGAATATTTTTACTGGAAACGTCTTTATAAGAATCAAGATTTAGATGTGGTTTGTTTTTTCTGGCAGAAGAATGTACAAAAAGCGGATCAGACATGCTTTGTTTATACGCATGACTATGTTTTGGAGATTTATCATCTTGGTTCTTAAGGGGGGTATTGAAATCATAAGGAAGATCAATACCTGCTTCTAGCCACCAGTTAGAAAGGCTTTTCAGAATATTTTTGGTTTCTTTTTCTTCGATCATGCATTGCTCTTGAATTAAAGTCGATTATATTAAATGATATATATCATATTAATGAGCATAATAAAAAGATCAAGGATGGTCAGAAAAGGATTCGTATATGTCTGAAAAAGAGACGGAGCAAGATGATACAATGTCTTATGATGTTGTTATTATTGGAGGAGGCCCTTCTGGTTTAGCAGCCGCTATTCGCTTAAAACAAATGGCACAAAAGCATCAAAAAGAAATTTCCGTTGCACTATTGGAGAAAGGTTCTGAAATTGGTGCCCATATTCTTTCAGGAGCGGTTATGGATCCTTCAGGACTTGCTTCCTTGTTTCCAGATTGGAAAACAATGGAAACACCTGTTAAAACAAAAGTTCGTTCAGAACAGTTTTTGTGGATGGGAGAAAAAAAATTATGGAAATTTCCAAATTTTCTTTTACCACCTTTTATGCATAATAAAGGAAATTATGTTATTTCTCTTGGGAATTTATGTCGATGGTTGGCAGAGCAGGCCGAACAATTAGGTGTGGAAATCTATCCTGGCTTTCCAGCTCATGATCTCATTATAGAAGAGAAAAAAGTCATTGGCGTTAAAACAGGAAGTTTCGGAATTGATCGTAACGGAAACCCAAAGGAAGGACTTTATCAGCCAGGAATTAAATTATTGGCAAAATATACACTTTTGGCTGAAGGAGCGAGAGGCAGCCTCTCAAAACAATTAATTCAGAAATATGGACTTGATCAGAAAAAACAACCTCAAAAATATGGGATAGGTTTTAAAGAAGTCTGGCAGATTAAACAGGAAGAACATTTAAATGGACATATTCAACATTCTTTTGGGTGGCCATTAAAAAACCACACGGGCGGGGGAGGCTTTCTCTATCATTTTGAAGAGTCTGGCAAATATTATATCAGTATTGGATTTGTTGTTCATCTTGATTATAAAAATCCTTATTTATCTCCCTATGATGAATTTCAACAATTTAAAATGCATCCCGAAATCAAGAAAACACTTAAAGATGGAGAAAGAATTGCGTATGGAGCACGTGCAATTACAGAAGGGGGATTTCAATCTGTTCCAGAATTAACCGCGCCTGGTGCTTTATTGATCGGATGTTCTGCAGGGTTTGTTAATTTGGCACGGATTAAAGGGATTCATAATGCTTTCCTGACAGGAATTATGGGCGCCGAATCGGTGTTTCATGCCATACAAAAACAACAAGCTCATGATAAACTAAACACGTATCAGGAAGCTTATGAAAAGAGCAGCGTTTATAATGAATTAAAAAAAGTATGCAATGTAAAACCATTTTGGTCACAATATGGAACTCTGTTTGGTATTTTACTTGGTGGCATTGATATGTGGTTTCAAACTCTTTTTTCTTTTTCTTTGTTTGGAATAATGAAACATGGTAAAACAGATGCAGAATCTACTGGGTTTGCAAAAAACTATCATCCCATTAGCTATTCTAAGCCAGATGGAAAAACCAGTTTTGACAAATTAACATCTCTTGCTTTGTCAAATACAAATCATGAGGAAGATCAACCCATACATTTGATTTTAAAAGACCCAGACATTCCATTAACCGTCAATTTACCTGAATATGCAGAACCCGCACAAAGGTATTGTCCTGCTGGTGTTTATGAAGTATTACAGGAAGGAGATCATAAACGGTTTCAGATTAATGCACAAAATTGTATTCATTGTAAAACGTGCGATATTAAAGATCCAAGTCAGAATATTAACTGGACGACACCTGAAGGAGGTGGAGGTCCCAATTATCCTAATCTATAAGCGGAATAATTAACATTTTGGATGACGGATGTATTATATGATAACATATTGTAAGTGAATGGATTTAGAATTGAAAAAAATATGGTTAAGAATTAAAATGCCTGTTTTGTATTTATATACGCTATCAGGTCTCGTTTTATTAATTTCTTGTGTAAGCCTGGAAGATGCCAGTAATTCCAAAAAGTATGAAAATACAATCTACTCAGATTACTTAATCGCACAATATGCAGGATTTAGACATGATTTGAAAAAACATGCGAGATACACCTCTAAAATACTAGATGAAAATCCAGATAATCTTTCAAAATTAAACCTGTCATGTAGGAATTTGATTATTGCAGGTTATATGCAAAAAGCATATGAGTGTGCAGAAAAATTGATCGAGTATGAACCCGATAACAAAATCTTAAATTTAATCATTGCAATTAACTATTTTAAGAAGGGGCAATATTTCTCTTCTGGCATACAACAAAACCAATCTGATGCGAATCATAATAGTATTGAGTTTGACCTCATAAAGGTTTGGCATTTGGTTGATCAGAAAAAAATTGGGCAAGCTCTAAAAATCATTGAAAATTATGAAAATAAAAAGAATATGATTAGTGAAATTTTTAAACTACAAAAAGCATATTTATATGAAGAAATAGGTAAAATTGAACAAGCTGAGCAAACCTTGTTAAATTTAAAGTTCTTTAATAAAAGGTATTTTTTGATGGTGTTAGGAGCATTTTATGTTCGCCAGGGAGAAATAGAAAAAACCTTAAAACTATATCAGAATAATCTTCATCGATTGTCAGGTCTTGATCTCGATGTCATCACTTCATATTTGAACCTCTTACAGAAAACACAAAACAAACAGAATATTAAAACATATCCTGCTGAATTAAATCCATCCGCTTCTAAAACTGTATTAAGAACACAAAACCTTGCTCAAACTTTTGAAATGCTTGGAACGCTTTATTATCATTATGAAATTTTAGAAGCCGCGCTTTTATTTTATCGTCTGGCATTGTTTCTTGATGATAGAAGAGAAGAGTCAAAATTATTTATTGCAACGATTTTTGATTCTCAAAACATTAATGATATGGCGTATGAATTATTCAATCAGTTTTCAAAAGAGTCAGCTTATTATGATTTTGTCCAATTAAAAACATTTTTACTCTTGCAAAAAATGGATCAAGAATCGCTTGCGTTTCAGAGATTAAAACAGGCTGTAGAAGAAACAAATAGCCAGGGAATTACAGTATATTCTGGCAGAATATTATTTTTCTAAAAAAGGCTATGATGAATCTATTAAGATATTGGATAAATTAATTAATAAAAACAAAACACAAGATGAAAAATGGCAATATTATTTTAATCGTGGAGCTGCTTTTGAGCGCACCAAGAAATGGGATCTGGCTGAAAAAGATTTAAAAAAAGCATTATTATTATCTCCTGATAATCCAGTTGTCTTAAACTATCTTGGTTATTCCTGGGTTGATCGTGGCATTTACTATAAACAGGCATTTGAATATATTAAAAAGGCAGTTCAGCTCGCGCCAGATCAAGGCTATATTATCGATAGTCTTGGATGGGCGTATTATAAAGTATCAGAATATGAAAAAGCGATAGAATATCTGGAAAAAGCGACTGAACTTCAGCCTGAAGAAGCAGAGATTAATGATCATTTAGGAGATGCTTATTGGTCTGTGGGAAGAAAGAGAGAAGCAAAATATCAATGGAAAAAAGCATTGGAACAATATACCAAAGAGCATTATGATAAAATTCTGGTTTTAAAAGAAAAGTTAAAAAAAGGATTGTCTGGCAAAAAAGGAAAACAATATAATGCATTATCCTTATCTAAACAGGAAAATTAGATCAATGAGTTTTTTAACGTTACAGTAAAATTGGTCTTGGGCTAAAATTGAAAATATAATGATGCTATCTTAATCTATTGAAGATAAAAATGAAGCCATTAAATCAAACGATTCAGATTTCTGAAACAGCATATGCAAAGATTAATTTATATCTTCATGTTTTATCAAAACGTTCAGATGGATATCATAACCTTGAAACTCTAATGTTTTTTTGTGATTTTGGAGACAGGCTGGTATTCAATTTCAACAAATCTCTTACAGAAAATAAACTGAATATTTCAGGCCCTCAGTCTCATTCATTACTCTCTGAAAATCTGAAAGATAATCTTGTTTATAAAGCTATGATGGCGTTCCAGTCTGTTTTTAGTTCAGATTTTATGGATGTCCATATTGAAAAACATATTTTGGTCGGGGCAGGACTTGGAGGAGGCTCTGCTGATGTCGCTGCGACACTTAGAGTGCTGGCTCGATTTTACAAAATTGATCTATTTGATTTTAGACTTGAGCAGATTGCAAAAACATTAGGAGCGGATGTTTTAGCCTGCCTTTATTCCAAACCTTTTATTGCAAGAGAGCGTGGTGATTTATTAAAAAACATTGATTTATCATTGAACTTACCCTGTGTCTTAATTAATCCAAATCAGTTTGTTTCTACAAAACATGTTTTTTCACTTTATGATCAGGAGCAAAAATCTGATGTTAACCCCAGAATTTTTGGAAAACCAATGGAGAAAGAAAAAGCCTCTAACGGAATTAAAGAAGATAGATTTGATTTATCCTCTTTCTCAAAAATAATAGAACAGTTGAAATATTATCAAAATGATTTACAAAAAAATGCGATTTCTATATGTCCTGAAATTGAGGATATATTATATACTTTAAAAACTTCAAAAGGGCATGTGTTTAGTAGAATGACGGGATCAGGAGCAAGTTGTTTTGGTTTTTTTAAAACTGAATTGGAAGCATTACAGTGTATTAAACACGTTCATCAAACTCATCCAAAATGGTGGGTTAAGCTATGTTATCAAACGATTAATATGTAACCTGCATACAGGAAGACTGCGTTAAGTTGTGTTCCGTTAGTGTTAAGACGGCTATCAAGCTATTAATATGTGTCGTATTTAAATGCAGATAAAACTGACAGATCGGCATTATGTAATCAATAGGTTATATAAATCTGGATGAAAAAAGATAGAGATCTGTTTTAAGGATCTTTATATCTTGCTAAACAGGACTTGTTTTCAAATCATGCGTGACTTATTCGTATAGAATTGGAGGAGATAAAATGATGGAGAGAGAGAATGGCGAGTTTAGAGCCTGCTTTATGGATTGTTTATATTCTATTATGTTTTAGTACATCTTTTCTGGTCAGTCTTGCCGTAATATTTTCAGGTCTGGTTGATCAGCCAATTCATCGATCAAGTCATGAAAAAGCGGTTCCAACATCAGGGGGGCTTGCATTAGCAGCAGGTCTAAGTATTGGTTTTTTGAGTTTATATTTTTTTTTTGATATGCCTTTAAATGTTTTTTCTTTTCTGGGAAGTGCTCTTTTATTTTCTTTATTTGCATTAATCATTGGTTTAATCGATGATTTATTGACTCTAAGAGCAGGATGGAAATTTTTATTATTGGCACTTTTAAGTGTGGGAGCCAGTATTTGGGTAGAGCCTGTCTTATTGATTCCATTCACAAATCATTTTTCCTTATCCCTGTCTTGGTTTTTAGGATTAATACTAACAAGTCTATGGTTTTTCGTTATTTTGAATTTTGTTAATTTTATGGATGGAGCAAATGGTTTAATGCTGTCTGTAATGTTTTCTGCATTTGCTATATTAGGCCTGATCGGGTTTCAGCAGGATATTTTGAGTTTATTAATATTAAGTTGTGGAATGATGAGCGTTTTGAGTTCTCTTTTGTTTTTTAATTTCCGTAAAAAAGCAAAATTATTTTCAGGAGATTCTGGTGCTTTTTTTATTAGTATGATGTTTGCCTATTCAACGGTATATTTTGCAAACCATATTTTAGATTATAAGACAGAGATGAAAGGGGTGCTTTATGTCTTTCCAATTCTTATCTTTCCATTTCTAATAGACCCAAGTTTAACTCTTTTTTGGCGTTTATCTAAAAAAAGACCTTTATTACAAGGGCATAGAGAGCATTTTTATCAATTGGCAATCAGATCTGGATATTCTCATTTACAGGTTTCAGCATTATATATGCTCTTGACATATTTATTAAGCATGATTGCGTTATATTTTGGCTATAGAGGTGTGATAGATAGTTTGATTTTTTTGATAATTTGTATTATCCTTTTTTCTATAATCGCTTTTTTTATCAGAAAAAAAGCAGTACAATTTGGTTATGAAACACCTTATTGAAACAAGTTTAAAAACGCTGTTATGAAATAGGCTTCATGCTTGATAAAGCGAAGGTTTAGAAATTAAATCAAAACAATTTCTGGAAGCTGGAAGAAACGAATAAAAAACCTTTAATTTTAGGCTATTTCCAATAAATCTTTTTTTTGGAAATAAAGTTTTGATAATCAGAAATAAGAATTTTATCCCCTTTCGAAAGACCAGACAAAACTTCAACTTGTGTTGCATTACGACGACCGAGCTCTATTTTACAACGTTTAGCAGATTTTTGGTCAGCATTGATAACGAACACATAATGTAAAGGATTATTTGATAAATAAGATCCGTTTGCAATAACCATTACAGAATTTTGCTCAGAAAAGGATAATCGTAATTTTAAGTATTGTCCTCGAATAAAATTAAAATCAGGGAGTGTTATAAATTTAAATTCTGCACCAAACCTTTGATTTTCTATACTAGGGTTTTGTCTAATAAGCTGAGCAGGGTAGAGCTCTCCCTCTAATTCAATCTCTATTTTTATTTTAAGATTTTCAAGAGAATTTTTAGCAAGTTTAATATTGTTTTTAACACTTTTATTTGTAATTTCAATGCCAGACAGGATTTTTGTTTGATTGATACTTGTATTGTCCGAGGTTTGTCCACAAAGATTACTCCTTTAAAATATTATTAGGAGGTTGCATTTGGTAATATAGGGCAAATCTTGTTATAAAAGCAGAGAGTATAAATATAGTGATACTTATTGGAAATAAGATTGTCTAAATGCTTAATTCATAGCTTGACGGATAGGTTTTTAACCAGGATTGGACGATAAAATAAGCTGGAAAAATAAAAGTCGAGATTAGCAAAATTATTTGTTTTAAAAATCCTTTAAAACAGAAACATAATATTTTATACATGGATTTACCGAAAGCGTGTAAAATATTAATCTCTCTCATCATTAACTGGAAATGTGCACGAATAATTGCAAATAAGCTGATTAAGCTTAAAATAGAAAGGCTGATTGCAAATAAAAATGCGAGTTTTTGAAATAGAATCTCATTTTTAACCTGGTTTTTCATGATTTGTGCTAAAGCGCGTCTGGCAGGAGCTCTGTTCTGATGAATTGATGCCCATTCTTGATCCAGTAAAGCAAGTTTTCCCCTGTCTTTCCCAGTTTTAAGTCGTATGATGGCATTTTGTTTTTTACGGGAAATTGCGGTTTTACTTAAAAAGTCTGAATTTAATAAAATAAGGGGTGCTTGTTTATGATTTGGTGCTGTAATTTGAAAATCTTTTAAGATTCCTATAATTTTTCCTCTTTTAATATCAGAATTCTGATCTACCAATTCTTCCATTAGAAGAATTTGTCCAAGAGCAGATTTATTAGAGGTAAATCCTAAATACCTCACAGCTGTTTTATTCATTAATATTTCAAACTGATCTTTTTTGTTGAGCTGTATTCGATGAAAATGTCTGACCTGCTAGAAGTTTAAGTCCTAAGAGATTAATAATGCCAGAGCTGGCTGAATAATGTGCAATTGTTGAGATCTGTTCTCTGTAGAAGCATCGAACCTTCTTAAATCAAATAAGGCTTTAAAATTAACACCTAGATAAAGATTCGAAAAAGCACAATCCAGATTTAAGCTTTTTGCTTTTAAGCAAAACTTCTTTTGAGTAGATATTTGGTTCGTAAACTCATAAAGATATATTTTGCTGCATTTGATAATGCGTCGATTTTTCAGATATGGAAAACAGGAGCTGGGTAGAGATTAGCAAAACAAAAAGAACAAGAGCATTAAGTGTAATTTGAATACTTCCCATTTCATGTAAACGTTTTAAAGTGTTTAGAACATCATGTGCAGATTGATCATCCAGATTGCCCGTTGGTTCATCTGCCAGTAGAATATCTGGTTTTTTATATAAAGCGCCGTGCAATAGCCACTCTTTGCTGTTGTCCACCTGATAATTGAGAAGGGTAATGGCCTAATCGATTTGAAAGTCCAATTTCTGATAAAATCTCTTTGGCTTTTTTAAGGGCAGATTTTACAGGTTTTCCAAAAAAGGAGCAATTCATAATCACATTTTCAACAGAGGTTAAAGATGGAATTAGATTATAAGCTTGAAAGACATATCCAAAATATTGATGACGAATTTTTGCACGTTTAATTTCGGAATATTGATGAATAGGGGTTTGGTTTAAGAAATAATTCCCTTTTGTAGATCGATCTAATAGACCAATAACATTTAACAAGGTAGATTTTCCAGATCCTGAAGATCCTATTAGGCTTACAAACTCACCCTTTTTTATTGACAGGATTTTTATATTAAGTGCTGCTGTTTCAAGCTTTTCTGGTAAGTAAATTTTTTTAATCTGATCTAGTTTTATAAAACTCATGCACAATCTACCTGAACTTATTTATATATTAGATTTCTCAATTTTATAAACTAGGTTTGTTTGATCATCTTCCTGATATCATCCTAATACAATAATTAATTGTTTTACTCAAATTAATTTTTATTTATTTCCATTTCCAGATATATTAATGTAATGCTTTTTCAATTTTGTTCAAATCATGCCTTGCAATAATCAATATTGCTGTAATGTTCAAAAGAATCTTTTGCCCCTTGACAATAAATGGAAGGCTTATTAAAGCCGTTGGCTTTGCTATAATAATGATGTCGTCTCTCGTCTTGACATATTTTGAGCCAATCTCAGTTTTGACTTTTTTGTAATCATGATGATAGCATTTCTCAAAAACCTTTATCATATACATTCCTATATTTGGAAGTAATATGATCTTCATAATGAAAATCTGGCATTAGAAAATTGGATGAATGAATTCCTCTGTTATTAATCAAAGCTTTCATATGGGGGGTAAGCTATTTTCTTGTATTCTCTAAAAGCAAGATTATAATAAACCAAATATCAGAATTAGAAAAATAAAATCTAATAAAGGCGTTCCACGATTGATAAAGCTAAATCTTCCAAGGTAGATTTAATGAGAGTGTCTGGAAATATTTCAAGAGATTTTTTTGCTTTTTCTGCGTGTATAAGCGCAAGATTAAGTGTTTTTTTTAAGGCGTGCGTTTTTTTCATAATCCTTTGCGCTTTGGCAAAATCTTCTTTTTTCTGCTCTCCTTTTTTCAAAGTTTGTTCCCAAAACTTTCTTTCTTCAATATTACTGTTTTGCCAGGCAAATAAAACGGGAAGGGTTACTTTTTGTTCACTAAAATCATCTCCAGCAGTTTTTCCCATCATATCTGTGCAGCCTTGATAATCTAAGACATCATCAGAAAGTTGGAAGGCAATTCCCAATTCTGTACCATATTGGCGTAATGCTGTCTTTTCTTGTTCTGTCAGACCTGCAATAATTCCATTTACTTCACAGGCTGCTGAAAACAAAGCTGCTGTTTTTGCTTGAATAATCTGATAATAATCATCAATGCTTAATTGAAGATTATTTAATGCAATGAGTTGTTTTACTTCTCCTTCAGTGATAATTGCAGCCGTTGAAGATAGCAATTCCAGAGCTTTCAGGCTCTTTCCTGCAACCATTAAGGAAAAGGCTTGTGAAAATAAATAATCTCCAACAAGAACGCTTGCAGAATTTCCCCAAATACGATTAGCGGTTATTTGTCCTCTCCTTAAAGGGCTTTCATCAACAATATCATCATGTAAAAGAGTTGCAGAATGAATTAATTCTATGGCAGCAGCATATTTGGTAATTGATTTTTTATCGCTATGAACCATATTGGAAATTGCGATTGTAATCATGGGACGCAATCGTTTTCCACCAGCACTAATCAAATGATCTGCAAGTGTTGGAATTAGTCTAACTGAGCTATCAAGGCTTTTCATGATTTCCTGATCTACTTTTTTCATATCTTCCTTACAAAATTCGATCAGGTCGTTAATGGTTTTTCTTTTGGAGTTGTGAAGCATTTTAAATAAAACTTACCTTTCTTTTAAAACTCAATTTTATAAGAATATAACCCTTTTTTTTTAAACACAAACCTTATTTTATTTCTTTATGAGAGGTTTTTAAAAGATTTTAAATATAAATTTTGTTTCTAGCTTTAATTTGGTATAAAAAAAGAGACAGGAAATTTTGGTGTTTCATACTTATATTTAGATCATCAATTCTTTTAGTATAGATAAGCGACGATAATGGATGAATGATGACAATGGATTTGTCTTTGAAAAGCAGTCTGGATTATTTTTTAGGTGGAAAAATAAAAATAGAACAAGCTGAAAAAGGATATCGGGCAGGATTGGACGCTATTTTATTGGCTGCCAGTTTTAAAAATATGAAAAAGCGCAGTTTTATATTGGATGCAGGTTGTGGTGTGGGTACGGTGATGTTAAGTGCGGCATGTTTGTCAGAAAATGCGTATTTTGTTGGTGTAGATAAAGATCAACAGGCTTTGAAATATGCGCAGGAAAATATTGATAGAAACGCTTTTAAAGACCGTGCAACCTGTTTTCAGGCAAATTTTGCAGACATTGATTGCGTGCGTCATATTATGCTTGTTAAAAAAGATTTTTTTAACAAGCATATGGATCGGATAAAAAGAAGAGAGCCATATGAATGTTTTGAGAAGACAGGATCTTTCGAGCGAAGTGAGTTATTTGACCAAGTATTAGTAAATCCACCTTATTTTAAAGATCAAAGTATAACACAGGCTCGAAATTCTAAAAAAGAAAAGGCATTTGTATGTGATTTTGCTAAAATAGAGGATTGGATTCAAGTCTGTTTGGAGCTTTTAAAACCAAAAGGACAATTAACCATGATTTATCGTGCAGATGGTCTTGGAGCTTTAATTAAAGCGTTTGGAAAACAATGCGGAGATATTCATGTCAAACCAATTTATGCTTATCCAGCAGGGATTGCCAAACGGATTCTTATCGGTGCCAGAAAAGGAATTATGGGAACAACAACCGTATTATCTCCTCTTATTTTACATGATCAGAACCATTTAGGGTATACAGATGAGGCAAATGCAATCTTAAGAGGAGAAAGCTCTATTTCTCTATGGGAGTAATTTGATAGCCTTTGATAGTCAATAAGCTTGCGAAATATAAATGGATTGATTAAAAAAGAAACGTTAAAACTATTGACGTGCTTTATAGAAGAGAGAAATTTTATAAAAATGGAAGAGCTATAAAAATAAAATCTGTATACTGAATAAAATACAAAGCAGATCTAATCTTTAGAAATCATGCTGTAAAAGAAAAACAGAGATAATCAATAAAAGGAAAATGAGATTCATATGGGAATAAACTTCAGTAGAAATCATGCTGTAAAAGAAAAACAGAGATAATCAATAAAAGGAAAATGAGATTCATATGGGAATAAACTTCAGTAAGTTAAAAATTGGATTTAAACAATCTAAAAAACCGTTCCTGATCGCATTAAGGTTTGATGGTGCAATCAGTCCTCGCTTTAAGGCAGGAAGAGGAATTAGCTGGAATGCCTATGAGCCTTTGATTGAAAAGGCATTTAAGGTTAAAAAAGCAAAAGCGATTATAATGATGATTAACTCCCCTGGTGGCACGCCTGTGCAGGCAAGATTGATTGTTGAACGGATTCGAGCTCTTAAGGCAAAAACAAAAAAACCAGTTTATGCATTTTGTGAAGATGTTGCTGCTTCAGGTGGGTATATGCTAGCTTGTGCGGCAGATAAAATTTATGCATACCCAGATTCTTTAATTGGCTCTATTGGGGTAATTGGAGGCGGATTTGGTTTTCCAGAAATTATGAAAAAAATTGGAGTTGAACGCAGAGTTTATACCGCTGGGAAAAGCAAAATGAAACTTGATGCTTTTTCACCTGAAAAACCAGAAGATATCAAATGGTATAAAGGTATTTTGGAAGATGCCCATTTATCTTTTATTGAATTGGTAGAACAATCTAGAAACAAGGCGTTTAAATCAATCAATCTTTCTAAAAAAGAAAAGGAAGACTTGTTTTCAGGCAATGTTTGGACTGGAAAACAGGCAAAGGAAATTGGACTGATAGATGGAATAGGGGATGTATATGGTGTGTTTAAAAGAAAATATAAGGTTGAGCCTCAGATTAAA
>CBCYMI010000004.1:0-21663 GCA_965183855.1 Maricaulaceae bacterium | reverse complement strand
ATATAATCTGTGATTTTTGCAGGAATACCTCTTCTGGATAAATAATTTTCTTCCCATTCCTGCTCTGCCTGATATTGTAAAAACGTATTCAATCCTTCATCCATCCAGGTCCATTGTCGTTCATCTGAATTAATCGTCATTGGAAAATAAATATGACCAATTTCATGAATAATAACACTGATTAATCCTCTTTTTGTTGAACGTGAATATGTCCTGTTTCCTGATTCATCAATCACAGGACGAGGACCATTAAAGGTAATCATTGGATATTCCATTCCTCCAACAGGCCCATTTACAGATTGAGCAATCGGATAAGGATAAGGAATGGAATATTTAGAATAAACATGAATGGTATGTGCAATCGCCTTGGTTGAATAAGAAGACCATAAGGGTTCTGCTTCATTTGGATAAAAAGACATTGCAAGAACCGTTCTATTCTCTCCTTCTGGTTGTTTAACTGCCATTGCATCCCAGATAAACTTCCTGGATCCTGCCCAAGAAAAATCTCGTACATTTTCAGCCTTGAAAATCCAGGTTTTTTTTGATTTTTCTCCCTGTTTTTCATTCTTAAGAGCTTCTTTAGGTGTAGTAATAAACACTGGATTTTCAGTTGAATCTTCTGCTTTTTTCAAACGCTCTCTCTGCTTTTTAGATAAAACCTCATCTGGATTTTGTAAAACACCTGTAGAAGCAATAATAAAATCTAAAGGAACTGTAATCTCAACTTTAAAATCTCCAAATTCAAGTGTAAATTCCCCTCTTCCTAAAAAAGCCTTATTATGCCAGCCTTCATAATCAGAATAGGCAACCATTCTTGGATACCATTGGGCAATCTCATAAATACAATTGCCTTCATCATTTTTTTGATCTTTTTTCGGTGCTGTTTTTAGATTTTCTATCCGATTAAAACACTCATATCCGCCTCTTCCTCCAACAATTTTTGCGTTTCGGATATTATGCTTCCAGTTTAATTTAAATGCATAACTCTCCCCAGGCTTTATCGGAGAGTCTAAATCAATTCTCATCAGAGTATCATGAATATGATAGGATAAATCCTTCCCTTTCATATCCTGAACAGATTCCATCCGATAACTTCCATCCCATTTCTTGTAATGAACCGCTTCCCGAACTTCATAATAACTCAATGCTTCTTCTTGTTTACTTCTAGATAAATTACTCATGGAATCAGCACGATATCTGTTTTTCTCAAGACTAATCCAAAGCATATTAATTTCAAAAGGAGAATGATTTGTATAAAAAACATGCTGTTTTCCTGTCAGCATTTTATTTTTTTCATCCAATTCTACCTGAATGGTATAATCAACTTCTTGTTGCCAATATTCAGAACCTGGTGCTCCTGTTGCAGGTCTTTCTCTGTTCGGGGTTGGCCAATCTTCTCCTTCAAATTGTCGAAACTTGTCAACAAACTTTCCTTTTGTCTGCTCAATTGGATTGGCAAAACTGCCCGCAATTATCAAAGATACTATAAAAGGCAACCCTATTATCATTTGGAAAATATTCAAAAACATTAAAATCTCCTTTTATATTTCTTTCTCTTCGTCTTTATAATTTTTGTTATCATCCATCTTTTAAATCAAACAATTTATTAAATATATAAATTGTTTTTTTAATTCTTTATATTCCATTTATGGCATTCCAGATAAAACTTAAATAAAAAACCAGCATAACATATCTTTATAGGAAGATCTATTTTTATACAAAAAGAATACTAAAAAACCAGTTTATATATTTAATGCACGTTGATGCGCATCCAAAACAGATTCATGCATGCTTTCTGAAAGTGTTGGATGTGCATAAATTGTATTCAATAGATCTAAATCCGTTAATTCAGCACTGATTGCTGTTACATATCCTTGAATTAATTCAGTGACTTCACTTCCTACCATATGAGCGCCTAAAATCTCGCCTGTCTTCTGATCAATAATGGTTTTGGTAAAGCCTTCTGTTTCACCTAAAGCAATTGCTTTACCATTTGCCGATAATGGAAATCTTCCAATCCTAATCTTAAATCCTTTTTCCAAAGCCTGGTGCTCTGTTAAACCAATGCTTGCAATTTGGGGGCGGCAATATGTACATCCTGGAATAAGATTCTTGTTTAATGGGTGAGGTTTTTGATTTGCAATGGCTTCAACACAAATCAGGGCTTCATGACTGGCTTTATGTGCAAGCCAAGGAGCATCTGCAACATCACCAATCGCATAAATACCGTTGATATTCGTTCGACAAACAGAATCAATTAAAATTGATCCCTTATCTGTTTTAACATTTAAGTCTTCAAGTCCAAGATTTTCTATATTTCCAGTAACCCCCAAAGCTAAAATCGCTTTTTCTGCCTTCATTGAGTGTGATGTCTTTTTTTCTCCTTCAAAATATACATGAACTTCATTATTTTGTTTTGTTTCTATTTTTTGTATTTTTGTCTCTTTCAAAACCTGTATTCCAGAACGTTTAAAACTTTTTTCTACAAAAGCTGAAACTTCATGATCTTCAGAAGGTAAAATTCTGTTTTGAGCTTCAATTAGTGTTGTTTTAACGCCTAAATCAGAATAAAAACTAGCAAATTCAGAACCAATTGCTCCTGAACCAATAACAAGTAACGAGCTTGGTAATGCCTTTGGGGTTAATGCTTCCCGATAAGTCCAAATCGATTGACCATCTGGCTCAAGACCTTTAAACGTTCTGGCTCTTGCCCCTGTTGCAAGAATAATATGATCTGCTTGATACTGATTTGTTTTTTGATCCTTCTCTACCAGAATATTAACACCCTTTGCGGATTTTTTTAGTTTCGCATTTCCTTTAATTACGTCAATTTTGTTTTTTTTCATCAAATAAGAAACGCCTTGAGAAAGTTTTTGTGCAATCGATCTTGATCTTAAAATAATTTTTTTAAAATCAAATCCTGGCTTCTCAACAGAAAGCCCAAAAGAATCTGCATGTTTTAAATAATGATAAATTTCAGCAGAGCGCAATAAAGATTTTGTAGGAATACAACCCCAATTTAAACAAACCCCTCCTAAATCTTCTCTTTCAATAATCGCTGTTTTAAACTTTAATTGAGAAGCACGAATAGCAGCAATATATCCTCCAGGTCCAGAACCGATAACAATAAGATCATATTTTTTTATATTACTCATAAATATCTCTTTCAAAATCAAGATGTTATAATCAATATTAGTTTTAGCCTAAAGAATGAGTTTCAAAGGAGCTTCAATGAATGCTCTAAAGGCAGATAACCATTGAGCCCCGATTGCACCATCGACAACTCTGTGATCACAGGTTAATGTAACACTCATCATTGTTTTAATCTCAATTTGATCATTTTCAACAATAACAGGACGTTTTTCTCCTTTTCCAACCGATAAAATCATGCCTTGAGGTGGATTTAAAATCGAACCAAAGCTTTTAATATTATACATGCCTAAATTCGAAACTGAAAATGTTCCTCCCTGATAATCTTCAGGCAAAAGTTTTCGGTTTTTTGCTTTCTCTGCAAGCTGTTTCATTTCCGTAGAAATTTCTGGAAGAGATTTATAATCTGCATGACGAATAACGGGTGTAACCAGCCCTCCTTCTATTGCAACTGCAACTGCAATATGCGCATAATTGTATAAAATAATGCCCTCTTCAGTAAAGCTTGCATTTGCTTGAGGAACCTGTCTTAAAGCTAAAGCAGAAGCTCTTATAATAAAATCATTAATTGAAACCCGAACAGGCTGAACTTCATTAAATTCCTTGCGAAGAGATAACAATCGATCAAGCCCTATTTCTACATTCAATGGAAAATGAGGAACATCTCTGAAGCTCTCAGAAAGTCTTTGAGCAACAATACGACGTATGCCAGTTAAAGGAATAACATTAAATGTTTCTTGTTTAGGAAGCATGGATTTAGAATCTGTTTGTCTCGTCAATCCTTCCGTTAAATCACGTTTTATGATTCTTCCATAAGGACCTGTTCCTTTGATATTTCTTAAATCAATTCCTTTTTCTTTGGCAATTCTTCTTGCCAAAGGAGAAGCTTTAATACGCCTAGAATCAGGCATGTTTGATCTTAACTCCTGCGTTTGTCTAGAAGGGATAGGTGAGGTTGCATGTGGTTGAATAGAAGGCGCTGATTTTATAAAAACTTTCTCCTCTGAGGATAAATTTGTATGTTTCTTGTTTTCTTCCTGATTTTGAGACTCTTTTGTCGATAAGGGCGTACTGATTTGATAGTTCTCAAGAATGGAGTCATCTTCTCCTTCTTCTAATAATAACGCAATCACCGAATTTACCTTAATATTTTGACTGCCAGATTCTACTAAAATTTTTTTTAAAATGCCTTCATCAACGGCTTCTATCTCCATAGTTGCCTTGTCTGTTTCAATCTCTGCTAGAATTTCCCCTGCTTCAACATGATCTCCTGGTTTTTTATACCATTTAACAAGATTGCCTGTCTCCATAGTTGGGGATAAGGCTGGCATTAAAATTTCAATCGGCATATAACCTCCTTCAGTCCATGTAAAGCACAGCTTTAACAGCTTTAATTATATCATTAATATTTGGTAGACTTAACGCTTCCAAATTTTCAGCATAAGGAAGTGGAACATCTTGCTGATGAACTCTAAGGGGAGGCGAATCCAAATAATCAAAAGCTTCAAGCGTTACACAAGAAACCAGCTCGGAACCTATTCCACAACGCCCCCATCCCTCTTCAACAGAAACAAACCGATTGGTTTTCATGACAGATTGAATAACTGTATCTGTATCTAAAGGTCTTAAGCTTCTAAGGTCAATTACTTCTATAGAAATATTTTCCTCAGATAGCTTCTTTGCTGCTTGAAGTGCAAGTCCAACCATTCTTGAATGTGCGGTAATGGTTACATCCCTACCAAAATGTCTGATTTTTGCCTTTCCAATCGGCAACACCCAATCTTCATAAACAGGAACGTCAAAAGATTCTCCATATAAAAGCTCATTTTCTAGAAAAATAACAGGATTTGGTGAACGTATAGCCGCTTTTAAAAGTCCTTTTGCATCTGCTGAATCATATGGAGAAAGAACAATTAAACCTGGAATATGTGCATACCAAGATGAATAATCTTGAGAATGTTGAGCGGCAACTCTTGCAGCTGCGCCATTTGGGCCTCTGAAAACAATCGGACAGCCCATTTGTCCACCAGACATATAAAGGGTTTTTGCTGCGGAATTAACCAGATGATCAATGGCTTGCATTGCAAAATTCATCGTCATAAACTCAACAATAGGCTTTAAACCTGCAAAGGCTGCACCAACGCCCAGTCCTGCAAACCCATGTTCCGTAATTGGTGTATCAATAACACGCTTTTCTCCAAATTCTTGTAATAATTCTTGTGTTACCTTATATGCACCTTGATATTCTGCAACTTCTTCCCCCATAACAAATACTTCAGGATCTCGTCTCATTTCTTCAGCCATAGCATCCCTTAAAGCATCTCTTAGCGTTGTCGAAACCCATTTGGTCTGTTGATCCAATACAGGATCTTGCTCAATCACACCTGAAGAAGATAAAATACTATATGATGGCTCGGTTTTTGAAAAAATATCCTGAGCCATTTTATGATTTTCTGTATCTAAAGAGAGATCATTGGAAGAAACCAGATCGGTTGTTATGCTTTGTATTTGTGAAGCTTCCTCTAATGCTTTCGTTTGATCTATCTCATCTGTTGAAGATGCAGTTTTTCGCTCTGGAATAAAAGATAAATCTAACTCATCTATAGCAGATACATCTTCTCCTTCTTCTAAAATAACCGCAATCGGTGCATTGACTTTGACCTCTTTTTGCCCTTCTTCAATTAATAGTTTTTCAATAATTCCCTCATCCACCGATTCAACTTCCATCACAGCTTTATCTGTTTCAATTTCTGCAATAAAATCACCAGGCTGAACTTTCTTTCCAGGCTCAACCAACCATTTTGTAAGCGTTCCTGATTCCATGGTCGGGGATAATGCGGGCATTCTTATAATTAAAGCCACAAGCCAACTCCTCTTATCATGTTTAATATACGATTCTGTCTATCATACAGACCCTGATCTGTTTATCATACAGATACTAAAACCAGAATCTATGATCATCCTAATTTCTTTTCTTACTTATTTTATTAATGCTTTTATAGCTTTTATAAAAAAAAGCCAAGATCAGAAGTTTTATTTCCTGGCTTTTTTCGATAAAACATCTATTTTTTGGCTTCTAGAACTTGATAACGTCCCGTCATTCCTGCACTTAAATGGTCATCAACATGACAATGAAACATCCAAATGCCAGGATTATCTGCAATCATGTCTGCAATCACAATACTAGCAGGAAATACACTTACCGTATCGAGCCTATGACCATTAACCAAAGCCGTATTGCCATGCCAATGTGCGGTATGCATATCTACTTCATTTCCAAATCCAATAACATACCAACGAACACGTTCTCCTTTATACATAACAGGCATTGGCCAATCTCCCAATAAACGACCATTAACCGCATGCATTAAATTGCTTTCAATAAAATCATCATCTTCCAGATCAATCTTTTCTGTTGAAATTTGCATTTCTTTTGCCAGATTATCTATATTTTCTTCTAAATACCAGCTTTGATTTTCATCAAAGACTTTAAATAAAACAATAAATTCACGATCAATATCCGTCGGTTTTGCTTCACTGTCTGCACGTTTGGGATCCGTGATTAAAATAACACCAATTAATCCAGAATTCGTATCTTTTGGCTCACTTAGATGAGAATGATAAAGCCAGGCAATAGAAGAGCCATCTTTTGATGAAGGTCCCGCTCTTTCAGGAACCTCCCAGATATATGTATACATTTCTCCAGGTGCAATCTTATCATCTCTTTTTTGTTCTTTGGACGTGCCATCATTTGTCATCGCACCTTCCGAGGATTTATCATAAAAAACACCATGAGGATGCATGCTATAAGCTCTTAATGCTTTGTTTTTAAAGATAATTTTAATTGTATCTCCGACACTTGCTCGAATCACAGGTCCTAAAATAGCCTTATGAGACCATTCTTTTGGAACAGGCTTTTTTTGCGTAAAACTGGAATCTGTATATTCAATAAATAATGCTTTTTTATAGCTCGAGCCAATCTTGTCTGATTCTCTATTTAAAAAAACTTGATGCTCCTCATTCATGGGAGTTCCCATCATCATATCATGTTTTTGAGGTGCATAATCCCAAACAATTTCTTCAGCTGCAATATAATATACTCTTTCTTCTGCCAGAATATAACTCTTACTAAATGCAATCATCACAAATAAAACCATGATTGATCGCAAATTATTTTTGGAAAATCTCATATAATCTTTTACTCCTATAATATGAAATTGAATTGCATTCTTAATTAATACATATTAAAAAATACTTCATTTAGAAAGAGGAATCTATCAAATTAAATTACATGAATTAAAAAAACAGATGATTAGCCTTTGTATAAAATTACAAACCCTACCTCCAAAAATCAATTGGAATATAAAGCCTGTTTATTTAAGATAATATAGATTGCGGAAAAATAATGGAATGATAATATATAAAGAAGGATAAAACAATATCTATTCAGAAAATCCTTAATGCTTCAGAAAACATACTGGAAATTTTACAAACTAAAAGCTTTACTTTCAAATAAATTACGCTCACAAAGATTGGGTTTATTCGAAATAACCTAGCATATATGCGTAAAACTTCGGAAGTTAATCTTAAATCTTTAAAATACTTAAAAAAACCTCTGAAGGTGTCACATAAAACCCTATAGATTTTTTTAAAAACTCAAAACAGAGTTGATTTTGTAAAATGATCAGAGAATAAAAAGATTATAAAACAATATCTGTATAGAGCTCTTCAGGATCTGGAAGTGGGCTTTTTTGCGAAAACTCAGCAGATTTATTTATAATGCTTTTGATTTCCTTTTCAATTGATTTTAATTCTGTCTCTTTTGCCCATTTATTTTTTAAGAGTACGGATTTAATATGGGCAATTGGATCTCTATTATCTCTTACATCTTGAACTTCTTCCAGACTTCTATACTTTGCAGGATCTGACATAGAATGACCACGATAACGATAGGTTTTCATTTCCAGAATAAAAGGACCTTTCCCAGAGCGAACATGTTTAACAGCTTCCATGCCTTTTTGAACAACAGTTTCTATATCCATCCCGTCAACTTCCAATCCAGGAATACCAAAACTCGCCCCTCTTCGATATAGTCTTCTTTCAGACGTTGATCTTTCTACACTCGTTCCCATCGCATATTCATTATTTTCTATAATAAATAAAGCAGGTAAATTCCATAATTTAGCCATGTTAAAGCTTTCAAAAACCTGTCCTTGATTGGCAGCGCCATCTCCAAAATATGTCAAAGAAATATAATGATTTTCTCTATAACGGTTTGCAAAAGCAAGCCCTGTTCCAATCGGAACTTGAGCGCCAACAATTCCATGTCCTCCAAAAAAATTCTTTTTTTTGCTAAACATATGCATGGATCCACCTTTTCCTTTAGAGTATCCATCCTTTCGTCCAGTTAATTCAGCCATCACACCGTTTGGATCCATGCCACAGGCAAGCATATGACCATGATCTCTGTATCCAGTAATAACTTGATCCCCTTCTTCTAATAAAAATTGCATGCCTGTAATAATGGCTTCTTGACCAATATATAAATGACAAAATCCACCAATATATCCCATTCCATAAAGCTGACCCGCTTTTTCTTCAAATCGCCTAATTAAAAGCATATCTTTATAAAACTGGACAGAATCCTGTTTTGTTAGCGCATATGGTTTTTGAAGGGATGCTGATGGTTGTTTTTGTGCCTGTTTAGAAGACATGTGTTTGATAACCTCACGAATCATTTATATCTGATAACAAAATTTGATATTCTATAAAATAATCATTGGGATGCGCAAGATTCAATAGTTTTCTTGCACGTTCATCTAAAAAATCAAGATCCAGACTTTCATCCTGTAATGCTTTTACATCCACGCTTAAATCCTGTTCCTGTTTAGAAACACGCGCATATTCTTCTAGCAAAAGAGCCTTTTCTTTTCTGGCATTCATCCAATTATAAAAACTATGCTTGCCAAGCATGGCATGACTTAAAAAATAGACAATCAAAACCAATATTAATCCAATATAACCATATTGCCGTACTCTTGTCATATTGAATGCCTCCTAATCTGGCAAAGAGATATTTATATCCTATTGCCAGTATTTTTTAAATCAGAATAAATCGCATATTGCCCAATATCTTCTTCTATTCTCAATAATTGATTATATTTGGACAATCTATCCGATCTTGAAAGAGAGCCTGTTTTAATCTGACAACATCCACATCCGACCGCAAGATCTGAAATTATATGATCTTCTGTTTCACCAGAGCGATGAGACATAACAGTCTGATAGCCTGCCTGATGCGCAATCATAATTGCCTCAATTGTTTCACTAACCGTTCCAATTTGATTGGGTTTTACCAATAAGGCATTTGCCAAATTTTGTTCAATTCCTGTTTTAAGCCTTAAAGGATTGGTTACAAATAAATCATCTCCAACAAGCTGGCAGCTATTTCCCAATCTTTTCGTTAATTCTTTCCAGCCTTCCAAATCATCTTCAGAAAGCCCATCTTCAATTGAAAAAATTGGAAATTGATTAACCAAATTTTCAAGATAATCGATCATTTCACTATAATGAAGCGTTTTGCCTTCTCCTTTAAGTACATACACACCATTTTGATAAAATTCTGTTGCAGCAACATCCAGTCCTAAATAAATATCCTTACCCAATTGATAACCTGCATCCTCTATGGAATTCGAAATCAATTCCAATGCTTTTTCAGCTGAAGATATTTTGGGTGCAAATCCACCTTCATCTCCAACATTCGTACTTAATCCTTGTTTGGATAAACACGCTTTTAGAGCATAAAAAACCTCTACTCCCATTTTAAGCGCTTCTTTAAACTGATTTGCGCCAATAGGTAAAATCATGAATTCTTGAATATCAATCAGATTATCCGCATGCGCTCCTCCATTTAAAATATTCATTTGAGGAACAGGTAAATGACGTGCATTAAATCCACCAATATACTGATAAAGCGGAATGTTTAATGTATTTGAAGCAGCTCTAAGAGCGGCAAGTGATACTGCAAGCATGGCATTTGCCCCTAATCTGGATTTATTTTTACTTCCATCCAGTTCAATTAAGGTCATGTCAATCTCTGTTTGATTTTCAACATCTAGCCCACCAATAGAATTGTAAATCTCACCTTCTATGTGCTCAATTGCCTTTAAAACCCCTTTTCCTGAAAATCTATCTGGATCCTGATCCCTTAATTCATGCGCTTCATACGCTCCTGTAGAAGCTCCAGAAGGAACAGAGGCACGCCCATATTCTCCTGTTTCCAAAATAATATCGGCTTCAATCGTAGGGAACCCCCTACTATCCATAATTTCTCTTGCAATAATATTTGTTATTTGTGTCACGCTTTATCCTGTTCAAAACAAGCCTGTCTTTATCAAGTTCGTATTATCTAGAGGTTCCAATTAGAATAAAGCCCGTTTATTGTCAGTTAAATAAAGTCTTGCTTTACTTCTATTTTGATCTAAAAATCTTGATTTCCAACGAGTTTAGACACGCTTTCCCATATTTCTTAAAAAAAACGCATCCAGTTTTCAAAAATACCAATTTATATTCCAGATGAAACACACCAGATTAAGATAGCTAGTCTTCACTGACGTCTAGAACTTGCTTGCCTCGATACATGCCTGTTTTTAAATCAATATGATGAGGTCTTCTCAGTTCACCTGATTCCTTGTCTTCAATATAAACAGATTGCTTTAGCTGGTCATGACTGCGTCTCATGCCACGTTTTGATGGGGTTGTTTTTCGTTTTGGAACCGCCATTGACTATCTCCTATTTAATTTGCTCAAAACTTGATTGTTCATTTAGCAAATTGTGTTTACTGTATTCAGTATAAACAATCAAGTTTTGAAATACAAATTCCTGAATATATTTCCTATTTATATCCGTTTCAATATACAAAACAAACAGCCGAAGAGCTGCTTTTTTTATGGTAATTCAATCTTTAAACCAAACGGTTTTGCTTGATTGCCGCTTGAATAAAAGAAGCAAAAATAGGATGACATTTAAATGGACGGGATTTTAATTCTGGATGAAATTGCACACCTAAAAACCAGGGATGATCAACACGTTCAATAATTTCAGGCAATTTTCCATCTGGTGAACAAGCCGAAACACGCATTCCATTTTCTTCTAAAACATCCTTATATTTAATATCTACTTCATAACGATGTCTGTGACGTTCAAAAATTTCTTCCTTTTTGTAAATCTGATAGACAAGACTATCTTTTTTTAAACAGGATTGATAACTGCCAAGACGCATTGTTCCCCCTAAATCGCCCTCTTTATTTCTTTTGACGACACTATTTTTTGTTTTCCATTCCGTCATTAGATCAATAATAGGAAGAATATCCTTTTTATCAAACTCGGCTGTATTCGCATTTGTTAACCCTGCAAGATTGCGTGCGGTTTCTATTACAGCCATTTGCATACCAAGACAGATTCCTAAAAAAGGAATACGATGAATACGTGCATATTGGGCAGCTCGAATTTTCCCTTCAAAACCTCGATGCCCAAACCCACCCGGAACTAAAACCGCATCGAGATTATATAATAAATGCTCTGAACCATCCCCTTCTAACGCTTCACTATTAATCCATTTGATATCAATTTGAACCTTATTGGCAATTCCGCCATGCTGTAAAGCTTCTATCAGAGATTTATATGCATCAAGTAGGCTAATATATTTTCCGACAATTCCAATCGTAACCTTTCCATCCAGACGCGTTAAAATTTGTTGAATATGATACCAGTCATCAAGATCAGGCAAAGGCGAATCTGACATGTTAAAATGCTCAAGAACGATCCGATCAAATCCTGCTTTATGATAATCAATCGGGACAGAATAAATGGAATCCGAATTAAGAGCTGGAATAACAGAATTTTCAGATACATTACAAAACAAGGCAAGTTTTTTTTGTTCTTCAGCCGGAATCTTTCGATCACATCTACATAATAAAATATCAGGCTGAACCCCAATCGATCTTAATTCCTTAACGGAATGCTGGGTTGGCTTGGTTTTAATCTCTCCTGCAGATTCAATATAAGGCAATAAGGTAACATGAATAAATATTGCATTTGAACGTGTTAAATGCTGACCTAATTGTCTTAGAGCTTCAAAAAAAGGCAAACCTTCAATATCACCAATTGTGCCACCAACCTCACAAATTACAAAATCATTATCGGAATCTCCAGATAAAATAAATTCTTTGATCGCATTTGTGACATGTGGAATAACTTGAATGGTTGCTCCAAGATAATCCCCCCGACGTTCTCGTTCTATAATATTTTGGTAAATGCGTCCCGCTGTAATATTATCATTCTGATTTGCCGATATATCCGTAAATCGCTCATAATGTCCAAGATCAAGATCTGTTTCTGCTCCATCATCTGTTACAAAAACTTCACCATGCTGATAGGGAGACATTGTACCTGGATCGACATTTAAATACGGATCAAGCTTGCGCAATCGAACCTTAAAACCCCGTTTTTGTAAAATTGAACCCAAAGCAGCCGATGCAATGCCTTTCCCTAAAGACGAAACCACACCTCCTGTAATAAACACATAACGTGTCATATTTATCTCTATTCCTGTCATTTTACCATTATAATAATTTTTTCCAGAACAAACAGAATTGCTTGTTTTTATAATCAGATTTTTCTCGTTTTAAAGAGATATTTCTTAAACGCCGAATCTATGGACAACACGTTTTCTTCCATAAATTTAAGAGTATTAGCTGATTTCAAAGCAATGTTTTTATCAATTACTACCAATTATTTTCTCTCGTAATGGAAGATTGCTTCAATCTATTCCTTTATCTTCCATGATAAAAGAGTATTCCAATCTATTCTTTTTCAGGGGATGGGGTTGTTGAATCTGAAGGAGCTGTCTGTTTTTCATTCTGTTTAAGGCTTTTTTCTGATTCTTGACTTACCACATCCATCTTGGCAGGCTGTTCAATTCCTGTTTCTTTACTCATTTGATTTTTATTTTGAGGTTCAGATTGCTGATTGATTGTAAGATCTGGCAAGACTGGCTCAAGATTTTTTTCAGGAAGCATTTCTTTTTGTTCAATAGGCGGTTTAGATTTCTTAACATCAAAAACACTCTTATTGCCACGTGTCATTACAGAAGCCAGTAAAAGACTATTAATAAATAAAGCTGCACCTAATCCTGCTGTCAGTCGTGTTAGTAAACTCGCAACCCCTCTTGTGGAAATAAATCCACCCTGTCCACCACCAATTCCAAGCGCTCCACCACCAGATTTTTGCAATAAAACAAGGGCAATAATCCCGATGCAAATAATGGTGTGAACAATTAATAATATAATTTCCATAATACCATATCCACTTCTTTTGAATACGTGTTTATTCTATTTCATCAGAAAAGCAAGCTGTTTAAAAAACCATCCTGAAAAACAAAATTTAAATTATTCAATATCTAATATATTCTTCATGCTAATCATATATGTTTTATGTCGATAATTCCTATCTCAGGATAGACAAACACATTCAATTTTACAATTAGGCTTTATATATCAAACTATTTATTTTGCAAATAAACTTATGAAGTTTATTGATAAAATCATAAAGCTTCTTATCTTTTTTAAATCCAAACGCTTAAAACAAACCCAAAGATCATGCTTTTAAAACAAATTTCCTTTCTCAGAATTTAAAAAGACATGTTCTTTCTTACAGGTTATGCGCCCCAAAGCCTGATTTCTTCTTGGAAACCGTCCAAACTGGTTAATAATTTTGGCATGCAAAACCGCAAATTCTAGTGTTTCTTGATCAAACGCTTGAAATAATAAAACAGAATTTGCCTGATCTTCTATATTTTCTGAATGCATAAAAGGCAGATATAAAAACTTTCTTTGATCTTCTTCCAATTCCAAATCCTGTTTTTCTAAAATCGCTTCTTTTGTATTTAAAAGAGCTAAAGAATCTGTAATAAAAGCTTGAGGCGCTCCTCTAAACGCATTTCTCGGAAATTGATCCCATAATAAACAAAGAGCAAGCCGACCTTTTGCCGTCTGTTTCCAATCCTGAAATTCTCCCTTAAGAGAAGATTGATAATAATGAGACCAGTTTTTAATTAATGTTTGATCAAAGCTTTTATTTTTAGAATACCAGTTTTTAGAAGAAGCTTTTTTAAACCAAAAATCAAGAATTAAATTAATATCCTGACAACCCATTTTATTTCCTTTAAGTAATAGATTTGATTATAGACTCATCTTGAAGTGCTTTTACGATCGATAAAAATGACTCCATCTGTAAACTTGCACCTCCAATTAGCCCTCCTTCAACTTCTGGAATTCCAAAAATTTCTTTAGCATTCTCTGAATTTACAGAGCCTCCATAAAGGATTGGAATACTTTTTCCACTCTGTTTGCCAAATAAATTGATCAGATTTTTACGAATAGCCAAATGCATGTTTTGAATTTCATTGTTTTTTGGTATTTTTCCACTTCCAATCGCCCAAACGGGTTCATAAGCAATGATCAATTTTCTTTCCAAATCCTGATTTTCACCCTGAATATGTACCAAATCCTGATCTAGCTGACCAATCACTTTTTGAACAGAATTGCCCTGTTCCTTATGCTGCCATTCTTCTCCAACACATAAAATCGGTGTTAATCCAAATGATAAAGCAGATCTTATTTTCTTAGAAATCATTTCATCCGTTTCAAAATGTCCAGATCTTCGCTCAGAATGCCCGATAATAACATAGTTAGCACCTGAATCTTTTAACATTTCGGCACTTAAATCCCCCGTATAGGCACCGCGGGATTCTGTATGACAATCTTGAGCGCCCAACTGAATAAAAGATTGATTAATAAAAGATGCAAAATATGAAATCAGGGTTGCTGGAGGACAAAGAATGGGAGAAATATTCTCAGATTTCAATTTGATTATGTCAGATTCTAACACGTTCTCAATTCTATTTTTCCACCCTCTTAATCCATTCATTTTCCAGTTTGCAATGATATATTTATTCATATTATTTCCTGAATATCTATTATTTGGTAAGTTTATATTTTCTGTTATCATAGAATATTGGTAAAAAAAAGAAAGCATCTATAATCAATATGTACAAACCTTTCTTTTTAAATTATGTTTAAAGGGCTTGACATATTTGGCTCAATCCGTTTCGAAAGAGAGCTTGTATTTAATTTAATAAATTAGGATCGTATAAAATGCCCAGTTTGAAAAAGATACTTACAACAATTATCACTTCTGTCTTTTTTATATTACTCATTTTAAGCTTTACGCTATGGGGAGTTGGAGATATTTTTAGACCTGGACAAAGCAATTATCTTGCCAAAATAGAAAATACCAAAATCACAGCACAAGAATATCTTAACTCCATTGAACGGCTTAAACTCAATTATCAACAACAAGGACAAAGTTTAACCAATGAAATGTTAATTCAAACTGGACTTTATAAGAATATTCTTGATTCACTGATTTTTCGAGCTGAAATGCAAGCATTATCTGATAAAATTGGACTTAAAGCCAGCCCAGAAAAAGTCAGGGAAACAATCGAAGAAATGGATGTTTTTAAAGATTATATAAAAAATAAATTTGATATAAAAAAATATAAGGAAGTTCTCATTCAAGCTCAGATGGAACCAAAAAAATTTGAAAAATTAATCACACAGGATTTAGTTTTACAACAATTAAATTCTGCAATCGCAACATCTATTTCTACTCCAACTAGCATTTATGATCTGGAATTGGGATTTTTTGCAGAAGAACGAACGGTCAAAGCAATCAGCCTGCCTGAAACCATTATTAAACAGCCAGAAGCACCAATAATGGAAGTTCTTAAATCCTATATTAAACAAAATGAAACACGGTATTTATCTCCCGAATTTCGTAGTTTTACGATGATACATCTTCAAGAAAGTGATTTTGCTCCTGATATTAAAATCACAGAGGAAGAAGCAAAAAAAGAATATAAACTTAGAAAAAAAACAGTCTATTATTCTCCTGAAATGCGATCTGTTATCGTGCTTGAAGCAAAAGATCAAAAACAGGCAGAGCATATTAAAACACAATTAGAAAAGGGTAAAAGCCCAGATATTTTGAGTGATGCACTTGGACTGCCAAAACCTGTAACACATGAAAAAATCACACCTGAAAAACTGATCGATTTAGAGCTTGCAAAACAAATTTTTCAAGAGAAAAAAGGAAAGATTGCCCGTGTTAAAACTGAATTAGGATGGTTTGTCTATAATCTTACAGATGTTTTTCCAGAAAAGAATATCTCATATGAGCAGGTAAAAGAAAAACTTAAAAAAGAACTAATCCATGAAAAAGCACTTGCAAAACTTGAAGAACAACTTGCTATTTTAGAAAATGCAAGAGATAGCGGACAAGGGTTAGAACAAGCCGTAAAAATGGCAAACCTCTCTCTTTCTTCCTATTCCGATGTTGATGCAAATGGAAAATATAAAAATGGAGATACATCTTATATTTTATCAACCTATCCAGAAATTCTAAAAACACTTTTTGAACAAAAAAGTATTAATTTTGAAACGGAAACTCTAGAAGACAAATCAGGCGGATATTATATTTTAAGATTGGATTCAATTACGCCAGCTAAACTTAAACCCTTTGATGAAATTAAAGATCAAGCGATAAAAAATTGGATTAACAGTGAAAAAGTAAAACGATTAAATACTTATATAGAAACCTTAAAAACAGAGATTAAAGAGGATGGAAAATCACTTGAGGAAATTGCACAAAATATTAATCAGCCCATCGATACTATTCTTTTATCAAGATTGGCTCCAACTGAAAAAATAGGAGTGGATTTAAGAAGTAAAATCTTTAACCTCTCTATTGGTGGAATCGCTTCTGGGTATACAAAAAATCAGGCTGGAATGATGATTGCAAATCTTGTTTCAATCGAAGAAAATCAAGATAAAATCAGCCCTTATAAGGAACAAATCAAACAAAATCTATCAAATAGCTTGCAAGAAGATATAACTCAATCAATGGCGCAAGCATTACAAAAACAAATGAAAATATATGTCAATTATGATAAAGCTAAGGATCTGATATTAGGAAAGAATGAGTCTCTTCAATAGACGTGTATAATGATTTTACTCATAGATAATTATGATAGCTTTGTTTATACAATTGCATCCTATGTTGATTTATTAGGACATGAATATTATCTGATACGAAATGACCAAATAGATTTTCCTGGAATTCTTGATTTAAAGCCAGAATCCATTATCCTGTCTCCTGGTCCTAAAAGACCAGAAGACCACCCTCTCGGGATAGAAATTATTCAAAACCTACCAGATTCCATCCCGCTTCTTGGTATTTGTCTTGGGCATCAAATGATTGCTTATGGCTATGCTGGAAAAATAACAAAAGCAAAACAATGTCTTCATGGAAAAACCTCTCTCATTCATCATAATTCATCCAATATTTTTAAAAACATGCCCAATCCGTTTCGGGCAACTCGATACCATAGTCTTGCCGTAACTAGTGAATGCTTTCCTGATTGTCTTGAAATTACAGCTAAAACAAAAGAGAATGAAATCATGGCTCTACAGCATACAACAAAACCTGTTTATGGTGTTCAATTTCATCCAGAATCTATTATGACAGAATATGGGATAGAGTTAATTAAGAATTTCCTTTCTCTTTAAATCGATAAAAATCCAAAAGAACCCTCGAATAATCTGGAGATTCCAAAACAAAGCCATTAAAGATATTTAATCCTTTCAGCATAAATCTCAATGGTCATTAATTCCCTTGCAGGCTATTTGATAGATGAATCTCTCCAAAAGAATCTAATACAACCTTCTTATAAAAAACAGACCTCCCCTGTTTTACAGAAGATCTATTGACTTATAAGAAAAGAACAATTAAAGAACATTATAGGAAATTGAATGGGTTTAACTGATTTATTATCAGATTTTATTAGGAAAGCATATCAGAGAGATTTTATGTTAACACATAGACAAAATCAGCTTTTATATTATATTCACCATCAAATTTCAAAGCGAGGGGTTTCTCCTTCCTATGAAGAAATGAAAAATGCAATTGGATTATCTTCAAAATCTGGAATTCATAGAATCATTCAAGGGCTAGAAGAAAGAGGCTATATTAAACGGCTTTCTAATAAGGCACGCGCTGTAGAAATTATAAAATTACCAATTCATCAAACCTTGGAAGATCAAACAGAACACGCATCTATTTCTAGAAATGCTCTGATATCAGCTTCTAAACCAGAAGCGCTTCATACTTCTCCTGCCTCCCATTCTTCCATGATTGAAATCCCCGTTCTAGGATATATTGCCGCAGGTGTTCCAATAGAGGCAATCCAAGATGAACTGGATCGAATTACTGTCCCATCTGGTCTTTCTATATCTGAAGATGCCTATGCTTTGAAAATTAAAGGCGATTCAATGATTAATGCTGGTATTTTAGAAGATGATATTGTTATTATCAAACCCTGCTCTACAGCCCATTCAGGAGAAATTATTGTTGCTTTAATAGATCAGACAGAAGCCAGCTTGAAATATTTTTATCAAAAAGGAGATAGAATTGCGCTCAAAGCTGCCAATCCAGACTATCAAACACGCTTATTTCCTTATGAAAGAATTACGATACAAGGGAAGTTAATTGGATTATACAGACAATATTAGCTCCTGACCTTTTCCCTTAATCCAGCGCTGTTTTGTTTATATCACCAACCTATCTTGTTCCTCTCCTTTTTGTACGCTGATTTGGACTTTGTCTAAAAGAAATATCTATTCTCTATGACTTTGCCTTCAAATAAGATCCACTACATTTTATATAAACAGGCTTTGTTTGATTAAAAACATATCTGCCATTTAACCAGACCAAACAATTTCCTTTTTTTTGTAATTCAGATTGCAAGATAATTTTTGATCGACATGCTTTTAAATCAGAAGAATTTATCTGTTCTTGATGACTGGCTATGATTAAATAAGCCCGATTACAAATTTTTTCAATAGGGTTTCGTACGTATAAAATTGAATGCTGTTGAATTGAAAGCATACAATAGCTCTCATTACAATTTTTGGCTTTAATTAATTTGTGTTTTCGATAGGAGTTGGACTGACTTAATCCAGAAAAAACGCGAACGCCAAAATTTCTAGAACTTACCTGAACAAGATAGATTTGTTTGGCGTGCGAATCTTTAACTGCCATCGCTCCTTTTTGACCCATCCAAAAATCTGGAGGTTTACTTCCGATCCATAATAAAAATCCTGTCAGCATAAAGAGAGTTCCTGTTATTCTTATTCGATAAACAGGTCCGATACACAAGCATAAAAAGCCAAAAATATATAAGATAAAAACAGAAAATGGAATCATTTTGATATCAATAGAAGCATAAGGTAAATGCGTTATTTTCTGTATAATCCAAAGAATATTCTCTAGTGAGAGTTCCATAATCATTAATGGAATAGCTTCTATTCCAAAAGGCAGAAAGATAAAGACAAAAATACCACAAGGCATTGTAATAAAGGTAAAGATAGGCAAAACTAAAAGATTACTGATTAAGCCATAACTCACTATTTTATGAAAATGAAATGCAGCAATAAAACTCGTTGCTCCCCCTGCAATCAAGCTGGTTAACATTAAAAAATATCCATACCGTAAAATTTTTAAAGGATATTTTATAAAATAAGGATAGGCTTCAAACTGTATATAATCCATCTGATGTTTTCGTTTTCTATATTCATAAAAAGCAATCAGTGCAATGACGGCTGCAAAAGACATTTGAAAGCCTGCTTCAAACAAACTTTCAGGTCTTAATAGCAAAATGATAAAAAAAGCAATCATCACAGATCTTAATGAAAAAACTTGACGATCAAATAAAATAGCTAAAAAAGCAGTAATTGCCATAATGGCAGCTCTTTGAGTAGAAACAGAGGCGCCAGAGATTAATAAATAGAAAATTGTGACCAAAATAGCTAAAAAACCAGCTGGTTTTCTAACATCATAACGATTAGAAAAATAGACAAAAAGCGCAAAAAACCCTCTTAAAAAGAAAAAGCACCCTCCTGCAATTAACCCCATATGCAATCCAGAAATTGCCAATAAATGAGCAAGTCCAGCAATTTGAAAGTCTTTTCTTGTCTGAAGATCAACCCCTGTTTTATTGCCAACAAGCAAGGCGGAGATTAACCCTTTGATAGGTTGATTTAAATTCAGATTAATTTTTTGTTCAATTTGTCTTCTTAATCTGATAATTTTTCTTTCAAAAGATTCTATAATGTGATTGCTTTTTACAGAGACAGGGTCAAGATTTGAAACGGCAAAGCCATAAGCACCAATTTTCTTATAATAAGCGGTTCGCTTTATATTATAAGTTTCAGGAGCAATTTGTTCTGGAGGCGCCCGCAAAACAGCATTAAACTTAACACCATCTCCAGCTTGTGCATTTACAGCCATGCTTGATGAAATACGAATTCTATAGGGAGGGTTTTTCAAACGACAAGCTTGTTTTACTCGAATAATCAGTTTTTTTCGTTTTTGTCTTGCATCTTGTTTTTCAATCCATCCTCTAACATGACAGAATTTTTGCTGGGAAGTTAAGATAACATGCTCAACCTGCTTATGTCTGATAAAAGCTCTCAACATGCCCGCAGTAAAACTAAACCCAAGCATTAAAAAACAAATAAAGACCAAATGATTTTTATAGAAAAAAGCTAAAAGAACTGTATTGAAAAAAAGGATTAGAACAATAAATTGAAAATGAGAATTAAAAAAATTAGGATAAAGTAAAAAACAGCCAATGCCAATTGCAAAAAAAACAATATACCAGTTTTTTATTCCCTCTAAAATTGACATATAATTTACCTTTTTGTAAACCAGTTTAGCATTTAATTTTATGCTTAATCAATTTAATAATTTACGATCTGGTAGTTTAATTTCAAACATGTTAGAAATCTCTAAACATTCACTTTAAACACAAGAAACCTCAGGATAATTATGGCTATTTCCAAGACTTCTATTATTACGCGTTTTGCTCCTTCTCCAACGGGTTATTTACATATAGGAGCAGCAAGAACAGCATTATTTAATTGGCTATATGCTCGAAAATATCATGGGAAATTTTTATTACGAATTGAAGATACAGATAAAAAGCGCTCAACTCAACAAGCAGTTCATGCAATTCTAACAGGACTTGATTGGTTAGGGATTCATTGGGATGAGGATGTTGTTTTTCAATCGCATCGCTTTAAACGTCATAAAGAAATTGTTCAATCTCTGATTGAAAAAAATATGGCTTATAAATGTTATGCAAGTCTGGAAGAGATAAAAGCACTTCGCAAACAAGCATTTTCTGAAGGACGAGCATTCAGGTCTCCATGGCGTGATTCCGAGTATGGCAAGTTTCATCAAAAACAGGATTCATACACCATTAGAATAAAAGTTCCAGAGAATGAGAGCATAGAAATCATAGATCATTTACAAGGAAAAATCTCTTGGAAAAA
>CBCYMI010000003.1:0-68721 GCA_965183855.1 Maricaulaceae bacterium | reverse complement strand
GAATAGGTTGAATACACAATCTGCTCTTCCAGACTATCAGAGATATACATTTAATTCGACTTTAAATTATAGGTTAATGGATAATATCAATTTTTTTGCAAATGCAAAATATTCAAAATCAGAAACAAAGACGTATTATGGTGTAAATTCATTTCATGATTTTATCCCGATTTCTTTAGACAATCCTTATCTTCCAGCTGAATTAAAGACTGCATTAAATCAGTTTTTAGAGAAAAATCCAGGGTATGATGGGTCGAAGGCACAGTTTTTGGTTTCACGGGATCAATCAGATCTCGGGAACATGAATAGGGTAAATACAAATCTATCAACATTTCGAACGGTTTTTGGAATTGAAGGAAAATTTCCGAATGAATGGAATTATGAATTATCCTATAATTATGGAAAAACACAGGCTAAATATTCAAGTTATGACCAGGTTGATGATCGTTGGTTTGCAGCAATTGATGCTGTAAAAGATCCAAAAACAGGAGAAATTGTTTGTCGTTCAGATCTGGATTCCAAGCGTTTGGCTCCAACAGCTTCTTACCCTTATGTAAAACCTGGGTTTAGAACATTTCAACCAGGAAATGGCCAATGTCATCCTGCAAATATTTTTGGTAGAGGAAATATCTCAAAAGAAGCAATTGATTTCTTTGCGATTAATAATATTACGATTTGGGATATAGAACAACAGGTTTTAAATGGCTATATTACAGGAGATACAAAAGAATGGTTTTCTGTTTTACCATATCCGATAAGTTTTGCTGTAGGAGCCGAATATCGTAAAGAAACAAGTGATTATCAGACTTCACACTTTGAAAAATCTAGCCTGTTTTTTAGCAGTGGCACACAACCTGTTTCTGGTCAATTTGATACTTCTGAAGCTTTTTTTGAAGTTTTACTGCCCATTATAAAAGATAGATTCTTATTTGAAGATATTGAATTAGGAGCTGCTATTCGTTTTGCAGATTATAGCACAATTGGGAAAACAACGAGCTGGCAGGCTGGATTAAACTGGCAAATTATACCAGATTTTAAATTGAAGGCAACGTATTCCAATGCGATTCGTGCTCCAAATATTTCTGAATTATTTTCACCTTTACAACCTTCGTTCAGTGAACCCGATGATCCATGTGATGCTAATTTTATTAATTTAGGAAACAATCCAAAAAATCGGTTGAAAAATTGTAGATCGGCAGGAATTCCTGAGGATTGGATAGATCCAAACTCTGCACGGATTCAAGGAGAAAAAGGGGGAAATTCAAATCTTCAGGAAGAAAATGCTAAAACATATACATTAGGCTTTAGCTTAACACCTGGAAATTATATCTCTGACCTTTCTCTTCATGTAGATTATTGGAATATTAAAATAGAAGATGCGATTGAATCTCCCGATACACAAGATATTATTAATGCGTGTTATGATGCAGAAAGCACCGATAATGTCTTTTGTAAATCCATTATGCGTAATCCTAAAACACTGGGATTGAATTATTTTAAGGCAAGCGATTTAAATTTTGCTTCTGTTGAAGCAGAAGGAATTGATTTTTCAGGATATTACCGATTTGATCTTAATCGTGTGAAACTTGGGCGTTTCGGACATGTTGATTTGGGTGTCTTGGGAACATATCTAATCGATATTACAGAATATCGTGTTCCTGCAGACCCAACAGCTGCGGATCCGGAAACTGAAGAATTTGCACGTCCTAAATGGTCAGTTAATTATAATATGGACTGGATTCCAAATGATAAATGGGTTGTTCGAAATCAAATTCGCTATCAAAGCCATCAATATTTTTCTGAACAAGAAGATGCAGATCAAATAGAAAATGTTTTAAGTCGCCAATTCTGGGTGTATGATTTGAGTTTTTCTTATCAATGGAAGGATAATATTTCCTTTTATGGTGGGATTAATAATGTTATGAATGAAAAACCTTTTAAAACGAGCTTTACATATCCCATTTCATCTTTAGGACGATATTTCTTTTTAGGGCTTCATTTAAAATATTAAAGCATATTCTGATATCTTCTATCACAAAACAAATAAAGAGAAAGGAAATTACTCCTTTCTCTTTATTTATTTAAACCTTAAGTGAAATTCTTTTTCTTAAAATACATATTATTCAGATAAAGCTATTTTGCCTTTAATATGCAGTTTAAACAATTTAAAACCTCTTATAATCTTAATCGAGTTTAAAAATTATTGATGGCGATTTAAAACTCTGTGTAGGATTTTTAAAAATAAGGTAACACCAGTATAGCAAACAACGGTTACGGGACCTGAAGGAAGATTATAAATTATTGAAATTAAAATACCCAAACAAACGGACATAATACCGCATAACCAGGCGATAGGGTATGAATAGTTATAATCAATCGCTGCCAATGCAGGTAAAATCAAGCTGGCAAACACAACATATACACCAACCAGTTGAACAGAAGAGGTAATTGCAAAGGCAAATATAAGATAAAAACCAATTCCTTTTCTTAACCATGGGAAACAAAGCCATAAAGCTAAAATTAATCCATAAATAGGCGCGTGCATCAAGACATCATGCCATGTGATAAATAAAAGCTGACCCGATAGTAAATCTTGTATTCTTTCTCCTCCATGAGGATAATTTGAGAGCAGTAAAAGTATAATGGATGCAGATAAAACAAAACTGCTTGCAATAATAGCCTCTTGTTGTTCAGGCGTGATTTTTTCAATAAAATAAAAAAATATCCCCCCCATAAAAGCAAAACTTAAAGCGATTAATTGAAGATTTAAGGCATGCGGATCATGAAAAAAATAACTCGATACAATTAATCCAAGACCTGCAATTTGAGCAATTGCTAAATCAATAAAAATAATTCCTCTTTTAATCACTTCTATTCCTAATAAAGCATGGGTTAATGCAATCATAAGACCTGCAATAAATGCAGGTCCTATAATTTCTATTATGTCACTATTGAACACGATCTGTTTCATGAACTGCTAGTAATTGATCAATCATACTGTCATAAAGAGAAAACAGATCTTTTACCTCTTTGGAACCTCCAACCGTATAGGCAAGCGTAAGATTAGGAAGATTGGTTTTTTTTGAAAGCCATTTCGCAGCCCTGTTATTATCATAGGGTGTTTTAAGAATTGCTAGAACAGGTTTTGTCTTTGTTTGTTTTAATAAATTCTTTAAATATCCCGTGCTTGGGGGAACACCAGGCTTTATTTCAAGGGTAGAAAGTAAATTAAGATCAAGCCATTTTATGAAATAACTAAAAGAAAGATGATGTGAAATGACGAACTGACCTTTTAATTTTTTTGCTTTTTCTTCCCATTTTTTAATTGCAATGTTTAGCTTCTTCTTGAAATTAAGATATGCTGTTTGATATTCTTTAGCATGATTTGGATCCAGCGTTTGCAATCGTAACATGATTTCTTTTGCAACAGGCAAAAGATGGTTAGGATTTAAATGAATATGTGGATTTCCATCCTTGTGAAGATGTCCAAGGCTACGGTTTAGACTTTTTGGTTTTTCGAGTAAATCAATATAGTCAGCAGCCATTAGATATCCTTTATTTCCAGGCTGTAAATTTCCAGATGCTCGTCTGAGCAAAATAGGGAGCCAGCCTATTTCCAGACTGGCTCCTGTACAAATAAGTAAATCTGTTTTTCTGATTTTTGCAATTAAACCAGGGCGTGCTCTGATATAATGTGGATCCTGACGAGCTGATATGGCAGAATATACTTTAATGTTTTCCTTTCCAATTTCTTTGGCTAATGCGGCCCATTCAGGTTCACATGTGAATACATTTAAAGATGCAAAAGAATAAATAGGAAAAATTAATAGGAAACATAAAGATATGATACGTAATATATACATTAGTTTATCCTCCTTTAAATCAATATTTATGAGCACTATGCGCACCAATACTCATAATGTATTGGAAGATAAACTGATGATCTTCACGATTATGGGATGTTTTTTCGTTTGTATATTGTATTCTGAACCGGCTAAATTCACTATTTGTCCAGTCTAACATAACAGACCAATTATATGGATTATAATAATCTGAATCTAAAGCCGAGCCCGTAAGTGATTTTGGAACAGAACTGCCTTTTAACTGACTATATCTTGCGCCAATACGCCATTGAGGAAAGAATTTATAAACAGCTTGGACATACCATCCTGAGTTTGTACTATTTATTTTACCAATTCCTGTGATTTCAGGATTAGCGATATTTATCAAATCCGCATCTTCATAAATTCCTTTTTCTTTTCTATAAAAAAACTCGGTCTGTAAACTAAATTCTTGATTTTTAGGATTTCCAAAAGGAGCCCAGATATAACGAAAATCAGCAATATAAAATTTATTTTCTCCAAAAAAAGTTAATAAATCTTCATTTGAATGTCTGCCACCATCACTCTTTCCAGATAAATAGGATAATCCCAAACGCCAGCTCTGATGATAACCAATATCATTTCCTAATCGTATATAAGCTGAATAATTGGAAAATCCGTCTCCATTACTTTGACCAAAAGGATAATCATCTCCTTGAAAAACACTTGCGCCAATTTCAGTATAAAGCTCAGTTGGTAGAACATAGGAGAGCTCAATACCATCATCATTATAAGCATGGTTAAGAAAAACTCGGTAGGGAAGAGGGCGATCTGCAAAATCATCTGTGTGATCATGATGCTCATTTAAATAACCAATATTGGCATAAAATCTACCAAGTTTAATGTTCAATCCATCAGGCAATCCAATTCCTGAAAGCGTTTCTATATAGGCTTCTTCCAATTCTATTTCTTGTTCTCCTTCATGCTCATCCAAAGCAGCCGTAAGGCTTCCAAAAAATTTATCGTCAATATTAGCTGCAAAATTCAATTCACTATGATTAACTGAGAAACCTTCTGATGGTCTTTCTCCTTCATGTCCAATCGCAAATCCTGTAATTTCCGAGGTGTCGGATGAAAAATTCTGATATTTACCATTTAAAATAATACCAATAGAGGGATTAAAATCATTACTGAGGATTGATTTTTTAGAATTAAACGGATTCGATAGACTCAGATTGTTTTTTTTAGAAGAACTTTTTTGGTTTTTTTCTGATTCTAGTTTTTGTAGTTTTGTTTCTAGTGATTTAATACGGGTTTCATATTCCTGTTTGATTTTTTGAAGTTCGCTTTGAACGGTTTTTATATTATTTTCCAAGCCTGATTCCGCATGGCTGGTTGAAGATATTCCAAACCAGGTTAAAGCTGTGAATGAGTAGATAAGATATTTATACATTGTTCTCTCCTGAAAACACGCGTTGTTCTCTCCTGAAAACACGCGTTTTGAACATATTGAAAAATATATGTGATAGACAAAGATCATCAATAAAACTGAACAGCTAAATTCATATAAATTTATAATCTGTTTGTTAAAAAATCGCTGCCAGATAAATTTAGAATCTAAATGAAGAATGGAGGGGCGCGTGCATAGAAAAGTGTATAAAGTTTTTCATATGATACTCTATTTAAAAATGGAATATAAAAAACGATATCATGGTGGGCTTTATCAGGATTTATCTTGGCATTATAAAATACAGCAAAAAACTGTATGCAAAAAAAATACAATAATAAATAGAAATCTGAATTTATTGCACATAGTATAAAGTCTATATAAAAATCCTGATAAATGAACAAGCCTGATTATACCTATAAAAATAAATAAAGCAAATCTTAAATATATTTTAAATATATTGTTAATTTTCTAAATCAAAACTGAATAAGACAGAAATAATTAAAAATCATAAATGCCTAACTATAATCCAAGTAAAAAATAGCATCCATAAGCGATAATAAAAGCTGGAATTGCACTATAAAGTGTTGCAAGGCTAGCTGCTTTTGGCGTTGCTGCAATTGCAGGAAACAACGCATCTCCATCGTTTGAAATTGAATTTCCTAATTGTGCAGATAAAGGCAAATTACCAGAAGCATGTAAAGCTGCTGTCATAACTTGTGGTCCGCATCCTGGAATAAATCCAATTAAGATTGCAATTAAGGGTAAAAACAAGGCACTGCTTTTAAGCCAGGATTCTATGTTCAAATTAAAAATATGAATAATCAATTCAAAAACAATCATCGCGATTAAAGCCCATGATAAAACAAAATTTGTTGTTGTAATAATAGATTTTAAAATAGATTGATTCCGTGTGATATTCGTACAGCCTTTTTTACATTCCTTTCCTTCATAACGCATATCTGGATTTCCTTGAAAAATCCAATAAACAACACTAATTAAAGCAAAAATAAATGCGCAAATTAGTAAGAAATGACTTGTGATTCCTAAAAATGAAAACAGATTAAATTCAAACATTTTCCATGGAATACTAAACAGAGTCATAATCAGCATTATAATCAACCAGCCAATATCAAACGGAGTTAAGTCATTAGACCATTTTTTGGTTTCCTGAATTGTTTTTTTATTGGAAGCATTATTTTTCTTAGGTCTTAGAAAATCAGTACTGTGAATAAGGTCTATAATATATCCAAATATAATTGCTGTTGGTGCACTAACCAAGATCACAATTAAGGCAGATTTAGGCCTTGTTGACATTAATAAAAACATTGCATCTCCCATGGTTGCAATTAACGTTGCAACCAGGCTTCCAAAGGAGAGACGACCATAAATGAATTGTGTAACAACAATAATTGCACCTCCGCATCCAGGCAATAACCCCATTAAGCTGGCAAAAGGAACCTGTAGCCAAGGTAGTCTTTCTATTGTCAAACTAATGTTTGTTTTTATAAGATATTGAAAGAAAGAAACAATTAAAAGGGTAAAGGCAACAAAGCTTGCAATATCTGCAATTGCTGTTACGCCTGTTTCAAATATTTTATCTGTCGGTAGAGAAGAAAGGGTTATTGCAAGGATGAAAAACAGAATAATTCCAATTCGTAATAAAATATCTTCATATTTAGATAAAAATTTTATCTGTGCAGAAATTGTTTTTAAGGCTATCGCAATCATTCTTAAGTCCAGTTTAAAGAATACAATTTAATGTTCATTATATAAAACAACTTAAATTTAATCAAATAGATTGTCATAAAAAAAATAATAGTTATTTTCTATTAATAAAATGTAGATTTTTTAGGTAGAAAACATGAATCTTAGAGACTTTGAATATATTTGTGCTGTTGCAGAGCATAATCATTTTGGTAAAGCTGCTCAAATCTGTAATGTTAGTCAGCCAACATTGAGTAGTCAGATAAAGAAAATGGAAACCTTCCTAGGGGTTCAGATTTTTGAAAGAACCAAACGAAGAACCTTTCTAACGCCTGTTGGAAAAATTATTATTGGTCTGGCAAGCCAGGCATTATTGGCAGAAAAAGAAATTAAATCCCTTGCCAAATTACATAAAGACCCTCTTTCTGGAGAATTAAATATTGGAATTATTCCAACCATTGGTTCTTCTTTAATTTCCTTGTTACTTCCAGTTTTAATGCAGGAATATTCCAAGCTAGAGCCCGTTTTTGTTGAAGCAACAACAGAACATGTTATTCGACAATTAAATGAAGGAAAGATTGAAATTATTATTATTGCATCAAGGATAGAAGATAAAAACTATCATGAAATTAATCTGTATCAGGAAAATTTTAAAATTGCTCTTCCAGCTAAACACGCATTATGTAAAAAAAAGGAAATTAGCATTCAGGATTTGAATAAGGATGAACTTTTATTACTTTGTGATGGGCATTGTCTTAGAGAGCAAGTCTTGGAAGTATGTGATTTGCCAGATAGTTGGCTGCCAGGGGTAAAATCAGCAACCAGAGCAACCAGTATTGAAACATTAATCAATTTGGTTATTGCAGGATATGGATTTACGCTTATTCCTGCATTAACAGCTAAATCGAGCTGGTCAATGGATCATCGGATTCGGTTATATGATTTAAAAAACCAACAGGCAAAACGACAAGTGCGTATGATTTACAGAAAAGCGAGCTATCGAAAACAGGCAATTCAAAAAATAGCAGAAACCATTCAGAAAATGATTGGAAAGATAGAATTCTAGTATTAAGGATTGAATATTCAATCTTAACGTATTTCATGATATTTAAAAACTACTATCATTATTCCTTTGGATCTGGTCCGTATTGATTATCTCCAACCGTTCCAGAAAAACAAAAGAGAATTAAAAGGATGAAACCTCCAAATATTGGTAGAAAAGCAAGAAAAGCCAAAATCCTGATCTATTGAGATCATGCAATCTCCTTACAGATACGGATATTGATGGTATGGTAAGGAATAAAAATACACATAAAAAAAATAATAAAACAACTATATTTGTATTGGTAGTATACATCTCATACATCACATATATTAAGTCTATTATGAAGATAAAAAGATAAAATGGTCAAAACTCTTTATGTCTAGTTCTTCCCTTAAAAACAGCCTATTTTCTGATAGGTTCAAATATCATGTTAGGCTCTCCTCGTTTGAATCATTTATAAATGGTATATTATACATATATTATAGCAAGCATGCACTATATTATATATAAAAAATAAAACGCTTGTTCTATTTAATTAATGGATATATTATTTATTCCATTACTGTATTGGTTGCAATTGTGGTTTTGGGGTGTTAAAGCGTCACGCATATCTCTGCAAGAACAGCTAAATACTCTTTGGAGATACCTTTAAATCTCGCTCATATGGCGTTTACTCTGGTTTCAAAAATGCTCAATTGCGTTAATGTGGCAATGCTTTTCTGCAAATAGCGTTAAAGGGATGATACAGGAAATGCTTAAAATCACTTAAATTCAACGCATGATACCCAAACAATCCGTATAAAATATTGTTCTGAATCACTTTGCGTTCAATAATAGGCATGAATGTTTGACTGGAAGTAATAGCCATGAATTATCTTCGTATACGCCCTATTATATCTGCGCTTTAGCAAACCAAAACGGTCATTTTCTTGCCACATTTCTGGCATGCCAGGTTTTTACGAACACTGCTAAAACACCTCTCACTAACTTCAACCTGACCACTGAAAGTTTTATAAGGTTTTGGCTCTATTGAAAGGCAATCCTTTCGCAAAATCGTTAAAAGGAATAGAGGGCTATCTTGCGATGTATACCAATTTGTTCGACCGCATGAGGTGTGGTTATTCCTGTAGCAAACTATTCTATCAGTTTATCTTATTTCGTTTTGCTTAAAATCTGCTCTTTCTCACCCTATTTCAGACAACAAACCTCAGTTATCTGGGATAGCCCCATTATTTCAATATTTCTTAAGCTTAACAAAAATTTAATATAATAAAATTCATTTTCGTTCTATATTAAAAACAGTAAAAACATCTTTTATACTGAATTTTATTTTAAAGCCATTGATAAGATAGGAAATAGAAATGCAAAATAATCTGCTGTTTTTTTTACTGTTTTTTTTGATCTTTCCTGCATTTGCACAAAGAGTGGATGAAAAAGCTATTTCAGCAGCAAAGAATGCATTTGGAAGCAGCATTGGCGGTCAATCGATTGGACTTTATCATTCAAGTTATGTAAGGGGCTATTCACCCTCATCGGCAGGAAATATCAGAATTGAAGGATTGTATTTTGATCAGCAGGCCAGTCTTTCTGGCAGGATAATTTCTGGATATACAATACGGGTGGGATCAAATGCAATTGGATATGCTTTTCCTGCGCCAACAGGAATTGTTGATCGTCGATTGAGAAATCCTAAAACTAAAAAACTAACCTCTGTTCTTTTTAAATATGGAAGTTATGGGAGCTTGTCTGCTGAACTGGATCATCAATTCAGTTTTAAAAACTTGTCTTTAGCAGGAGGAATAGGGATATATGATAATCATTTTGCAAATGGGGGAAATGGTCAGAAAGCCAGCCTCGGTATGGTTGGACAGTGGAAAGCTTCTCATTCATACAGATTGAAAGGGTTTTTATCTTTAACACGACTAAATAAAAAAAATCCTCCTTTTTATATAACAAATGGTAATTATTTTCCCCCTAAAATAAAGCGCCGTGTATATGATGGGTTTTCCTGGACAGAATCTGCATTAGATCAATATAATATGGGGATAATTGCACAGGCTTCAATATTAAAAATACAGATGAAATTAGGGATGTTTTTCTCAAAATCACAATCTGGTGGAGACTATTTTAACCTGGTAACAAATATTCGGCAAAATGGATTGGCAGATCGATTGATTTTTGCCAATCCTTCATCAAATAATGAATCTATTAGTGGTGAATTACAACTCATACGTTCTTTGAGCTGGAAACAGCATCAACATAATTTTATTGTTTCTATACGCCATCGGAATTCAAAAAGTAAATATGCAGGTTCTGATTCTATTTTCATCAAAAATACCCAGATTGGTCAAACACCAAAGCTTGAAAAGCCAGATTTTACCTTTTCTGAACAAAACAGAGATAAAATCAAACAAATCATGATAGGGATAGGATATGGATTCAAAAAACCAAATCAATATACGCTCAATCTTGGTATTCAAAAAGCACACTATCAAAAAACAACGCATGAAGCATCCACATCATCTAGCCTATTACAGAAAAGTGAACCCATCTTACCTTATATCAGTCTACAAACCCAATTCACTAAATCAATTTTTGGGTATGCATCTTATACAAAAGGACTTGAAGAAAGTCCAAATCCTCCTTCGAATGCAATAAATAGATTTGAAACTTTTCCAGCGATCAACACTCGACAGTATGAAGTGGGGTTTGTCTGGTCTCCCAATCAAAATCATACACTTTCCTTAGGATATTTTGATATCAAAAAGCCTTATCTGACATTTGATAAAAATGACTATTTTGGTTCAATTGGAGATCAAACCTTTAAAGGATTTGAAGTTAGTCTGAAAACAAAATTAATGGAACGGTTAACCTTGTTAATCGGAGGTGTGATCGCAGATCCAAAAGTCAGAGTAAATCAAAACATTGAAGAAGAAATTGGAAAAAGACCTGTTGGTAAAAATGGCATTTATGGACAAATTAATTTAGATTATGAATTTGATTCTCTACCAGGATTATCAGCAGGATTCTCTGTTAGTTATTTGGGAAAAAAACCTGTAAACTTAACCAATCAGTTTTATATAGATCCAGCTTTTAATGAGAGTTTATCCGCACGATATAAGTTTAAAATTATTCAGCGTAAGGCATCACTTCAATTTAATCTTTCAAATCTAACCAATCAATATCGTTATATTTTGGTTGGGTCTAATAAGTTTCAACCTCTATTTTCTAGAAGACTTAGTCTTAGCTTTATTATGGATTTTTAAAGAAAGCTATATAAAAACAAGTTAAAACAAAGTTAAATGACAAACGATGAAACTGAATTAGTATTTAAGAATGCATTCACTAAATGTAAAGATCCTTTTTAGATTAAAAGAAGGGTTTTTGTCTAGCCTAAATCCAATTGCTCAATTCACACACGAAACAAATGTAAAAATAATCCTTAAATTATAACAGGTTTTCTTGTTTCTTGTATAAGAAATCGATCAAAATGCTTATTAAAGAGTTTATTTTAAACAAAAATCAATTGGATAAAGTGTATTGTTCACGCCCCATTAATAATATATTATTAAGCCATTAATTAATCCTTTGAGGATCAGAATAGTATCATTGTAGATGGGGTTAAAGGTTAACATATTGAGGAGAATGATTTATGTCCGCTAAATTTATTATTAAACGAGCAAAAAACGGTCAATTTTATTTTACATTGGTTGCAGGAAATAATGAACCTGTTGGTAGAAGTGAAATGTATAAGCAAAAAGTAAGTGCAAAAAATGGTATAGAATCTGTTAAGAAAAATGCTGGAGAAGAAAAAAACTATGCCTTTAAACAAGGAGCTAATGGTAAATATTATTTTAGTCTAAAGGCAAGAAATGGAGAAATAATTTTGCAAAGCCAAGGCTATGCTTCTGAAGCTTCTGCGAAAAATGGAGCACAAGCGGTTGCAAGAGCTGCGAGTTCTGCCTCTGTTATAGATGAAACGGTTTCTTCGTAATTCGAGAGGGGATTAATGTTTTTTACTCTACCCAAATAGTTTAAAGTTTTAAACTATTTGGTGTATTTATTTCCTTTTTCATATTGAGGAAATATTGATTGCTCATTTTCTCTATTGTATTTAATCATTTATTGTGTTCAGAAATTTGATCCGATATATTTTTGGCTTGCTTTATAGTAAATTTAAGTAAATACATACTAGATTCATTCTTTTATCTTGATTCATGAAACATTTAGACTATTGTTTAAAAACAATAAATGATTAAATTAGCTTTGGTTAATTTATGGATTTAAATTTCACTTTATTGCTGTTAAGGTATTTATATATATGTCTGAAAATATAGATTGGTCAGATCCATTGCTTTTGTCTGAGTGCTTATCGGAAGAAGAATTGCTAGCGCATAAGACGGCATTATCATATAGTCAGGATAAACTGTTTACAAGAATTCTGGAAGCAAATCGGTATGAAAAATTTGATCCAAATATTATGAATGAATTTGGAGAATTAGGCTTTTTGGCGATTACGTTACCAGATGAATATGGCGGATCTGGTTTAAATCATGTTGCCTATGGTTTGATTGCAAGACAAATTGAATATGTTGATTCAGGATATCGTTCTGTAATGAGCGTTCAAAATTCTCTGGTTATTCACCCTATTTTTACTTATGGAAATGAAGAACAAAAAAAGAAATATTTGCCAGGACTTGCATGTGGAAACTTAATCGGTTGTTTTGGGTTGACTGAACCAGATCATGGTTCAGATCCTGGAGGTATGAAAACGCGTGCCAGAAAAGTAAAAAATGGCTGGCTGATTTCAGGAACAAAAACCTGGATAACAAATGCACCAATTGCAGATATTGCGATTGTTTGGGCAAAGGATGATGAAAATAATATCCGAGGATTTATCATAGAAAAAGAATTAAATGGATTCTCAACACCAAAGATTGAAGGCAAGTTTTCTCTAAGAGCTTCTATTACAGGTGAGATTGTTTTAGATGAAGTATTGGTTCCTGAAACTGCATTATTACCGAATGTAAAAGGATTAAAAGGTCCATTTGGCTGTTTAAATAAGGCTCGTTATGGAATTGCATGGGGGAGTATGGGGGCTGCTGAATTTTGTTGGCATGCAGCACGAGAATATACGTTAAACCGCAAACAGTTTAACAAGCCATTGGCTGCCAATCAATTAATACAAAAAAAACTTGCTGATATGCAAACTGAAATTACACTGGGATTAATATCTGCTCTGCGTTTGGGACGATTGCTTGATCAGGGTAAATCCATGTTTGAAGCAATTTCTCTTTTAAAACGTAATAATTGTATTAAAGCGCTTGATATTGTACGAAATGCTCGAGATATGCATGGTGGGAATGGAATCTCGGATGAATATCATGTTATTCGTCATTTGATTAATCTGGAAGCTGTAAATACTTATGAGGGAACACAGGATATTCATGCGCTTATTCTGGGTCGATCACAGACAGGAATACAGGCATTTTAGTAAAATTAATTCTTTTATCTAATATTTAGATCCTCTACATAAAAATATTTTCGCTTAATTTTTCAGTCAGTTAGATTACGTTTGTTTAGTTTAGAAACTGAGTTTATACAGAGGTTTTTATAAACCTATTTTAAATAGGTTTTTGTATAGAAATAATATTTTAAACTTAAAGGAATATATAAAAAACTATTCTATAAACCAGGCTTGGTTTAATAAAAGAAAATCCATAAAGTAAATATAATATCAATTATTATTTCTATTTGTTATAGCATTTATGTTTAAGCTGCTATGTGTATTTGATGCTAGACTATAGAAATAAAAACAAATAAACTTATCATTATATTTAATAAGGTAATTATTCCTATTTTTTAATGTATAGTATAATAATTTTAATGGTAAGGATTATGAATATAGAAAAAATATGTGATGAATCCGTTTTGGATTTAGAATCTCCAACACCGCTTTATCATCAAATTTATATGATTTTAAAAGCAAAGATTGAAGAAGGTGATATGCCAAGAGATTGTGTGCTTCCAGGGGAACATGCATTGGCAGAAGCGTTTAATGTTTCAAGAATAACAGCAAAACGTGCATTAAATGAATTAGCACGTTCTGGCTATGTTTTAAGATATCGGGGGCGTGGTACATGTGTCATTTATGGAAGTGTACAAAAAACAGTAAGTGTTTCATTAAATGAATTAATAGAAAAAGGTTTTCCTTTGGCTGAAGATGAGCGAATTGAATTTATTGATAATAAAGTCATGCAAGCATCCAAAAGCCTGTCTGCGAGTATTGGGCTTAAACAAGATGAAAAAGTATCCAGAAAAACAGGTATTTTTTATAAAGGAGAAGAAGCTTTTGCGGTTGTATATGTTTATGGGCTGGATGAAGAAAATAAAAATGGAACTCAACAGGTTTGTTTTTCTGAAATCTTTTCTGATAAAACAGCATTAACACAAACTTTTAGGGTAAAATCTGCAGAAAATGAATGTTTGAAATATCTTGATTTGCCCCATGGTGCAATGATTGCTGATATTGAGTTAATGAATAAACCCACATCAGATCATTCTATAAAACTCATTAAAATTTGCGGAAAACCTCAATATTTCCAATATCATTGTTAAGTAAGGGTTTTTTTGTTTTATAAAAACTGGATAAATTTAAATTGGATTTTTTCTGATTGATCTCTTATAATGTATTTAAAAAAACCATTATAAGAAAAAATTATGATTCGACCATTATCCCATGTAAAAATCCTTGATTTATCAAGAGTTCTGGCAGGTCCCTGGGCTAGCCAGACTCTTGCAGATCTGGGGGCTGATGTTATTAAAGTAGAACATCCAGAAAAAGGAGATGATACTCGGAAATGGGGTCCTCCTTTTTTAAAGGGAGAAAAGGATTATTCTGCTTATTTTCTCTCAACTAATCGGAATAAAAGGTCTATTGCGGTTAATCTAAAAACAAAATCTGGGATAGAGATTGTAAAAAAACTGGCAGCCAGATCTGATGTTATTATAGAAAATTTTAAACCAAATCTTTTAAAAAAATATCAGCTTGATTTTGAATCGATCAAACAAATTCAACCTAATATTATTTATTGTTCCATTACAGGCTATGGACAGGTAGGATCTTGCCATCAGCAGGCAGGATATGATTTTTCCATTCAAGGAGAAGCTGGCTATATGTCTGTAACAGGATACCCTGATGAAGAATGTGGGCATCCGACCAAAACAGGGGTTGCCATTGCAGATTTATTTACTGGATTATATGCTGCAACTTCAATTTGTGCTGCATTAGCCAATGAAAAACGAAGCGCATGTCATCTAGATCTTTCTTTATTTGATTGTTTAACTGCAAGTCTAGCCAATCAGGCCATGAATTATTTAATTGGAGGTGATTCACCTAGGCGTTTGGGAAATAGGCATCCAAATATTGTGCCCTATGAAAGCTTTAAGGCTGCAAATGGTTATTTTATTATTGCAGCTGGAAATAATGAACAATTTACAAGACTGGCTCATTTATTGGGGCATAAAGAATGGGCAGAGCAAAATCAGTTTAACACAAATGAAAACAGGGTTAAACATCAAAAACAACTTTCAGAAAAAATTAATAATATTACCCTAACAAAATCAGTTGAATTTTGGCTTGAGCGATTAAAGTCTGTTAATATCCCCTGCGGTGCGATTAATACTGTTGAACAGGTGTTTAGGCATTCACAGATTAAAGAAAGAGGGCTGGTAGATCTTTTTGATGTTCAAGGAATTGGTCAGATTCACTTGCTTTCAAGTCCATTAAAGCATGCAGGAGCAGGTGAGACATATTATTTCCCCCCAAAATTAGGAGAACATACAACGCTCATTCTTAAGAAATATTTAGGTATAAAGGATAAGAAAATTAGAAAATGGGAAGATGAAGGTGTGATCGGTACCTATAATGAAAATGCTGATCTTGCCGATCTTATTGAATAATAAACGTGATTTTTTTAAGGATATCTTTCAAGAAGAAACAATCTGAAACTCTTTTTTCTGATTGGTAAAATAAATTGGATTTATTCGAATTTAGCATTAATTAATTTAGACACAATGATATTTTGTGCTGATTCGAAAATAGAGGGTATATTTGAATATAAAAAATAAGGGTTAGTTCTAAATAAAATGGTTTCTTTTCCATTTTTTAAGCGGATTCACTTACTCATTTGAATGTCCAGAGTTAGATCTAAAATTCATACTCTTTCAAGAATAAGTGTTCAAAAACAAGCAAACGTTTTCTTTTGGAATACTATTATATTTGCGCGTAACTCGTGCTTTGCTTGATTTAAGAAACTCTTAATCTCATTGATATAATTTTTCTTATCAGAAAATCATTGACTATGATTGATCTGATAATAGTGAAATGCCAACACATCCAATTCATTATATGTTTGTGGGCTATCCCTATACATAATGAATCTGGCAGCTAGTTATCTTTAATAACGGCAATAGAGTGTGTTTTTGGAAGTATCTGCAATCATTTTTGTGTAGATTTTCTACCAAGCTTTAACAAATTAAATACAGCCTATCTTGATGGAATAATTACTCTTGTATAGATTGCTTTATCATATTTTAGTAAGTTAAAAATGGCTAGTTTTCTTACCATTTCTTTGCTCAGATTCCCTTTGGAATTATAAAACTCTCTTGAAACGGGTTGTCGTTTTCTTGTCGCTCCTTTGCTAAGGTTTCCTTTGTGAGGTCTCGCCAAAATAAGATTCATCCCCCTTTCTATCTTACTTACTTATTAGAAACAAGACGTTCATCTTGAAGTTCAAAAGCAATGGTTTCTTAAATTTTATGGTAAAAGTGTTGCTAAGTGATGATTTGTTCTTGCCGAACCATATGTTGTTCTCGCTGTTATACTAACAACAAATACTCCAACCAGGTTTATAAACACTTCATTGACAACCTCTTCTTGTCATATGATAAATCTGACATGTTTGGATTATCCAGACGTGTCTCAGAATAAATATGGTTTAAACTGAGAATGGATCAGAACAGACTAAAATATGATATCATTATATAACTAATATGATATCGTCACACAACTAAAGTGAGTGGGATATTTAGTAGCCCTAAATGATTTAAATGCGTTGTTATTAACTAAATACAAAGCTTGTTTAAAGCTTAACTAAAATAGCTAAATGATATTTTTGTTTCATTTTAGCAACGATATGCGTTTTTTTGGTATATTTCTACAAATTAAGACTAGCCTTTTATATGATATTAGGTTAGTTCTATAGTTTGAAGGATCAGGTTGATGATTCGAAAATAGACGGGCAAATAAGTTTGCCAGAATTAGTTTAAAGGTATATGCCTTGGAGGAAAATAATGAAATATAGGCTTCTTTTAGCAGTAGCTGCAGGAGCTCTGATGATTGTTCCGACTATTGCATCTGCAGAAAAGGGTTGGTATGTTCGTGGTAATGTTGGCTATGGTACAACAGAAGACATGGATATCAAAACAAGCGATGGGAAATACAAAATTCAGAGCAAGCCAGATTATCGTGGATCCGTAGGATTAGGATATGGATTTAGTAATGGCTGGAGAACAGAACTAGATTTAACACAACGCTGGAATGATACAGGACGCTTAAGCAATCTAGATAATACATATTCAAAGATTGGCTCATGGTCTGCATTGCTTAATACAATTTATGATTTTAATCATAATGGTCGTTTAAAGCCTTATTTAGGCGCTGGTATTGGATATGCAAAGCAATATGGTTCTTTTTTTAATAAAGGTATTGCTTTAAAAGATAATGATAATGCTTTGGCTTGGCAGTTAATCGCAGGTCTTGGAATTAAGCTTACAAAACGCTTAACATTTGACCTCCAATATCGTTATTTTAACACTCTTAAAAACGAATTTACAGGTGATAATCGTACATATAAATTAGATGATTATACAACGCATGATGGATTTGCAGGTCTGAGATGGCAGTTTGCGGCGCCTCCGCCACCACCTCCACCACCTCCACCACCTCCGCCACCACCTCCGCCACCACCACCTCCGCCACCACCGCCACCTCCACCACCGCCACCGCCACCGCCACCACCGCCGCCACCTGCGCCAGTGTGTGAGAATGTTGCTTTCTTGGTGTATTTTGCATGGGATAAGTCTAGTTTGACACAGCAGGCTAAGGATACAATTTATTCTGCTGCTTCAGAAGCAAGTAAATGTTCCGTTGTGAATGTTAAAGTATCTGGATATACAGATACATCTGGTGCAAAAGCGTACAATTATAAATTATCTGATCGCAGGGCAAAAATTGTTCGTGATGAGTTAATCAAAATTGGTGTTCCTGCAAGCATGATCAGTATTAAGGGATATGGTGAAAATGACCCTGCTGTTAAAACTGGTGATGGTATTCGTGAACCGTTAAATAGACGTTCTGAAGTAATTATTGACGTTCAGTAGTAATTGAACTGAAAGAAATTCTTCAAATATTTAGAAATGGCTCCATAATTAGGAGCCATTTTTTTTATAAAATAGAATTAAGTCTGTCATAGATAAGCTTATATGTTAGGGTTTATCTATGAAATTACATCTATGAAATATTCCATTATAAATTATCTGGAAAACACAAATATTGACCCTTTGAGTTAAAATTATAGTCTCGTTCTGTTATAAATGGGGCATTCAAGAGACACTATTTTACAGTAAAATAAGTCAAGTAATAGCTGGGTTATCTTGATTGATATATTGATAAATATTTGCAGGTAATAAAAGCTTGGATGCGTTTTTTTTCTGGTATGAGAAAAGGAGTGGATGATAAATGTTGCAAGGCAGGAAAAACAATTATATTTGGTATGTTCAAACGCAAGGAGAAAATCCACGCAAAAACTGTTTACAGACACTAAAAGCAAGACATGAATGCTAATCATTCAGCAAAAAATAATAGAGCTGAACTGGATAATCTAGGTTTATCATATACCCAGAAAGCGTTGTGCATGAAGTATTTATAAGCTTAGTTGAGGTGTTTATTGCTGAAATAACGGCAAAAACCAGATATGATTTGGCAAGAATAAATCATCGTTCGGCGACACTTTTTTACTATAAAATTTGAGAACTCATCGTTTTTGGACTTCAAGATGAACGTCTTGTTTCTAATAAGATAAAGGGTGATGAATCTTATTTTGGTGAGAACTCACAAAGGGAATCTTAGCAAAGGAGCGACAGGAAAACGACAATCCGTTTCAAGAGAGTTTTATAATTCCAAAGGGAGTCTGGGCAAAGGAATGGTAAGAAAAATGGCAAGAAAACTAGCCATTTTTAACTTACTAAAATATGATAAAGCAATCTATACAAGAGCAATTATTCCATCAAGATAGGCTGTATTTAATTTGTTAAATCCTGGTAGAAAATCTATACAAAAATAATTGCAGATACTTTCAACAATACACTTTATTCTTGTTATAAAGATTAAATGTCTACCAGATTTTTATGTATACGGATAGCCCACAAACATATAACGAATTGGATGTGTTGGTATTTCACTATTATCAGATCAATCATAGTCAATGATTTTCTGATAAGAAAAACCATATTAATGAGATTAAGAGTTTCTTAAATCAAGCAAAGCACGAGTTACGCGCAAATATAATAGTATTCCAAAAGAAAACGTTTACTTGTTTTTGAACACTTATTCTTGAAAAAGTATGAATTTTAAGTCTAACTCTGGACATTCAAATGAGCAAGTGAGTATGCTTAAAAAATGGAAAAAACCATTTTATCTACTAGATTATCTCCGAATAATATTGTTTATCTGCTTCTATTATAAGAAGCTATAATACCTTGGATGTTGTGGAATTTCACTATTGTCAAATGAATCATAACTCTTACAATGTCGAAAAAAATCTCCATATAAAATATCGAAAAACATCCTCATATAAACGAGAGTGAGAATTTCGGATCACAAGCTAAAAGAGTTGTTAGAAAATATCTCGCTTAGAAAATATAATGAAGATCTCAAAAATAATTCCTTCTATTTTTGGAAGAATGTGAGTTTAGATTTCACTATCAAACATCCAAACAGCACCTAAAATACTCAAACCATGGTGTTATTAAACATGTTATCTACGAAAGCTCTTAGGCTTGCTTTGGATAATAAGTCTGATTTTCATTCATAATATTGGTTGACTACTATTTAAAAATAAAAAAATCATAATTTTTTCTCTCTTTATTTATATATTTAACCTTCCTTTTTATTATAATTCAAAATCTGTTTTTGAAGTTCTGTAAGGATATATTTTTTTAGATTTCAAAAAGCAATTCGATTATTAGTCTATTATCTTGTGTTCTCTGTTTGTCATATGTATTATTTTTATTTCTTTGTTAAACCATAACCAGTTTATGTTCTGTTAACTCAAACTAATTTCTTAATTCATGATAATGATTGAGTAGGATTCTGATTTTTTAGTAGATGATATTGGTTTTTATAGACAGAAATCTAATCGGAATCATAGAAAAACTATTTATGATAGAGGCTCTGTTTGAGCTAATTTTTTATCCGTAATTTTTCCAGTTATTAAACGCATATCTTTTAAAAGATCACCTGAGTTAATTTTTTTGAGGATATATTTAATATATTGATAACAGGGTTTATTTTTCCTTACTTCAATATATTGTATCGCTTTAAAGGTAAATCTGACTTTAAAATCGCCTAATACATATTCATATTATTATATTTTTTCACTTAAAAACGAGTCTGAAATATTAAATTTGGTTATTTTTATAAAAAATACAGATGTTTTTTTACCAATTGCACGCTTTTTAATAAAAAGTTATCAATTAAATTAGAAAATGTTTAGAAAATATATTTTAAAATACACTTTTAATAATTGTTTTATTTATAATAAATTAGGGTAAATTCATGTTTTTAGTTATGTTTAGAAAAATAGGTGTGCTTTTATCATTCATTTTATGTATTGGATGTTTAAACATATTAAGTTCAGTCAATCTCTTTGCGCAGCAATCAAATTTAGAAATTAGGGTTGCTCCTTCTTTAGATCCAAATATTATTACGCACGCAGGAAAAGATGCAAAAAAAATTAGATATGTTGCAACGATTGAAAATCACGGAAATATTAGTGCACATGATGTTTTATTTTTTGATGGTGTGATCGGGGATTCTGGTGCGATTGATGGAATCTATGGAACTGCAAGTTATGATGACGGGAATTCAGGTATTCAAAGATCTCAACCATCAAGTGATCCATCTAAGGATATTCGATGGGTTCAGATGGGTATTCTTAATGAAGGTACAATGAGTGCAAACCTTTCAGGTCATAATGGTTTATATGGCAAGGATGTATATACTATGGCAGATTTAAATGCAAATGGCATTCTTAATGAGCAAGGATATGAGCAAGGGTTAAATATGGACTTTAATGGAGATGCAAATTTATCTCCAGATACGGTAGTATATAATGGGTATTATGGTATCATAGGTGAAATCAAGCCGAATGAAAAAATTACAATTCATTATGAAATTACTTATATCATAGAAAAATTTGTAAATAAAGACGGAATTCCCAATCGATTTAATATTGTTTATTATAATCAGGATCGTACATTTCCAGATAGGACACCTCACTATAAAGGCATACCAGGTTTTGTGCCTTTGAACACTACCACAGATCGAAATATAAGTATTAATTATACGCCAGTTGAAACAGAAATTTTAGTTATAAAAAACTATACATCTTCTATCGGAATTAAAATTCAAAATACAGGAAGTTTAAGAACAGAATTTTCTTTTTTTACAGATGATCATGTATTTAATAGTCAATGGATAAAATCTATTAAAGAAAAATCTAAAAATGCCCTTATTTCAGATTTAGGTGGTAATATTTCAGTTTTTAAAGATAATAATCTGGTAACAGAAAATAGAGAAGTGATTTATGATGGCACGAATGGTTCAATTACATTGGATTTGGAGGCTGGAGAATATATCGAATTGATATCTAATGTTACTTCACCAGATAGTAATGCTTCAAATACAACGTTAAAATTTGAACTTGATGGGGAGCATAAAACAGATAATCTAGTACATAGTGTTATGTATTCCATTGTTAAACCAGAGGTAAATATTGCGTATAATATATATCCAGATTCAGATTGTAATGGGATACTTAATAATCCAAAGCCTGCACAAATTGATCCAAACCATAATGAGATAATTAATACGATGGTTGGAAAATGTTTTGTTAGTGAGATCGTTTTTAAAAATGCAACAACGCATGAATTTGTTCCACAATCAGTAAAAATCAGACAAGACTTATTAAATACAAACCATTTGGAATATATCAGAGAAAGCATCCAGTATTGTATTTCAACCAATCATCCATGTAATTCTGAATCTGATTTTATTATTGCAACAGATGAAGCAAATAATAGAATTGATGGTGCAACATATAGTGTACAAAATCAGCGTGTTAATTTTATTTTAAAGCATATTTTTAAGAATGAAGATGACCCTGATAATCCAGGAGGGAAACTTGCAACAGGGAATAATGGTGCATTGTCTTCGAAAGCATCAGGTGTGTTCCGTTATGGATTTAAGGTAATTGAATAGAATTTTATATTTCTCGGAAAACTTGAAATTTTCTTATTATTTTCATCAAGTGAACTTGAATAATTAAATAAGAAAATTTCAGGGTTTTTTGGGGGATAGAAAGATTTTAGTTAGTTTTTTTATAAATAGAATGTTTTTTGTTTTCAAATTTGAACTTATGCATTGAGTAAATTCAAAATCTAACCTGATTTTCCAGTCAGATATTGTTTTCCAGTATGATGGATAATCTTTCCAAAACGTAAATTAAATCCGTATTTCTCAAGCATTTGATCAACCATATTTTTAGTTTCATCCTGGTAGGATTTCAACTGAGATGTTTGATAAGCAGATTGCATCTGCTTTGGTTCATGTTTGATAAAATTTTTCATTCTTTTTAAGATATATGGCGAGAGATTAAGATATTCAACTTTAACATCTATTGTGCCTAAGTCTGCTATTTTTGAAAACAATGTATTGAGTTCTGTTTTAATAAGCTCGATAGCATTGGTTTTAATATAAACATAATTCCTCCAATTTTCTATAGGCTTTCCTATAAATCTTCCCATAAATCTTGCAAAACAATATTGGCAAGCAAATTGACAGCCTGTATAGGGATTAATTGTAAAATCTGCACTTGGAATCTGTGTTTTGGCAAGTATTCGTTTGGCTTTGGTTTCAATGATTTTGAATGTATTTTTTATTTGTGTCTGACATTTCTATCCTTTATTAAAAGATTGAATGTAAACAGGCTGTTTTGGAAGCATTAATCGATATTTCAGAGCCGTTATAATCATAAATGGATTTATATAGAATATTTCTATTTATTAAAGGATTATGCTAACAATATTTTTAATAATAAGGCTCGATTAATAATTTATTCTTAAAGGCATGACCCCATTTTAAGTTTGGTCTGAACATAATCTGGTTGAAAAGTTTATTTTTTCTGGTCTTGATTAAGAGGATATATATGTTCTGAATTGCTTCTAATAAGGGAAATCCTAACATATATTCATGAATATCCAAATACCCATCCTGATTTTGATCCGTTTTTGAAAAATCAACCGAGATTGCTTTTTTATGCTCATTTTTTGTTAAGCTTCCATTTTTATCTAGATCCCATTGATGAAATATTTTACTAACAGTGGCAATTACATATTCTTTTTTGTTTATTTTTTAGGCATAATTAGAATATCTAGGATCAAAACCAACAAATTCTTCTAGATCAACAACGTTATTTTCATCATAATCCATTGCTAGAAAAATATAGGATCGATATAAATCAATTTCTGACTTTGAAAGCAGTCCATTATTATTGGCATCTATTGTTTTAAAAAGGGTTTGTGAGATTTGCCTAAATGCTTCTTGATCCTTTTTTGTGTTGAAGCATTTGTATTTTCAGCGTGTATAGCTGTGCTTGATAAGCAAGCAAGAATAAATAGAAATGTCTGATAGAAAATCAAAAAATACTTCATTCTTGAATACCCTATTTTTTCAACAAAACCAGAAATGATTTTATTCAATCTGCCTATATAGCGATGAAAAAACCAATATATAATATTGTTTATATATAAAGATTATATATAGTGCAAAATGAATATAGACATATACATATTTTAATATGTTTGGTTTGGAGGAGAGGGAAGGGGTTTTATGGGAAAGGAAATTAATCATCTTGCTTTTGATCAAGACGCAGAACAGGAATTTATGATAAGGCTTTATCAGGAAACAAAGATTTTGAAACAATATATTCATGATCGAGTAATGGATCATTCGACACAGGCTTTTATTGGTCTGGAAATAGAGGCATGGATTTTAGATAAAAAAATGAATATAACTCCCAGGAATCAGGATTTAATCAAAAGAATTCATTCTGAACTCATTGTTCCCGAGCTTTCCAAATTTAATTTTGAAATGAACACCCCTCCTTTTGCACTGAGTGGGAATGTTTTGGATCAGGTAAAATCCATGTTATCGCATTTATGGAATAAATGCCAAATTCATGCACATGAACTTGATCTTGAAACCATCTTCATTGGAATTGCACCTACTGCGAATGATCAATTAATGACGTATGATGTAATATCCGATTCTAATCGTTACAGGGCTTTGAATGATAGATTAAGGCAATTACGAGAACATCCTGCAGAATTAAATATTAATGGCGATAATGTCTGTTTGAGACTAACCCTTCAAAATTTGATTTTTGCAGCTATCTGTACTTCATTACAAATACATTTAAAAACAAGTATAGATCAAATTACCAATGCTTATAATGCAGCTCAACTTGCTTCTGCTCCTGTTTTAGCTGTAAGTGGAAACTCACCCTTTGTAAATGGACTTGATTTATGGGAAGAAACCCGAATTGCTGTTTTTGAACAATCTGTTAGTTTGGCTGTTTTTAGATGCAATGATGGCTGGGAAGTCGGACAAGCCTCATTTGGTTCTGGCTATGCTCGTTCTTCTATTCTAGAGTTATTTTTAGAAAATTTTACACATTTTCCTGTTATTTTACCAGAACTTATGGATACCAAACCAGAAGCGCTGGAACATTTAAAAATGCATAATGGAACCATTTGGAGATGGAATAGACCTGTTATTGGTTTTTCAGAACAAAATATCCCACATGTTAGGATTGAACTTCGTGCATTACCCTCAGGTCCAACTATTGATGATATGGTCGCTAATCTTGCTTTTTTCTTAGGGCTGGTGCTATATTATAGCTCAGAATATCATACAATTAGTGATTATCCTTCCTATTCCATGATCCGTTCAAATTTTTATAAAGTCGCACAAAGAGGGTTGAATGCTCGCTTTCAAATGGAAAATCAAAACACTGTTTTGGCAAAAGATATTATTCAGAATGATTTAATTCAAAAAGCAAAATCTGCTTTAATTTGTGTTGGGCTTGATAAAGAAGATGTCAGATATTATCTAGATGAAGTGATAGGTCATCGTGCGAAAACAGGCCAGACAGGAAGTTGTTGGCAAAAAACATTTATTAAAAAATATGGAAATGACTTTCATGCAATGACAAAAGCATATATTGAATGGCAGGCTTCTAAAAAGCCAGTTTCCTATTGGAAAGTATAATCTGGATGAATTTGAAAATTTATGATCATTTTCCTGTTGATTTTTTGAAGGTTAATTTAAACCATATTAGGAAAGTTTTTCCAGAAAGTGCACTGATTCATATTAAAGGGAAACAATCTGGAACGGTATTTCTGTCTACATTATTGCATGGAAATGAAACAACAAGTTTTTATGTTTTAAAGAAATTGGCACATTGGTTGAAAGAAAATCAGCCATTTAGAGATATTTTGATTTTTATAGGGAATGTTTGGGCTTGTGAAAAAGGGGTAAGGCATTTGGAAAATCAGGTGGATTTTAATCGCATTTGGGATGGTCATTATCACTGTAAGGAATGGGATGTTTTAAGTCAGGTTATAAAGACTGCACAAGATTCTAATCTTTATGCAAATATCGATATTCATAATAATACGGGCAAGAATCCAGTATATGCATGTGTTAATAATTTAAAAAAAGATCATTTAAAATTGGCAGAGTTTTTCTCATCAAGAACAGTTTATTATACATATCCACCAGGAACACAATCAATTGTTTTTTCAAAGCAATGCCCATCTGTAACCATTGAGTGTGGTCAGTCGGGATACCAACCAGGAATACATTATGCGTTTTCCTTTATCCTGAAAACATTGAATTCAAGGTCTCTTGAAGGAGAATTATCTGAACAGCAAAAAATTTATAAGACGTTAGCACGGATAGAAATAGATAAACGAGCCAGTATTGCTTTTGGAGAAGATCAAATCGCAAATATTGTGTTTAGCAAAAAACTGGAAAATATGAATTTTAAGCTTGTTCCAGAAGGATATTTTTGGGCAAAAGGGAATCATCATTCAAAATCAATCTATGTGATCAATAAACAAGGGATTGATATAACAGATGAGTTTTTTTCTTGTGAAAATCAGAATTATATTTTAAAACAAAAAATCATTCCTGCTATGTTGACCTCAAATGAGCAAATCATTCGACAGGATTGTTTGGGGTATTTAATGTCTAAAATGGACTTAAATCAATTTATGAAAAAAACGTAAGAGGTCATAATTTTCAGGATGCAGATTTTTATTCCTGTAAGTGTCTGACCTCTTGGTTAGATTTAATAAACTCCCCCCATCTTTTAAATGATATAACCTGCTATATTTATGCCATAGTAGGATCGTCACTCTGAACAGAGCTTGAATCAGTTTGATCTTGCTGATTGGGATTTAGGCTTTCAAGAAACCAATTAGCAGCATCATGAAAAGCATCGGAAACATTTTCTCCTTCACCTACTTGGTAAAGAAAATAGTTTAGACTATCTTGAACCGGATCTTGTGATTCAACGCCATCAGGTAAATTGCTTGTTGAATTAGTCATAAGTAGGTCACTCCTGATAATAAAATTAATGAGCTATTATTAGATGTTAATATAAATAGGTCAATTTAATTGAGAGTATATGGTAAAAGTAACCTTCTAAATTCATAAAAATATTAATTTTTATTATTTAATAAAAATTTTACTGCTTGAGATAAACTACAAACTGTGATTAATTGAGTTATTGGTATTCTCTAATTTCAATTGCAATCGATAAAGAGGAGTATATTGAATGTCATTGTCAAGAATGTTTTTGTTATGGATTGTTCTAGTCATTATTTTAGGTATTTTAGGTATCCATATGGGTATTTTTGGAACTGGCATATCTAAAACAGAAAAGCTGATACAAACAAAAGTAGAGAAGAATTTAATAGATCATGATTGGGCAAAGGTTAGAGTTAAAGGTCAGGCTGTATATTTATCAGGGAACGCGCCCGATCATCAAGCTTTGGAAAAATCTGTTAAACTCGCACTTGGTTCTATAGGAGAAGGAGGCGTTTTAAAAGGCGCTGTTACCAAAGTTTTTTCAGATAATGTACAGCTTGTGAAGCGTGGTTTAGATTCTGAATTTGATCAGAAAACATCTGACAAGCAAGAGCAAACAAAAGAAATAGATTATATTCCTGTATTTGATATCAAATTAAGTAAAAATGGTCTTGTTATTGAGGGGGATATTTCAGATCATTATAGCGAACAATTAATTAGGGAGAGTATTAAAGAATATTTTCCAGAGAAAGAAACTTTTTATCAATTTAAAAGTGTAAAAAATGTAATTGATCCTTTATGGTATCAAGCGGTTAGGAATGCTATTAATGGATTATCTCATTTTACGAAAGGGCATATAAACGTTCAAGGTAAAACTCTGATGGTTGAAGGAGATGTAGAAGATCAGGATAAAAAAGATCTGGCAATGGAAAAATTAAAATACATTCAAAAACCATATAATCTTGTTGTCCATATTATTGTTGATAAAGATCAGTATAATAATCAGCTTGAGGAACAAAATGAAGAGCTGGATATTTGTCAACAAAAACTGGATGAATTAAAAGGGAATGAAAAGATACATTTCCTGTTTAATAGCACAGAAATCAGTAAACATAATTATGATTTATTGGAAAAAATATCAGATGGAATCCAGTCTTGTCAAAATATGCGTGTGCGTGTGGAAGGGCATACGGATAATATAGGTAGTGATGTTGTAAATGATGCATTAAGTCTGGCACGAGCCCAATCAGTCGTTGAAGTGCTTGTTGGCTTTGGAGTTAATAGAGAGCAATTATTGGCAATTGGTTATGGCTCTAAGAAACCCATTGCAGATAATTCAAAAAGAGAGGGACGAACTATAAATCGTCGAATAGAATTTGTAATAGAGAAGTAATAAGAAAGGGGTTGAAATTATGAATTGGTTAATCATACATGAATGGCTATTACTTGCAATTGCTGCTTTGTTAGGCTTTTTATTATGTTGGTTGTTTTGTCGTAAAAAAAAACAGTCATGATGATGAAGCACTGAATATCCTTAGAAAAAAATATGAGGCATGTCAGAAAAAATGTGCAGAATTACAAAATAGAATTACGCAGAGCGATCATCATTCTGCTCTAGCAAGCACTCAAACAGATTCGACACTTAAGCTTTATGATTCACCAACAGAAGGAACGCCAGATGATTTAAAACGCATTAAAGGAATCGGCATCAAACTTGAAGCTGTTTTAAATGAAATGGGAATTTATTATTATAAACAGATTGCGGAATGGACACCATCAGAGATTGAAGAGGTTAATGAACGCTTGAAATTTAAAGGACGGATAGGACGCGAGCAATGGGTAGAGCAGGCAAATATACTTAAAACAGGAGAGAATACACGTTTTTCTGAACATTATGATGAGTAAAGAATTTAATCTCTGAATTACCTAACCAAAAAAGAGGATCTCATTAAAGCTTAAATAGATAGACTTTAAAATTGAGGTTTCTAATTAGAATCGCAAGATTTTTAAAATAATAATATAGAATATATAAAACTGTTTGCTTTATGAAAGATATCATTCAGACTAAATAAAAAATGAATTAAACACAAAATTGAAGCAAACGATTAAAAATTTCAAGGTTTGATCATTTTTGATCGTTAAAGATAGTTTTCAAGAATAAAGAATAGCTTCTTATTTTTTAATTTAGACTTATTGGCTTATATTTCTAAAAATGGATTAAAATAGAGATCCTTGATTAAAGAACTTTATGTTTATGATTTCAGAAAAATATATTTTATGATGCTCCGAAAAATTAGATACATCGTTAAAGGATAGACGTTTTTGTTATTTATAGAAAATCTAACTAATAGATTATGATATATCTCATCTTTCTATTTGTTTTTTATAAATCTTGTATGTTTCTTATTTTTAGATTTTGGTTGTTTATAGAAATAAGTATCCCAGATGGTGTTATAAAGATTAACGAACATGCTTGACCGCTTTATTTTGTCTTATTCTGGGGATTATATTTTTGAAATCTGCTTTAAATAAACCCTGATGAATTAATTCATTTGAGGCAATTGAAGGAAGCGTTTTTCCTTCTATGACTTTTTTTTCTAGTTTTTTATAATCAGATTTAATCATATCCTGGCTATAAAACCAACTTAGCAAATCGTTTTCAATAATAGTTTTAAACCAGTGTTTTCTTTGATTTTTTCGACGTTGATTAAAATAACCAGCTTGTTTCATAATAGTTTGATGGTTTAAAATGGTTTGCCAGATTTCTGATAATCCCCATTTTTCTATTGATGAACAATTTAAAACAGGGGGTTGCCATTCAGGATATAAAGAGGGTAAAATTTTCATTGCATGTTGATAATGATGAGCTGTTTCTATAGCGGATGTTTTATTTCTCCATCTGTTTTATTAACGATCAAAATATCTGTTAATTCAATCAATCCACGTTTGATTGCTTGTAATTCATCACCAGATGCAGGGGATAGGATTACTAAAAAACAATCGACTAAATGAGAAACATTTATCTCAGATTGACCAACGCCCTATTGTTTCAATAAAAATAAGGTCATATCCAGCTGCCTCACATATCAGCATAGCTTCTTGAGTTCCGTATGCAATTCCACCTAGCATGCCAGAGCTTGGAGAAGGTCTTATATAGACATTTGGATGAATAGATAAGGCTTGCATGCGTGTTTTATCTCCAAGAATTGATCCTCCTGTTCTGTTCGAAGATGGATCGATTGTCAGAATTGCTATTTTATGCCCTTGATTGGCTAAAATGAGACCAAACTGTTCAATAAAAGTTGATTTTTCCAGCTCCTGGAGGGCCAGAAATTCCAATTCTTAATGTTTTCCCTGTGAAAGGCAATAATTTTTCTAATACGCGAAGTGCTTTTATTCGGTGTTCTGTTTTTTTGGATTCAAGGGCTGTAATGGTTTGTGCCAGTATACTTATTTCTCCATTTTTAATCCTTTGAATCCAGTTTATATCAGGACATAGTTTTTTTTTTGACGGTGACGTTTTTTTTTATCATGTTAAACAGTCTTTTTATTTTTGTTTTTAAATTGAATTTAATAAGGTCAATATTGTTTTGGCAGCTTTTGTAATAACAGTACCTGGGGGGAAAATGGCTTGAATGCCTGTTTGGTAGAGTTCCTCAAAATCCTGTGTGTGGAATAACACCACCAATAATGACTAAAATATCTTCTCTTCCATAGGATTTAAGAGCCTTAATTAAAAGAGGAGCAAGGGTTAAATGGGCGCCTGCAAGAGATGAAACTGCCAAAATATGAACATCATTTTCGACTGCTTGACGTGCGGCTTCCTGAGGAGTTTGAAAAAGAGGTCCAATATCAACATCAAAACCAAGATCGGCAAATCCAGTTGCGATAACTTTTTGTCCTCTATCATGTCCATCCTGCCCCATTTTAAGCGATCAGAATTCTTGGATGACGACCTTCTTTATCAGAAAAAAGGTTGATTTCTTGATGAATTGATTGAATTTCCTGACTGTTTTTAGACATATGTTTTGTATATGCTCCTTGTATGGTTTTAAATATTTGCTTGATAACGGCCATATACTTTCTCCAAAGCTAGAGAAATTTCTCCAAGGCTTGCGCCTGTTCTTGCGGCATTAAGTGAGGCTTCAACAAGATTACACGTTTTATTTTGAGCTGCTTTCGTTAATTGATTAAGCGCGTTTTGTGTATTCTTTTCATCTCGGTTTTGTTTTAGAGAGTTTAAATTTTGAATTTGACGATTTTTAATGGTTTGTGCATCTAGTTTCAAGACAGGAACAGGTTCTGTGTTTTGTTGGTTAACAAACATATTCATACCAATAAGTAGCCTGTTCTCCTGAATCAATTTGTGCTTGTGTTTTTGCTGCCATTTCCTCAATTTTTAGTTTTGGTATTCCTTTAAGAATGGCTTTGGTCATTCCTCCTATTTCCTCGACTTCATTAATATGATCAAGTGCAGTTGTACAAGAGAATAGGTTAGAGATTCCATATATTCAGATCCTCCCCATGGGTCGATGGTTTCTGTCAGCTTTGCTTCTTTTTGTAAGATAAGCTGTGTATTGCGGGCAATTTGTGCAGAGAAATCAGTTGGTAAAGCAAGCGCTTCATCAAATGCATTTGTATGCAAAGATTGTGTATGCCCTTCGATTGCTGCCAATGCTTCCAGGCTTGTCCTTCCAATATTATTATATGGATCTTGTGCTGTTAATGACCAGCCACTGGTTTGACAATGTGTTCTAAGTCTTATTGCTTGTTTGGATTTTGGGTTAAATAAATATTTAACAAGGGCTGCCCATAAAAACCTTGCTGCTCTTAATTTTGCAATTTCTGTAAAAACATTCATTCCAATTCCGAAGAAGAATGAAAACCTTGGTGCAAAATGATCAATGTCCAGTCCAGCCTTTAGTCCTGTGCGTAAATATTCAATTCCATTTGCCAACGTGTAAGCAAGTTCCAGATCAGGAGAAGCTCCCGCTTCTTGCATATGATATCCAGAGACAGAAATAGGATTGAATTTAGGCATATGATGTGCCGTATATACAAAAATATCAGAAATAATCCGCATAGAAGCTTCAGGTGGATAGATATATGTATTTCTGACCATAAACTCTTTTAAAATATCGTTTTGGAGCGTACCAGATAATTTCTCGGGTGGAATATTTTGTCTTTCAGCTGCAATAATATAAAAGGCAAGAATCGGCAAAACGGCTCCATTCATCGTCATGGATACGCTAATTTTATCCAGAGGAATGCCAGAAAACAAGGTTTCCATATCTTGAACGGTATCAATAGCAACGCCTGCCATGCCAATATCACCAGCAGCACGCGGATGATCTGAATCATATCCTCTATGTGTTGCAAGGTCAAAAGCGATGGATAATCCTTTTTGTCCAGCGGCAAGATTTTTTTTATAAATCTATTTGATTCTTCTGCTGTTGAATAACCTGCATATTGTCGTATTGTCCAGGGTTTTTGAAGATACATACTAAGATAGGGACCTCTTAAAAAAGGGGGGATGCCTGGGAATGTATTTCCTTGATAAAACAAAGTATGTTTTAGGGGTGTATATTGTTTTTTTTGAGAGTGTTTTGTCAGTTTATGGTGTTTTGAAACTTGCTCTAAACACTCTGTTCTTGATATTTTTGAAAAGTCTGGAATAGAAGAACTGGATTTTTGGATCATTTATATCTTCTCCAATAAGGATATTATTTGCTCGCATTCTTTAATCAGGTTTGTATTGGATGAAAAAAAAGCGTATTTTATGTGGTGATATTTGAATCAGAGAGGATAGAGTCGATAACTCATCTGAGTTTGGTAGATTGGCAATCCATAGATGGCGGTTAATTTGGCTCTTGTTGAGAATAGAAAGAACAGGATTTAAATTTGTATAATAATCATTATTGCTTCCACAAACTAGAATTGGAATGGGTTTATGATGGTTGATAATATCTTTTTTTAACTCTGAGATTTGATAAAATTTTGTTCTAAAGCCTGCTATTTTACAAATATCTTCCATATATTGGATACGATGATGTAAATTAGAATGAGAATCCAAAAGAATGATGGGAATATGTACAGAGTAATTTTGTTTAAACCAGGAAACACTTCTTTTTTTCAGGGTTTCAAAAGATTGGGAATATCTAAAAGGAGTTAATGCATATTGGTTAAGTACGTAATCAGAGACTGGAATGTCTGTTTTTTTTAAAATGGATTTAGCCATATTAGAAGAAGGTTTGGTCATTGAAGAAGGTTGGGTCGGTATTGTATCTTTTTTGCTGTTTAAATCAGAGGAATTATCGGAGATCTCGTTTTTTTTTGGATCAAATGGATTGGATGCATATTGATTTACACCAATCATGATTTGGCTACGAGTTTGGAATTCCTGTTCTATTTTTTGTTTTTTGGATTTGACGGATTGAGAGAAAATATAAAAAACTTCTTCATTTCCAATACCTCCTTTTTTTTCCATTTTTTGAAATTCTTGCCAGCTTTTTTCTGCCAGTTCATGTGTTAGCGTTTCATGAAAACAGGAATGATATGTATAATCGGCTTTTTCATCATAATGCATTTCTTTTTGTAATAGAAAATGTAAATTTCTGGCTAGTCGTCTTGATGAAGTATTCTCATCTTGTTTGGAAATAAGGTTATGTGGCAGAATTGTAAGCGCATCGACACCTGCAATAACAGCTGAAAATCCTGCCATCATATTACGAATAAGGTTGAGCTCACTCATACAAGATGTCAGAATGGTTTTGGATGTAATGGCTGTTTGATATGAAGTTTGATCTTCTATTTTAAGATTACAAGCGGTAAGAATATCAGACCAGCATGCTCTGGCAGCTCTTAATTTGCAAATCATTAGATGAATATCTTGTGTAACTGCAAATCTAAATTCAATATGTTGACTGCTCTTTGCAACTGGAATTCCTGCAAGTTCCAATTGTTTAAGATAATAAACAGCAGAAGAAAGAGCATAAGCGATTTCTTGTATACTGCTTCCACCAGCTTGATGTATAATGCTTGTATCAATTGTTAGTAGACGAAAGGGAGAGGTTTGAAGATCTTTATGTTTAAAGGATTTAATGGTTTTAGAAATTTCTTGTTGTAAAGTATGATGAATACCTGTTTTGCTACGATTGTCAAGAGGAGCTAGACCAGCATTAAACTGCAATGGAGAAAGTCGAATCGTCTTTTTCTTTAGAAAAGATGTCAACAAATCCAGATAATAATATGCTGTGTATGGAGAGCTACAGAAACTGATGGGATATCATTTCAAGATTGACATTTTGAAACAGAGTTTCAAACTCATGATGAGTTTTTATCTCAACGCCAGTTTTTCCTGAAGGATCAAGGTGAATAAGTAAGGCGGAACTTCCTTCTTGAAGTTCTGAAAGGATAATTTCATTTGCTTTTTTAGGAGTTGCAAGATCAATACTCTGTTGAATAGACCATGGAAGATCAGGATTTCTATTTTGAGCAATCTTATTAAAAATAGCTTTAAGCGTTAAATGAGTAGAAGATTTTGCAGGAGATAGAAAGATGGGGTCCCGTTTTAATCTCATCTTCTGTTTTTTTACAGAATATTGTATCTAACCCTTTTTCTTTTAGAAGGTGATTAAAATCATGCTTCCAGTCTTTAATATTTTGATTTTTAAACAATTCATATAAACTAGAAAGTTCAAACATATTGATTGATCCATAGAGAAAAACAGAATGAACACAATCTGTGGTTAATCCAAGCGCATGTTTTATAGATATCAGAAATAATTTCTGTTATCTATAATGCAAATTCTGTTTACATGATAGCGCTTTTTTGGATTATAAATCAATCTTTATTCCATTCTTGATTAAAAGCTATCTTAACCATAAAATGCAGTTACTATCTATTTTGAAGAAAAAATGAAATTCTAGAAATGCTAAGTTTTATAATAAAGTGCTTTTATTATCTTTATAATTATTTTTTAAATATAAATATTATTCGTTAATGCAAGAATAAAAATCAAACCTATTTTTGAAAACAAATAGAATCTGTTTTTATAATTAATTTTGAAAACTTTTATCTTCGATTAACTAAACTTTAAAATTAATATATTATAAGCAAATATTCAATCAATACATTCGAATTCTTCTTTTCTGGAAACAGAAAAAATAAAAAATAGAAACGAAGGTGAGGGTATGTTTTCCATAAATGGTTTTCTAAAAACCTATATCAAAGATCAAACAGGAAGTTTTACAATTGCTCTGGTTGCTGGAAGTGTCGTTTTGCTGGCAATTATATTTTTTACATTTGATACTTCAAAAATAGTAATGGACCATCAAAAATTAAAGAATTCTGTAGATCATGCCACATTGATTATTGCAGGAAGACAAGGCATGTATGAAGGGAAAACATACGAAACCGCAAAGACGTTAATTAAAAATGCATTGGGAGATGATCAGGATAGATTATCCTCTGTAACCATTGATACAGACTATGCAACACAATTATCTATTAAAGCTGATATGAAAAAAGAATCTCTGTTAGGTCAGTATCTAAATCTGGATGAAGCTGATTTTACCTGGACAACAAAAGTCAAAAAAAAACAGAAGAAGAAAACCCTGGAAATTGTAATGGCTATTGATAGTGGTTATGATAGTGGGGAGCCAATGAAACAAAACTCTAATGACTCGCTATCATGGGGAAAGAAACCATTAGATTTATTCAAGAATATTGCAACAGCAATTACAACTGAGATTTATCCTTCAAGAATGGAATCAAGAAAACTTTTTACAGATTCAAGATTTATGATATTTAAGAATAAGCCAGCACGTACGGCTATTATTCCATTTCAGACTTATGTAAATTCTGGTTATAAACTTTATTCTAATCCAGGTCTAAGTAGAAAAAAATTATTGGACATTGTAACATTTCTTTCTATACAAGATCAGCAATCTAGCGGAAGTTGGTTTGGAAATGGATGGACTGACCATGGATCTGGAGGTTACTATAATTATAATGTTATGTGGTGGTGGCATACATATAATAATTCGAATATTAAGAGTAATTATTATCTGGGATGTATTTTTGAAAGAGTTCCAAATCGAGATATTAGTCTAGGTCCTATGTTTTCTGGTAGTTGGGATAATGTTCGCCCTATTAAAACCATGCAGTTTATGCCACAGTTTAAAGATTGTACAGTTGCCCCTATGTTAGGATTTGGGTTTGGCTGGGAAGAAAATACAGAGACATTGTATAGAATGAATCCTGAAGGTTATAGGAATATTGTAACAGGAATGCTATGGGCTCTTCGTCATCTAAGCCCTGGACATCCTCTTCCTGGAGCTGAGCCTTTTCAAGACCCAAATACAAGAAAAGAAACGGATCCAGAAATCAAGAAGGTCGTTATTTTAATGACGTCTGGTTTGAATTCACATAATTGGTTTGTTGGTGCTTATGGTCACTGGATTCTTGGAAGGTATTTGAAAGATGAAACGGGTGGTCATCCAGATCAATGGATTTGGAGGATTGGATTATTAAATCAATGGTTAAATAATCGTCTTATACAAGTTTGCAATATTCTAAAAGAAAAACATGTTGAAATTTTTGTTGTCAAGTCCAGAGGCTCATGGGATTTTGTACACAAAAATAATGATACAACACGATATATAGACGCTTGTGCCAGTAAGCCTGAAAATGTTTATATTGCCTCTGATGGAGCTCCTAGTCTGATTAATAAAATACGTGAATATAATAATCATATAAAAGAAGAAGAATATAATATTTACATTGAAAAATAAATCATTGAAGAATAAATCTTGGTTTATATTCATCTATTTTTTATAGATATAATCATTAACGCTGTTGAAGTTCGGGTATTGAATATACTAAAAAAGTTCTTGATTATAGGCTGATTTTCCGTACGTTAAATATTTTAATGATGATCGTATGAATAGATATCGTGCTTTTTATCGCAACAAAAATGGGCTTATGAAGGAAAATTCAATAAACGATTATGGATTAATTAAAGATTGGATTAAAAGTTTTAGGTTCAATGGTTTATATCATAATTAATACAGACATATGATGTGATTTTCTATTAATAATAAATCTGATAAATTAAAATGGCTTAATTGGCTTTTTAATCAATCTCATTAAAACATTGCTATAAATAACGCCTGTTTGTTTTTCCGACCAGGGCAATTGATCCGCTGTTTGTAAGGCAAAGAGATTTTTTTGATTTGTTTTCCAGATAAGATAGAAAATACCATTTATTATTCCAATTTATTATTTTAATCATCAATATTCTTTTATAGAATTGCAATTTACATTTGCGAATTAATGACTTCAAGGATAAACTTATCATAAGTATATATTAGAAAAATATATAAAAATTATTTTTTTTATTAGATGAAACAGAATTGAATAAAGCCAAAAAAATAAATATTAATCGGGGTTTAAATTAAGAGATGTCTTTACAAACAAAAATAAAGCGAAAAATGCCATCCGATATTAGAGCATCAAAACATAAAACACCACTTGTCTGTTTGACCGCTTATGATGTAGGAATGGCAGAATTCATTGATCCAGAGTGTGATATTATTTTAGTTGGGGATTCTGTTGGTATGGTCGTTCATGGCTTGCCAGATACACTTTCTGTAACATTGGAAATGATGATTTTACATGGAAAAGCAGTTATGAGAGGAAGTAATTCTGCTTTAATTGCAATTGATATGCCTTTTGGATGCTATGAGAAATCGGTAGAGCAGGCATTTTCTTCTGCATCGAAACTGATTACAGAAACAGGGTGTCAGGCTGTAAAAATAGAAGGGGGGAGCTATATTGCCAATACAATAGAATTTCTTGTGCAAAGAGGGGTTCCTGTGATAGGGCATGTTGGATTATTGCCTCAATCTGTGCGTATGATGGGGGGATATAAAATACAGGGACGTTCAAAAGAATCGGCAAAGCGTATTTTGGAGGATGCAAAAAAGATTGAACAATCAGGTGCATTTGCATTGGTTATAGAAGGTGTCAAAGAAGAGGTTGCAGAACAAATTACGCATGCTATATCTATTCCGACGATTGGAATAGGAGCTAGCGTAAAATGTGATGGACAAATTTTAGTTTTGCCTGATATGCTTGGAATGAATGAGCAGGTTCCAAAATTTGTAAAAAAATATGCCAATATAAAGCATTATGTTAAAATGGCTGTAAAAGAATATGCAGAGGATATTAGGCAAAGAAAGTTTCCAGCAAAAGATCATATCTACAAGAAAAGACTAAAAGAATGATCAAGCTTGGTAATTTGAAGAATATGGTATGTTTTAGAAATTTAATTTGGAGGTAATGTCTTGAAAGATTTGCAAAAGGAAATTGAAGAAGAGATTTTACGAGATAAATATCGTTCGTTTTTTAAAACATATGGAAGCTATATTATAGTGGGATTTGTTTTGGTCTTATTAGGCGTTGGACTTACTCAATACCTGAATTATAAAAGTACCCAGAGTGCATATTCTGTATCTGATAAGTATCAGGATGCTTTAAAACAATATCGGGATGGAAAAACAGATCAGGCATTATCTAGCTTTCAAAGCCTCTCTGTAAAAACACCAAAAGGATATGAGGCATTATCCCAGCTAATATCTGCATCCATATTAGAACAGCAAGAGCAATTGGAAAAGGCAATTCCTTTTTATCAACAGGCAGGGAAGAATTTTCCCGAAAAAATTCTGAAGGATCTTAGTCAATTAAAAGCAGCGTATAGTGCAAGTTTAGTTGAAGATTCTAAAAATGTTATTGAAACTCTTAACTCTTTATCTAAAAAGGGAGCTCCCTTTGAATATTTGGCAAGAGAGCTTAGAGCATCCTTGAATTTAAAGCTCAAACTGTATCAGGAAGCCAAAAAAGATTATGGTTTTTTGAGTATTTCACCAAAAGTGCCCCAATCAATTAAAACACGATCAGAACGTGCTTTGAGTTTTATTAATCATATTATGGATCAGTCAGATAATAAAACAGGCTCAAACAAACAAAAAGATCCAAAATCTACCATCTGATCAGGTTCAAAACATGCAAGATAATCAAAATAAAACAGATTCAAAACAACAATCTGATCCAGTTCAAACAGAAACGGTAAAAAACAATATGAAGGAAGAAAATTAATGGTCAATCATTTAAAATTTGTTTTTTTATGTCTACCTTTCTTTTTTGTCTCATGCTCCAGTAATCAGGTTTCTAAATGGCTTATGAAACCTAAATCAACGGATCAGGGAAAAATTCCAGCAGCTGATAAGAGAGTTTCTATTTTAGAGTTTGAGAAAAAAATCCAGTTTGATCTGGAAAACCATCAAATTGTTGTTGATTTTCCAGAGCCTAATCATAATTTAGATTGGCCTTTGGCATGGAGAGATCAGTCACATTATCAGGGGCATTTATTTGCAGGGATTGACCAAACAGTCTGGAAAGAAAAAATCTTTGATCAAAAACGAGCAGTCAGATTTAATGCTCAGCCTGTTATACAAAATGAAAAAATTTTTGTTTTTGATACATATCAATCGATTAAATCTATTCATGCCAAAACAGGAGAATTAATCTGGAAAGCAAATATTTATAATCAAAAAAAACATGCTGAAAAAACAGTTGGTGGAGGCATTGGTGTTCATCAAGATGCTGTGTTGGTATCAACAGGAATTGGGAGTATTATTCGACTAAATGCTCAAAATGGTGAAGAAGTTTGGAGAAAAGAATTTGGAAAACCTTTCAAATCTTCACCCATTATTGCCGATCAAAGAGTGTATGTGATTTCAAATGATAATGAAATTTTTGCATTATCTTTGGATACTGGAGAAAACTTATGGAGTTGGTCTGCTCTTCCTGAAACCGCGAGAGTTATGAGTGCTCCTGCCGTTGCTGTTAAAAATGAAGTTGTTCTTGCCCCTTTTTCATCAGGAGAGCTTATTGCATTACGAGCTGAGACAGGAAGTGTTTTATGGTCAGATGAATTATTGAGAATCGGAAGGCTTTCACCTCTTGCATCCATTAATGATATACCAGGCGCGCCCGTTATTGATAATAATATTGCTTATGTGATGAATCAAAGTGGATTATTGGTCGCCTTGAATATCAAAAATGGACAAAGATTATGGGTGCAATCTATTGGAGGTGCAAATACGCCTTGGGCTTGCAGGAGAATATGTTTTTGTTATCAGTGAGGATGCAAAACTGGTTTGTTTTAATAAACATGATGGCTCTGTTATTTGGATGTATGAACTTCAACAGTTTAAAAATATGAAAAAACGAAAGAACAAAGTTTCATGGGTTGGGCCTGTCATTATTAATGGACATGTTTTGGCTGTATCTTCAGAAGGTGAAATTGTTTTGCTTTCTGTAAAAACAGGAGAGTTTGTCAAGAGCATATCTATTAAACAGCCCGTTTATACTCAACCTGTTATTGCAGATCAAATAATTTATTTTTTAACAGGAAATGGTTCCTTAATTGCAATGCAATAAGCGGATTATTAATATATTTTCCTGGAAGAACCTCGTTTAGAAAATCTGATTTTTAAGAGAAAACAAGCATGCAAAAAACGCTGTTATCTGATCCAGTAATTGCGATTGTTGGTCGTCCAAATGTTGGAAAGTCTACATTGTTTAATCTATTGGCTGGAAAGGCTTTGGCAATCGTTCATGATCAACCTGGCGTAACTCGGGATCGAAGAGAAGCAAGAACGTCTATTCATAATCATTCTGTATTGCTAGTTGATACCGCAGGCTATGAGAATGCAAAGAAAGATCAAGACTTGGCTTTAAAAATGCAGGGGCAAATGGAATTTGCTTTAAAACATGCAGATATCATCCTTTTTATGATTGATGGGCGGAAGGAATTAACCAGTTTGGATTATATATTTGCCAAAAAACTCTATAAAATTAAAAAGCCTGTCATTTTGATTGTTAATAAATGTGAAAATGATCGTATTAAGAGAGAAGCTAGCGATATCTATCGATTGGGATTTAAAAAACAATTCATGATTTCTTCTGCTCATAATCTGGGTGTTCATGAATTATGTGAATATTTAGAAAATGAAATTTTAAACCCAATCTATCAGAATCAAAAACACAAGCAGGGTAAAGATCAGAAAACAGAGGAGCCTCCTTTAAGGATAGCGGTTGTTGGCAGACCCAATGTTGGAAAATCAACATTGATTAACCGTTTGATTAATCAAGATAGATTAATCACTGGAGATGAAGCAGGAATTACAAGAGATTCTATTGCAGTAGAATGGTCATGGAAGAATCATATTATCCGATTGGTAGATACAGCAGGGTTGAGAAAAAAATCACGCGTTTACGATCAGGTTGAAAAATATAGTGTTGAAGACAGTTTAAGAGCGATCAGGCTGGCAGAGATTGTTATTTTGGTGATTGATTCAACTCAGGCATTTGAGAAGCAGGATTTATTTATTATGAGTAGAATTATCCATGAAGGTAGGGGGTTGGTTTTTGCCTGTACAAAATGGGACAAAATTATACATAAGTCTGAAATGTTGGAAAAGCTAAAGATTACAGCAGAAAAGTTTACTCCTCAGGCAAGAAAATCTCCTTTAATTCCTCTTTCAGGATTAACAGGGGATCATATTGATCGTCTTATGCCAGCTTTAATGACGGCATGGTCAAACTGGAATGCAATGATTAAAACATCTGATCTTAATCAATGGCTTGAATATGTTACTGAGAGGAAACTACCCGTTATGGTAAAAGGGTTTAGATCAAAATTAAAATATATTTCCCAGATTAAGGCAAGACCACCAAGTTTTGTTATAAAAGGAAGTCGTTTAGATACACTGCAAGAAAGTTATAAACGTTATTTATTAAGAGAATTGATTGATGGATTTCATCTGGAAGGAGCATCTCCAAGACTCATTTTACGATCCAATGATAATCCTTATAAACCATGATAAATTAGAACTTATATAAAAACAGATCCATCCTTTTCAACTATTTTATATCAAAAATCTAAAAACAAGCTTTGCATCCGTTTAATTCAGGTCATTTTTTATCATTTAAAAAAGAATGTTTTTAGATTGATTTTTTAAAAACTCAAGATTTGGAAGAAAATTTTAAAATTTCTCCATGTTTTTTAAAATCTGGATTAAAAAAGATAGATTGTATATAGGTTCCAATTTCCTCTGGTTGCGTAAGATTTGATGGAGTTTCGCCAGGTACTAATTGGCGTCTCATATGGGTTGCAACAATTCCTGGGTCAAAAAGATTTACTTTCATATTTGTATGTGCAACCTCTTTTGCATAACTGATGATCAGAGCTTCAAGTGCTGCTTTTGAAGCCGAATATGCGGATAGGAAAGGACGTAGAGAGCGTGTAGCTCCAGAAGTTACAAACATTAGATTTGCACGTCTTGCAGAACGCAATAAGGGATCAAATGCTTTAATTAGAGCATGGTTTGCAAGCGTATTAATCGTTAGAACTTCTGCCATTTCCCGAGAGGTAATTTGTTCTAAAGGAGTTACAGGGCCGAGCATTGCACCATTGGCAATTAACCCATCTAAATAGCCCCATCTTTTTTCAACGATGTCTGCCAAACGCTTAAGAGCATCAAAGTCTTTTAAATCTACAGGAACAAGGCTCAGGCTTCCTTTTGCTTCTTTTGTAACTTCATTATCAAGTTCTTCAAGGGCGCCTTGTGTTCTTGCAAGGGCAATAACATGTGCGCCTTTATGTGTTAACGCTTTTGCAGTTGCATAGCCAATTCCGCGAGAAGCACCAGTTAGTAAAATAATAGGTTGTTTCTTCATTATGCAACATCTACTAAAAGTGAAAGTTGTGCTTGTTTGTCAGATTTTAATATTTGTTTGTCATAAAGACGGGTTGGATAGTCTCCTGTAAAGCAATGATCAGAATATTGTGGAGATTTATCATTGCGTTTTTTTTCACCCATTGCCTTATAAAGCCCTTCAATTGAAAGATATCCCAGACTGTTAATCTTTAGCTTTTCACAAATTTCCTTAAGTGTGTAATTTGCTGCAATAAGTTTTTTAGTGTCTGGCATATTAATACCATAATAATCTGGATAACGAATGGGAGGGCATGCTGAACGAAAATGAATTTCTTTTGCGCCAGCCTCTCTTATCATATGCACGATTTTTTTTGAAGTGGTTCCTCTTACAATTGAGTCATCAACCAATACAACGCGCTTTCCTTTAATCTGTGACCAGTTTACAGAATGTTTTAACCGGACGCCGATATCTCGTATTTTCTGTGTTGGTTGAATAAAGGTTCTGCCAACATAATGGTTTCTGATAATGCCAATTTCAAATGGAATATTTGATTGTTCAGAAAACCCCAATGCAGCTGGAACACCTGAGTCAGGAACAGGTATAATAACATCTGCTTCAACAAAATGTTCTTTTGCTAGAATATGTCCCATTTTTTTTCTGAGTTCATAAACATTTTTCCCGTTAATAAAGCTATCAGGTCGTGCAAAATAAACAAACTCAAATAAACAAGGTCTTAATTTAGGATTTGGAAAAGGATTAATCGATTGAATTCCATCTTTACTAATCATTAAAACCTCACCTGGATTAACGTCTCTGACATAGCTTGCACCAATCATATCCAATGCACAGGTTTCAGAGCTTAAAACAGGAGAGCCATTTAAATCTCCCAATACCAAAGGACGAATTCCATTTGGATCACGTGCACCTATTAATTTATTATTCGTTAGTCCTATTAGGGCATATCCTCCTTCAATTTGTTTGATGCTTTCAATGAATCTGCTTTCGAAATTAGAAGCCTTTGAAGATGCAACTAGATGAAGGATGATTTCACTATCACTCGTTGATTGGAAAATAGCACCCTGGTTAACCAATTCTTCTCTGAGAAAACGTGCATTTGTTAAATGACCATTATGGGCAATTGCAAACCCACCAAAGGCATAATCTGCAAATAATGGCTGTGTGTTTCTTAAAACAGTTCCTCCTTCTGTTGTATACCGAACATGTCCAATGGCAATATTACCAGAAAGACGTTCTGCAATATTTTTTCTAGTCAGGAAATCTCCCACCAATCCCATATGACGCTCGGTATAAAAATGAGGTGTGTCATAGCTTGCAATTCCACAAGCCTCTTGTCCTCTGTGTTGCAAAGCATGCAGCCCTAAAGTAGTTAATGCTGAAGCATCTTTTGTTCCAAAAATACCAAAGACACCACATTCTTCGTTAAGCTGGTCTTCATCGATTTCAATACGTTTTTCTGTGGGTTGGACTGAAATGGTTTGATTTACTCCCATGGTGCAACTTCCTTTAAAATTTCTTTTACTTTCGGCGTATAGCCTGTGATGATTTCAGATATTTTTAGTATATAAGGGTAAACAAATGAATTGGCTAAATATTTTTTTTGAACATCAGGAGATAAAGTTGATCTAATTAATATTAATAATAGAGCAGCAATTAATATGCCTCTGATTAATCCAAAAATTGCTCCTAAAAAATGATCTAAAAATGGTGTTTTACCATTTTTTTCTGAAATCAGTATTTTTCTCCATTTACAAAAGAAAAACAAGGGTATCATATAACCAGCCAAAAAAGAAATGATAATCAATATTGTATCAGAGAGCCATGCAGGATGAATATAATCGATTAGAATATGTCGACCATATCTCAGGGAAAGAGATACACAGATCAGAGCAATAATGAAAGCCAGAATAGAGGAAATCTCTCTTGAAAAGCCTCTAATGCTTGCCAATAGTATTGAAACTGAAATAATAATAAGAGCTAGAATATCGAAAGCCATGTAAGTAACCTTTTTATATTAACTCTTTTTTTTTCAAATTAGAGTTTTCTGTATTAACGAAGGATGATTGATTTATATGCTGAATATAATGTATAAGCGAATCCAGTTTTTTAATATAAAAACATGAAAAATCCTTTTGTTTAATCTTTATTTTTGATTTTTCAGGAATTAAAGCAGAGCAAAACCCTAATTTAACTGATTCCTTAAGTCGCATATCTGTATGGATTACAGGGCGGACTTGTCCTGATAGAGATAATTCACCAAAAATAACAGTTTTGTTAGCTAGGCTAATATTGCAATATGCTGAAACAAGAGCGGCGGCAACGGCTAAATCAGCGGCAGGATCTGATATTTTAAGTCCTCCTGCAATATTCAAATAGACATCATAATGATTAAAATTGAGATTTGATCTGGCTTGCAAGACAGCTAAAACGGTTGAAAGACGTGTTGTATCCCAGCCCACAACTGCGCGTCTTGGCGTGTTTAAATTGGTTTTTACACAAAGGGCTTGTATTTCTGTAAGAACAGGGCGCAAACCAGCAATGCTTGCAAAAACAGCACTGCCAGGTGTTTGTTCTGAATCTGTATTCAGAAAAATAGAAGAAGGATTTTCAACAGGAGATAATCCATCGGAATGCATTTCAAAAATACCAATCTCACCAGAAGGACCAAATCTATTTTTAACGGTTCGCAATAATCTGAATTGATTAAGAGGATCTCCTTCAAAATATAGAATTGAATCAACCATATGTTCAATAATACGAGGACCTGCAATTTGTCCATCTTTGGTTACATGACCAACAAATAAAATACAAATATTCTGTTTTTTTGCAAAATGAATGAGTTCATGAACACAATTTCTGGTTTGAGTAACACTTCCAGGAGTTCCAGACAGAGATTCTGTCCATAAGGTTTGTATTGAATCAATAATAATTAACTGTGGGGCATGTTTTTTAAGCCCTTTTAAAATAATTTCAAGGGATGTTTCATTACCAAGAGCGATATGACTGTTTTCTATTTTTAGTCTTTGTGCACGGTTTTGAACCTGATCAAGAGATTCCTCTCCTGATATATAGGCTGTTTTAATGCCATTAAGAGAGAGTTTAGAAGAAATTTGTAATAAAAGGGTTGATTTACCGATTCCAGGATCTCCGCTAATTAATAAGGCAGAGCCAGGAACTAAGCCTCCACCGACAACTCGGTCAAATTCATGAATGCCTGTTTGGTAGCGGATAATATGATCTGTTTGTTTGGAGTTCAACTCTTTCAATCTTAGCTCAGGAATATTTAGAGCTTGTTTTGGTTTTGAATGAAGAGATGTGATTGCTTCTTCAGCGAGTGTATTCCATTGCTGACATGAATCACAACGACCTATCCATTTTTTGTAATTTGTCCCGCAATTTTGACAAATATAAGTAATGCTTGTTTGTGCCATTGGTTCTATTCTTTCATTTCCTAGACTTAAAATACATATAATGCTCTGATCATGCTGTCCAGAACAGAAATGATAAATATCAGTTTAAATAGGATCATAATCAAGATAAGTAAGATTGGTTTTTATATAAATTGGTAAAGAATGGAGGCGAGGCTTATAAATTTATAGATATTTTTTGTTTTTTGGCTTTTATTAATCTTAATTTAGGTTTAATCGAATAACTGTAATGCAAAATATTGATTTAAATTTGTGTATAAACAGATATTGGATTCTATTTGGGATAAAAACATGAATCTGCATGGCTTTCATTCTTATTTTAAGGAAAACAGTTAAATTTCTTTCTTGATAATTTTAACTAAACATTCAAGTTGAAAGAGAATTTAAAGACAGGAATATACATAAATTGAAAATTAGCTATAGACTTAAACAAGATTGCGTTTTATGCATAATCCTAAGGACTGACAGGAGTTTAGTACTCTTGTTTAAAAAAGAAACTGATTAAAACGCTGAATTATTTAAGTAAATGGTGTATTAGGAAATATTAGTATGCAGATTTTAGAAAAACAGACAGATGGCTTAAGTCATACGTATGAGGTTATTATTCCAGCGAAAACACTTGCTGACAGACTGGAAAAGAAAATAGAGGAATTACGACCAAAAATCTCTTTAAAAGGGTTTCGTCCAGGCAAGGTTCCACAACATCATATCCACCGTCTTTATGGCAATTCCATTATGGAAGATATTATTAAGGATGTTATTAGTGAGACTAGTAAAACGGCTTTTGAAGAAAGAAAACTTCGTCTTGCTAGTCAACCTCATATTAATCTAAAAAATGATATTAAGAATATTATTAAGGATAAATCTGATCTTTCTTATACAATGGAAGTAGATATCATGCCTGAATTTCAGGTAATGAATCCAAAGGAAATAAAAGTTGAACGTTATGTATCAAAGATTGACGAAAAAACAGTTCTTGAGTCTATAGAGGAATTATCCAGGCAGAATAAAACCTATCAGAAAACTGAAAAAAATATAAAAGCAAAAACAGGAAATGCACTTATTATTGATTTTCTAGGGAAGGTTGATGGCGCTGCGTTTGAAGGTGGGAAAGCTGAGAATACACAGCTTGTTTTAGGGGAAGGAAAATTTATTCCAGGTTTTGAAGAGCAATTAATAGATGTGAAGGCTGGAGATAAAAAAACAATCCAAATTACATTTCCTGAAAATTATCCTGCTAAGCATTTGGCAAAAAAAGAAGCTGAATTTGATATTTATGTCAAAGAGATTCAGGTTGAAGTTGAAAATAAAATTGATGATGCGTTTGCTTCAAGGCTTGGTGTTAAAGATTTAAATCAACTCAAAGAGGCTATACAAAAACAAATTGAGTCTGAATACGCTCAGCAAACCAAGCTTAAACTCAAAAGAAAGATTCTTGATCAGCTAGACCATTTACATCAGTTTGAAGTTCCACATAGAATGGTCAATACTGAATTTGAGCAGATCTGGAAACAATTAGACCAGGCAAAGAAATCTGGAAAGATTGATCAGGAAGATAAAATAAAACCAGAAGAAGAATTAAAAGATGAATATTGGAAAATTGCTGAAAGAAGGGTAAAGCTTGGATTGGTATTGTCTGAACTTGGAAATAGTGCAGATATTAAAGTTCTGGATAATGAATTAGCACATGCTGTTCAAAACGAAGCGAGGCAATATCCTGGGAAAGAAAAGGAAATTTTTGAATTTTATCAAAAAAATCCAAATGCATTGAATTATCTCAAAGCGCCTGTTTATGAAGAAAAAGTTATTAATTACATTATCGAGCTTGCTGATATTAAAGATAAACAGGTTGATCGGGAGATTCTTTTTGAAGAAGATGAAATAGAAGAAGGCGGTAATCAGTCTATTTCTAAGGAGGCTGAAAAGAAAACAGTATCGAAAAAGACAAAGGATAAAAAAACGACTGCAAAAGCTTCAAGCTCTGCAAAAGCTTCAAGCTTTGCAAAGGGTAAAAAGCCTGTAATTACCAAATCAGCTGAAGCCAAAAAAGCCAAGTCCAGATCCATCGCACAAAAAAACAAAAAAGAAACACCAGATAAATAAAAGTTAGGTATATTCGTTTTGGTCGGTGTTAATTCTAGCTCAAAACGAAAGCAGCAAGAAAGTATTGACAGCTAGATTAAAGTTTCAGTCAGTGTTAATTTTAGCTTAAAAATAACGTTTTAAAAAGGAAACCGTAATGCAAGACCCACAAGATGTTATGATGAACCTTGTTCCCATGGTTGTTGAACAAACAAGCAGGGGAGAGCGTGCCTATGATATTTTTTCAAGATTGTTAAAAGAACGGATTATTTTTTTGACGGGAACAGTTGAAGATAATATGGCAAGCTTGATTACAGCGCAATTATTATTTTTGGAATCAGAAAACCCTAAAAAAGAAATTGCAATGTATATTAATTCACCTGGAGGCATTGTGACTTCTGGTTTGTCAATATATGATACAATGCAATATATTCGTTCTCCCGTTTCAACAGTGTGTATTGGTCAGGCAGCTTCTATGGGTTCTCTCTTGCTTGCATCTGGAGAAAAAGGAATGAGAGTTGCTCTTCCAAATGCGCGCATTATGGTTCACCAACCTTCAGGTGGGGTAAGGGGGCAGGCATCTGATATTTTAAGACATACAGAAGATATTTTAAATCTTAAAAAACGATTGAATAATATTTATGTAAAACATACAGGTCAGCCATATGAAATTATTGAAGAAACGCTTGATCGTGATTATTTTATGGATTCACAACAATCAAAAGAGTTTGGAATTGTCGATGAAGTTTATGAAATAAGAAAAGTGAATGAAAGCAACTAAAAACAGATAAATTTGTCATAGGGTAAACTCATTTGATAAGCTTTTATACAAATAAGAGATATTTTATTGTGTATGTTTTAAGTGTTTTAAGTTCAAAGTTTAAAACTGAAGTATCTTAAGAAAGATTATACCTAACCATTTTATAAAATAGAATGGCATATAAATTGCTGGTATTGAAAAGCAAGGGAATAACGAATATATAAATAGGTTTATATTTGTACGAATAATAGGAATAATCACATTTGTATAAATGCCAGGAATAAGGAGTTTAAAGTGAGTAAAACAACAGATCATGAAACCAAAAATACACTCTATTGTTCCTTTTGTGGAAAAAGTCAACATGAAGTGAATAAATTAATTGCAGGACCTACGGTTTTTGTTTGCGATGAATGTGTTGAATTATGCATGGATATTATTCGTGAAGAAGGTAAAACTTCTTTGGTAAAAGCAAAAAACGGCATTCCAACTCCAGAAGAAATTAATACGGTTCTAAATGATTATGTAATTGGTCAATATCATGCAAAACGTGTTCTTTCTGTTGCGGTACATAATCATTATAAACGTTTGGAACAGGGGAATCAACATTCTGATGTTGAACTGGCAAAATCAAATATTTTATTAATTGGGCCGACAGGATGTGGTAAAACTCTATTAGCTCAAACTCTTGCACGTATTCTTGATGTTCCCTTTACAATGGCAGATGCAACAGCCCTTACAGAGGCTGGTTATGTCGGTGAGGACGTTGAGAATATTATTCTAAAACTATTACAAGCTTCTGATTATAATGTTGAAAAAGCTCAGCGTGGCATTGTCTATATTGATGAGGTTGATAAGATCTCCCGAAAATCTGATAATCCATCCATTACACGTGATGTTTCAGGAGAAGGGGTGCAACAGGCATTGTTAAAGATTATGGAAGGAACCGTTGCAAGTGTTCCTCCCCAAGGTGGACGGAAGCATCCACAACAGGAATTTATGCAGGTTGATACGACAAATATCTTATTTATTGTATCAGGTGCATTTGTTGATTTACATAAAGTTATTTCAAGTCGAAAAACAAATACTTCCATTGGTTTTGGTGCAAATGTTAAGGATTCAGATCCTAGACGAGTAGGAGAAATCTTAAAAGATATTGAATCTGAAGATCTGATTAAAATAGGATTAATTCCTGAATTTGTAGGAAGGCTTCCTGTTATTGCAACTCTTGAGGATCTAGATGAAGATGCTTTGTGTAAAATTTTAAAAGAGCCTAAAAATGCATTGGTAAAGCAATATCAATCTTTATTTAAAATGGAAGGTGTTCAGTTAACATTTGCAGATGATGCCTTAAATGCGATTTCTAGAAAAGCCATTCAACGTAAAACGGGTGCGAGAGGGTTGCGTTCCATTATTGAAGAAGCATTGTTAGATACAATGTATGAGCTTCCAGGCTTCAAAAATGTTGAAGAAGTTGTTGTTAGTGCAGAAGTAATAGAGAAAAAAGCAAAGCCTTTATATATTTACTCTGAACGTAAGGCAAGTTCTGGGAAAACAGGCTATTAAACAGATTGTTTTTAATCAAACTTTCTGGCTCATTTTCGGATAAAAACTAGTTTTGATTTTTATCTTATCATTTACTTCATTTAAAGAAAAGCACGATAGGGTTAATAAATTATTTTCAGAATACATGGAACTGAAGATGATTTTATGCCTACTTGTTTCACTGAAAATAATGATTATATCTATACTTAGTATGATAATTGTTTGAATGAGATATATTATTGCCAGTGAAAATAAATGATTTAAAAATAGTGCAAATTTTGCATGATTTGGAGCCTTATATATGACAGAAAGTCAGATTTACCCAGTTCTTCCATTAAGAGATATTGTTATTTTTCCAAGCATGATTGTTCCATTATTCGTGGGACGGGAAAAGTCCGTATCTGCACTGGAAGAGGTAATGAAATCCAATAAGAAGATCTTGTTGTTAACACAAAAAAAGCATAGTGATGATACTCCTGAAAAGGATGAAATATATAATATTGGCGTTGTTGGAACTGTATTACAACTTTTGAAATTACCAGATGGTACAGTTAAGGTTTTAGTAGAGGGTCTTTGCCGTGCAAAAGCAATAAAATATACGGAAAATGATGCATTTTTTGAAGCTGAAGCCGTCATTATAGAAGAGAATGAGTATCAAAATGAGAATGCTGAAGCAAAAGCTTATATGCGTACTGTGATTGAGCAGTTTGAAAAATATATTAAGCTTAATAAACGAATTTCTCCTGAAGTTAGTGGTGCAATTTTAAAAACGAAAGAGCCTTCAAAACTGGCAGATACAATTGCTGCACATTTATCAATTAAAATTGAAGAAAAACAGAATTTACTGGAAATGCCTGATATTGTTGATCGGCTTGAATATGTTTATGCATTGATGGAATCTGAAATTGGAGTGCTTCAGGTTGAAAAAAAGATCCGTTCACGTGTAAAGCGTCAAATGGAAAAAACCCAGCGTGAATATTATTTAAATGAACAAATGAAGGCAATCCAAAAAGAATTAGGAGATCATGACGAAGAGCATGATGAGTTGGGAGAATTACAGGAAAAAATAGAAAAAACAAAATTAAGTAAAGAAGCAAAACAAAAAGGTCTGACAGAATTAAAGAAATTACGTAAGATGAATTTTATGTCTGCAGAATCGACAGTGGTTCGAAACTATCTTGATTGGTTATTAAGTATTCCATGGGGTAAGTATAAAAAGCTAAAAATTGATTTAAGTACAGCAAAGAAAATTCTAGATGAAGAGCATTATGGATTAGAAAAAGTTAAACAGAGAATTTTAGAGCACCTTGCTGTTTTACTTAGAACGCGCAAGCTTAAAGGTCCAATTTTATGTCTGGTTGGTCCTCCAGGGGTTGGAAAAACGTCTCTTGGACGCTCTATTGCACGTGCAACACAAAGAGAATTCGTTCGTGTTTCTTTGGGAGGCGTAAGAGATGAGGCAGAAATCAGGGGGCATAGGAGAACCTATATAGGCTCTATGCCAGGACGTATTATACAATCTATGAAGAAAGTCAAATATGTCAACCCGTTATTTTTACTTGATGAAGTTGACAAGCTAGGATCAGATTTTAGAGGGGATCCATCTTCTGCATTATTGGAAGTATTGGATCCAGAGCAAAATAATAAATTTAATGATCATTATCTTGAGATTGATTATGATCTTTCAGAAATTATGTTTATTACAACAGCAAATAGTTTAAACATGGCTCAACCTTTATTGGATAGAATGGAAATCATACGAATTCCAGGCTATACAGAAGAAGAAAAACTACAAATTGCTAAACGGCATTTAATTCCAAAACAGTTTAAAAATCATGCATTGAAACAGGAAGAATGGAAGATTTCTGATAGTGCAATTTTAAATTTGATCCAATATTATACAAGAGAGGCAGGCGTTAGAAGTCTGGAAAGAGAAATTGCAAATCTAGTTAGAAAAGCAGTCCATTCTATTGAAAAAGGAGAAGTAAACTCTATATCTATAACGCCTAAAAATTTACATAAATATGCAGGTGTACGGAAATTCCATTATGGTGAAACAGAGGGAGAGGATCAAATTGGTATTGTAACGGGTTTGGCCTGGACAGAAGCCGGAGGAGATTTATTAACCATAGAGGCAGTAACCATGCATGGTAAAGGACGCATGACGGTAACTGGAAATCTTAGGGATGTTATGAAAGAATCTATTTCAGCTGCAAGCTCTTATGTACAATCTCGTGCTGAAAGTTTTGGAATAAAGCCAAATGTTTTTATGAAAACAGATATTCATGTTCATGTTCCAGAAGGGGCAACGCCTAAGGATGGTCCCTCTGCTGGTATTGCAATGGTTACTGCAATCTTATCTGTTTTAACAGGCGTTCCTGTTCGTAAGGATATTGCAATGACAGGTGAAATTACGTTAAGAGGGCGTGTTTTACCAATCGGTGGTTTGAAAGAAAAGCTTTTGGCAGCCATGCGTGGGGGTGTAAAAATGGTTCTAATTCCAAAGGATAATGAAAAGGATCTTGTAGATATTCCAGAAAATGTAAAAAAAGAAGTTGAGATTAAAACTGTTTCTACCGTTGATGAAGTTGTTGATGCAGCTCTTGTTATGCCATTGACACCGATTGAATGGAATCCAGATGAAGAAGATGCGAATGTATCAAAACAGGCAAAAGATGATATAGAAGATCCTCTAATGACACACTAAAAGAAAATTTAAATGCTCTTTTGGTTAAACTGAATTTATATATAGAAAACAAGGTTTGTTTTAACTTTGGATATTTAATAGATAAAGATAATCGGTTTTAATATTAGAGCATTTTATTGAGGTTTTTATGTTACGTTGTTTTGTTTTTTTCTATTTTAGTTTGTTTTGAACAGGTATGCATGCTTATACTGATCATACTGTTCGTATTTTTAAAAATGCAATAATATATACGGTTAATCCAGATAAGTTATGGGTAGATTTAATTGCAATTGGTCAAAATGGAAAAATTTTGGCTGTTGGTACAGAAGAAGAAATATCTGCCTATATTCGTCCTGAAACGAAAATCACAGATTTAAAACAAAAGCTGGTTTTACCAGGGTTTCAGGATGTGCATTTACATGCACTTGAAGCTGGAATGAATGATCATATATGTATTTTTCCTGAGGCAGAACGACCTAAAGTTTAAAAAAAAATCAAGAAATGTGCAAAAAAAATATATGGTATGTTTTGTATGAAGCTGCCAAGAAATAAGAAATAGGCATATATTCAGATGATAGATTCTTTTTTTATAATAATGCTTTGACAAATTGCTTTTTTCATTTTATTTCCTTCTTACTGTGTTTTAAATATGGGCGGTTAGCTCAGCTGGAAGAGCATCTGGTTTACACCCAGGAGGTCGGGAGTTCGAACCTCTCACCGCCCACCATTTTAATAAATACAAGACCCAAACTTTAAAATATAATCACGAAATTTTAAAAATATTTTTGATTGAGATAGTTTAAATGCTGGATGATCAATATATGAGTGATTGGTTTTTATTGATTTTCAAATATATATATGTGTGCAGTCTTGATAGATGTTTATCAGCTTTAAAGAAACAAGCTTAAAATCGAACTCATATCATTTTGAAAATAAAATGAAGGTTTTTTATAAAATATATCAGCTTAATTTTATTATTTTAATCTTTGAAGGAAATATTATCTCAAATTATTCCTAAATTATGTTTATATTATAATTATATAAAGGAATTTAGGATATTATGATTTATACTTGATGAGGTATATTCTTTGTCAATATATGCAATAAAGAGAAATAAGTATTATGAAGTTTAAATTAATAAATATATATATAAAATAGCTTTTTGTTTTGAATATCTTATTTTTTATGACATTTGGTTTCTTATTATATGGACTAATTTTCTGGGAAAAATTAACCGTTTGAATGAGAGATATTGATAATATTGACTGTGTTGATTTTATTTAATATTATTTCGATTAACCTTGATTATCTTTATCGTAAAAAAGATGAGAATACAGAAGAGATAAAAAATAAAGTAAGATATATTTTTAATAAATATGCTCCTGACATGATGTTTTATAGAATAGATCCTAAACGCACAAAGAAAAACATGAATGGGACAGATAAAGAAAGTTATAGAAAAATATTTAACCCTGTTAGTAAATTTGATCAATATGATTTAGAGTTCACATTACCTTTTTACCATATTTTTAATAAACAAGACTATGAAATTGCACGCAATATTTATTCAGCTCCAGATTCCGCAACTGAAATAAAATGGAATCTTCCTGAAGTAAAAACCCGCTTTTTAGAGATTGCAGATTCCAATTCTTTAGAAGAATCTGATTAGCTAAGTTTAGGATCAAAAAGGCTCAAATCTTCTTCTCATAAGATAGAAATTATATGTATTTTTTCAAATTGGATTTGTAATTATACCGCACTTAAAAAGCTGACACTGAATAAGTTACGTTTATCTTTCCAAAATCGCTTTATTTTAAAACTGGATGTATGAGCCATGCTTTCAATCTCTTTCTTACCATATTTATAAGAATTTTCAGTATGAATGGGTTCATTTTTGGAAAACGTAATTTTATTTCCTAAAATCTCATACTCATGATTTGTTTTTGAAATCAGATACATTTCTATACATTTCTTGGATTTATTATAAAATGCATAATGTCTGAAATTCTCCAATCGAATTTTTTGATCGAGATAAGTATTGATATGATTAAGAATATTTAAATTAAATGAAGCTGTAACGCCTTGAGCGTCATTATACGCCGCTTCCAATATTCGGATATCTTTATTATAAAGGTCAGCACCTAATAATAATCCTCCATTGGAACCAATTAATGCTCGCATGCTTTTTAAAAATAAAATTGCGTCTTGTATAGAAAAATTTCCAATTGTAGAACCTGGATAAAAAACATATTTTTTATTGTTTTTAAAAGATTGTTTAAGTTTAATAGGAAGCAGAAAATCTCCAATAATACCAATGATACTAAGTTCTGGAAATTCAGATTTAAGATTTTGAATGGATTTATTTAAGAGTTTTGCAGAGACGTCCTGTGCAATATAGGCTTTTGGTTTAATGGTGGGGATAAGGAGTCTGATTTTTGTACAGTTTCCTGCACCAGGCTCAATAATGATAGCTTCTTTTTCAAAACACGCTGCAATTTCATGTGTATAATGGTTTAAAATAGAGGCTTCGGTTCTGGTCAGATAATATTCAGGGAGGCATGTAATCTTTTCAAATAATGCGGAGCCATAATCATCATAAAAATATTTAGAAGAAATCCATTTTTGAGATGCTAACAATCCTGCCAGAATTTCATTTTGAATTTTGGTGATGCTTGCTTTTGTCATATTGAAATATTCTTTGCAAGTTGAATGCCTGAGAATTGCCAACGAGTATTCGGTGGAAAAAAATTACGATATGTTTTGCGTATTTGTTTTTTAGGAGTAACACAAGAGCCACCACGAAGTATAAATTGATTGCTCATAAATTTACCATTATATTCTCCAATAGCATCTTTATTGGGTCGAAATCCAGGATAGGGGCTATAGGCACTTGAAGTCCATTCCCAGACATCTCCGTAAAATTGTGATAGATTATCCCCTGATTTTGTAGGAATTGGATGGAGGATATCAGAGGATAAATCTTTTCCTTGAACAGGCAAGCTTGTGGTGGCATGTTCCCATTCAAATTCTGTTGGTAGTCGGCAGTTTTTCCAGCGAGCAAATGCATCTGCTTCATAATAGCTTACATGGCAAATAGGTGATTTAGGATTGACAGACTGCATGCCAGTTAATGTAAACATATTCCATTCTTTTTCATTTTTCTCCCAACATAAAGAGGCGTTGATATGATTTTCTTGAATAAAATCCCACCCATCACTGAGCCATAATTCCTGTCTTGAATATCCATCATTTTCTATAAATTCTAGATAGTGAGCATTTGTAACTAGTGTTTTATGAATTGCAAAGGGTTGTAGCCAGACTGGATGAGAGGGGGTTTTATTATCAAAGTGAAACTCTGTTGAGGTATCAGGGATTCCACATTGAATGAGCTTGGCTGGAAAACTTTGCCAATCTTCTGTATTGTTTTTAGAAAATTTGATGTTTGGTTTTGTAAGTTCTCTATAGGTTGGTCTAAGTGGATTTTGGAAAAAATTATATTTTATATCTGTAAAAAATAATTCTTGGTACTGCATTTCATGCTGAATTCCAAGTTCTAATCTGTTTGCGATCTCATCATTAAACACGTGTTTAAGAAGGATTGGAACATGATCTGTAATATAAGTTCTATACTTATAAACTTCCTTAACAACGGGTCTTGATAATAATCCACGCTTTGAACGTTCAAAAGGCGTTCCAATGAGAGCATAATAGGAATTAAACAAGGTTTCATATTCAGGATGAAAGCATTTATAATTTGGTAAAAAAGGGTTAAGTAAAAAGGTTTCAAAAAACCAGCTGGTATGAGCAAGATGCCATTTTGCAGGATTGGTTTCTGTAATAGCTTGCAGACCATAATCCTCTATTTGTAAATCCACTGTGAATTTCTCACTGTTTTTACGAATAGACAGAAAGTCTGTTATAAGTATTTCTTTTTTATTTTGCATGTACACCCTCTCTTAGTTTATTTGATATTTTGGGAAAAATCAATAATACGACCACTAATCCATAATTTGTTATTATGAAATTTACCTAAATGAAGTGCTCTATCTGGTGATAATTGTAATGATCGAAAGAAAGACTGTTTTATTCTGTCAATCCAATAAGCTAATAAAATAGCATTTGCAGAGCCTGTTGCTTTTCCTTCCAATATTCCATATTGAGGTATAAAATAACGAAATTCATACTCTATGCCTGATTTGGAAATTTATGCTATATGGTCAGATACAAGTCGTAGACATTCTTTAACAAAGCGTTTGATTGATTATATTTCAGATTATTTGAAATAATATTTATTTTCTCAAATTATTTTTATCTCTTTTATATGTATTTAAACGATCGGAAAAAACAGATTCGATCGGTTAATTATAATAAAATACGTATTTTTCAAATTCTGAAACTTACTTCTATTTTATCATATATTATATCATAATTGTGTTTTTTGATATATTTAAAGTTTGGAGCTGTTCTAGATAACTGAGATTTGTTATCTGAGGAGGTATGAGAAAGAGCAGATTTTAAACAAAGCGAGCTGATAGAAACGTTTATTGTTTCGGGCATGACAACATATTGTGTAACCGAACGGGTTGATATAAATCGCAAGAGACCGCTCTATTTCTTTCAACAATTTTACGAAAGGATTGCTTTTCAAATAAAGCCAGAATCTCATAAAAGTTTCGGGAGTGAGATTGAAATTGATGAGAGATGTTTGGCAGTGTTTGCAAAGCTCGGCATGTAAAAGATGTGGCAAGAAAGGGGTTGTTTTTGTGCTTTGCTAAAGTGTGGGTATGAGGTGTATACCATGATATAACTCAAATAAGATTTAATGCCCATTATTGAACGCAAAGATCGCATTGTTTATACGGATTGTTTGGGTATCATGCATTGGATGTGAGCAGTTTTAAGCAATGCTTGTATCAATCAGTCAAAGCTATTTGCAGAAAAGCATTATCACATTAACGCAATTGAGAAATTTTGGAATCAGAGCAAATACGATAAGCGCAAAATTCAAGAGTGTAGCCTCAAGAGCATTTTGGAGTTTCTTGAGGGAATGTGTCTGGCAGTTTAACACTTCAAAACCAAAAATGTAATTGAAACCAATAAAATAATGAAGCAAACAATATATTAATTAAATGGAACAGCCCTTAAAGCTTTTGGTTGTTTAATATGATGATCTGATTTAACTAATTTAACTAATAAAAATATAAAATATATTTATAATTTATATTTTAAATACTCACATGGTTATAAAAAAAAATAATAATATTTTTTAATTTTTTATATAAATAAAAGTTTATGACATGTTTATTTTATAAAAGTATTATATTTATAAGTTCTTGACAAAGAAATATTATATTCTTATTCCATAAAAATTCTCTATTTATTTTAGAGTAATTATTATGGGTGCTAAAGTTTATCATTATTCTCTGGGGAGGGATAGAAGAGAGTTCTAATTGAAATTCTAACTGAATAGATACAGATTATTTGAGAGTTCAGCTATACGTATTGTTTATCTGGAACATTGAGATCCTATTTTTCAATGTTCCAGAATCATTTGGAATATAATCTTTCGTATCAGAAAGCATCCTGATTATATTCAAGATTAAACAGTAAAATTTAATTACTCTTATCTTGTTGATCAAGTTCCATATTTAAGAATGAATTCAACATCTGGATATTGGCTCCTTTGACCGTCCGAGAATTAATTTTAAAAAAAGGAGTACCAGAAACTTCAAGCTTTTTTGCAATCTCGAATGTGCGATCAAGATAAGCGGTTAGTTCTGGGTTTTCCATTTCTTTTAGGAATAGTTCGAGGTTTAGGTCAAGCTCATGTGCTGTTTTTTCAAGAAATGCTTTGGTAATTTTTCCTTTATGTTTCATTAAGGCAAGATGAAAGGGATAATATTTTCCTTGTTTTCCAGCACTTAAAGCAGCTTTTGCGGCGAGTTTGGAAGAATGTGTTTTTTGTTCTAAAATAGGCAATTCTTTAAAGATTATCTGAACATCATTCGGGCATTTTTTGATTATATCATAAACCCAATTTGAAGAAATTTTACAATATCCACAATTATAATCGAAAAATTCTATAATTTTTACCTTGGCATGATCTGGTCCAACCTTATAATCTTCCTGATCATAATATAAAGGGTTTGCTTTTTGTTTTTTCAAAGTCGGTTTTTCCTGATTTATATCTTTTTTATCTGTTTGTTTTGTATAATAGGAAATCTGAGCTATGTTTTCAGGAAGAATATTACGTGCAGATTGTTTGAAAGAAGAGGCTGTGGTTTTAATTTTTATATTCGCACAAAGAGCAGGAGAATATGCCATAATTGATGAAAAACAAAAAACAAATAAGATATATATTGAGTTTAAAGATTTAAATTTCATAGTAAATTCCTGTAAATAGATTATTTCTGATATTGTTGGTTTTTTTTATGCTTTAGTTTAAGATCTGTAATAATGATGATATCATTTGCCCTTAGCCAATGAGATGTATTTTTGTCAAGCAATGATTTCGCTCGATTTGCAAATATGTTTGCGCGTCTAAAGTCTCCTAATGCAAAAGCTTGTTCGGCAATCGCAAGTTTTGCCAAATCTGTCTTTTTTAATGCCTCATAAGCAATAGATAATTGGTACCAAGCCATTGAATCTTCTTTTTCAATTTCAAGCGCTTTATTTAAAAGTTGTATCGCTCTTTTTGCATGCTGTTTTGAATCGTCTGCCAATAATGCCTGAGCAAGTGAAATCATTAACAAAGCTGAATTAGGTTTTAAGGAAACCGCTTTTTCATATGATTTTATTGCAAGTTTTGCTTGACCAGTTTCAAAATAAATTTGCCCCTTTGTTTCATAAAAATAAGGGTTTTGAGAGTTTTTTGAAATCAATATATTAATTTCTTTTAGTGCAAGTTTTTTATCTCCCATTTTTAAATAGGCAAATGTACGAGCATAATATGCTTTAATAGATTGATCTGTTTCTGGATAGGTTTGAAATGTTTCTTGAGGTGTACGGATATATCCGTATAATTTTGCTTTAATAATTTCAAATTCCTTAAGTTCTGAATCTGTATCTTTTCGATTCTTAAAAGGACTTTGTTTTAATTTTTGCTGTAAGGCTGCAATACGGTCAGACGATAAAGGGTGTGATCTGAAATACTGGTAACGACGGCTATTTGAGACGAGCTCTTGATATCTGAAAGTATTAAAAAAATCCAATAATCCTTGTCCGGATTGTTCCGATAGAGTTAAATAATCAAGAGCTGCCTGATCTGCGCTTGATTCTTGTATTCTTGTATAGCTGGCAAGATTAATGGATGCAAATTGTGGGGCTGAGCCCAAAATAGCAATTGCTGCACCAGGGCTTCCTAATAAAGCAGCTGCAAGACCAATAGCAAGAGTTGTTAAACCAACCCCTGTTGCTGCTGATAAAGCTTTATTTGAACGTGCTAAATGTCCGCCTGCAATATGTCCTGTTTCGTGAGCAATCACCCCTTTAAGTTCATTGGGTGTTTCAGTTGCCAGAATTAAACCTGTATAGATAAATATATTTTGTCCGTGTGAAACAAACGCATTTAATTCGTTACTTCCAATAATATATAATCCAACATGATTCTTATTTAGCTCGGCCGCTTCAAGAATGGGATTTGTATATTTTTGAAGAAGTTCTTCTGTTTCTGCATCTCGGATGATAGTTAACCCTTTGGATAAGGCAGACGATACTATCAGAAAATTTATAAAAAAAACGATTAATAAATATAAAACAATCTGATAATATCTAAACTTATACATAATCTTTAAAATCCTTTTTGCCACCATCCTTTTTTAGGAGGCTTTTGATCTTTCTTTGTGTTTTTTGGAATGGGTATTTTATGAAGGTTTGTTTCTTCTTTTAACTGAGTATTATCCTGCTTGCTTTGGGCTGTTTTTGTTTTTTCTGAGGAATTTGTATTTCCTTTTTTCGGTATATTTGGTTTGTTTTGCGCCATTTTTGTTTTTTCTGAGGGATTTGTATTTCCTTTTTTCGGTGTATTTGGTCTGTTTTGCGCCATTTTTATTTTTTCTGAAGAATTTGTATTTCCTTTTTCCAGTGTATTCTGCTTGTTTTGAGCCATTTTTGCGTTATCTACAGAAATTTCGTTTTCTTTTAGCTGAGTATTTTTTCTATTTCGAACCATTCGTTTGCTTGAGTTTGTTTTAGGTTTAGACTCGACAGCTTTTTTTTGTATTTTCTTTGGAGAAATAGGTGTCTGTTGTTTCAATGTTTCTTCTATTACTTCTTGTTTTGTTTTAATCTCTTTTGGCTCCGATTTTAGTGCAAAATTAGAGGGTTGTTTTTGATTTATTGTTTTGGTTTTAGCTGTTTGTTTTTTTGACTTTACTTTTGTTTCAGAGCGCTCATCAAGCGCTGTTTTTGCTTTGGTTTCTTGAGAGTTTAGTTTATTATAGGCAGAATCATCTAATATTTTCATGCCTTCTGGTTCTGACATGATTTGTTTTTCTATATTAAGTTTTGGTTGATTTATACTATTTCCCTGTTTTCTCTTTGTCTGTTTTTTATTTCTAGATTTCTGATTTGGATTGAATGTGTTTCTTTTATATTCTTGATCTGCTGTGCTGTGTTTGTTTCTTTTTGGTTGCTTTTTATATATAGAATGTGATGAATGCTGAGTGTTTTCAAGGTTTTCCCTTTTATCTTTCAAATGATTTATGGACTTATTTTTTAAATTTTTATCTGAGCTAATTAAATAACCTTTAAATCCTAAATCAGTGCTAATTTCTACTTTTATTGTCACATGATAACGGGTTTCTATTTCGCTAAGTCTATTCCGTTTTTCATTCAGAATATTTAAAGTAATGGAATGATTTGCTTTAAGATATAAAACCTGATTTTCTTGCTGAATGGCTTGTTTTTCTAATTCTCTTAGTGCTCTTAAAACGCTTGGTGCTTCTGACCTGATATAACCTGTTCCTTGACAGTGTTCACAAGTTTCACTGGTTAAATCAAAAATACCTACTCGTCTTCTTTGACGTGAGATTTCCATTAAACCAAAAGGGGAAATATTTTTAATTTGAATGCGTGCTCTATCGTTTTTAAGCGTATCCTTAATTTTTTTCTCAACTGTACGGTTGTTTTTTATTTCTTCCATATCAATGAAATCGATAACAATCAATCCTGCAAGATCTCTAAGACGCATTTGTCTTGCAATTTCTACAGAAGCTTCAAGATTCGTTTTAAGAGCCGTTTTTTCAATATTTCTTTCTTGTGTATAACGTCCAGAATTAACATCGATAGCAATTAATGCTTCTGTATGATGAATAACAAGATATCCGCCTGATTCAAGAGGAACAACTGGGTTGAAAATAAGATCTAATTGTTCTTCCAGATGATATTCTGAAAAAATTGGAAGCGCATTTGTACGGATATAAGGTTGTACTTTTTTGGCATGACTTGGCATCAGCATTTTTATAAATGTTTTTGCTTCCTTGTAAGCCGTTTCTCCCTCAACAAGAATTAGACCTACACTGCGATCATATAGATCTCGAATGGCACGCTTTACTAAACTGCCTTCTTCGTGAATTAATGTTGGAGCTACGGCTTTTAAAGTATTTTCACGAATTGTATGCCAAAGTCTCATAAGATAGTCATAATCACGTTTGATTTCAGCTTTTGTACGTTTTGAGCCTGCTGTTCTGATGATTAATCCCATACCGTTTGGGACATTTAATCCTTGAATGGTTGATTTAAGTTTATTTCGGTCATTTGCATTTGTTATTTTTCTGGAAACGCCACCGCCTCTTGGCGTATTTGGCATTAACACACAATAGCGTCCAGCTAAAGATATATAGGTTGTAAGCGCGGCTCCTTTATTTCCTCTTTCTTCCTTGACAACTTGTATAAGAATAATTTGTCTGCGTTTAATGACTTCTTGTACTTTATAGTTTTTTAAGACTTTATGACGGTTTCGAGCTGTATTTTCTATTTCTTCATCTTCTAAATTAAGATCTGAATTAAGCGTTTCATCTATTTTTAGGTCAGGGTCGAGTGTTTCTTTTGGTTTTTCTATCTCTTCTATTTCTTCATCTTCTGAAGCGTGCAGGGCTTCTTCTTCTAAAATTTTGACTCGATCTTCATATGGAATTTGATAATAATCAGGATGAATTTCATTAAAAGGTAAAAACCCTTGCCGATTGCCACCATATTCTACAAAAACAGCTTGAAGAGATGGCTCTACTCTTGATACCTTTGCAAGATAAATATCCCCTCTTAATTGTTTCTTGTTATGATTTTCAAAATTAAAATCTTCTATTTTCCCTTGTTCATTAATAATAGCAACTCTTGTTTCCTCTGGATAAGCTGCATCTATAAGCATTTTTCTTAACATTTTTATAATCTCCGACACTCAGCTTTTCCAATCTGTGATAATTAATAGATTTAAAATCTGGAATAAATGCTGAGTAGTAATAATAAAATGCATCTGTATCCATTGACGTATAATCTTGTAAAAAATATTTTTTGATACAATGCATTATGATTCTCTTGTCTAATTTCTACTGTTCAATTTTTAAATTAGTGACTCTGTTTTCTGTACTAATCATTTGTTTTTCATCATATTCCCTTCTCCATTTTCGGGAATATTGGGTAATCTATAAAATAGGCATATGCTTTATTCTTAAATCAATCAAGGGGTAAAAAACTTTTCTTGCCTCTTTTTTATACCTATCTGCTTGTTTTATATAGTCAGAATTCCTTATTTTAATTAGAGCATAAAAAAACTAACAAATTTTTACACTATTTTAGGACATAGCAGACATTTTAAACATATCAATTAACTTTTTAGTAATGAAACTGTTGAGAAGTTAGATAATTATGATTTATAATAAGCTTTTTTTTAACATAATTTTTAGATTAAGTTTCGTTTGGCTGTTAATGCAAGCCGTAACAGGAATGTCTGCAAATCTGGTTAATATCAGATATGGCTTGCATCATGATGGTTTGCGCGTTGTTATGGAAACAGATCAAAAACTTGATTTTAAAACAGGTTATATTGATCAGGCTCCCTTTAGATATGTTCTAGATACCAATCGTCTAACCATTAAACTGAAACCAGAAAAAGAAAAAAATGGTCAGCACTATCTTAAAGGATATCAGTTTATCAAACAAATTCGTCATGCAATCTCAAAAAATAATAAGGCACGTTTTGTTTTTGATTTATCATCGGATGTAGACATTATTAAGCCTGTGCAATTATCTCCAGATAAAAACCATCCATATTATCGATTGGTTATTGATTTTAAACAAAAAAAGAATTCTAAAAAAATAATCTGGGAAAGTCAAAAAATAGCAAATGCGCAATCAATTAAAGCTGGCTCTTCTTTAAAGCCAGCAAAGAAACCAGCAAAAAAAATAAAACCAGAAAAAAAAAGAACTCTATTCTCCTCTAAACCCATTATTGTGATTGATGCAGGGCATGGTGGGAATGATCCAGGTGCAATTAGCAGAGGGCGGAAAGTAAAAGAAAAAAAAATTACACTAATAGCTGCGTATGAGTTAAAAAAGCAATTGGAAAAAACAAAACGTTATAAAGTGATTTTAACACGAACAAATGATCGATATATGTCTTTAGATGATCGTGTCGCAATTGCTAGACAAAACAATGCTTCTTTATTTGTCTCTCTTCATGCGGATAGTATGCATTCGAAAGAGCTAAGGGGGGCTTCTGTTTATACACTTTCCAATCGCGCAAAACAAAGAGCAAAAAAAATACTGGAAAAACAAAACTGGATATTGGATGTAGATTTAAAAGGTCATTCAAATGAGGTTTCTAATATATTGGTTGATTTAGCGCAAAGAGAGACCAAAACCTCATCTGCAAATCTGGCAGAATATATTATTTCTGAATTAAAAAGTGTGACACCTGTTTTGAGGAATACTCATCGAAGAGCAGGCTATTATGTTTTATTGGCCCCAGATGTTCCTGCTGTATTGATTGAAATGGGATTTTTAAGCAATCGAAAAGATGAAATAAACCTGACTTCCAAAAGACATAGAAAAAAACTAATGCAAGCGATTAAAAAGGCAATTGATCAATATTTCAAGTCACAAAAACAGCATTATATAACCTCAAACTAATTTTCTAAAAGATAATGAATGTAGAAAAATAGAAGGTTTGATTGTTTTGAACAAACTCTATTTTCAAATCAGAAAGCAATATATTTTATAAAGAGAAATAATATAAATCCCTTACTAGAAAGTATTTTGATAAGGGGATATATTTGATAAAAAGTTATCTTTGGAAAGAATATATTGACAAATATTAAATTTACTAAATTGAATTATATTGTTATTAATAAATCTAAACAAAATGATTATATAGAGAATATCGTTATTCATGTTTCAGAAATTATATAGACTAGGCTTAAAACTTGCATTATTTGGCTTGGGAGTATTTGTTGTTTTACTAATCTTATTAGCTGTTTATGTTATAAAGATTACTAAAGACTTGCCAGATTACCGGGAATTGGCTGATTATCGCCCTCCTGTTATGAGCCGAGTTCATGCAGGAAATGGAGCATTAATTGCCGAGTTTGCAGAACAGCATCGAATTTATGTTCCAATTGACTCTATTCCAGAGGGGGTGATTTCTGCTTTTATTTCTGCTGAAGATAAAGGGTTTTATGATCATAATGGAATTTCCTATCCAGGTATTTTAAAAGCTGTTTTAATCAATCTCAGAAATGTTTTTTCAGGTAAAAGACTGGTGGGTGGATCTACGATTACGCAGCAGGTAGCAAAAAATTTCTTATTGACAAGTGAACGCAATCTAGATCGAAAAATTCGTGAGTTGTTTATTGCACGCCGTATTGAAAAAGCATATACAAAGGATCGAATACTTGAGTTATATCTTAATGAAATCTATATGGGACGTAGAGCCTATGGTGTTGCAGCTGCTGCATTAAATTATTTTGATAAATCTCTTGATCAACTTACAATATCAGAAATGGCTTTCTTGGCAGCCCTTCCCAAAGGTCCTTATAATTATGAGCCTGAACATAATATGAAAAAGGCTCTTGCCAGACGGAACTGGGTGCTTTCTGAAATGGAAGAAAATCATTATATTAGTGATCAACAAGCACAGCAAGCTAAAGCAGATCCTCTGATTGCACACAGAAGATTACAGGGAAGAAAGTACAGGTCTGCTTCATATTTCGTAGAAGAAATCAGACGATTAATTATTGAAATGTATGGCAAACAAGCCTTGTATGATGGTGGGCTATCTATTCGTTCCACACTTGATACAAAGTTACAAATTATGGCAGAAAAAGCCTTGCAAGATGGATTGTTAACCTATGATAAAAGGCATGGCTGGAGAGGAGCTGTTGATCGAATTGCGCTTAATGATTCCTGGTCACAAACTCTTTCCCAGTTAGATTTAAAAACAGGAATGGAAAACTGGAGGACAGCAGTTGTACTTGGGTTTTCAGACTATCAGATAGAAATTGGCTTTTCAGATGGACAAAAGGGAATAATTCCAGAAAAAGGATATTTATGGATTTCTTCAGGGGCTGAAAAAAAAGGCACTCGGTTCAAGCCAGAATCAATTCTTTCAAAAGGAGATGTGATTTTTGTTACAGAAAAGAAATTTAAACCTGATTTAAAAACATATTCAACATTTGCTTTAGAACAAATTCCTAAAGCAAATGGAGCTTTAATCGCTCTTGACCCTCATACTGGGAGAATATTGGCTATGATAGGTGGCTATAGTTTTAGTTTAAGTCAATTTAATCGGGCAACACAGGCAAAACGCCAACCAGGATCTGCTTTTAAGCCTTTTGTTTATGCCAGTGCGCTGGATCATGGGTATACACCTGTTTCTAAAATTCTAGATGTCCCTTTTGTAAAGGAGAGTGGAGGAAAAGTATATATTCCAAAAAATTATTCATATCAATATTCAGGCTTGTCAACATTACGTACAGGATTGGAAAAATCAAGAAATATCATGACTGTAAGACTAGCAAATGATATCGGACTTGAGCCTATATCACAATATGGAGAACGCTTTGGGCTTTATGACTCCCTTATTCCTGTCCCTTCTATCGCATTGGGAGCCGTTGAAACCAGTTTGTTAAAATTGGTAACGGCGTATGGTGTTTTATTAAATAATGGAAAAATGATTGAGCCGACAATGATTGATCGTATACAGGATCTTTTTGGAAAGACAATTTATATTCATGATAAAAGAAAGTGCAATATGTGTCATTCAATTGAATGGGAAAATGAGTTGTCTCCTCCAGTATTGGAAAAAACAGGAGAGCAAATTATTAATCCAGTGACAGCTTTTCAGACCGTTTGGATGTTAAAGGGGGTTGTTGATAGAGGAACAGGAAGAATTGTTCGCTCTGTTAACAAAACTCTGGCTGGAAAAACAGGAACCAGCAATGATTACAAGGATGCCTGGTTTATTGGATTTTCTCCTGATCTTGTTGCAGGTGTATATATTGGTTTTGATCAACCTGCTTCTTTAGGAAACGGGGAGGCAGGCGGACGTGTGGCTGCGCCAATCTTTAGAGACTTTATGAAATCAGCATTAAAAAATAAATTAGATCAACCTTTTCGTGTCCCATCTGGTGTTAGGTTTGTTCCGATTAATATTAAAACGGGTGAATTATCTGTAATCGGTTCAAAAGATACGATTTTGGAAGCCTTTCATCCTGGTACAGAGCCAAAATTTGGAGAAAATCAATCTGTAGAAAGTAAAGAGCAAGATTTGGAAGCCTTACTTTCTTCTGATTCTAATGATGCTATTTATGATCTGTTTGAACCAGGAACAGACCAGGATATAAATCAGCCAGGTTCTCTTGACAATTCGTCGGATCCGTCCAATAAAAACAAACCTGATTTGTCCGATCAAGAGGAAGAACAAAAAGAAGAGCAAGAACTGGATGGGCTTTACTGAATTTTCTGGTAAAATCAGCATTAAATATTCTATATTTGAGTTTAGATATAACTTTATGAATTTAAAAACGATATTTTAAAGCCCAGTTTATCTATTATATTCTTGTTTATACTCAATAATGGCTGAAAAGAGATAAAAATGAGTACTAATTTTCAATCTGTTATTAATGATATTCAACAGTCTTGTCATAGGTTAAGGAGGCGTCTTTGACTATGATCATATTGAGATGAAAATTGAAGAACTTAACTCACAAAGCAAGGAGCTAGATTTTTGGTCGAATCCAGAACAGGCCAGAAAATCCATGCAAGAAATGAATAATCTTGAGCAAGTTTATAATAAAATTAAGGAAATAGAAAAGGATTTATCTGACCTGATAGAATTCATGGAATTAGCTGAAGAAGAAGAAGGAAAGAAAGAAAGCCTCTTTAATGAAATTGAAATAAGTCTT
>CBCYMI010000002.1:0-54463 GCA_965183855.1 Maricaulaceae bacterium | reverse complement strand
TCTTCAAAATCCGATCAATAAAATATTCTTTAAAATATATGGATTAAAAATAAAATCATTTAGATTTTTATATCTTGAATGCTTGAGTAAGAATTATGAGTATTCGTTCGTTCAAATAATATTTGTTAAAAACTCTTTTGAAAAATAAACAATAGGTATATACATATATAATATATCGTGCCTGTGTTTGTATAAGCTTTGTCCTATAAATGTCTGATTTCAGGAGTTTTTAATGCCATTCATAAAATCAGTTATTAGAGAGTTTCGTTATCTTAAGAATGTATTGCGAACACTTTTTCGCATAAGAAGGATTAAACCTAACTCTCATTATCTTTTGATAGATGATTTAGAACAGAGTGTTGATCAATATTCAGATCAGATTGCTTTTTATGATGATCAACAAAAAATAACATATCAGACATTTGAATATTATGCCAATCAAACAGCCAATTGGGCTCATGCTGAAGGAATTCGTGCAGGTTCAACCATTGCGCTATACTTACCTAATCGATGGGAATATGTTGCGATTTGGTTTGGTTTATCTAAACTTGGAATTATTAGTGCCTTGATTAATAACCAGTTGATTGGGGATGCTTTATTGCATTGTATTAATATTTCTAAATCTGATTTGATTATTATTGATTCCTCTTTACTAAAAACCTATCAAAAAATAGAAGCTCAGCTGATAAAAAAACCAAAAGTTTGGATATTAGGGGCAGAGGTTAAACAGACCCAAAATTTCGAATGGGCAATTCAACAGCAAAAAACAGAAAGGCCTGATCGGGCGTTACGTCAGAAAATGACAGCAAAAGATAAAATCTTGAAATTGTTTACAAGTGGCACAACAGGATTGCCTAAAGTTGCATTGATTACCCATATGCGTGCGCAAAATTATATGCATGCGTTTTCAGCCATGTCTAAAGCAACAAAAAAAGATAGAATGTTAATGGTATTACCTCTTTATCATGCAACGGGAGGCTTGTGTGGAATTGGCTCCGTTTTAACGGTTGGAGGAAGTGTAATTATCAGAAAAGAATTTTCTGCTTCAAAATTCTGGGATGAAGCAGTTGCATATAAAGCGAGTCTATTTATGTATGTTGGAGAAATTTGTCGTTTTTTAACACTTGCTCCACCGTCAGAAAATGAAACAAAACATCATATCAGATGTATGATGGGAAATGGGTTGAGATCAGAAATCTGGAAAAGGTTTATTAATCGGTTCAAAATTAAAAATATTATAGAATTTTATGGAGCAACAGAAGGGAATGTCTCTTTGGTCAATGTTGATGGAAGAATTGGAGCCGTTGGTCGAATTCCATTTTATCTAAAACATCGATTTAATGTTGAGATTGTTAAATATGATGTAGAGAAAGATCAATTATATAAAGATAAGCACGGATTTTGTATTAAAGCTGGATCTGATGAAATAGGTGAGGTAATTGGTGAAATAAAAAAAACAGATTCAAGGTTTAGTTTTGAAGGATATGGAAATAAAACAGATACAAACAGAAAATGTTTAAAAAATGCATTTAAAAAAGGAGATTTATGGTTTAGAACAGGCGATTTAATGAAGCAGGATTCTTTAGGTTATTTTTATTTTATAGATCGGATTGGAGATACTTTTAGATGGAAAGCTGAAAATGTTGCAACGAGTGAAGTTGAAAAAGTGTTATTATCTGTACCAGGCATTGAACAGGCTGTTGTTTATGGTGTTTTGGTTCCAGACACAGAAGGGCGGGCTGGTATGGCGTCTATTATTGCAGAGCCTTCCATAGATTTAACAATCTTCATTTCTATTGTAAAATCACAATTGCCAATGTATAGCTGGCCTATTTTTTTACGATTTCAAAGAAAAAGTGAAACGACTGCAACATTTAAATACCAAAAAAATCATTTAGTCAAAGAAGGATTTAATCCTGATTTAACCGAAGATCCGATTTATTATTTTGAGTTTGAAAATATGCATTATAACCTTTTGGATAAAGAAGTTTATCAAAAAATCATGGATGGAAAAATACATTTTTAGTAAACAGAGATAAGATAGGAATAAAATAGAAAATAATTTCAGAAAATGGTATAATGTTAGATATTTTTTATCTTGAAAAAAGAATGCTCAGAAAGGCTGGATAAAGTTTGACAGGTAATTTTAATCGCTTTCTTAAACAGGTTAATTTAAAAAATTTGAATCTTAGCCTAACAACTGAACAAATAAAGTTTTTCAGAAAAGAATTTAATCGTCTAACGATTCAAACAGATAAAAAAGGCCCTGAAATGAAAAGGGTTCAACAGATTAAATTTAAAACGCAACAGCATAGAATACCAGCCAGGCTTTATACGCCTGTCATGATTGAAAAAGATCAAAAAAGTGCGGGAATTGTTTTTTTTCATGGAGGCGGATATATTGTTGGGAATCTGGATACCCATGATGGATTATGCAGGCGGTTAGCGCATTTTTCTAAAGTGCGTGTTTTATCAATTGAGTATCGATTAGCTCCTGAACATAAATTTCCAGCTGCGATTGAAGATGCAGAAACCGTTTTATCTTTCCTATTTAAAACAGGAGAGGAAGCCTTTTTAATAGATCAAAAACGCATTCTTTTGGCAGGAGATTCTGCAGGTGGCGGGATCGCAGCTGTAATGGCACAAACCTTTAGACGAAAAATAAAATATCAAATCTTAATCTATCCTTTATTACAGCTTCAAGACTTAAAAGGCTCAAAACAGTCAATCATTCGATTCCTGGGAGGAAATATGATTTTAACCCGGGTTAGAGATTTGTATTTGAACACAAAAGCACAAGCTCATGATTTAAGAGTGTCTCCGCTATTTCAAATGGATTTAACAGGACTAGCTCCAGCCTATATTATCACTTGTGGAAGAGATCCATTAAAAACGGAAGGATCAGTGTATACCAAGCATTTGGAATCTGCAGGAATTCCAGTTGTTTACAAGGAATATAAGCATGCCTTGCATGGATTTTGTAGTAATACGCGTCTTTTTTCTGAAGGAATAACTGCAGTTAGGGAAGTATCAAAATGCATTCTAATTTAAATAGGGTTTTGTCTTTAAGGGTTGATTAGAAATAAGGGGCTGTTCCATTTAATTAATTGATATATTGCTTATCCTGTTCTTTTATTGGTTTCAATTGCGTTTTTGGTTTTAAACTGCCAAGCATATTATTTCTTCAAGAATCCCAAATGCTTTCTTTGGGAACACGTTTAAGTTTAGCATTTATGGAGCATTTGCTCTGCTTTTAAAATGTTGATGTAATAATGCTTTTTTGCAAACAGCTTTAAATGAGTGATACAAAAAAGAGTGTTTAAAACCTCTTAGACCCAACGCATAATATCCAAACAATCCGTATAAATAATGTGATTCCAGATCCCCTTTGCGTTCAATAATAGGCGTAAATGTCTGACTGACTGAAGCGATCTCATAGATTATCTTCATATACACCCTATACCTGCACTTTAGAAACCTAAAAACGATTCTTTGTCTGCCATACTTCTTGCATGTTGAGCTTTGCAAACACTGCCAAAACTCCTCTCATCAATTTCACACCATTCTTAAAAGCTTTATGAGATTGTCTGCACTATTTGATACGGTGAATATAATCTAAGATATCAGGAAATAAGATAATCCTTTCGCAAAATCCTTATTAAAGGGAATAGATCGGTCTCTTGTGATGTGTACCAACCCGTTTGACCGCACAACCTGCTGTTATATTTGCAATAAACTTTATCTTGTTTTGCTCGATCGAGTTTTTCTCATGATAATAAATCTGAGACAGCTCTTAAATTTACATTTGAGATCATTCATTGATGGCGCATAATACGTTTAATTTATGCTTTTATTTTCATGTATGAAAATTATATAATCCAGGAATCAAGATTTATTAAACACTCTATTTTTAAGAAATAACAATCAAAAAACCATATTCCATAAAACGACAAAATTAAGCCTATATTTATAATAAAGTATGGTTTTAATTTTATTATACCCGCTTTTTTGCTAAATAATCCTAAAATTTAATTTTAGGATTATTTATGGCAAATATTAATTTAATTAGAGCGTATGAAAAACATGCTCCGAAAATAACTATTAAATTTAGAGATATTTATACAGGAATGAAGCATTCTAAAGAAATTTTAGAAAGTGATTTTTATTATAAATTCCAGAAAGTATTTTATCTCGATATTGATGGAAAAACCTATGTTCCAAAGGGATATGGGTATTCCTATTATGAAGATATATTTGGTGGAGGAAGTGTTTATTATGGTAAGTTAGATGAAGGCTCTTATTATCGTGATCATGAAGGATATTTTCATAAAAAAGGCTATGGTTTTGTTTGGGATTATAATTGGGCAAATACAGGTTTTTGGAATTATGGAAGAATTGAAGATATTGAGAAAAAAAATAGTGTTCAGTATATAGATTTTGACGGTGATGCTGTTTTTACAGAAAAGCCTGATCCTCTTTCTTTATCTGATTTTATTAATTTATTTAATCCAGAACAAATGATAAGCTTAGGCACATCTGACTTGGATACTTATCTGATCATTGATGAGAAATCTATTTCAGCAAATAGTGCTCATAAAGCTTATATGGAATATTATGCTGAATATGACAGTCTGGTGAAAAAAGAATCTGTTCATAAGCTCGTTAAAAAATTAACTGAACTTAATTATGAGCTTCATAAACAAATGTTTGTAGATATGGAAGAAAAATTTCATATAGAAGATTCTAAAAATCATTATGATGTGGTTTCTCACACAGGTGAAACAAACCAATTATATAATGTTGACCCACATTCTAAATTAGATCTGACCTCTTTGATCGCTGGAATTGGAGATGATCATTCTCCTGATTTAAGAGTTTCCAATTTTTTTGATATTGAAGAAGTAAATGAAGCAGATTCAGCGAATAATGTAAGTCACCCTTTAGCTGGGCGTTTGCCTTTGGCTCCTCCTGCTTATGATGGTACAGAAAGTAGTATCTGGGATGATTTGCCTCCACCTTATGAGCATCCTCCTGTCTATAGAGAAACTCTCTATGCTGAAAATGATCTTCCACCAGTTTATAGTGAGACAGAAGCTCGTCTTTTTGGTGAAGATGCGACGACGATCCATTATGATTTAGCGTTTCAGTCTCCTGTACAGCGATTTCAGAACCTTCTTGATCAAGCGGGTATCACTGAGGAAGAGGAATATCAAGAGATTATGACAATGTTTCAAAATGGGAATCTCCAAGAGCAGGCTGAGTATTTTAGAGTAATAAGAGAAAATCTTGCACGTGCTCAGGAGGAACAAGTCGAAGAGGGAAGTATATCAACAAGACCATTAGAAGCGGCTTCTTCTGAACAGCAATTTCGAGACCTTCTCAATCAAGCTGGTATCACTGAAGAAGAGGAATATCAAGAGATTATGACAATGTTTCAAAATGGAAATTCTCAAGAGCAGGTTGAGTATTTTAGAGTAATAAGAGAAAATCTTGCACGTGCTCAGGAGGAACAAGCCGAAGAGCCTCATATACCAAGGCAAATAATGGAAGATCAACCTATTGAATCTGAGGAAGTTGACACAACACCTCCTTTATATTTTGAGAACACAGATGATACCTTATTGGAAGAAGTCAGTTCTTTCCTTTCAGATGAAGAAATAGATGAAGCAAGTAATTTACTTACTTATATTGACCCTGAAGAAATAGCAGCAGATACTGGAGCTATTATAGAGAATGTTTCTAGTATAGGGACACTGATTTCAGAAATCTTTGGAGCTGCAATCGTAACTGTATAAATTCAATAAATATAGGTGTTAATGTTATAAAAAGATTAAAATTAGCTGTGCTAAAAAAGTTTAGCACAGTTATAATTGATTGAAAACAGTGTTTATAGAAGAATGACGATAAAATGAAAATTAAAAACTATTTATCTCATAGCATGTATATTTCGAATCTTGGAGAGATATTCTTAGATATTTCAATTTCTCTAATATGTGCTCTAATCTTTGTTAGAATTTCTTTTATTTGAAAAACTCTTTTCACGCTCATCTTGAAAATAAAACTTCAAATAACGTTTTATTTTGGATTGATTCTATGTTTATAACTTTTTCGTGTGTAATTCCAATTTGATCATGTTGAAGAACATAAGTATTGTCATATTCTAGATATTTCCAGTCTGTATCTGTTTTTGGCTGCTGACATTCGTTAAAAAACATATCTATATGATAAACTGGAACGCCTGCTGGGGTCGTATGAACAACAAAACTATTCCTTGTCAGGCTCGGATCTTGAATCATGCTTCCTCCGTGTGGAAGCTGAGGATGCCAGATAATAGTATCACCTGCCTCTACAAAAACCTGTTCTTCCTTAAGACCATGCTTAATGCAGTCTTTATAAACTTCATCTTGATATTTTGTCCATAAATCTGGATCATTGGAAGCAATTTCATTTAAATTTTTATATTTCCCACGCACAATTTTTTCGAGATCTGGATCAGGTCTTAAATGTCCTCCTTTAATGACATTCAAGGCACCATTTTTTTCAGTTATGTCCTCAAGAGCAGTCCAAACGCCAAGATAAAAATATTTGGGTATTGTACAGAAAAAAGGAGTATCTCGATGCGTAGATTGGGCAGAGCCATGCTCAAAATAAAGGGAGGTATAAAGACTTGGTTTGGATTGGAATAAATATTGAATCAGCTCGATTGCTTTATTTTCTGTGAATAATTTCTGAAGTTCTGGTATAACAGCATGGATATTAACAAGTCTGCTATAATATCCATATTCATTAGCAAAACCTTTGAATAAACTCTGATTGTTTTTTACAAGCTTGTAAAAAGCGTTAAGTGCTTTTCGACAAGATTTTTTATCAAGGGCATTTTTTACAACAACAACACCATCATGAATAAATTGTTCCAGTAATAGTTTTAGATGATCTGGAGCATGCTCTATATAAGATATTTGCTCTTTTAAAGATAGGCTATACTAGGCTGATTTCCCGATAACAGCATTTTTCTGCATTGACGCAGTTTGTGTATGTTTCATTTTATTACTCTATAATGCCAGTTATAATTAGTGATTGTATAACAGATTAAATAATATTAAATCAAGCTATAATTAAATAATAATAAATTTGTAATTTATATAATGTCTGATATTTGGATTTCATATAAATGTATGAATACTCTTTAGAAAATCAGCAAGGAAGTTAGACCATCTTAAACATGATTTCTATATTTCCTTTTTATATCCTGTCTTTCAAAATATTTTTCTTTCAAGATAAGAGCAAACATATTTGAGAATTATATTTTAAAATGCTTATTTTTTATTATGATGTCTGTTTTATAATTGGTCGGTTTAAAATGAAATTTATAAGAAAAAACATATTTTAAAAGCTTGGCGTCCCTGACAGGATTTGAACCTGTGACCTCCGGATTAGGAATCCGATGCTCTATCCTACTGAGCTACAGGGACATGATAGATAAGCTGGATCGTCTGATTATTCTTTCATTAAATCTTAGAGCAAATTTGCCTATCGTGTAAAGCTGGATTCTATAAGGATTAATAATAAAGGGTTTGATGAGAAGAGATTTTGATTAAAAATTGTTTGCTCGCGCTGTTTTGCTTTAATCAATAATCAGATTGGTTTAAAAATGTTTGGAATTTAATATGTGCTTTCGCTATTTTTGAGTTTATCATAGTAATAATTTATATTTATTTTCTAAAGTAATTTCGATCTGTGACTATACTATGGGTTTGTGGTGAGGTTTAAATAAAATATTTAATGAATTTATTTTTAAAGGTGAAAGTCTAATCTCTTTTTAGTAAGAATACTTTATTTGTTTTAAGAGAGTTAATTTATATAGGTTGGTTGTCTTTGTATAAGGATTAAATAGGGCAAGATTCGGGTTTGTTTTTATAGAGTTCAATGGATAAGAACAGGAAATAAACTGATCTGTTTTTAGTTTCTATTATTATGCAGGTTCTAGAGTAGATTGTATCGTTTTTTTCTTTTTAAGAAATGTTTTTAATTTTAACAAAGCTCTTTGTTCCAATTGTCGAACACGTTCTTTGGAAATCGCTAATTTTTGTCCTAAAATAGCAAGTGTTGGTCTGCTCTCATCTAAATATCTGTGTTTAATAATATAAAATTCTCGATCATCCAGGCTTTCCATTGCTTTTTGCAAATCTTGTTTGAGTTTTGGATCATCCAGGTTTTTTATTGTTTCTTCTTCTGGATTAGATGAATTTGATGGGAGCTGATCTTGCCAATTTTCATCTGTATGATTAGATAATGGTGTATTGAGTGATAAATGTGCAATCTTTAATCTCATTTCCATATGTATGACATCTTTATTTCTGACATTTAGTTTTTGAGCAATTTCCTGCTTTTTTTTAGGGCTTAATTGGGAGCTATGATCTTGTTGAAGCCGATTGCGTAAATATCTGAAATTAAAAAATAGACTTTTATGCGCAGAAGTTGAGCCAACACGTACAATTGACCAATAACGAAAAACATAATCCTGTAATTGGGCTCTTACCCACCAATCTGCATATGTTGAAAATCGTACCCCTTTTTCAGGATTAAATTTATAGGCTGCAATCATAAGCCCAAGGCTTGCTTCTTGGATTAGATCTGAATATGCAACATCAAAATGACGAAAACGATTAACAATTACAAGCGCACGTCGCATATAGGCTGATATTAATATTTTTAATGCTTTTTCATCCTGATGAAAACACCATTTATTGACAAGCTCTAATTCTGTTTTCTGGTCAAGATAGGGTGCTTTTGTTGCTGATTTAATATAATCTGATTCAGTTGTCATTTTAATTCCAGATAAGTTTTATTAATCAAAATCAGATATAAATTATCACAAATTAAACATAAATGCGTATCAAAATTATTCACAAGAAATAACATTTCTGTGATGCGTATTATAGATACTGGAATAAAAATAGATTTGGCTTGTTTTAGAAATAAGAAAGTCTCAAAATAACAAAGTTACTTTGAGACTCTAAAAATGAGTTGAAAAAGGCATTTTAAAATTATGCTGCTTTTATAAGTGAGCATGATAATTTCTCAATAGCTGTGTTCCGGTCTATATTTTCAACAGCAGCAACTTCTCTTGCCATGCGATCTATGGCTGCTTCATATAGCTGCCGTTCCGAATATGATTGCTCTTGTTGATCCTCAGAGCGATGCAAATCCCTTACGACTTCTGCGATTGAAATAAGATTTCCTGAATTAATTTTTGTTTCATATTTCTGAGCTCGTCTGCTCCACATGGTTCTACGAATTCTGGCTCGCCCTTTTAAAGTTTTAAGAGCACTTTGAATGGTTTTAGTATTTGAAAGAGAACGCATACCACATGCTTGTGTCTTACTGACAGGAACTCTTAAAGTCATTTTTTCCTGTTCAAAAAGAATTACAAAAACTTCCATATCATATCCCGCAATGATCTCTTTTTCAACAGCAGTAATTTTACCAACACCATGTGCTGGATAAACAATGTATTCATTTACGCTAAAATTATTTTTTTGGATTTTTTCCATAATTAATGATCCTATTCTCACTATTTCAACACGTAAAAAAACACCTTCTAAAATCCTCTTTATCAATCTGATCAGAGTGTCCTTGATCTGATTATTACCCTATTTAAGGTTATGAACTTTGTTATGAAGGAGGCTTTATCATTTTTTAATTCTTAGTATGTTAAACTCTTTAGTCTGCTAGATGAAGAACTCACCCATTTGTAAATGCATATAACATATTTTTGATTCTTTTTCAAATGAACAGATTGCTAAAAATTTTAATTTTAAAAAAAACATAAACCTATGCTAAAATAGAAATAAATTTCTAACTTCCAGGCTTTTTAGAGAAATATTTTTCAAACTTTTGTGTCTCATCTACAAACAAATCTGCATCTTCTGGGGGATCTTTTATTTCTGTAATATTTGGCCATTTTACGGCATATTCTGCATTTAAGGCAATCCATTTACCATCTTCATCTTCAGTATCAGGCTTGATTGCTTCAATTGGACACTCAGGTTCGCATACGCCACAATCAATACATTCATCTGGATGAATGACCAGCATGTTTTCACCTTCATAAAAACAGTCAACGGGACACACATCAACACAATCAGTATATTTACATTTTATACAAGCGTCAGTTACAATATAGGTCATAGGCTAAAATATGATTCAATTTAAAATTACGTATTAGTGACATTTTTTATATAACTCTGACAAGTATATTTTTCAAACTTTTTAAGAAGGCAAACATATTTATAAAGTAAGAAATATAAATAAGGAATATAAATTGTATTTCAGATATTTCAGGTAAAAAAATTATTTTTTTTCTTTTATATCATTAAATGCCCAAAAAAGAGGGCCTATTTTAATCGGTTTGTTCTGTTTTTTCTTTTTTTGCTCTAGGTGGTTTTGTTTTGAAAAATGCCAGAAAACTGGATTTTTCTGTTCTGAGTTTAAAGAAGATAAAATGGTGTTTTTATCTTTTGCCAGAGACGGATTATAATCTGATATCTTCGTAAGATGTTCTGCTTTTTTGTCTTTATCAGTTTTAAGAGGTTCCACAGAGTTTGTCTTTTGTTTTATGAATGGATCCAACATCTTTTCCATTTCTTTTATTTTTGTTGATCTTTCTGGTAATTCATGATGTTTCTTTTGTGTTATCATACGTTTAGAAGAGACAATCAAAGTATTTTCTTTCGGCAAGGAATCTGGGTTTATGGTGTGAGGCATAAGCGTATTTTCCTGTTTTATATGATTTTTTATTTTAGAATGAGCAGGTTGATTGTTTTCGAGTTGCTTTTTAAAATTAATATGCGTTTTTTGATAGCCTAATTGTTTTAATATTTTCTCTAATTGTGCATTACTACAGCCGATTAATGAGCGCATTTTATCTGTTTCAACAAAAACAGGATGCTGATATTGATCAAGTCCATTTTTTATGCCTTTTTGAATTTCTTCTGCAAGCTTTTCTAAAATATCAATTCTGATGATAATTGAGCCACAGCTATGATAGCCTGCTATAAGATATGCTATGTTCGAAATATGAGTATCTTTTGGTAATGAATTTCTGCCAGCAGGCGCTGTATAAAAAGAGGTAAGCAGGTTTTGATGAGCATAGAGCAAGGATAAAAGCGCAGATGGTTTTGGCCTAATCATTGAAGGCATATAGATATAATATTGACCAAACTGGATATTATATGATCTTAATATTCTTCTGTCTTCTATAGATATAGATTGAATTAAGTTTGAATGAGGGGGGCGATGTAATCTACCAAGCTGTTCCCAGATTAAAAATCCCAGTCCTCTTGCAGAGCCCGTAAGAGTTTCTTCTTTTATGGCTTTATAAAGAGAAATTAAAGGAGATAGTTCAGATCCAATTTTAAATTCAATCCAGTTTTTTAAATATTCTTCTGTTTTTTTTGTATTGTGATGGTGAAGAATAGGATGACCAATAAGCTTGACCTTTGGCATTAAGGGATGATCACCAGGCAGCAGTTTTGCGATCGGTGTTTTTTTCCATTCTATTTGACAATGATGATTAAGTGTAAAATATTCTCCTGAAGTTCTACAAATTTGGCTCAGTCTTTTAAGGAGTTCTGGCTGTATAGATTGATGGATTATTTGATGTAAGTTTTTGATTTCAAACATACGCGTCTCTTTAGTTATCTGAAAAGAAAGCCCTTTCAGATAACCAATAGATTGACCATTAAGAACAAGTTCGTGCTGAGCATTCAGTTTGGCAGGATTTTCAAACTTGGTTTTCATTATCATCATTCCATTTCTGTATGAATATTGATTGATTATAACTCTAAACAATTATTCTTTAATACTGTTTTTTTCAGGTTTTTCAATTCTTAAGAGTTAAGACATATCAAAGAATATTCATAGATGGATTTGTTGAAAGACCAATCTTTTAGGAAAGGTTTTTTTAAACAAGGCTCTTTTATTATTTAAATGACAGGCTTTTTGCTTCAATGCTCCCTTTCCAGCCTTTAATTCTAAAAGAGATTTTAACTGGAATATGGATTTGCCGTTTTATATTATTCACATTAATATCAAATTTTGCAATCCAGATAGTTGCGGGTTTATTGGAAATATCGATTTTAGGAAGATCTTCTCGATCAAATCCTGCAATAGGCTCATAAAAAATATGACATTTTATAGTTTTCCCTTTATATGTAGGTGTTTTAACATATGCATCTCCTTTGTTTTCAAGAATTAAATTATATAAAAGCTTTCTATCAAAAATAGTATATTTGGTTTTACATATATTTTGAGAGTCTTCTATTGCAAGTAAAACACTTGCGCTTAGCGGATCTATAGAATTACTTAACTGTTCTTTAGTTGGTTTGATTATTCCCTGACTACCAAAAGGAGGGTGGATGTCGGGAAGAACTTGATTGTGTTTAAAGTGAATGCGGACAATTCTATTTTTTTTACTGGCATGATTTTTGTGCTCATAAAGGTCTGGTTGAACAGATGCCGATTCAATAGAGCCATATGTTTTTGACCGAATATCTGCTTTTTTAAACCATGCCATAATGCCAGCGGTTGAGAAGTGTGAATATGCGCTATATTGCTGGTTGTAAAATGCAAGTTGATAACGTGTTTTCATGACGGGAATACCAAAAAAACGTCCCTGATACCCAATAGAAACATAGAGATCAGGATAAATATTCTGACTAGAATTATTAAGAAGGTTTATTTCTTTTGAAATTGTACGGGCTTTAAAATCTTCATTGTTAACAATGCTCTTTGCAAAAGAGTTATGGATATAGATTTCGGAACATGACATACAATAAATGAAGATTAAAGTTTTAACAGACGGTATTATAAATAGGCTCGCTAAATTTTTTGAGCCATTTTTGTAAAAACTGTCAGATGTTTTTCTCATAATTAACAGATAACCTTTATACTTAAAAAGAACACTTTAATATAAGTATGTCATTTAAAACATGAATGGAGGATGTAATCTAAAAAAAGAAAAAAGAGCGGATAACTAGACTGAATTATACAGCTAAAAATACAATAAAAATAAACGATTATCAAACAGGTCAAGGAAATTTAAAAAATTTGGTCATTCTATTTTATCTTTAAAGAAGAGAAACAGAAATTAGAATTTTATAATCTTAGTGTTTTATAATTTCAGACCAGACCTGATCTGCTTTTGTAATAATGCTTTGCATATTCTCTTCCCAACGAGACTGAATTTTTTTATTGTAATTTAAGTAAAGCTTTTGATCTATGATTTTCCAATAATGAGCATTTCCTTTAAGAAGCTTGCCTTTGGCCGCAACAGCCCAAGCACAATATCCTCCATATTGTGGAATATATGTCTCGGGTTGTGCAATAAAAGAGGTAAGGTTTTCTTCGCTTGAAAACTGCCAAACCACGCCTTTATAGACGGTTTTAATATCGGTCTTTCCTTTAACGGCTTTTGATGATTTAAAATAGGAAACAACATCATACCCTTGTATTGCAAGGTTACTAAATGGTTCAGTATAAAAATTCTGTTTTTTGGCAAGAACAGGTATAGGAAATAGCAAAATAATACTAAATAAAACTAGATTTAATATGTTGCTCTTTTTAAAATTAATACTATGTTTTTTTACAATTTGCATGGGTTTAAATTTTCTTCATCTGGTTTTTGTTATCGAAAAACAATATACATATTTTCCATTGATTAGAAAATACGAAGAAGCATATCATAAAATTGGTAAGATTAAAACTGAATTAATTTTAACATAAAGTCAAGTGAATATCAAGCCTTTGGTAAATTTCTCTATCTGGGTTTGTATTTCACAAGGATTGATTAATATTTCAAAACTCTGTGTATATTATATTCTGGCTTCTTTATAAATCCAGATTTGTTTAATTGTTACTTTCATATTCATGTTTTTTTAGTATATAAACAAAAACTGATTAGGATTAAATTAATCGTTTTATGAAAGTATAGTTTATTAATATCAGAAATTAAAGAATTGTAAAACGCTGATATTATTTTTCTATATCTGACTGCATTAAATTCTTATATCCTGTTTTATATCTGGACAAATATAAAACAGGATATATATATCAGGGCAGATTTTTTATTAAAAATCAAATAATGCTTTTTTAAAATGACAAATAATGTTCTTAATCTTAAGTGTATATTGGAGTAAATAAATGAATGCTTTTAAATATTATTTTGGGGTTGGTCTTTTTTTCATGCTACAAAGCTTTGCACATACACAGGTTTCGGGTGTTGATATAAAACGACTTGAAACTGCTGCAAAAAAAGTAGAAACAAGGTGTGGTAAATTAAGTATCCCTGTTATGCCAAGTCAAGCAGATCGATTGAATGGTGATATTATTAGAACTGCTAAAGTAAAAAAAGAGTCCTTTTTAAAAAGAGTAGAAACCTATACGAAATGTCTTGATCAGGTTATTGAAACACAGGATCCTGCAAATCCTATTGTTGCAGAAGCAGCCCTTGCACATGATTTTGCGAATATAAAATATGGTGAAATTAGTGAAAAATATATTTTGACAGAAATTGCCTGGCAAGATCAATCTAGAACACAATAACCAGTTAAGATAGATGTTTTGATAAATATTGCGTTTTTAAGCATAAAAAATATGGGCTCCTAAAACTGGATGATAGGGTGTTTAAATCATAGATAGAAAGTATCAATAATATGATTGGTGTTTTTTGTTGATCGGACAATATCAAAACCACTGAAAATCAATTTATTTGTCAAAGCTCAATTCTGAAGTGAAAGAAAACAGGCTTGAAGGCTTATCTTAAGAATCAAGGATCTTCCTATAAAGAGATTGAGATAAATAACCATCAGGATTTAAATTGTATTTAACCTGAAAGGCTTTAATTGCTTTTCGGGTCTTTTTGCCGATTATTCCATCTGGTTTTCCAGTATGAAACTCTAGCAAGTTTAGCCGTTGTTGAAGTGTTTTAATTTGTTGTTTTGAAAAAATGGATCGTTCCCTTTGCGGATTGATCTCAATAGAGGTTTCTCCTTTTAATCGATGATAAATCTCACAAACGGCTAATGCATAGGAATTTGATGAGTTATAGCGTTTAATTACATTAAAGTTTTTAAACAATAATAAAGCAGGTCCTTTTATGCCTTCAGGTAAATAAAGGGTTCCAGATTGCATTAAGTGATCTGCTATCCAGGGCTTGTTTTGTTTAGGAGTAATGCCTTCTTTTGCCCATGCATAGCCAGGTTTTTTTTGGGAGGTTAGAGATAATTGATATTTCTCAGGCAGGCGAACGGGCAAATAACAGGGGGTTTGATATTTCCAGCCATGTTTTTTTAAATAATTAGCTGTAGAAGCAAATGCATCTTGTTTATTAAACCAAATATCTATTTTCTGATCTTTATCATAATCAACGCCATAATTGAGATAGCTTGTTGGAATAAACTGAACGTGTCCCATTGCACCTGCCCATGATCCTTTAAGCCAATCTTGTTTGACAAGTTGACGATCTAACATGTCTAATAAGGCATAGATCTGTTTTTCGGCAAAGGAGGTTCGATAGGTATAAGCTGCTAGCATTGCCAATGCTTCAAACAAATTATGATTTCCTAAAAATTTACCATATCCTGTTTCAATCCCCCAAATTGCAATTATAATTTCCTTATCTAATTTAAAATCATTTTCTATATTTTGTAATATCGCCTGATGACCTCTAAGATTTTGTTTTGCCAGGTTAATCTGTGCTTGATTTGCTCTTTTTTCAACATAATCAAGAATGGGTGTTATATATTCTGCTTGATGGGTTTGTGATTTTAAAATTGCAGGATTATAATGAATGGTTCTGAAAACCTGATTCAGGAGTGTTTTTGAATAGCCTTTTTGACGAGCTCGATGTTTAAAATCATGGACCCATTGATTTAATTTTTCTGAGTTTTCTGATCTGTAAGAAGAAGTTTCTAATGCGCTGGATTCAAAGCTAGTTTTAAAAACTGTCATGATCATTACAGTTAAACAGATAGGCAATATCCAAAATCTGGTTTGTTTATGATACATATTTTTCTACCAATAATAAAAGGTTTATAAGTTAATCTTTACGCGATCAATCGTGAGCCTTTGGGTATTATAAGAAAGGCAATAAGTTTGAGAAGCCATAAAAAGAAAAATATTTTTCTTTAATTTTCGTTGAATGCAGTGTTTTACTCTATAAATGCTTCTGTTTTTAAAAAACCGTATAAAGATATCTTGACAGAAAGCAAAGAAAGCGTCATATGTTTTCCTTCCTTTTGTAATGTTGAATAGTTACAAAATAATTGATTGGGATGTTTTCAATGAAAGTCAGAAGTTCATTAAAATCTTTAAAAAATCGTCATAAAGACTGTCAGATTGTACGACGTAGAGGACGCTTATATGTTATTAATAAAACGGATCGACGTTTTAAAGCGCGCCAAGGGTAACTCCTTTCTTGATATAAACAGGATTCGTTTTAGAATTTGTTAGGCTGACACGGATTAGAGATCAGAAATTATTTTTATGATATCTTAAAATGTCATATTTGGTTGTTTTTTTGAGATTAGGCAGTCATTTTGGAATGAAGGCTTAAGGAAATGAAAGCCAAAGCAGGAATTTGAAGATAAGAAAGAGGTACATTAAGTGTGTTTTTCTAACTCGAAACCTGTTTTAACGATTTGTTGAGAAAAATGTATTTTTCCCATTTTTTAGCTTCCTATAAAAATAGGAGATTTCTGAAATAACTTCATATAAGAGTTCAAACTTTTTTTGTGTTATGATAGGATAAAACATGATGTTTTTACACTATATGATGTTATTTTCCATTGTAAGTTTATATCCTGTTTCTGCCTTTTCATATACGAAGCCAGCCAGGGATTTTTCCAGTTTTGTCTATAGATTAGATAATAATCTGGCTGAAGATGGGATAATAAGGAAGGCTAGCTTACCAACACCATTTAAGTATCAACAGGATAAAGAAAAACAGGAAGAGATTTTAAACCAATTATTTGAAGAATTAAAAACAGTTGATCATCAGATAAATACAAACGTGATCACAGATGAGATTAAAGCCATTTGGAAAGCTCAAATGAGTGCCACTGAACAGGTTTTGCTTGAACGTGGACTTCGTTTTTTTGAGCAAGGAAAATATAAGTTTGCAGATCGTATCTTTTCTCATATCATTCATCTAAATGCGCGTAATAGCGAAGCTTGGTATTGGCATGCAAAAATTGCTTTAAAGCAAAGCCAATATAGAACAGCAATTTATGATTTAAACAAGGTGATTAGCTTAAATGAAAAGCATTACCCAGCATATTTTTTATTGGCTTCTATAATGGAAATGCTTGATGAAAAAAAAGTTGCGTATGAGCTTTATCAAATCCTGCTTGAGATCTATCCAACGCATAAAAAAGCAATTGAAAGACATAAAAGGCTGAAAGAAGATCTTTTAGGACGATTTCATTAAAGTACAAGGCTTTTATTTATTATACCAGGATGAAAATAGATTATAATCATATTCTATTCTTAAGTTTTGCTAATTATAGAGAGCAATTGAAAGACATAAAAGGCTGAAAGAAGTGTTTTTAAGAATAGATTCTTTAAATATGCAGAATATAATCAAACGAATATAATTTATTGGTCATAAGAAGCTTGCGGATTTACAAAAAAAGATTGAACGCAAAAAAAGCAATTAATGTCATATTATAATGGGGCTGAGAGATTTTGGAAACAGGCAAAGCGTCATTTATGCAATGATAATGGCATTCCAAAAAATGTTCCCTTATTCTTAAAAGAGGGTGTGTTTAAATCTGGTTTTGAAAATCTAAATGAGCAAGTGAATCTACCCAAAAAATGGAAAAGAAAACATCTCATCTAGATCTTCCTTTGTCTTATATACGTTTCAAACCAGCTATTTTTTTTTGGATTTTATAAATACGCATTGCGTTTAAGTTTTATCATAAATTGCATAAAACAGCGGCTCATTCTATATATTATTAAGCTATTTCAGGCTTTAGGGTGAGGTCTATCAAAGACTAAAACGGTTTCCTTACTTGCTTTTTTATTATAACGATATCCACCATAATTAAACTCTTGTAATGCTTTTGGGTTTGTTGTTTGATGATCAATAACCCAGCGTGCCATCATTCCGCGTGCGCGTTTTGTATAAAGCATGGCAGGAGCTGCCTGACCATTTTTGATTTCATAGAAATAACAAGTAATGACAGGATGGGAAGGGGATTTATAATGAATAACTTTACTATATTCATTGGAGGCAAGATTAAGAACAGAATTTGACTGACTGGATTCCATATCATGATTTAATTTTTGGCTAAGTGAATTTCCCCAAAAATCGTAAAGTGTATATCCTTTTGGTGTTTCCAAACGTGTTCCCATTTCCAGACGATAAGGATGAATGCCATCAAGGGGGCGGAGCAATCCATAAAAGCCAGATAAAATGCGGATATGATTTTGAGCCCATTCAAGATCTTTTTTATCTAATGTTTTTGCATTCAACCCTAAATAGACATCACCTGTAAATGATAAAATAGCTTGTTTCGCCATTTCTTCTGATGGAGATTGGTTTAAATTTTGAAATCTTTGATAGTTTATCTCTGTTAGATTATCAGAAAGCTTCATCAGAGATTTAATCTCTGTCTTTGATAATCGGGCTGTAATTTCTGCTAATTGTTTCGTTTGTTCTGAAAATCTCGGCAGGGTTTTTGGTAAATCTGAATTCAGTTCTGTAGTGTCTATTTTTTTTGCTGGAGATAAAAGAACAATCATAAAAACCTCTATATTATGAATGGATACAAAAGTATTTTTTTGAGAAGGTTAGAAGTTGCTGCTAATACCTATCTTTTATATATATTATATGATTAATCAATAGGTTGACAAGTAAAAATAGAAATTATCTATAAATAATTTCCTAATTTTAATGGAGAGAGCAGAAAAAGGTTTTTTCTCTAGGTTAGATAAGGATTTTTTCTTCAGATTAGATTGCATATGTATTTTTTATACTGTTATTCTTACAAGATTAATCTGGGATTAAGAATATTTTCTGGATCATATAATTGTTTAATTTTTTTCATTAAGTTTAAATCCTGTTTTGGTTTCAGGCGAAAAAGCTCAGACTTTTTTAAAATGCCAATTCCGTGTTCTGCTGCAATAGAGCCTTGAAATTGGTCAACAAGATCATGCAATTCTTGGTTCATTTTTTCCCAATAGCTTAAAAAAATGGCTGTATCCATTGTTTCTGGATTTAAAATATTAAAGTGTAAATTACCATCTCCTGCATGCCCAAATGGTAAAACTCTGGCATTTGGAATCATTGTTTGAATCATTTGACAAGCTTTTTTGATAAAATCATCCAGATATTCTGTCGGAATACTAATATCGTGTTTAATGGATGCTCCTTCTTTTTTTTGTGCTTCTGATAAACTTTCCCGTAATTTAAAAAAAGCATTTTGTTGATTTAAATTCTGGGCAATACTCGCTTGTTGGATGAGCCCTTGTTTTAGGCTATTTGCTAAAAAATACTCAATCTCATCATGAGTTGAACTGGCTTTATCAAACCCAAACTCAATCATGACATGCCAAGGAGAAGGTGAACTCAAAGGTGACCGCGTTTTAGGAATATGTTTCAAGACCAGGTCAAGACCAAATTGTGGTAGCATTTCAAACGCATAGAGTGTGTTTGAGAACTGTTGTTGGCAAGAAGATAAGAATGCAATGAGATTAGATACAGATTCCACTCCTGCCCATGTAACGATACGCTCATGAGGGGAGGGGTATAGTTTAAGACTTGCTGCTGTTATTAAGCCGAGTGTGCCTTCGGAACCGATAAAAACATGTTTTAAATCATATCCTGCATTATCTTTACGAAGCATATGAAGACCATTTAGAATATCTCCATTTGCTAGAACAATTTCTAATCCTAACACCAGATCACGCATCATACCAAAGCGAATCACATGAGCTCCGCCTGCATTGGTAGAAACAAGTCCTCCGATTTGTGCTTGCCCTTCGGATGCAAGCGTTAATGGAAAAAATAAATTTTTTTCAGCAAGTTTGTTTTGCAAATCACTTAATACCAATCCTGCTTCAGCAATCACACATAAATTCGATGAATTAATTGAACGAATAGCATTCATTTTTTTTAAAGATAGCAAGATTTCACCTTGTGGAATTTGTCCTCCAACAAGTCCTGTATTGCCAGCTTGTATCGTAATGGGTGTTTTTGTTTGATGACATCGTTTCATGATTTCTGAAACGTGTTTGGTCGTATTTGGAAATAGAATAATCGGTGTTTTTCCGTAATATCGACCTCGCCATTCCTGAAGATAGGGCAGGGCTTGTTCTGAGTTTCCTAAAATCCAGTTTTCTTCTCCTAATAAGGATTTCAACTGATCTATTATAGAAGCATGATGCATGGCAGAGTATTTCGTTTTTATAAACCAGACTATAGAGGATCGAAATGTGTATCGTAAATGCTATATTTCGATGTTAAAATAAATAGTATAATAGTATAAAAGAGGAATGAGATAAATGGAAGTTTTTTTATAAATTTAAAAAGAGCATATTATTCAAAGCCAAACAGGGTTGTTTAAAAAATTAAAGGATGATGTGTTTTTTGTTCTTAAGAGGAGAGAGATATTTCTTAAGCTTATTGAGCAGGCATTTATATAATATAGCTCTTATGAACTTTGGATATGAACGAGGGGCTTATATTTTGATGATAGGGGATATATATTTAAGAGGTTGATAAACGTTTATTCTTTAAAAAAATGCTTCTCAAAAATTATCACCATATATAACATGATTTGGATTACCATGCGAAACCTTAATCTTCTGGTAGAGAGGCTCGCTTTAGGCGGTCATTAATTGCCTCTCCTAGTCCATGGTTTGGAATGGGAGCTATGTAAATTTTAGATGGCTGCTGATCATCAAGTGTTCTTAACGCATTAAATAGATTTAAAGCTGCTTCTTTAAGACAGGATTTAGCACTTAATTGAAAGAGTTGTGTAGAAGGAATCCGATCAGGTTTAAATGCGGTATAACCAAATGTAATAAATGCCGCATTTTTACTTTGTTTAAAAATTAGAGGCATGTTTTCATGTGGGATGTTTAATTCTATTTTTGTATTCGGCGCATAATGGCTTTTTAATTGACCTGGAGAAATAGGGGTCTGATGAGATGTTTGGTCTGCTTTTTGAGTATTGATAGAAAAGCCGACCTCTTGTTCAATCTGTTTGCGATGAATGCCTCCTGGTCTTAATATATTAATCGTATGGTTATCTGGTATGGATATAATCGTGGATTCTATCCCAATATTACAATTGCCCCCATCAATAATATATTCTATTTTTCCATTCAGACTTTTAAGAACATGGGATGCATGTGTTGGGCTAACTTTTCCAGACGGGTTTGCGCTTGGAGCAACCAAGGGCCAGTCTGCTCTTTTAATTAATTCATGTGTAAAAAAATGATTTGGGGATCGAACAGCAATATGGTCTAGCCCAGAAGATGCGAGTTCTGAGAGATTATTATGTGCTTTTTTAGGCAAAATAATCGTAAGAGAGCCAGGCCAGAATCTATTTGCAAGCTTTTTTGCTAGGTCTGGAAACTCAACATATTTTTCTGCTTGAGTAATATTTGCAACATGTAAAATTAATGGATTAAACAAAGGGCGTTGTTTAGTTTCATAAATCTTAGTAATTGCATGATCGTTTGTTGCATTGGCAGCAAGCCCATATACAGTTTCTGTTGGTAGTGCAATAATATCGCCTTGCTTTAACACATTAAGTGCTGTTGAGTAGGTTGTTTCCAGATCGTTAAGGGAGACATTCTGAACAGATAAAATCCGTGTTTTGTATTGTGTCTGTTCCATTTCTTACCTTTAAAATCAATCCTGAATACAGATACAGGATTTATATCTTTCTGATCAAGGTTGAATATCATTTTTTTCTTTTGGTTTAAACAATAAAGTCATCCGATAGACGATATCATCTCGATTAAACAAAAGATGTTTTAACGCAGCCAGAATATGTAAAACAAGTAAGGCAATAATCAAGTAACCAAGAAATTTATGCGCTTGATGAAACAGGGTTCCAAATATTTTTTGATTGGCTTCAGATAGGCTATCCAATCTTGGAATAAAAGGCCAGTTAAATACGCCATACATGCTAATTGTATGTTTTCCAACACTTGACATTGCCCAGCCAAAAAAAGGGACAGAAATCATCAAAAAGTAAAAGAGCCAATGGGTTGTTTTTGAGGTTACCCTTTCCCATAAAGCCATGGATGAAGGGAGTGCAGGAATAGAATGTGTTATTCTCCAGAACAGTCTGAATAAGCTCAGAACTAAAATCATAATGCCAGTTGCTTTGTGAATACCATAGAGTTTATACTTTTCTGGGGCAGGCATATTAACCATTTTAATGCCTAATATTAGCACAAAAATAATTAAAACTGCAATTAACCAATGTAAAATAATCGCAATGATAGAATATCTTGAATATTTCATAATCTCGTTCGAACTTTTAAATGAATATTAGTCATTTTATACATAATTAGGTTATAAAAAATCTTAAAAACCTTAATATAGATTGTTTAAAGAAACTTTATGTTCCATAACTAAAAAAGTCAATATATAGTAAAATGTATTCTAACATACACAGGGAGCCTTTAATGCCTTATATTCCTCCACTTAAAGATATGTTTTTTGTATTAGAGGACATTATTGCAATTGATATTTTGAAATCATATGGAGCGTATAAAGATCTAAATCCTGAATTAATAGAGCAGGTTTTAAAGGAAGCTGGAAGGTTTTTAGCAGAGCAGATCGCTCCTTTAAATCATTCAGGGGATATTGAAGCCAGCCGATTTCAAAAAGATAAAATTGTTACTCCAAAAGGATTTAAGGCTGCATACCAAAAATTTGTAGAAAACCGTTGGCAAGGATTGTCTTGCTCAGAAGCTTATGGAGGCATGGGGATGCCTCGTGTGATTGGATCTGCGTTTAATGAAATCTTACATTCTGCAAATATGTCTTTTGGGCTGGCTCCTCTTTTAACAGCATCTGCCATTGATGCAATAGAACATCATGGTAGCAAGGAACAAAAAACACTTTATTTACCAAAACTTGTTTCAGGAGAATGGACAGGGGCAATGGATCTAACAGAACCACAATCTGGATCCGATTTAAGCAATCTCAAAACCAGAGCAGAGCCAGATCATGATAATAGCTATCGGTTATATGGTCAGAAAATTTATATTACCTGGGGAGAGCATGACCTTGCAGAAAATATTATTCATCTTGTTCTTGCTCGCCTGCCAGATGCGCCAAAAGGGGTTAAAGGAATTTCTCTTTTTCTGGTTCCGAAATTCATTCCTGACAAAACAGGAAAGCTTACTAATCGTAATGATATCAAGCTTGCAGGAATTGAACATAAAATGGGCATTCACGCATCTCCGACATGTACACTGATTTTTGGTGAAAATAAAGGTGCAAAAGCTTGGTTGATTGGAGAAGAAAATAAAGGTCTTTCCCATATGTTTACAATGATGAATGCGGCGCGATTAGGCGTTGGTCTTCAAGGTGTGGGAATTGCAGAAAGAGCCTATCAAAAAGCATTGCTGTATGCAAAAGAACGAGAGCAGGGAAAAGGTGTATTAGGAGCAGATAAAGGAAAAATAGTCCCAATTATTCAACATCCTGATGTCAGAAGAATGTTGCTGACTATGAAAGCAAAAATTCAGGCAGCAAGATGTTTGTGTTATGCATGTGCGCTTTCAGCAGATGGTGCAGAATATGCCGATGAAGAAGAGGATTCTAAAATCTTAACTCAAAAAGAAGCTATTTTAACTCCAATTGCAAAAGCATGGAGTACAGAAATAGCACAGGAAATTACATCTCTTGCAATTCAAATTCATGGAGGTATGGGATTTATTGAAGAAACTGGAATTGCTCAATATTATCGGGATGCCAGAATTACACCAATATATGAAGGAACAAATGGAATTCAGGCAATTGATCTGGTTCGGCGTAAATTACCACTTGATAATGGGTTGGCAGTACAAAACATCATTGTTGATATTCAGGAAACCGCAGAGAATTGTGCCTTATCTTCTCATCCAGAATTGCCTTATATCGCAAGACGTCTGGAAGAGAGTGCTCATGTGTTGGAAACTGCAATATTATGGTTTTTGGAGGGAAAGCAGAGCGAGTCTGATTTGCTTACAGGTGCAGCACCTTTTCTTAGACTGTTTGGAAATGTGCTCGGAGGATATTATTTGGCAATTGGAGCTTTGGCTGCGAGAAGAAAGCAAAAACTTAATCAAGGAGATCATGAAGATCATATTGCAAGAATAAAACTGGCGCGTTGGTATAGTGAAACTGTTTTAGCGGAATGTGCAGGGCTTTTACCAAATATAACCGCAGGATCAGACCTGTTATTTTCTCACCCTGTTTCTTTTTTATAAACGGGAAACCACAAGTTTAATCTATAAAAAATATAAAACTGAAAATAAAAACAACACTAAACCTATCTTAAACAATAGTGCTAAGCCTATTTTAAACAAGAGGCAATTCTTTATTCATTCAGTTCTTTAATATTTGAGCCTTGTAATAAGATAGAAGGCATATAGATTTTAGCGGTTTTAAAGCGTTATCTTAAGTTTGAAACATGATCTTAAAGAATGCTAACGAGAACATACATCCAGATAGAAAAAGGAGAATGTTTCAGGATTTGTTTGGATGATCTGTATTAATTTTTAAGATTGTTCGAAGCATTTTATATGGTTTTTATCGTAAAAGTACAAAAACAGATAAAATCATGATCCGTTCTTATACTCTTATTGTTAACCAGACGTTCTTAAATGGCCTATTTTTAGATAATCAAAGCATTCGGATTTGGATATGCTTTTTTATCGATTGCCAAAAGCAGACCTGTAATATTGCGTATGACCAACCAGGCAATTCCTAAAACTGCAACAGGAATTGCAAGGAAAATACCAATAATGATTAGACTTAACAATAAAACAATCGCTAATGTAATCATTGAAATGATAAATGTACGAATAATAAAGGTATAATGGCTTACTGCCCATTTTTCTGCAGATGGTTTTTTCAATAATGCAATTATGAATGTGATTAATAGGATAAAAAACAACGGAAAAACCGTAATAATAGAGATCAAACTGCCTATATATAAGATAGAGATCAATTTTTTATCATCAATATATTTAAGTGTGCTCATTGAGGTGTTTGCTTCATTACGGAGTTTTTGTTCAGCTGTTTTTAAATGTTCCGTTGCTTTATTTGCTGCAAGTTTTGCTGCTTCCCCTGCTTTCTTGCTGATATTTGTATGATCTGTTTTTGCTGTTTTTGATTTTATTGTTCTGGTTTGCCTTGTCGTTTTTGGAGAACGTTTTCTTGGTGCAGGCTTGTTGGCGCTGAGTTTATCTTTTTCTGTCATCTGGGCGTTCCTTTCACATTATAGTTTTATATTAGTGAATTTGATATATCAGATCAAGCATAAGTTTGGTTTTCATGATAATCATATTGTTTTTTCCTGAAAAATGATTTAAAATATATGTTATATTTAATGTTTTCCTAGATAGATCCACTTTATATTTTAGGTTTGAAGATAAGGCTCTTCTTTATAAGAATGCATATCCATAATGATCATGTCAGAATTGTTCATAAATCTTTAATATCCAATAATAATGAAACGTGTTCTTAAATATTATTGTGATTTTCTAGTTCCTTCAACCCATTATTTTAGAGAATTTAGACTTGTGTAATAAATGTTTGGGAATATATTTTATAGCTTAATCTATTGAATTAGAAGAGATGAGTGAAAAGACAAGTAGAAAAAACCACTCAAAAACTAGAGGGTAATTCTATTGTCTTGGTTTTTGTATTTCATCATAAAATAATTAAGATGATTTTTTATCTTTCAAAAAAACTCGGCTTAATCTGCATTGATTAATCAGATAGGATTATTAAATCTGAAATGGAATGTTCTTCGAAAGGTGAATATTCCCCATAAAAAGAGTTATTTTCTTAATCTTGTTTTCATTATATACTCTGTCTTGTTTTTTTTAACAATCAAACAATCTTTGGAACTGACTATCACTGAAGTAAAAGAGCCAAAACACAGATTGTTTTTTACAGATTCTATTTTTCTGGTCTGGCTCTATCATAAGATCAAGACAGTATAATATAACACCATGGCATATAACACCATGTTATCTAAACTGACTTAAGCCTCATGCACTCAGGTTAAAAATAAAAGTGCAAGGGTTATAATCAAAATTGGATAATATCATGATAAGAATGTTTCTAATTTAGAAACTTATATAAGTCCTTCGCGTTGTGCACGCTTTCTGTTTAATTTTCCGTGCCTTCTTAAGGCCTCGGTTTGTTTTCTTGATTTTTTTTCAGAAGGTTTTTCATGATGAGGAAGGCGTTTCATCTCTTTATATAAACCTTCTTTTTGACCTTTCTTTTTTAGTGCTTTACACGCCTGATCAACGTCATTATTTCGCACATACACAACACAAGCTATGGGGCAATCTCCTGTAAATATCGTTTAAATCTTCAAATTTTGAATGTTCAATTCCAAAATATTTATTTTGAAACATCTATAGATCAATCTTTTCTAAGTTGGGCTACAGAAAGAGAACATTATAACAAACCCGTATGATTTTGTCCAGTTTTAAAGGATTTTATAAAAACAATATATGATTTTAATATGGTTTTATTTTATCCCCTTTATTATTTTTTAAAAAATATTCTGTCAAATCAAAAACCCTCCTATATTCATCTCCTAAAGTTTGTCAAGTCAAAAAAATGAAAAAACTGGATAAAACTTGTAATAGCTAACCTTAAGAGTATCTATATATAATATGTTTGACGTGTATGATTACTGTAAAAAAGCAGAGCAAGCCAGAGAAATTTAAATAAATCTAAAAATATCTGGAGAAGAAATTAAAACGATAAGAAGCTTGAAGAAACACTAAAAAATCAAACAAAACAGGAAGATGTAAATAAGTATCTATGGATAATTAGAAGATAGAGATTTAGAAAATAAATCAGGTGTCTTGAATGCAGGTTTTAATATAAATTCCAGTTTTATTTTTGAAAAACTGAGATTAAAAATCAGTCATTTATATGTTTTGTTTTTATATTTCAAATCTAAAGAAAGCCTTGATTGATTTCAAATCTGGAATGGACTATTTGAAGAAAACAAAAAGAAAGATAACAGGGAAAGAAAAAGAGAAGAAATTCATCTGAAACAGGGAGGTAACGATAATCTAAAACAGAGCTTTTAACAATAAATTGAGCTTTTAACAATAAATTGAGTTAAAATGAGGAGCTCTAAATAAAGATATAAAAACAGACGTTTGTAAATATAACTATGATTTCTTTTTTATTTTTAAAGAATATGCTATATATAAGAATTGTTAAATCTTAACGGTTAATAAGTGTTGATCTTTTTATGAAAAAACAGACCTGCTCATTTAAAAAAACACAAATGCTTTACTTAAAAACGGCTTTAATTCGCACCCCTTTTGAAGGTTGGACAGAATCCATGCTTGGAAAGGTTGATCAGGAGCTTGGTTTTGAGCAAAATAGTTGGAAAACATATTTTCCTGAAGGTGCTTTAGAAGTCATTGATTTCTGGTTTAATCAATTAAATGAAGTTTTATTAAAGAAAATTGAAAAAAAGGAATTTGAGAATTGGCGTATAAGAGATAAAGTACACTGGTCAGTTCAAACGGGAATTAAACAAATTGGAGAGCATAAAGAAGCTTTCAGACGTGCCAGGATCCGTATTTTGTTTCCAGATGCGGGTGGAATGGTGCGTGTTTGTCAGTCAAATTGGAAAATAGCAGATACAATCTGGAGAGGGCTAAAAGATTTATCAACAGATTTGAATTATACCTCAAAGCGGTTAATCTTATCAATTGTATATCATACGACAGTTCAGGTCTGGCTAACGACCCATGATGAAGAACAGGCATGGGCATTTTTGGATCGCAGAATAGACAATGTCATGCAGTTTGAAAAATTCAAGGCAGGCTATAAAAAGAAAAAAACAGAAATAAAGCCTGATTTTGGTGCGTATACGCCACCTTCAAAAAACAAGCTTCATAAATTGGCAAGGTTACGTTATCAGCCTGTTAGAACCCTGTTAAACAAACGGTTTATCTAATTTAGAATGAAGGATTGGCGATTAAAACCCTGTTAAACAAACGGTTTATGGCTTTCTTTTTAAAGGATAGATTAAATAAGGGGAGGGAAAGAGTTTGAGATATGCTTATCTGCTTGAAGTTAGTCTGGAGATTTACAGCTTATTCTGACAATATTGAAACCCAAAATAATAGGATTTAACAGATTCGTTTTTGGCAGCAAGCAAAACAGAATTAGCGTTCTGAATTTAGTGGAGAAAGATATGTAATATGTCCCATTTTTCTTCCCTTTTTTGTCTCTTCTTTACCATATATATGTAGTTTTGCAGACTGTTTTGATGCAAGCTGAGATAAATTTTCTACCTCCTTGCCAATCAGATTAACCATATGGGCTTTTGCAAAAGGGGTCACATCTCCAAAATGCCAATCTGCAATAGATCGAATATGTTGTTCAAATTGACTGCAAACACAAGCAGCTTCTGTCCAATGTCCTGAATTATGAACTCTTGGAGCAATTTCATTTGCAATGAACTTGCCATTTAAATCTTCAAAAAACTCTATAGCCATTAGTCCTTTATATTCAATTTTTGTCATAAAGGACTGAACTTGTTGAAAGCAGGTATTTTTAATATCTGGATCAATATCAATAGGAGCTGTAGATGTTTTTAAAATCTGATTTTCATGCAGATTTTCAACAAAATCATATGCGCTAAACTGATTATTTATATTGCGGGCAATTAAAAGTGAAATTTCACGGTTAAAATGGATGAATTCCTCTAAAATAACAGGTGTTTCTTTAAATAATTCCCATGCATTTATACAATCTTCTAGAGTATGAATGGTTTTTTGTCCTTTGCCATCATATCCCATATGACGCGTTTTTAAAATTGCTTTTGCTTGAGGCGTTTGTGAGATAAGAGTTTGCCAGGTGGATATGAGGTCATTCAGGCTAGAAATTTCATAATATGGTGCTGTTTTTAACCCATATTGATTTAAGAATTGTTTTTCTTTTAATCGATCTTGCGTGATTTCTAAAATATCAGCATTGGGAGAAAGTGTACAAAACTGTTCCAGATATCTTGCAGAAGCAATTGGGATGTTTTCAAATTCATATGTAATAAAATCACAGTTTTTTGCAAACTGTTTCAGTGCATTTTGATCTTCATAATCTGCAATGGTTGAAAAAGAAGAGACTTGAAGGGCAGGTCCTTTGGAATCGGGTGTGAAAATATGCGTTTTAAATCCTAATTGTGCAGCAGAAATAGATAGCATACGACCCAATTGCCCACTGCCTACGATACCAATAACAGATTTTGGATTGAGCATAGAATATCCCTTTCTATATGAACGATTTTGAAAGTCGAGATTGAATTAAAACCTGATAATTTAATTCTTTAATTAGATTTTTCAGCCCTTTATTAGAGTTTAATGCAAACCTCAGACAGATTAGCGAGTGTTTTGTCGCATGGATTAATTCCAGATTCAAACTACTCATTTTTAATATTTAATCAAGAAAAATGCAAAAATCAGGCTTGTTATAGTGGGGATTCTGGTATGGATTGAGTTTGTTTCTCTCTCCATAATTTAAGCTTTTTTAAGATATGTTGATCGGAAAGAGCAAGCATGGAGGCAGCATAAAGGGCTGCGTTTTTTGCACCTGATTTACCAATAGCAAGACTGGCAACAGGAATCCCCGCAGGCATTTGTACAATTGACAAAAGACTGTCAAGACCATCTAAGGTTTTTGACCGTACAGGAACGCCTAAAACGGGTCTTGTGGTTAAAGAAGCAATCATGCCAGGTAAATGTGCGGCGCCACCTGCACCTGCAATAATAATTTTAATTCCTTTTGTTTCCGCTGATTTTGCAAACTGATATAATCGGTCAGGGGTTCTGTGCGCTGAAATAATTTTAATTTCATGAGAAATATTAAGTTCGTTCAGGATTTGTGCTGCTTCACCAAGTGTTGACCAGTCAGAATTTGATCCCATAACAAGAGCAATATCACATTTAGATGAAGCTGTTTTATTCGTTCTAGAGGATATTGGTGTTGATTCCATAATTAACCCTTTCTCATTTTTGAATAATTTATACTGTTTATACCCATTTTTGTGAGTTTCAGAAAGTTATTTTAAGGAGCAAACACAGTAATGTTCTTTTTAAATTCGTCAATACTAACGTGCTTTTTACAGACAGAACAAAAATACTTTTATATTTTTAATTGCGTCCTCTTTGTGTTTTTAGATAGGTTGCAAAACTAGCAAGCCAATGGGCTAGCTGAATAATGTTCATCTGTTACGCTTTCAATTCCTTTTTCTTTGTGAAGCTTAGCGGTATGTTGCGGGGATGCTTTTCGCGTGTCTTTTTTAGGAAGGGCATAAGCGATATTTTCCAATGCCCAGGCTCTGGATAAGTTTACACCATATAAATGTACGAGATATGAATCTTCTGGATTAATTACAATTCCAGGTTTTAACCATTCTTTGGAGCCATTCTTTGGAATTTGTGGTAAAAAGACTTTAAGCCATTTGGCAAATTCTGTTTGAGGCAGAACACGTCTTAAAAGATCTGCTTCCATTAAACATGGCGAAAGAAAATCTTCTCCTGAAGGTTCATAATCAATAGGGAAATTTCGGTCTTTTAAATAAAATGTTTTGATCTTTGAAACCAGCTGGCTTTTAAAGCTGTCATTATGCGCGATCTCTGCCCAGTCTAGAAACAACCCAAAGGCAGATTGTTTGTGTGTGCCAGATCGAATAGGATAGTATAATTCTGTTTTTAAATTCTCTGGTGTAAAACTTTGATTGAGTTTGTTAATGATTTCCTTCTGGTTGGAAATCTCTGGAAATAGGCGCAATAATCTTACCAATAACCAGTGTCCATGTACAGAAGAATGCCAATCAAGACATCGATAAAAAGCAGGATGCATTTGATTGGGTTGTTTAATTTGATCTGCCCTTTCTACATATAATTTCATCGAGTTTGGAAATTCTTTATGAATACAGTTTAATGCGAGTTGTGAAAAATGTAAGGCTTGTTTTTCTGTAATATGGTTTGTATCTGCAAAACTGTTTAACGATATAAAACAGCTTGTTAAACTTATCAAACAGGCGTAAACTGAATGGCGAAAAAAGCAATAGATAGTCATCTTTGTTTAGATCCTGAGAATGATTTCTAAATTTTATAAATTATTTTTGAGAGAATATAAAAGAAGTTTAAATAGAATACCAGAAGAATCTATTGATCAATCAATGTCTGAGGTTCAAGATAATCAATATTTCATCTTGCATTAGGGTTCAAAACAAGGAAAATCTGATATTAAATGCAAATCAGCTAAAGCAGGATCAATATGAAAACAAACCTTATCTTCCTGATTCTGATGGTTTAGCATTCATTATTCATGAATTTAGGGATGATCATTATACTCAGCCAATTGAGGGTGCAAGCTCTCGTATTGCATGTAGTGTATTGATTAATCCAAAAAGATAGGCAGGGAAAAATCCATTAAAAATAAAAAATAGATTAAAATTAGAGGTAAAGAGAGAATATTTTTAGGTCAAGCGAGCTGGTTTGATCATTATTTCTATAAAATAATTGATAAATAATCTTTTAAGAGTGTTTCTTTTTCATTTGAGAATTATTGAGAACAAAAATAGAAAAAAACAAACCTGGTTTGTTCTTGGAAGATTGAATTTAAAATTAAACTTAAAATTGAATTTAAGATTGAAACCTATTTAAAAATTTATTTTATATTCTTTTTGTCAGACTGTTTTTTAAAGATAGAGTTTAATATGTTAACCAATTTTTATCTTCAGGAAAGACATCATATAAAATAAGAAAATAGACCAAAAAAGGAAAACAGAATGATATATAAGGGAAAAACATTTTTTATCACTGGGGCTAGCCGGGGAATTGGTCTTGCCATTGCAAAACGAGTTGCAAAACAGGGTGCAAATATTGCCATTATTGCCAAAACGGCAAAACCACATCCCAAACTGGAAGGTACAATTTATACAGCAGCTGAAGAGATTGAGCAAGAAGGGGGAAACGCATTACCTATTATGGTTGATATTCGAGATGAAGAACATGTTCAACAAGCTGTTGAAAAAACGGTTCATACATTTGGTGGAATTGATGTATGTGTAAATAATGCTTCTGCAATTTTTCTGTCAAATACGCTTCAAACACCAATGAAACGATATGATTTAATGCAAAACGTTAATACAAGAGGAAGTTTTCTGGTTTCTCAAACATGCCTTCCTTATTTGCTAAAAGCAGAAAATCCACATATTTTAATGTTATCTCCTCCTCTTGACCTTAAAGGGTGCTGGTTTTCAAATCATTTGGCATATTCTATTGCAAAATTTGGCATGTCTTTATGTGTGTTAGGGCTTGCAGAAGAATATAAAGGAAATATAGCCGTTAATGCGTTATGGCCAAGAACAGCAATTGCAACGCACGCGGTTAAAAATATCTTAGCAAATGAAGCGACTTTTCAAAATTGCAGAAAAGCTGAAATATTGGCAGATGCTGCCCATTTGATCTTTCAAAAACAAGCTCGGGAATTCTCAGGCAATTTTCTAATTGATGACAGTTTTATATACCAGGAAACAGGAAAAACAGATTTTTCACATTATTCTGTGAATCCTGAGAAACGCCTTATTCCCGATTTTTTTGTTCCAGAAACCCCATCTCCACCCCCAGGTGTAACCTTTGAAGGAAACCAAAAGGATTAAAAAAACTTGCTAGGTTTAATGAAAGTCTGTTAAACAGGGCAAATATGGTCATCATAAGAATGATATTTATAACCAAAAGCATAATTTAAGAAAATCATGAACCAGTCAAGTACGATGAAAACATCCAGGGCTATATCTTTTAAACAATTAGAATCTGTTAGGAAGATTATTATTATTCGCCATGGAAAACCAGCTTTATCAAGAAAGGTCTGGTTGAACTGGAAAGAATACAGAAAATGGTGGAAGGATTATGATAAGGGGGGGTTGGCAGAGAGCCAACAAATTCCTGAAGCTTTAAAAGTATTAATGCAAACAACAGAATATATTTTTTCAAGTTCTATGAACCGTTCTTATGAAACGGCAAATCTGCTTAATCAAAAAGATTTGAACATTGAAAAGAAAACCCTATTTATAGAGGCAGCCTTGCCACCGCCTCATCTTCCAGACTGGGTTAAGATGAAGCCAGGATATTGGGGAGTTATTGCCCGTATTTGTTGGTGTTTTGGCTGGTCTGATCAGATGGAATCTCAAAAACAGGCAAGAATAAGAGCACAAAAAACAGCTGAATTACTGGTTCAAACCACACAGTCTTATCAACAAATTGCGCTAACAGCGCATGGCTGGTTTAATCGTATGGTTAAATCTGCTTTATTAAAGACAGGATGCGAGTGTGTTTATGAATGTGGGGATGGTCACTGGTCATGGCGTGTTTATCATGTTAAGCCTGTCTTGCAACAGAACAGGAATTCTACAGAACCCATTTTGTCAGACGAATCCTGTTGAGCACATATAAACCTTTTTAAGTAAAGATTACATTAGATAAGAATTTAAAGACGAGATCAAAAATGCTTGGGTTTATACTTTTAAATTCACGTCTTTTTTTGTTTAGTGAAATAAGATAGAAAATGGCTTTTAAAACCCCTGTTTTTAGATCATACTTCAATATAGACAGATGGATAAAAGGAGATTGTTTTGACAGATTCAGATCATAATAAATCGAAAACAGAGTCACACTCTCAAAATCAAGACATCAAGAATATGAGTTTTGAGCAAGCCTTGCAAGAACTTGAAACAATTGTCTCTTGTCTTGAACGTGGCGATAGTGCATTGGAAGAATCCATTAAACTTTATGAAAGGGGAGCTGTATTAAAATCACATTGTGAAAAACGATTATCTTCAGCACAAATGAGAATTGATAAGGTCATTTCACAAGATGGTCAGATTAGATTAGAAAAAACAGAAGTTTGAAAAAATAAATTATATCTTTTTTATTCTTTCAATTATATCAAAAAACAAGATAGAAAATCTGCATAAAGGATAAAAACATAAATTTCTGGCAGAAATGTTTTTAGAAATGAGACAGGAAAGAAATCTAGCAATTATTAAAAATATCTCCAAAAAACTATATTGGAATTATATTGATAATAGGAGATCAAAAAAAGGTGAAGATTATTTATGGATAAGGCATTTGAACAAAGTCTGAAAAGAATCAATGATGAAATTACGGATAGTTTTAATGCCATATTTCATGAAGACCTGGTTCCTGAAGCTCAGCTTGTATCAGCCATGAGATATGCCGTTTCAGGCAAGGCAAAACGTATCAGAGCCTATTTATCAATAACAACAGGAGAATTACTCGGGCTTGCAAAAGAATCTTCAAGACGAATTGCCTGTTCAATCGAATGTTTACATGCGGCCTCTCTTATTCATGATGATTTACCAGCTCTTGATGATGCAGATACAAGAAGATCACAGCCCGCATTACATAAAGTTTATGGTGAAGATGTCGCAATTATCGCAGGAGATGCTTTAATTGCATTAGCCTTTGAGGTTCTTGCCAGTACACATGTTACAAAAATTAGTCATATTCAGTCTTCCATGCTTCTTATTCTTGCAAGAGCTTTTGGGGTTAATGGTGTCTGTGGAGGACAATATCTGGATATTAGGAATGAAATAAATGCCGATATTGCTTATATTACACGATTGCAAAGAATGAAAACAGGCGCATTGATGAAAGCAGCAATTGCTTTACCTGTTTGCTTGGCATCTCCAACCAGCGAGGTTCGCCATGCACTTTATAATTATGTACATGATTTAGGTCTGGTTTTTCAAATTGTTGATGATATACTTGACGTTAATGGAGATCAAGATACGCTTGGTAAGAATACAGGACAAGATCAAAAACTTGGCAAAACAAACTTTATATCCTTACTTGGTCTTGAAAGTGCGAAATCGAGAGCAAAAATTTTGGGAGAGCAGGCAAAAAGGCATTTAGATCTGTTTGGTAATTCGGCTCATTCACTTTCAGAATTGGTTGCGTATGTTCTTGATAGAATAGATTAGGGCGTATGAAGATCATTTTATTTTTAAAGCCTGATTTTTCAAACAAGAAAGGCGAGCAAAACCTAGATTAGAGTGTTGCGTATTGAAATTGACTGTTATTTTAAGTGATAATAGGGTGTGTCTTAACTCATGATAAGCGTATTAATATTGTAGCGTTTGTTTAAGAAGAATCTGAATTTAGCCAAAGGATATGATCAAGCATGTCAGTACAATTAATATATTTGTTTAGAAAACTCTGATCCAAATTTGAAGAAACTTAATTCGTACTTAAAAAATTCTGATTTAAATTAAAAAAACAGGGCTTTTAAAAATGGGATCCAAAACCCCTTTATTGGATAATACAGATACAGTTAAAAAACTTAGAGTGCTATCAGAAGATAAATTAACTGAATTGGCAGATGAGTTGCGGACGAAATTAATTGAAACAGTTTCTCTGACTGGTGGGCATTTGGGGGCAGGGCTTGGTGTTGTCGAATTAACAATTGCCTTACATTATGTCTTTAATACACCTGAAGATATTCTAATCTGGGATGTTGGTCATCAATCCTATCCACATAAAATTTTAACAGATCGACGAGATAAAATCTTAACGTTAAGACAGGGAAATGGAATATCTGGATTTACAAAACGGGATGAAAGTCCTTATGATCCTTTTGGTGCCGCACACTCTTCGACTTCTATTTCCGCGGCTCTCGGGTTTTCCTGTGTTCGTGATTTTGAAAAACAAGGGCATCATGTAATTGCCGTTATTGGAGATGGTGCGATGTCTGCAGGCATGGCGTATGAGGCAATGAATAATGCAGGCTCAATGGATAAACGATTAATTGTTATCCTAAACGATAATGATATGTCAATTGCGCCTCCTGTTGGTGCAATGAGCGCTTATTTTTCAAAACTTGTTTCTTCTCATGGGTATCGATCTTTTCGGAAATTTGCCAAAAAAATTATCTCAAAATTTGGCAGACCGATTAAACACACAGCCAAGAAATGGGAAGAATATGTCAGAGGGATGGCTTCGGGGGGAACTCTGTTTGAAGAAATGGGATTTTATTATATAGGTTCGATTGATGGACATGATTTTGAGCATTTAATTCCAGTTTTAAAAAATGTCAAACAAATGCAAGCAGGTCCCGTTTTAATTCATACAGTTACTAAAAAAGGAAAAGGGTATTTACCAGCAGAAACTGCGGATGATAAATATCATGGTGTTTCAAAATTTAATATTATTACAGGCAAACAGGAAAAACCTGCTGTAAAAACGCCAAGCTATACGAATATATTCGCAAATAGCTTGATTGAATTGGCTGAAAAAGACCATAAAATTCTGGCAATCACAGCGGCCATGCCTTCTGGAACAGGGCTTAATTTGTTTGCGGAGCGATTTCCAGATCGAATGTATGATGTTGGAATTGCAGAACAACATGCTGTTACCTTTGGCGCAGGGCTTGCAGCTGCGGGATATAAACCATTTATAGCGATTTATTCAACCTTTTTACAAAGAGCTTATGATCAGGTAATTCATGATGTTGCCATTCAGAAATTACCCGTTCGGTTTGCGATTGATCGTGCAGGTCTGGTTGGTGCAGACGGGGCAACGCATGCAGGTAGTTTTGATATTGGTTATTTGGGAATGCTACCAGGATTTGTAATTATGGCCGCTGCAGATGAAGCAGAGCTTGTTCATATGGTTGCAAGCTCGGCTGCAATCGATGATCGTCCATCCGCCTTTCGCTATCCAAGAGGCGCAAGTCGTGGATTGGAACTTCCCAAAACACCAAAGCTTCTTGAAATAGGTATTGGACGGATGTTAACTGAAGGGAGTAGGGTTGCAATTTTAAGCCTTGGTGCGCGATTATATGAAGCTAAAAAAGCAGTAAATATTCTAAAAAAAATGGGAATTTCCGTGAGTTTGGCAGATGCACGATTTGCAAAACCTCTAGATACAGGATTAATTACACAATTAGCGCGACACCATGAAATGCTAATTACCATTGAAGATGGTGCAATTGGAGGATTTGGATCTTTTGTAATGACATATTTATCAGAGCAAGGATTCTTAGAATCAGGTCTGAAAGTCAGAATGATGACATTACCAGATTATTTTATTGATCAAGCCTCTGTTGAAAGGCAATATGATCTTGCAAGATTAAATGCAGAACATATTGTTTTAAAAATACTTGATGGTTTGGGAATTGATCAAAAACAAATTCCCAAAATGGCTTGAGTTTTTAAATGAATTTTCGTTGAAGTTAAGTGAGCAAAAATAAATAATAACGAGGTAAATATTGAATGTTTCTTCAATAAAATGATCTGTATCTCTCAGATGCTTTTTTAAAAAGCATCTGAGAGACTTTGGTAAATCATGTGTTTTATCATGCTGTTTATATAGGGATATTTTTTGGCGAAAGCTTGCTATTCATATTTTTGTTCTATTTTTCTTTGCCTATGTCATAAAAACAAGGTTCATCACTCTCTAGCCACGTATCTGTATATTTTTTTCTTTCTCATTAAGAGATGGGCTATTTTTATATATTTGTTTTACTGTAAGAAATTATATTGTACGATTTATTGGGCTAAATGCCTTCATATTTACAGAGAATGTGCCCGTAATTTCAAATGTGAAAAACTCAAACAGGTAAGCTTGCGTTTTCCAGATCATTAATAGTATAAGAATCTCATAGATAATGCATTGCTATATAAGAACATCTATAACAGCTTTAATAATTTATGTAATCCGATTATCTCTTTTATGGACTAATATTGTTCTTTGAGTTTGAAATTTTGTGTAAAAAAGGGCTTGCCTTTTTAAAAGGCAAGCCCTTATGACTTGAAAGTAATTGGGGAGAGAAAGTTATTCAAGCCATTCAAAAAGCCCTTCATCAAACTTGAATGCTAATCTCCAATAAAAGCCTTCTACATTAAAGCCTTGCTTGTCGAGATCTTTGTCTTCAAATCCAACAAAATTATATCCAAGTGTCATTCTTGCGTTTTTAGTTAACCAATAACTCAATCCTGCACCAAGCGCATATTCCGTTGATGCTCCAAGATTGGAAAGACGCAAGCCTGCTTGAAGTTCAGCATCCAACCTGTCTGTTAAATCAAAGGCTAGACGGGTATCAAACAATTGAGCAGAACTTTCATAGCCCGTTTGTTTCATTTTTTGCCATTTAGTTGCACCTCGTATGGATAGTGCGGTTTGTTGTGAAAGCTTACTATTTAAATGTGTTGATAAAATATGTGCTTCACGATCCTTTTTATTATCTGCAAAATCTTCATATACAAACTGATAATAGCTTAGAATATCAAGACCAGAATAAATTGGACGCCTTGCACCACCAACGGTAAATGAAAACCGTTTTTCATCTCCTTTTTGTTTATGATCGATATAACGTGTATCTAGTTTCACAACACCTGATAAGGTTTTACCAAAATCTTTGGCAATACCACCTCTTACCCCATAATAAGCGCTTGACTTATTATGACGGGTTTCCACTCTGACGGATTGACGCAAATCTTCAAAACGCCTGTCAGCAAGGGAAACAGAGACTGCCCAGCTATCCTGAAGAGGTTTGTCGTCCTCTTTGGAAACTGTTTTTACAGCTTCAAAATGAGGAGAGAGAGCAAGACCTGGAATAATCTCCCATTCGGATTTTACACCAAAGGCTGCTTCACCTGTTCTGGAATCAAGAGCTTGTGGTATCCGCCATTCTCCGTAAACATTTGTATTTGGTAAAATGCTCGTTTTAATCCCGATACGAGTTCTGTTTTGTTGTGTTCCATTTTGATTAATCGTTAAATCTGGTGCATAGGTAATGTCTGGCAAATTATTAACCAGGTCATGATTTACATAAATAGAAGTTTCTTTCATAACATTTACTTCCCCAGAAACCGCAAGACGATATCGTGACCAATCATCAATATTTTGCTCTGCTTCAAGACCAATCTTTCCTTTGCGTCCATAGAAATCAAAATTTCTGGATAAAGCTGCAATCACAGACATATAATCTTCTTCTGATGTTGCATTCTTTAGCGTTGTCCAACGTAATCCAGCATCTATATTCCAGTTGTGGATCTGTTTGGAAACCAGGAGACCTGCGGAATGACGAGCAGCGTTAGAATCATGGTTCTGACTGGAATGTCCAGAAAGTTTAACATCTGTTGAAGAGTCAAGTTTCTTCTTCAGGCTTGCTTGAAATTCTGTTCTTCCATTGCTAATCGGGGAATTTGGATTATCAAAATTCTTTTCAGCCCATCCATAGCGTGTTTTCAGCTCGACACCTTTTGCTGTCACTTCAACACCAGCTTGAACTGCTTTTCCAGATTTGCCATCTCCATGCTCCATATAACCACCTTCAACCCAGGCACGACCATTTTTAAGCTTTAATTCACCACCAATGGTTGCCGTATTCCGTTTTCTTTCAGGATTTTGATCACTGGTGATAGAAGTCCAGATTTTGACCTTTTCATTTTCCAATTTACCACGTAGCCCAATAACATTATAGGCATTCACTTTATTCCGTGTTTCATAATTAATACGTAAGAATACTGGATTACCGTTTTCATTATAGGTGGGGATGGTTTTCTGGAACTGAATTTGTCCATTAATATAGTCAATATTATAATCTGTAAAACGTGTAAGCGTTGTTGAAGATATAACAAGACCTGGCGTATTTCTATCCCGCTCTTCCATAATAATAACTTCAGAACCATTTAAAATAGGTGTGTTTGCAAGATTATATAAAAGAGCTGTTCCATTTCCTTCTATCAATTCGGAATGTTTCTGGTTTTTTACTCTTGCTCCAAAGGCTTCTAACAGTCCAGGACCTCTTTCGAGCCTGACTTTTACACCTGTCAGATTTTGATTATAAGAACCAAGACTGCGAATGCTATTGTCATGATCAACACGATAATCTCCATAAAGTGCAGAGAAATTATCTTTTTCAACCCGAACATAAAGAGAAGAACGGCTTTGTGCTTCATAACCTTTAGCAGAAGAATCTCCATAGATTGGATAATAACGCTCAGGATCTATGTCTCTGAAGAGTTGATCTTGGTCGCCTTTATCGGAATCATACGCAAGCGTTAAGAGATAATCTCCTTTAATTCTTCCTTTTAGGAAGACAGAGCCACGTCCATCAACTTTCATTTTATGTGGAAATTGATCCTTGATATTAACCGCTTCTAATTCTGTATTTAAGGATTTAACACGCTGACGCCCACCAATTTCGACAACACCAACTGCAATCATTTCTCTTAATGGAGAGTGGAAGGATAGTTTTTGTCTTGAAATTTTGGTTTTATCAGAGTTTTCGACACGAAGCTCAATATCGGCACTAAGATCAGGCGCTTTAATTTCCAAGACGGCTTTTCCATCTTTCACAGCAAATTGATAGCCATGTTGTGAAGGACGTAAATCATCTTGAACAAAGTTTCCTCTATTTAAATGAGCCGTTAAAACATTCAATCCTTTTACAAGATTTCCAAAATCATCTTTCAGTACGAGATTAACTTTCGCTGTAGAAAGACCATCGGCTGCAAAAGATTGTTTTTCTGGTATAAGCTCAATAGAGTTTGCTTGACCTGGCTGAATAAAGGTATAGCTTGCAAGAGTTTTTTCCTTACCTGCTTTATCCTTTGCTCTGACTTCAACAAGATTGTTGATTTCAGGTGTTTCAACCGCATACCAAGCAGCAACCAGTGCTTTGGTCTTCTGATTTTCAACCAATTCACCAAGCTGATCTTTTGAAACGGCTTTATGATTTACATAAAGAACAGGATCTGCGTATTTTGATGGAATAATGACCATAAATTTTCCACCATCAACATAGTTTCCTTCTGGCCATAACCATGTTCCTTTTTGAGCCTGTTTGGTTGTTGCTCTTTTGGTTATTTCCATGATGGATTCCAAATGAGTGAGACTTTCTTCTTCAGAATTAGATGGTTTGGCGTTTTTTGTCTCAGATGGGATATGATGGTTCTTCGAATCTGTTTTATGAGCTTTGTTTTGAGAATTTATTTGCTCTTTTTTGCCTTTTTTCGATGAAGCATTATGACGTGAGGCTTTGATATGACCACTTGAAATATCGCCATCTTTTGTAATCGCATTTCCTTGACGGTTAAGTTGATTATTATTTAAAGACTGATCTAGAATTCCTGTTGAATTCAATGCTTGACCGAGAAGATCTGCATTTTTAGATTTTTGTGAAAATTCAGCAAGCTTTATTCTTAAAGCTGATTTTTTACCACAGGCTTTTTTAAGCGTACAACTTACAGGGAAATCTGCGCGATGCATTTCTCCTCTTGTTAAATCAACAAATCTACTTTTTGAATCTCCAGCAAACTTGTTTTCCTTACCGCTTGGGTTTAATCCTTTAGGTAAAGTGGTTGTATCCAGTCTTGCAACATGTAGACCAGGTTTAACACCATAGATCGAATAAAGACCGTCTGGATCTGTTTCTACCCATGCACCATCTTCAAGCCAAATTCGTATGTTTGGAAGAGCAAGCTCTGAAGGTTGTCTTAATCCATCATGATTATCATCTATCCAGACACTACCAATAATGAAGCCACGATCTGATAACAAACCTGAATCACTGATTCTAACTTCTGCATAGGCTGGTTTTGAACGCATTTGTTTGCCAAAAGCATCTATTCCTTCTGCAATTGCCATATTGGTTTGTATCCCTTTCGCTGAGGATGCACCAACTTGCATGACATAACTAATCTCAATGCTTTGATCTGGATTAATGATAGGCAACACCCATTGAAGCCCTCCTTCACCTGTACGTTCAGGTTTGATATCCAATGTTTGTTCTTCAGCGCTAACTTGTGCACTTCCAGAGACATAACGGAAACCAAAAGGTGGTTTGTCTTTAAGTGTAATGTTTTTTGCCATAGCAGGTGATTTATTGGTCAGCTTAATGGTATAAGTTAGTAAATCGCTGATTTCCGCAATTGTATAATTAACAGATTTTTCAACAATCAGCCCTATGCTTTTTGATGTATCAACATCAACAGGAATATCAAATACTGGAATAATCTGCCCGTTTTGGAATGTAAACAGACCAGAGTTTCCATTGTTTTGATATCCTTTTTGTCCATAAGATGCATTGATGACATGGTATTGAGTGCCTGAGAATTGATCTGGTGAAAGTGTTGAAGGAAATAGATAATTCTCTGTATTCTCAATACGGATATAATAGGAACCTTCTGGCAGTTCTGGAATCATAAACCTACCATTTAAATCTGTTGTTTGATTCAGATAAATTTCATCTGAGACATTTAAAGGAGCTGGATTTTTTCCTGATTGATCCAGGACAGAAAGTTTAATTCCAGAAACGGGTGCCAGGCTAAGACTATCAAAAACAATTCCAGATGGAGAAATTCTAATACGATCCATTAAATTTAATTCTGAAAATAAAAGCATTAAAACCTGGTTTTGACTTGCAGGGAAAGTACAATAGGATGCATTTTCCTTAGAACAAATAAGTTGATCATTATTAATCGGAGCAAGGTTTTCATCCAGGCTTACAGGCCAAGAAGAGATAAATACACCTGAATTTTGAGAGGTTTCTATCAATTCTATGTTTAGTTTTGATCCGTTTTCAGGATTTTCCAGCTCAACAATATAGCGTTCTTGAGCAGATCTGTTTTTATTCAGACTGTATGAATCAAGCTTCACATATATCCCATTCTGATAGATATCCTGATCAGAACCATCGGATAATCTGTATAATCCTGCATCTCTAAATTGATCTGCAGAGACTAAATCAGATGGAGAAGATATTTTTTCTTTTGGAGTTACAAATTGAAGTGAATTTTTACGTACGTTAACCTGATGAATAATTTCGTTTGATACAATATCTGCTTTACCATCATTGTTTTCATCAAAACTGAATTGTGTCCGAATTTCTGATATGTTTGAAACCATAAGCTGATATGAAAAACTTCCAGAATTTTCTGCATGTTTAAGATCATTATCTTTATTAAACAACCCGATTTTTGTAATCTTCATATCTTCGGGTAATGTAATGGCATCAGAGCTATGATCTCTTAATAAGATCCATGGGCTATCAGGAGCATTGTCTTCTTTTACAGCAAAACTAACGAATCCTTCAGAAAAAGGAGTAATCGTTCGGTTCAATTCGGAAAGATCTCCTATTTTTGTATTGGAGGGAAGTTCTGATTCAATCAAAATACCTGCTAAATCGCCTTCATTTGTTTTATAGATTTGTTGTTTATTATCCAGTGCGTTAATTTCATCTAATTGAACTTTATAGCTGATTTTGTTTCCAGGTATAACAGGCTGATTATTATCAGGCTCTGCTGTAACCATTATTTTAAGATCATGAGAAACAAGATGTTTAACAACATTAGAAACAGCATCTTCAGGTCCAAAAACATCATCCTGATCTAAATTCATATAGATTTCATGATAGATTTCATCATTGTTTTTTGCCGTTGGATCGACCGTTACATTATAATTGATATTAAATGTTTGATCTTTTACGATGGAGGTTTCAGGGATAAAGAAAGCAGGTCTGGTTTTATCTGCAAAACTTGAATCAGGAACCCAATGTAGATTACTAAGTCCTGATGCATGATACACTAATTCTGCATCTGGAATATTACTTGTAGGCAGGAATGCCAAGTTAATTTCGGTATGGTTCGGCGCAGTTAGTTCAATTAGAACGCCATTTTTAATTTCCCCTCCCACATGATAGTTCTTTTTTGCAAGAATTAAATCTACAACTTGATCAATTTCAAGCATATATTCAATCCTATCTCCTGATTCGACAGTGCTTTCAGAAGCAGGATTTGAAGAAAGCATTAAAATGGGCTTGTTTCCAAAGAGATGAATTACCAAATTGACTTTTTCCGAGTTTCCTGTCTTTTGAGATTTAACTTCAATTTCGATTTCTGCTTTATCTCCTGGTTGCAAACTTGACTTAAGTTGTGCTGCAATGATAAAAGAATGCGTTCCATCTGGAGCAATTCCTACCTCTTCCGTTCCAGTGATTGGAATCGCTGTATCGATTGATCCATCCAGTTTTTGATCGTTATTATTGTCTTGATAAAACTTGGGTGTTTTTTCATATTGAGCAGTATTATAAGAACGAACAATATAATCAAAATTATCTGTTTGTGTTCCAAGGTTTTTGAGTATAAAGGGAAATGTTATAATTTCTCCTTGCCTGGCGTTAAGCTCGGTTTCTCCTGTTAAGGAAAAATGATGAACCGCCCGTGTTAGGTTTATACGGACAATGTTTGACTCATCTGTATATTTTTTATTTAGCTCATCATGATATTCAATCACAGACTTAAAAGAAATGATTGATGATGTCTGAGCATGTCCGACATGAATTAACAATAAGCTAAATAAAGCGCATGTATAGATATATAATCTATTAAAAAATAATTTAAACATATTAAAACCAATACTAAAAATTAAAAATAAAAAAATTAAAAATTAAAAAACCAAAAATAAAATACCATACCATTAATGCATATTTAAAATAACTATTAATTGAATTTAACAGCATAGCTTGTAAAAATTGTCAAACCCTTTTGAATAGGAAGAGTATCACTTATACCAAGGATATTGGACAGGTTAAAAGTAAGTTTATGATCTGCCGTCAGATAGCTTCCAATATCAGAGCCTGTTCTTGGAGATGAAAAACAGGTTGGGATTGTACTTCCTTCACATTCATAATAATAAAGGCTTTGTGCAAGATAGTCTGCTTTTTCTGGAAGCATAACAGATAGAGAGGCATTTTGAGGTAAAAACGCATGATGATCTGTTGTGTTTTCAATTCTTGATACAAAGATCGCACAATTTCCGCTTTCCTGTTCTAAAAGGGTTGTTTCATCTAATTGCGTGTCATTTATACTATGAATTTGACCATCACAATTTTGATCACGATACACAGATAGAGAAACCTGCATTTCTGGTTTAACAATCTTATAGGTAACAGATTTTGTTAAAATAGGATTTTCCCCTGAAAGTTCTCTGTTCAGCCTGATTGTTTCAATTCTGTGATTTCCAACCTGAATACTGTTTTCAGGTCCGCTAGGCTTTGCGATCATGGACGCATCAAAACGGAGAGATTCGTTTGGAAAAAGATGTATTTTTTTATCAATACTGGTTCTTATCCCCATAGATTGACCATTATTAAAATAAACAGGATAATCATCTTCTCTTACAATATCTCTATAATCATATGCTCCACTTTTAATGTCATATTCCCAGTTTTCAGAATGATCGATAAAGTCTGTTGTTGTTCTTATGATAAAGGTTGTTTGTATATTTCCTTCATTTTTAATAACATAAGGCACAGATGCAAAATTTGGTTGATCTTTTAGTGTATAAAATTTTGTTGTCTCTGGTGAAAAGGTAAGATGCTCATCTGGTGCGGGCTCAAAAGCAATTAATACGGTATCTTTGATATTTGTATCAGAAACATTGCTTGCTCTAAAAAAGATACCTTGCTCTATAATACCGTCTCCTGGTTTATCCAAGTCTAGATATTGTGGAAGAGAAGTCGTTGTAATTGGACTTGGTTGGAATGCTCGGGTTGGAGGTGTAAGATGCACTCTAACCAGATATTGGCTGTTTTGAGAATTAGCAGAATCATAGGCAGGAATTGTGAGTCTAAAGTTTGTTTCTGTTTCTCTTTCTGTCTCATTTGGTCGTAAAATCTGATAGGAAATATCCCAATTTTCCAAAAGGGGAGATTTGCTCAGATTTTCATCCAGAAAAGACTCAAATTTAAGCGTAACCTGGCTGCGTTTATCATTTTCGACAATTAAATCCGCATAATAATATTCGGAATTTGCTTCTACCCAATAGGCTTGTTTTACATCCTGATAACCATTTGCAAGATGGATATTTCTATCATATTCTTGTTCATTATTTGCAAGATTTTGGGACGGAATGGGAAGGTTTCTTTCCTGAAAATAAATATCAATCGTATCAATATTGGGAAGAATTTGAATAAAGTCCTGACTTGTATCTGAAAGCGCATCCTGACCATTTCCGTCAGATAAATCAATGATATTTGTTTTCTTTTGGGCTTCATCACTTGTATATATCCCACCTGATTCATAAATGGCACCTTGGGTGGTGATGACTATATTTTCTGTATTTGCAAACCTTGGTTTTGACACGACAGAAAACCAAAGTTTTTTCTGCTGTTGAGGAGCCAGATCAATGCCAACAATAATGGTTTGATCATTTGACAAATCATTAGGTGCTGCAGAATCAAAAAGCAATAGATTTTCAGGGGTAGAATTCGAATTTGTTTCTTCAAATAGCAAAAATTGTTCAACGTAATTTTTTTCAGACCAGCTCTGAATCATAGCGTTATGCTTTTGCGTTATTTTTAAATAAACCCGTGTCGCTATATTACCATTATTATATATAATTTTGCTATAAGGGAGGTTTGATCCAGAAAGAACAGTTAAGTGCTGATCTCCTTCTATTTCGACATGGTATATATTATTCAGTCGCAATCGATGAATATCTGATTCTACAGAATATGTATTTGGGGTGGCAGACTGACCGAATGTATTATCACTATAGGTGATATAAGACTTCAATTCAATGATTGCTTCTTCTTCATTGATGGCTTGTGCATATGTTAATGATAACAAACATAAGGAAGAAGCGATGCTTGCAAATAGGGTATAAAGTGTTTTGATCCATATTTGCTGATAATCTCGAAAAATTTTTAATCTAATAAACAACATATTTTAACTCATTAATAAAAAAACTTAAAATAAAATCAAATAAAAAAACAAATAATGGATATATTAAAACATAAATATGTCAACTTAAAAATAAAATAATACACATTATTCTGCGATTTAATCTAAAATTAATAATGATTATTAATTAGTCTTTAGTTAAAGTTAAAATAATTTGCTTTTTGATTAATAATTGTAAATATTTTATTTAATTCTTTTATAAAATCAGCATATTTCCTGCAAGTATTTATACATACTTTTTATTACAAATCTTTTTGTAAGTTTTTTAAGCATTATTTTTATCTGGTATTTTCTGATTATGGGTGTTTTTTAGATCTGTTTTAATAATCTATGAGTGGATATCGGCACATTTATAGGTTGGTTTTTGATCATTAAATGCTTTTTAAATTGATTATAAGAGATAAAATAATAGCGTTTCTTGATGATATTTTATATAAATAATAAAAGCATGTTTTTCTACATATTGGGTATTGATTTTTAATACATACCAGATATAGTGGCTGATAGTTAGATTCGATTTTTTATTTTAGCCTTTTTTCTGTTTGATCTTCCTGTTATTGGGTTGTTTTGGCTAAATAGGTATAAATAATTTAAGAATATGTTTGCTGATTCGAAAATGCTAGAAAGTGTAATCCTGGCGTTTAAAATTCGATCAAAAAAGTCGTAATCATCAAGTGATTTAATATCACCATAACAGATAAGGAAAAGCGTTATGTCTAAAATAGTATTGCCTGATACAAAACCAGATTCTGGATCTTCTGGAAAACCACTTCCAGGATTAATGACTCCTTCTTATTCTTATAAGCCTTTTCGGTATCCGTGGGCGTATGATTTTTGGAAAAAACAGCAACAGGTTCACTGGATGCCCGAAGAGATTCCAATGGGGGAAGATTGTAAGGATTGGGCAACAAATTTAAATGATCATGAGCGGAATTTATTGACTCATATCTTTCGTTTTTTTACGCAATCAGATGTTGAAGTCAATGATAATTATATGGAACGGTATTCACAGGTTTTTAAACCAACCGAGATTAAAATGATGATGTCGGCTTTTTCCAATATGGAGACAATTCATATTGCAGCCTATGCGCTTTTATTAGAAACGATTGGCATGCCTGATTCTGAATTTAGTGCGTTTCTTGAATATAAGGAAATGTCTGATAAACATGATTATATGCAGCAATTTGGTGTTGAAACTATAGAAGATATTGCTCGTACGGTTGCAATGTTTGGTGCGTTTACAGAAGGGCTTCAATTGTTTGCTTCTTTTGCAATGCTATTAAATTTTCCTCGTTATAATAAAATGAAGGGAATGGGACAAGTTGTAACATGGTCTGTAAGAGATGAAAGCCTTCATTGTGAAGGCATGATTAAACTATATCATACGTTTGCAAAAGAAACGGGGTGTGTTACCAAATCAGTTGCAGATGATATTGTTGATTGCTGTAAAACGGTAGTTGGTCTTGAAGATCGTTTTATTGACCTTGCTTTTGAAATGGGACCTGTTGAAGGAATGACAGCTGAGGATATAAAAACATATATCCGATATATAGCAGATTGGCGTCTTAATCAATTGAAACTACCGACACTTTATGGAATTAAAGAGCATCCATTGCCCTGGTTAACGGAGATTCTCAATGGTGTTGAGCATGCTAATTTCTTTGAAGCAAGAGCAACGGAATATTCTAAAGGAGCAACTCAGGGAGAATGGTATGGCGAGGATGGTGTGTGGTCCATGTTTGATGAGCAGAAAAAACAAGAAGTTTCATAATTGTTTTATATATAGAAAGTCTGGCTAAATCTTATATTTTTCTTTATGCACATTGCGTATTCTTTATGTATTGCGTATTCTTTTTGAGATGTTGGATATATCCAGGCAGGAGATTTCTATTTTAAAAAGTGATGATAGCAGATTTAGGATTTTTCCTTGATCTGGCTTTAGGGTGTGAGATATCCGGATAATGGAGATAAGGAATAGGATATTTATAAATATGGAATGATGATAGTTTTAGGGAATTCAGTAATAAAAACTTTGACTTTGGTTTATATATTAATCTGAAACATGCTGATAATTAAATGAAAGAAACAGGGTATAATTCTGTGCCAGTAAAAGATGAATTTGTTCTTTGTAAAACAGTTGAAGAAGCATTATCCAGATTAAAAAAGCTTTATGATCAGAATGTCGAACGCTTTAAGATCTGATCTTGATAGGTTTGTAAAAACTGGATCAAAACAGAAGTTAAAAGACCGTCAGGATTATGTTTATCCTGAATTAAGAGTGAGCTATACCCATCAAGATCCCATTCCTCCCATATCCAGTGCTTATGGTAAGTTTTCGCAACCAGGATGTTATGCGTGTAGTATTACTCAGCCTGATTTATTTTATCCTTATTTAAAAGAGCAATTATCCATTTTATCTGAATCCTATACTATCCAATTAGAGGTTGGATTGGGAAAGAGCAGGATCCCGTATTATTTTGTACTTAAAACAGAAGATAAGATTCGTTTAGGAAAAACCAAGCCTGATATTTTAGCCCATCATTTTCCGTATGCAAATCTTCGTAGAATTAATGATCATATCATTAATGGTCGCGATGAGAAGCGTTATGATGGTCGCTTGCCTTTATCTCTATTTGAAGCAGAACGCACAGATTATTCTCTACAACGTATTCAACATTATACAGGAACTGCGTTTAGGGATGTTCAACACTATATTTTATTTACAAATTATCACCGTTATATTAATCGTTTTATTGATTGGGCAATGAGCCAGCTTTATGATGGCTCATTTTATCATTCTCTTTCCTTGCCAGGCTTTATTGAGATTACATCTGAGACTAAAAATGCAAGAAAGCTAATAGAAGAAAGTCCATGGCATCGCTTTCAAATGCCCGCATATCATTTGAAAGCGAAAAATAATGTGGGAATAAGCCTGATTAATATTGGAGTTGGTCCTTCGAATGCAAAAACAATTACAGACCATCTTGCTGTATTAAGACCTCATTGCTGGTTAATGATTGGTCATTGTGGCGGATTGAGACATTCACAAAGATTGGGGGATTATGTTTTGGCGCATGCCTATCTCCGTAAGGATCATGTATTGGATACTATTTTGCCTATTGAGATTCCAATTCCACCAATTGCCGAGATTCAACAAGCATTGGTTCAAAGTGTTTCTGAAATTACAGGCAAGTCAGATTCTGCGTTAAAACATCGTGTTAGAACTGGAACGATTGTAACACAGGCAAGTCGTAATTGGGAGCTTGACTATCAGACAGAAGCTTTGGTATTTAATCAATCAAGAGCCATTGCAACAGATATGGAATCTGCAACGATTGCTGCAAATGGATTTCGCTATCGGGTACCATATGGGACATTATTATGTGTCTCTGACAAGCCCTTGCATGGTGAAATTAAATTGCCTGGAAGTGCAATGGAGTTTTATGATCAATCAATTGCGGAACATATGCGAATTGGAATTCGTACGATAGAAATTTTAAGAAAAAATGGACGGGAAGTGCATTCAAGAAAGCTGAGAGCATTTAATGAACCTCCTTTTAGATAATATGAAATTTATTTTTTTCTTTAATGCAGGTTTGATCATTTATGATTTAATAAAAATGGTTCGTTATGCTGAGGATTTTTCCCTATATTGCTCCAGAAAAATTATTATCTGTTTTTAACCAAAAAAATGGTGTGGTTCTTCTCTTATCTGGAAAACAAAACAAATCCAGAATATATCGGGATCTCGTCTATAAGAAACCAACAGATTCTTTTGAAACGCATGGCATTCATTTAAACACAGAAGACAAAAAACAGAATTTAAATGCATCTTGGTCTATTTTAGCTTTTGACCCCGTACGTCAATATTGGAATACAGATAGGGCATTTTTATCTTCTGTTGAAAAAGACTGGAAATTGGTTCAAAATAATTTGCCTGTAAAAGAAATTGAACATATGCATCATTATCATCTTCCTTTTATCGGAGGGGTGATCGGGTTATTATCTTATGATTTGTCCTATTATTTAGAAAAGCTTCCAAAACTGGAGGCAGCATTAAAGGATTGGCCTGATTTGGCGCTTGGATTATATGATTCTGCAATTTGCTTTGATCATATACACCAAAAATGCATTGCTTTTTCCTGGGGAGGGTTTAAACAAGACAAAATGATTAGAAATCACAAAATTATGGCGTTTTTCAATCAAGTGGAAACAGGCATAAATTCTGTTTTATCAAGACAAGTATTGGATAAAAAAACATCCAGTCAGGAACATAGAAAACATGTCTGGAATATATCGAAAACAAAGGATAAGGAATCTGTTTTCAGGAAAAAAACCGCTCGTGAATCATATATAAAACAATTAGATAAAACCATTGACTATATTCATCAAGGAGATATTTTTCAGGCAAATATCAGTCAGGAGTTTGATACGATTTTACCTAAGGGTCAGGCACCTATTGACGTGTTTGTTAAATTGGTTGAAAAAAGTCCCGCGCCGTTTTCAGGATATATAAGATTGAATGAAGACCATATTGCTCTTACAAATTCTCCAGAACGTTTTTTTTTGTTAGATCGAGATGGGGTTATTGAAACAAGACCAGTTAAGGGAACATGCAGGCGCAAACAAGATCCAAAACAAGATTATGCACTTGCCAGAAACCTGTTTATCAGTGAAAAGGATCGTGCTGAAAACTTGATGATTGTTGATTTAATGCGCAATGATTTATCTAAAATTTCTATTTCTGGTTCTGTTCACACAACGGAACTTTTTGCAGTTGAAACCTATCAAAATGTCCATCATCTGGTTTCAGTTATTCAGTCTCGCTTAAAGGAGCATTATACTGGCTTTGATATTTTAAGGGCATGTTTTCCAGCGGGATCAATCACAGGAGCTCCTAAAGTTAGAGCAATGGAGATTATTTCAGAAATAGAGCAGATAAAACGTCATGGATATTGTGGTGCACTTGGTTATATTAGCTTTGATCAGAGAGCAGAGTTTAATGTGATGATTCGTTCTTTATCTTTTGAAAGAATAAGAAAGCATGCTTCAAATTCTCTTTGGAAAGGTGTTATTCGCTCAGGAGGAGGGATTGTTGCAGACTCAGATGCTAAAGATGAATATTATGAGACAGAAATAAAAGTTTCTGCAATCAAATCTGTTTTAAAAACAATTTAAGAGGCAAATGCTCTCTCTGAAAGAAATATTTATTTAAAAGCAAATATTATTGCAAGGATAAATGCTAAAGATGAATATTATGAGACAGAAATAAAAGTTTTTGTACTCGAACCTGTTTTAAAAACAGTTTAGGAGAGTTAAAGATAAAGGATGTTTTTATCTCTTTTCTGAGGTTTATTATAAGAATATTGAGAACCATAATATGAATCATTCTTTCCCTTTTATTTGGTTTGATGGAAGCTATTTTTTATCTAAACAGGTGTGTATTTCTCCGTTTGATCGAGGATTGACGTTAGGAGATGGTCTTTTTGAAACCTGCCTTTGGAATGGAAATCAGGTTGAATTCTTGTCTGAACACCGTTCGAGATTGGCTCATTCCTGTGAGGTTTTTGAGTTTCCACCACCACCAAATACCAAAAAACTAGTAGATATAATACAAAACCTGGTTGAGATGAACAAAAAAGGGCAGGGTTTTCAAAAAACAAAGAATTTTCAAAATAAAAAGAACAGCCCTGCATTCAGATGATAATTCATCTCAAAAGACTAAATGTGCAATTCGGATTACTCTTTCAAGGGGACCAGGGAAAAGAGGCTTGAAAATAGATGGGAAGAAAAACCCTGGATGATGATTACACTTTCGGATCTTCCTGAAATAAATTCTGCCCTTTATCTTGCATTAGATCAAAAAGCTTGTTTTGGAACTCGGGAATTTGAGGTAAGGCGTAATCGCTTTTCTCTTTCATCTTTCCACAAAACACTTAATTATATGATTCTATGATTGTGTATCATAAAACTCAGAAAATAGGGTTAGATGATCTTATATTGCTTGATGATCGGGGCTATTTGGCATGCTCAACTCTTGCCAATTTATTTCTAATTAAAAAAGAGGTTTTGTTAACACCTGCAAAAGAGTGTGCAATTTTGCCAGGTATTATCAGAGAAAAAATTATTCAATTTGCTAAAAAAAGAAAAATTCCAGTTAAAGAGACAAGAATAAAGCCTGAATTCTTGAACAGGTGGATGCCGTTTTTTTAACCAATAGTTTAAGAGGGGTAATGCCTGTTTCAAAAATCGATCATTTTATATTTGATTCTAAACAAAATAAGATTTTTCAGAACATAAAGCATATGATTGCCAAACCTAATTAACTTGTTGAAAAATTGGTTGCAATACTCCTGCGTGTTTTATAATAAGTCTGTTTGCGGATATTGAGAAAATTTTTGGAAAAGACGCTCATGGTTTTAGGTTTATATTGATAGTCTATCTTGACATAGATTAATCCTGTTTCTTCTTCATTCATTGCATCAGGGATTTTAATATCTGATGGTAAGCTCGCATTATTATTAATTGAAGACGAGGTTACGTGACCATTATTATATTGGCTCTTACTGCTTGCTTGCTTGTTTCCATCAATATAAATAGAGATCACATCCAGTTTGATTTCGTCTGGTTTGGCTCCAATCATTAGGGCTGCACCTTTTACAATCAAATCAAGATCGCTTTTTTTTATTTCTGTTTCTGCAGCAATAATGTTTGCTGTTTCACCTAAAGCACTATTAACTCTACGGTTTGCAGAATAAAGCAGGGTTACTTCCAAAATAGTAAACAATAAAAGAATCAGAACTGGAAAAAGAATAATGAGTTCTATTGTTAAAAATCCTCCTTTTATATCCTTTTTGAAACGGATTAAACGTGTATATATAGATTTAAACATATTCTTTGCCTTATAGTATACAGATCTCTATTATTTTTCTAATTCGAATATTGCTCAATTCTAAAAAAAGAAATTGAGGATATAGATAAATTTCTTTCGTTTTTAGGTTTAGATAAATCTCCTAAAAAAGGAGTAATAAAATCCCATTTATAATAAATTGAAAGAACAGCAATTCTACCTTGCTCAACGAATTCAAAGGATGTTTGAGAATTATCAATTTCCTGATTGCTTTCGACTTCATTAATTCTGGACTGAAGTGGTTGATAGTGTATTGAAAGCTTATTACAGTCAAAATTGAATTTTGGATCTTGACAGAATTTTTGTTTAAAGCTTTCTATATTAGCTTGAGTTATCAAGGGAAATTTCCCTGTTTGGATTTGTCTCGATAATACTATAGACCTTGCAGTGACAAGGGACTGCATATAAAAAACCAGGCTTAATTCCATAATCATCCCTATAATAAAAATAAAAGGAACGGATAATAGGATTGCTTCAACAACAATAG
>CBCYMI010000001.1:0-30882 GCA_965183855.1 Maricaulaceae bacterium | reverse complement strand
CGCGCAATATTATGTCAATCATCGCTGGCTTGGAGGAACATTAACAAACTGGCAAACCGTTTCTCAATCTATTAGAAGATTATCAAATGTAGAATCTATTTTAGAAGGGGAAGAGAATACGCAAGGTCTGACCAAAAAAGAAATTCTTAAATTAACCAGAGAATATGAAAAGCTCACTCTTTCTCTTGGAGGCATTCGTGATATGGGGGGGGTTCCTGATCTGGTTTTTGTAATTGATACTAATAAAGAGAATATTGCGATTAAAGAAGCTCGTAAATTAAACATTCCAGTTATTGGTATTCTTGATAGTAATAGCGATCCGGATGATGTGGATTATCCGATTCCTGGAAATGATGATGCAAGTCGTGCGATTTCTTTTTATTGCCTTCATGTTGCAGACGCTATTTTAAAAGGGATTGCGGATAGTCAGGCAAAAATGGGAGTGGATGCGGGGGCTGAGGCTGAACATTCAGAGCCTGTTTTGACGAGAAGATCAAAGCAAAAACCAGCTAGAAAAGAAGAAAAGGGTAAAGAGGGTGCCAAATCTGAGAAACCTAATTCTAAAAAAACACAATCCGACGCTAAAAATACTCAAAGCCTAGATAAATCAACAGAAGAGAAAACCGCGAAAGCGGAAAAGCCTGTAGAGAAAACCGCGAAAGCGGAAAAGCCTGTAGAGAAAACCGCGAAAGCGGAAAAGCCTGTAGAGAAAACCGCGAAAGCGGAAAAGCCCGTAGAGAAAACCGCGAAAGCGGAAAAGCCTGTAGAGAAAACCGCGAAAGCGGAAAAGCCTGTAGAGAAAACCGCGAAAGCGGAAAAGCCTGTAGAGAAAACCGCGAAAGCGGAAAAGCCTGTAGAGAAAACCGCGAAAGCGGAAAAGCCTGTAGAGAAAACCGCGAAAACAGATTCATAATATCAAACCTTACAAGGTTTGGATTGGATCATGATACATGCAAAATAAGTTCAGTTTAGGTGATAACCTTTAAAAGGTGGAGCGTTTGATTTGAGCAGAACTCAGATTTTGGATTCATAAGAAAAGAGGATGGTTCAACTCGCTGGCACGTGATAATCGCGTTTTTTCTGGTTCTAGTTTGATAAGAAAAGAGGATGGTTTGCTTTTTTTATTGGCGTAAATAGATATAATATATTGGAGTATTAAATGACAGAAGTAAACATGTCGCTGATTAAAGCACTTAGAGAAAAATCAGGGGCAGCATTGCTTGATTGTAAAAAAGCATTGATTGCGACAAAAAACGATATTGAGGCCTCTATTGATTGGCTCAGAAAAAATGGGTATAGCAAGGCAGCCAAGAAGCAAGATAGAATTGCCGCGGAAGGTCTGGTTTCTTATGCAATTAATGAATCGTCAAATGGTCAAAGCGGAAGTATTGTTGAAGTGAATTCGGAAACAGATTTTGTTGCCAGAAATCAGCTTTTTCAGGATTTTGTTTCTGAATTAACACAAAAATCCTTAGCTTGTGATTCTCTTACCGCATTAAAACAGGTTGAATTAGATTCTGGAGGACGTGTTGAAGAGGCATTGATTAACCTCATTGCCAAAATTGGTGAAAACATTAATATTAGGCGTTTGGTTCATTTATCGGTCTCAAAAGGAATTATTTCTGGTTATGTTCACAATGCGGTTGCAAAGCAAGCGGGGCGTATTGGCGTATTGGTTGCTCTGGAATCTGAGGGAGATCAAGCGACTCTTAAAGAAATCGGGCATCATATTGCCTTGCATATTGCAGCAAATGCCCCCTTATCGGTAAATGAGGAAGATATTGATCCAGCGATTTTAAATCGTGAGAGAGAGATTTATAAAGAACAGGTAAAACTCTCTGGAAAACCAGATCATATCGCTGAGAGAATGGTTGAAGGTCGAATTAGGAAATTTTTGGAAGAATCTGTTTTAGAAAAGCAAAAATATTTAATGGACACAGCAATCAATGTTCGTGACGCGATAAAAAAAGTTGAAGAAAAAATTGGATCTGCTATTAAATTAAAAGGATTTCATCGGATTGAATTGGGTCAAGGAATTGAAAAACAGGAAATGGATTTTGCGGAAGAAGTTGCAAGCATAACGAACGAATAAGAATGGCTTGAACCTGGTTTATGTGTGAATTATGTGAATAAATATTCTGATGATCAGAGCATTGGATAAAGATCAGATAAAACCAGTGAATTAAAAATAAATCAAGGAATAATGAATTAAATATACTGAATTAATCGATTAAATAAAAGATAATTACCATCGGGGGTAACCCAATTCAAAGGAGATTTCCTGTATGACCAACAGGGTTGATCAGACTAAAAAGAAACAGGAAACAAATCTGAGCTTTTCTGATTATAAGCGTATTCTTTTAAAAATATCTGGTGAATCTCTGATGGGCAAGACGTCTTATGGGATTGATATTGCCATGACAGACAGGATTGCCGAAGAAATTATTTATGTTCATCGTCAAGGTATTGAATTTTGTCTGGTGATTGGTGGGGGAAATATTTTCAGAGGATTATCAGCGGCAACGAAGGGGATGGAAAGATCCTCGGCAGATTATATGGGCATGCTTGCAACGGTTATGAATGCTTTGGCGATGCAAAATGCGCTTGAGCGTTTGGGCGCAGATACCAGAGTGCTTTCTGCCATTCCGATGACAACAATTTGTGAACCTTATATTCGAAGACGCGCGATTAGGCATATTGAAAAAGGTCGTATTGTTATTTTTGCGGCAGGAATAGGCAATCCTTATTTTACCACAGATACGGCGGCGGCATTAAGAGCAATTGAGATGAATTGTAATGCTTTGTTTAAAGGAACCCAGGTTGATGGTGTGTATTCTTCTGATCCCAAGCTGGACCGTCAGGCAATTCGGTATGATAAGTTATCTTATCACAAAGTATTAAAAGATGATTTAAAGGTAATGGATGCCGCTTCCATTAGTTTAATGCGTGAGAACAAACTTCCAATTATTGTTTTTTCTATTCATCAAAAACAAGGATTATATAATATATTACAAGGCAAGGGACAAAAAACGATTATACAAGGCTAAAAATGCGATTGGCTTTGCGGATTATTATCAATTCACTTGATCAATATAAAGGTGGAATATGTCAGAGTTTAACACAGAATCATTTGTAAAACGCATGGATGGTGCCATTTCTGCGTTAAAGAAAGAATTTATGGGGTTAAGGAGTGGTCGTGCGCACTCTGGATTGATTGAAACGATTTATGTTGATGTTTATGGACAAAAAACCCCGATTAGTCAATTGGGAACAATAAGCGTTCCAGAGCCTAGAATGCTTTCTTTGCAAGTTTGGGATAAAGCCAATATTGATCTGATTGATAAAGCGATCCGAAATTCACATTTAGGGATTAATCCAATGGTTAGCGGTCAGGTTTTAAGGCTTCCCGTCCCTCCTTTAAGTGAGGAGCGAAGAATAGAATTTACAAAAATTGCCAATCAGTATTCAGAACAGGCGAGAATCGCGGTTAGAAATATCAGAAGAGATGCGATGGATCAATTAAAAAAAACAGGTTTGAGTGAAGATGAGCAAAAACTGGCTTCTCATCAGGTTCAAAATATAACAGATGAACACATTACGAATATAGACCGTTTGTTAAGTCAGAAAAAAGAAGAAATATTGAACGTATAGAAGCCTGAATTTCTAATGAAGAATTCCAAATTAGCACAAAAAACAGAACTTACTATTCCAAGACATATTGCAATTATTATGGATGGAAATGGAAGATGGGCCAAGCAAAAGGGCATGTTAAGGACAAGAGGGCATTATTATGGGGTTCAGGCTGTTAAAAAAACGGTAAAGGCTGCTTATGAATTAGGCGTTCGTTATTTAACCTTATATGCATTTTCAACAGAGAATTGGAAACGTCCAAAACAAGAAATAGAAGATTTATTTTCTCTAATGCAGTCTTTTGCGAATCAAAATCTAAATCAATTGCATAAAGATGGTGTGTTTATTAAGGTTATTGGTAAAAAGTCAGGTCTTTCCAATTCGATTTTGAAATTGGTTGAAAAAATAGAGACAACAACAAAGGACAATCATCAATTTTATCTTGCGCTTGCTATTAATTATGGTGGACGTGATGAGATTATAAGAGCAATAGAAAAACTAATGTTGAATTATGATTTAACCTCTTGTTTTTCAGAAGGGAAACAGGGGAATGGATTTCTTCAGGAAGAAGAGTTTAAAAAATATTTAGATACATATGATTGGCCAGATCCTGATTTATTAATCAGAACGAGTGGAGAGTCTCGATTAAGTAATTTTTTAATCTGGCAATGTGCTTATACGGAATTTGTATTTATGGATGTATTTTGGCCAGAATTTAATCAGGCTTGTTTGCGTCAAGCCATTAGAGAATATTCTGGTCGCAAGCGCCGTTTTGGAAATATAGATTAATCAAAAACAAAGCGTATAATAAATCATATTAAGAAAGATAAAACGTATTAAGAAAGATAAAGAGTATTAAGGATGAGACAGCCCGGTTATATTCATCAGCTTTATTTCTGGTTTCAGAAAAAATACCCTAAAATGTCCAATAGCACGTTTTGGCATCGCGTTTTTTCTATTTTTTTATTATATCCATTTGTAATTTTTTTTATCTTTATGGGTGGCTTTTTTTTTAATTTTTTTATTTTAATTTTTTCATTTTTTTTAGCATATGAATGGATTTCGGTTTCGGATCATCTCGCAGATGAGGTTTCTTATTTACGATATTATGCCATTACGTTTTTATGTATTTTATTTGCTTCGATTAATTATTGGCTGATTGCGTGTATTATTGCATTTGGTGGTATATTTTTACTTGCGTATGGAAATTACCGCAAACAGCGTAAATTATGGTATGGCATGTTTGGATTATCTTATATTATTGGCGCGTGTTTGGCGCTTGTATGGATTAGAAAGCAAGGCTTGTTTCCAGCTGTTTTTTTATTTTCAATTGTAATTGGCGCAGATACATTAGCCTATAGTATTGGTTCATGGTTAAAGGGACCTAAGATTTGCTTGAATATTAGCCCAAACAAGACATGGTCTGGTGCGGTTGCGGCCGTTTTGATTGCTCCTTTGATTGCTTTGATTTTAGCGCTTTTTTTTGGTGTGAAAGCTAGTTTTTTATTTATATTTAGCGCATTAATTTTAGCGATTTCTTCTGTTCTTGGAGATTTAATTGAATCGTATTTTAAAAGGAAATTTGGCGTAAAGGATACCAGTAATATTATTCCAGGACATGGAGGGGTTTGGGATCGATCAGATGCGTTATTATTGTCTTCTTTAGTGTTGGTTGGATTAAGTTTTCTAGGTTGGTTTCCAAATTCAGGAAGTATATAAATGACAGAGAGAAAAAAAAGAATAACCATTTTAGGCGCAACTGGATCTGTTGGTCAAACTGCGATTAGATATATTAAGCGTCATCCGGATCTTTATTGCGTTGATACATTGAGTGCTCATCAAAATATTGATTTACTAATCAAGCTTGCCAAAAGTGTAGATGCCCGCTGTGTTGCGGTTTCAGATGAAGGTGCAAGATCAAGACTTGAATCTGCTTTTTCAGGCAAGAAGGTCAAGATTTTATGTGGTCGTGATGCGGTTATAGAAGCGGCGCGTCGTCCTACGGATTGGGTGATTGCGGCAATTGTTGGTGTTGCAGGATTAATGCCGATTTGGGCAGCGCTTGAGAAAGGCTATCATATTGCGCTTGCAAATAAGGAGGCTTTGGTTTGCGCGGGCGATTTTTTTATGTCTTTGGCAAAGCAATCGGGTTCTCGTATTTTTCCAATCGATTCGGAGCATTCTGGAATTGCGCAAATTCTTGGTCAATCGGGTCATAGAGCGGATATTTTAAACTATATTCTGACGGGCTCTGGAGGACCTTTTCGAACTTTTTCTTTAGAAGAGATGAAACGGGTGAAAATAGAGGATGCCTTAAATCATCCTGTTTGGAAGATGGGAAAGAAGATTAGTATTGATTCTGCAAGTCTGATGAATAAAGGACTTGAATTAATTGAAGCCCATCATTTATTATCCATTCCAGCCGATCAATTATCTGTTTTAATTCATCCAGAGGGTGTTATTCATGCAATGATTGAATTAAAAGATGGCTCAACGATCGCGCATATGAGCCTGGCTGATATGTCTATTCCAATTGCCTATGCTCTTTCTGCGCCTTATCATATGGATACGGGATTAAAAAGTGTTAATCTTGCGCAATTAAAATCCCTGAATTTTGAGCCTCCTGATTTTGAGAGATTTAGGTGTTATGCGTTGGCAAAAGAGGTATTAGAAAAGGAAATTCAGCTGGCTCCTGTATTAAATGCGGCCAATGAGGAGGCTGTCTTTGCCTTTCTTAAACAAAAAATAAGTTTTTTAAAAATTGCAAATATAGTAGAGAAGAGTTTAGATCAGGCAATGAATCGCTTACATACGTATTTATCCGTAAAGAGTATAGAAGAGATTATGAATATTGATCAGATATCAAGAATGATCGCTAAAGAAATGATTGCAAAGACAGGTCTTTAGCGTATAACACGGATGAATAAAAACGTGAATTTTATGAATAGAAAAAATAGATTAATGAGAATATGCCATTCAACGGGATTATGCAATAAGGAGTATGGTTTGTAATGTTAGATCTTATTTTGTCACCATTATTATTTATGTTTGGATTTACTTTTGTGATCAGCATTGTTGTTGTCATTCATGAATTAGGACATTTTTGGACGGCTCGCGCCTGTGGCGCAAAAGTGGATGTGTTTTCTTTAGGCATTGGTCCTGTATTATATTCTGTAAAAGACAGAAAGCATACGGAATGGCGTCTTTCAGCCCTTCCACTTGGTGGGTATGTAAAATTTAGTGGTGATAAGGATATTAGTAGTTTTCCGTCAGCAGAAAAACTTGCCAATATGAAGCAACAGGCGAAAGAGAATGGAACAGAGAAGAATTTAAAGCATTATTTTCATTTTTTACCATTATGGAAAAAAGTCCTGATTGTGGTGGCAGGTCCTTTGGCTAATTTTATTTTGGGAATTTTAATTTTTACAGCTCTTGAGTTTAGTTTTGGGAGTGTTAAGGTTGAGCCTTTGGTTGGTGAGGTTTTTGAAAACAGTCCAGCACAACGGGCAGGCATAAAACCAAATGATTATATTGCTGCCATTAATCAAAAGCCTGTTGAGAGTTTTTCAGATATTCAGTCAAAAGTTGGACTTGCTTCAGGAAATGAGTTAATTTTTGAGATCAATCGGGATCATCAAAGCATGGAAGTTATTGTGGTTCCCGAAAAAGCGTTGATAGAAGATGGAATTGGTGGAAAGGTAGAGATTGGCAGAATTGGGATTGGTTCTCATCAGAATGCAAAAATAATCAGGGAAACCTATGGGTTGACTGAATCTTTTTATCAGGGATTAAAACGAACGGGCTCGTTAATTGTGTTGCCTGTGACATATTTAAAGAGAGTATTTTCAGGAAAGGAAAAAGCCGATCAATTAGGAGGTCCGATTAGGATAGCCATGTTATCTGGCATGACGGCGATTAAGAGTGTAAAAGGTTCTGGAAATATTGACGCTGATCCAGTTTTGGGTCAGCGTTTATTAATTCTTTTAGTTCGATTATTAACAATCACAGGAGCGATATCAGTGAGTCTTGGATTGATTAATTTATTTCCATTGCCTGTATTAGACGGTGGACATTTATTGTTTTATGGGATTGAATTTATAATAGGAAGACCTGTAAATACGAAGATAATGGAAGCAAGTTTTAAAATTGGTCTTGCTTTAATACTTCTGCTTTTTATATTCGTTACGGTCAATGATTTAATATATCTTGGGAAGTATTATTCATAAAGTTTACTGAAAGGTCATTTTAAACATATGAGATTTTTAATTCATAAAAGGAAGGCGTTGAGCTTTTTTGGTATTTTATCCGCGATTTTCTTGTTAACGGGGTTAACGGCTGAAAATATAAGTGCTCAAGACAAATCTGAGAAAGCGATTTCTGATCGTGAACAAAAAGAGATTTCCAGTGATCAGTTTGATCTCAATAAAAAGATCAGACAAATTCTTGTAAAGGGAAATCAAAGAGTTGAAACGGATACGATACTTTCATATTTATTGGTAAAGCCAGGCGAACGATTTGATCCTAAACAACTAGATTTATCTTTAAAAACCCTGTATCGGACGGGCTTGTTTTCGGATGTTGTCTTTAATGAACAAAATGAATTTCTGATTGTTAATATTATTGAAAACCCGATTATTAACCGGGTGATTTTAGAGGGAAACAAATCTCTGAAAGATGATAAGATTACAGATGAGATTCAGGCAAAGCCAAGAGCGGTTTTTACAAAAGCAAAAATCCAGGATGATTTACGAAGGATTATTGAATTATACAGGATATCTGGTCGGTTTGCTGCTATTGTTACGCCAAAGATTGTCCAACAGCCTCAAAATCGGATTGATGTTATTTTTGAGATTTCCGAAGGTCCCAAAACAGGGATTAAAAAGATTAGTTTTTTTGGTAATAAAGTATTTTCAGACAAGAAATTACGCAGTAAGATTGTCACGACGGAATCCAAACTTTGGAAGATTTTTTCAACGAATGATAATTATGATCCAAATAGGTTAGATTATGATCGGCAAAAGATCAGGGAGTTTTATACGAATCAGGGATATGCAAATTTCAAAGTTATTTCTGTGATTGCAGAGCTTTCACCCGATCAATCCTATTTTAATATTGTGTTTACCATTGATGAGGGTGAGAAGTATAAATTTGGAGAGGTAAAGGTTAAAACAGATCTTAAATCTTTCAAAAAAGGATCTCTTAAAAAAAGCCTTCGAATTAAGGAAGGTCAGGAATATAAATTTTCATCGATTCAGTCAGCGGTTGATAATTTGACCTATCTTACAGGCGCGATTGGCTATGCTTTTGTTGATATTCGTCCTCTTGAGCGTCTTAATAAGGAAGATAAGATCGTTGATATTACATTTGATATTCGTGAGGGTCCAAGAGTTTATATTGAGCGGATTAATGTTATTGGGAATACCAGAACGATTGACAGGGTTGTCAGAAGAGAACTTCGTCTGGCAGAAGGTGATCCTTTTAACAAAGCATTGGTTGAGCGATCAAGAATTAACATTAGAGCGCTTGGGTTTTTTAAAGAAGTTGAGATTGAAGAAAGAAGAGGAAGTCGTGCTGATTCGGTCATTCTTGATGTTAAGGTAACAGAGCAATCAACGGGTGACTTATCTTTTGGGGTTGCGTATAATACGGTTAATTCCTGGCTATTGGAATTATCTGCAACGGAAAGAAATTTCAGGGGAAGAGGTCAATATTTAAGATTGGGAGTTGCCACGAGTTCCAGAACACAAAGGATTGATTTAAGATTTACAGAGCCTAGATTTTTAGATCGCAATCTTGCGGCCAGTATTGAGGTTTACAGTGTTAAAACCAATTATTTGAAAGAGGCAAGTTTTGAAACACAACGGAATGGAATTTCGACCAGTATTGCTTTTCCAATTTCAGATCGAGCCAGAATGAGCCTTTCTTATAGCTTAAAGAATGAAGATGTGAAAGTTGGTGGATCTCGCAAATCGAAAGATGGCACATGTCCGATTACAGATCCAATTTGTCGCCAGGAAGGAAAAAGATTATATTCTATTTTGGGATATTCCTTAAGATGGGATTACCGAAATGACCCGATTATACCAACGGGGGGATTTGATTTTAGCTTTGGTCAGAATTTTGCGGGTCTTGGAGGGGATGTTAAATATATCAGAACGGAAGCATCTGGCGGACTTTATTATGGAATATATAAGCGGAGTATTATTGCGAGTCTTTCAGGTTCTGCTGGATATATTTCGGGCTGGGCTGATCAGGATCTTATTCCAATTAATGATCGTTTTTTTCTAACTCCGAATACATTCAGAGGCTTTGATACGGCAGGTTTAGGACCTAGAATTATAACGACCGACAGTAAAGGAAGGCTTATTCCAGGGGATGCGCTGGGGGCGAAATTATATGCCGTTGGAACGTTAGAGATTAGTTTTCCTTTAGGATTACCGAAGGAATATGGTATTCTTGGCAGTGTTTTTACAGATTTTGGAACGGCTGGTTTATTAGATGATCGTGATAAACTGGATAATGTGCGCTATGATGCTTCCTTTAGAGCATCAGTTGGTGTAAGTATATTTTGGGAATCACCGTTTGGTCCTGTTCGATTTGACTTTTCGAAAGTTGTTGTTAAAGAAGAATATGATCGTACGGAAAGTTTCCGTTTTGGCATAGGAAAGAGGTTTTAATATGAAAAAAATAATAATATTATCGTGTTTGGTTGCCCTTTTATTACCATTTTCGGCACATTCCGAATCGAAGGCAAAGACATTGGTTGTTAGTCAACGTGAAGTCATTAACCAATCTATTGTTGGACAGGATTTCAAGAAGCAATTAGATAAAATCGCTGGAGATATTGATCGAGAAATAAAATCGAAATCATCTTTATTACTTTCAAAAAGAGATCAGCTAAATAAAGAAATACAAGGGTTAAAAAGCCAGGCTGAGATTGGTAAGAGACCTGATTTACAAAAAAGGTTCCAAAGCTTACAACAAGAAATGGTGAAGTTCGAACAAGACAGAGCAAAAAAGATTAATGAGATTCGTGAGACGGAACAAAAAGCATTAAAGCCTGTTAGAGAACAGTTAGAGGTTATTTATGATTATCTGATTAATCTAAAAGGCGCGGATGTTATTTTAGATCGCGATGTTGTGATTCGCTTTAATTCAAAACATGGTGTTGATGTAACTCAAGATGTCGTTAAACAGCTAAATTCCAGGCTAAAAACCGTACGAGTTACGCGTGTAAGATTACCAGATGCGCCCGCTGTTTCTACACAACGCCCTTAATTTAAGAGAGATATATATTATCAATGCCAGATCGTCATTTTTATACTTATACTGGATCTCAAAGCTTGGGAGATTTATTTTCTGGCTTTGATGATATAGTTCCTCTTACTTCCTCTCAATCAGAAATAATGATTCATCATGCGTTACCGATTGAGAAAGCGGGGATAAATGATCTTTGTTTTTATAATACACAATTTTACAAAACAGGGATTAATAAGGAATTATTAGAAAACTGTCAGGCTAAAGCCTGTTTAATTAATGAGGAACATGCGCCTTTACTCAAAGCGTATGAGATTATTCCTGTGATTACTTCTTTTCCAAGAATTGCCTTTAATTTTGCCTTGAATAAACTCTATCAAGAGATTGATCATTCTTCGGATTCATCTTTGATTAGTGATCAGGCAAAAATCGGTAAAAATGTCAAAATGGGCGCAGGCTGTATTATTGGAGCGGGCGCTGAGATTGGAGAGGGGTCAATCATAGAATCTGGAGCGATGATTGGTTCTGGCTGTGTGATTGGCAAACAAAGTGTGATTGCTTCTGGAAGTGTGATCCGGTTTTCCATTATTGGGGATCGATTTTCTATTGGTCCTAATTCTGTTATCGGACATTCTGGGTTTGCAATTGAACTTTCAAATACAGGTCCTGTTGAGCTTTCCCATAAAGGTTGTGTTTTAATTGGTCATGATGTTTCGGTTGGCGCAGGAAGCATGATTGATCGTGGGTTAATTCAAGATACTGTGATTGGCAATAAGGTAAAAATAGATAATTTATGCCAGATTGCTCATAATGTTTCCATTGGAGATTTTTCTGTCCTTGCGGGCATGGTTGGAATTGCGGGGAGCTCAAAGATTGGAAAAGGCGTTTTAATGGGGGCAAGGGTTGGCATTTCGGATCACATTCAAATTGGTGATTTTGTTAAGATCGCGGCAGCTAGTTTAGTTATGAATCATATTCCTTCGGGAGAGATTTGGGGTGGCATTCCTTCAAAACCTCACAGAGAATGGCTACGAGATCAGGTAAAACTGCGCAAATTGCTTCGATAGCCAGACCATAAATTATAATTCATAAAACAAATAAAGATTTGTAAGCCAGATGGTTTTGACAGCCAGATCATGAATGATAACTCATAAAACAAACAAGGTTAGCTAGGCTTATAATTTCATTGGATATTTTTGATTAGATCCAGTAATAATGAATTAAAGGCAGATTTTATTCCAGCTTGAGTATTGCACTGAATTTATAATCTTTTAAAGTTAATTTTATACGTTAAGAAAGAAAATAAACGCTCAATTAAATTGAGCTTGGATGTATGATCAGGGAAAGGAAAATCATTGAGTAACAAGATTCACCCGACAGCACTTATTGATCCTGCGGCAGATTTAGGAGATTCGATATCTGTTGGTCCATATTGTATTATAGGTGCAAATGTTGTTTTAAAAGACCATGTTAAGTTAATCAGCCATGTTCATATTGGGGGGTATACCAGTATTGGAGAGCATTCGGTTATTTATCCTTATGCTTCTCTTGGAACTTCCCCACAAATTATAAATTATGAACAGAAACAAAGTCGATTAACCATTGGCAGAAACAATATTATTCGGGAATATGTTACGATTAATGCGGGTTCAACGCGATCTGATAATCAGACCACTTTAATCGGGGATTATAATTATTTTATGATTCATGTACATATTGCTCATGATTGTATTGTTGGCAATCATACGATTTTTGCAAATGATGTAATGATTGGGGGGCATACGCATGTAGAAGATTATGTTTTTTTAGGGGGGAGGTGCGCTGCGCATCAAAATAGCTGGATTGGCAGACAATCTTTTATTTCGGCAGAATCTGGAATTATTAGTGATATTATTCCTTATAGTATTGTTTTTGGACGCCCGGCTTATTTAGAAGGGTTAAACATTATTGGCATGCGCAGGAAGAATATTAGCAAGGACACGGTTCGCACTGTTAGAAATGCGTATGAGATTTTATTTAATGGGGAGGGGGTTTTTGAAGAAAGGCTGGATCGGGTTCAACGTGATTTTGCAGGCATTACAGAAGTAAAGCATATTCTTGATTTTATTAGTTCAAAGGAACGCACGCGTCAATTATGTTTTCCCAGAAAGTCTGGCTTCAAAAAAGAATTTGAGGTTTAAAGAGTACTCTTGGGAATGGGAGTTTAATCTGATATGCTGGTACAAAAAAAGCTTGCTTTAATTGCGGGTATTGGGGATCTTCCCAAACTGATTATTCATTCATATCGCGCGCATAATATTCCCTTATTGGTAATTTGTTTTAAAGAGAGCATGGATGATGAATTATATCGAATTTCGGATCGATGTTTTTCAATAGGAGAAGTGGGCAAATTATTTCAATATTTAAAACAGGAATCTTGTGATCAGATTGGGTTTGCTGGGATTATAAGAGAGCCGAATTATGTTAGGTTACGATTTGATTTTACGGGTTTTTTACACTTGGCAGGAATTATTTTTGCTTCTTTAAAAGGAGATGATGCCCTTTTAAGGCATGTGATTAGAGGGTTTGAGAAAAGGGGATTTCACTATATTGAGCAAAGCGTTCTTGGCAAGGATTTACTTGCAAGCGCGGGCGCATTGGGCAAATATATGTATTCCAAACGAGATATTTCAGATATTCAGCTTGCTTTAAAGAAAGCGTTTGAGATTGGCATTCAAGATATTGGGCAAGCGGTGATTATAAGAGATCATAAAGTCATTGCGCAAGAAGATCATAAAGGGACAGATATTATGTTGGATCGATTAATTGACCAACAAAAAAGCGATCCTGGTCTTCACATTGCCCCGAATGCGCCAAGATCTGGCGTTTTATTAAAGATTTTAAAGCCCAATCAAGATAGAAGGATTGATTTACCGACCATTGGTCCAGATACGGTTAAAAAGGCGGCAATTGCGGGATTATCGGGTATTTTAGTTGAGGCAGGTCATGCTTTTATTTTGCATTCAAAACAGGTAAAAAGCCTGGCGGATGAAAAGGGATTATATATTGTAGGGATTAACAGACGAGAATTTGACACAGATCTCGTTTAATTTTTAGTTAGGTTGAATTTATATTTTTTAAGATCATCAAGCGCATTGATCAAAGGATAAAGGGAAGATATTGAATAAAAAACCGTATAGGATTTTCATTGCAGCGGCAGAGAATTCAGGGGATCAATTAGGGGCCAGATTAATTCGTGCATTAAAACAGGTTTTAGGCAATCAATGCCTTTTTTTTGGTGTGGGAGGTGAGCGAATGGCAGAAGAAGGGATTAATAGTCCGGTTGATATTACGGATCTTTCTGTTTTTGGAGCAATTGAGGCTTTATTTGCTTATAAAAGAGTAATGAAAGCGGTTGATTTAACGATAGAGCATGCTGTATCTGTTAAGGCAGATCTTGTTATTTTGATTGATTCTTGGGGATATACATTACGGGTTGCAAAAGGATTAAAGAAAAGAAATCCATGTCTTCCAATTATTAAATATGTAGGTCCTCAGGTTTGGGCATCAAGACCAAAGCGTGCTTATACTTTGGCACATTATGTTGATTATTTAATGAGCATTCATAGTTTTGATGCCCCATATTTTGAAAAAGCGGGATTAGAGACATTTTTTGTTGGAAATTCGACCCTTTCAGTAAAGAGACCTGATTTTGACAAACAGGAATTTAGGAAAAAGCTTGGAATAGGTTTAAAGGATCCTGTTTTGGTTTTATTGATTGGCAGTCGTCCTTCTGAGGCTAAGTATTTATATCGGGTTTTGGATCGATCCATTTATGATTTAAAGAAAAAAATCAAGAATTTAAAGGTTATTTCTCCAATTGCCTATACGATTAGGCCAGAAATTGAGACTGTTATAGAGAGGCAGTTTTTTAAAGAAGTTATCTGGCTTGAGGAAGAGTTAAAATATCATGCGTTTGAGATTTCAGATTTAGCTTTAGCGTGTTCTGGCACAGTGGTAACGGAATTATCCATGTTTTATCTTCCTTCTATTGTTGTTTACCGTGTTCATCCCGTTACTGCTTTTTTAATCAGGATGGTTATTAAAACGCGATATATTTCATTAGTAAATATTGCGATGCAAGAGGAAATCATACCAGAGCTTGTACAAGAAAACTGTCAACCAGAATTAATTGTATCAGAGCTGGAAAAATTATATAAAGATCCAATTCTTTATCGAGCCACGCAAGAAAAGTTAACGCGTTCCATTGAGCAGATGAGGGGAGGAATTGAAGATTCTGCATTAAGGGCAGCAAAAACAATTCTTTTGATTTTAAAAAGAGTATTACCTTAATTACCCAAAGAATAATAATCCTCCTAATCTTGCCCACACGCATTCGCGTGCGGCCAAAGGGCTGACCTTATTAGGAGCGCTTGGCGTATTTAAAGCAAGCTCAAAGCTTAATTCTGACTCTTGGCGTGCCTAAGAAAAGAAGATATTAAGCATGATTTTTTTAAACTGGGGGTTTTTTATAAAACAGGTGAGACCTTCCCTAATTCTACAGCAACAGCCTGCAATACTTTATATGTATTTAATCAAGAAAAAAGCCTTCAAAAAGAATATATTAAGCATGATTTTTTTAAATTGAGGGTTTTTTATAAAACAGGTGAGAGCCTCTCTAATTCCGCTGTTTACGCTCAAAACGCGAAGGTTAAAGAAAATACCTTAGCTCTCCTTAAAAAAACAGGTGAGAGCCTCTCTAATTCCGCTGTTTACGCTCAAAACGCGAAGGTTAAAGAAAATACCTTAGCTCTCCTTAAAAAAACAGGTGAGACCTTCCCTAATTCTACAGCAACAGCCTGCAATACTTTATATGTATTTAATCAAGAAAAAAGCCTTCAAAAAGAAGATATTAAGCATGATTTTTTTAAACTGAGGGTTTTTTATAAAACAGGTGAGACCTTCCCTAATTCCGCTGTTTACGCTCAAAACGCGAAGGTTAAAGAAAATACCTTAGCTCTCCTTAAAAAAAGGGTATTGACCAATACCTTGACCAATACCTTGGGCAATACCTTGATAAAAACACTGGTTAAAGTTTTGATTTTACTGTTTTTTTTATTGTTTTCTTTTATAAGCTATGCAGAAGATGGCATTCAGCCTTCGGGTGGGGCAAGCCTTGATCAAGCTCGCAATGGCGTTCCCATTATCAATATAGAAGCTTCTAATAATGGGCAAGGCATTTCTCATAATCGCTATGAACGGCTTTCTATATCCAAAGCAGGGGTAATTTTTAACAATTCCTATTTACCTGGGAATTCCTTATTGGGGGGATATATTTTTGGTAATCCCAATTGGGGGGATATATTTTTGGTAATCCCAATTTCACGCATCCAGATCAGCTAGCGGGTTTAATTATCAATGAGGTAACGGGGTTATCTCGTACGGATTTATTGGGTTTATCGGAAGTATTTGGAGGGAAGGCAGATTTAATTTTTGTCAATCCAAACGGAATTAGCTGTTCTGGATGTGGGTTTTATAATACGTCTCATGTGACATTATCGACAGGTTTTCCACAGTTTTATCCAGATGGTCGTTTTTCAGGGTTTATGGTTAAGGGCGGGGAGATTTTAATAGGTTCTTCTGGGTTAAATGCGCGCAATGTGGATTATTTTGATATTATCAGCCAGAGTTTCAAGCTGGAGGGTCAATTATCTGCCAAAGCGCTTTCGGTTTATACAGGATTAAACAAGCTTTCTTTAGAAAAAGGAGGCAAGACGTATCAGATTGAGAAGCTATCTTCTGATTTAAAAAGAGCGGCTGTGATTGCGATTGATTCCTCTGTTTTGGGTGGCATGTATGCAGACAGGATTCGTTTAATTAGCACAGAGGCAGGGGTTGGGGTTCGCCTAATGGGTGATATTGCCTCAAGCGTTGATGAGTTATATATAGATAGTTCTGGGTATTTAAAGCTAAAGAGTTCGTATTCGGCTGGAAGTTCAGAGTTTAAAGCCCGTTCGATTGATTTAACAGGCAAGCATTATGCACAATCTGGTTTTAAGCTGAAAGCCTTTGGAGATCTTACCTTAAATCAGGCATTATTAGGTTCTAAAGGGGAGGTTGTTTTAATATCTTCCGATCGTTCTGTTTTTAAAGATAGTTTATTGGTTTCAGGATTAAGATCAGATTTAACCTTAACAGGCACTGCTTCGCTTTGGATTTATAGTTTTGGAGATCTTCTTTCAGAAAAAACCAGGCTGTATGCTTCGGGCTCTGTTTCTTTATTAAGATGTTATAGATAACTTATCTGTCGTTTTAGAGAAGCTAAAGCATGCTTTAGGCAAGGATAGATTTAAGAAGCTTCAAGCAACAGCAAAGAAGTTTGCGAAGAACGAACACGGTGGCAGCTCAGGCAAAAACAAGGGGAGTGGCAAAAACAAGGGGAGTAATAAAACCTCAGAATTGCATAATAATAATTATGTGAAGAATAAGAATGGAGATAAGGGAAAAAACAAATTACCTGATATTTTTGATATGAAAGATGCGAATAGTTGGCCAAAACCTCTAGTTTCAGGTAAATTACAACTAGGGAAACCATCTAGAGCAAAACCTATAAAGAGAGGTGAGCAAAGCCTATATGATAAACTAGGAGGCGAATGGAGACCTAAAATAAGGATCAATATCATAAAAGTCATTGGAATTATAAACCAGCTGGAAAAAATCTCCTTAAGAGTTATAGAATCAATCTGGAGAGAGATAAACAGAAATTTTTATAGCAGTGCGTGTGTTTGCTGGGTTTATGGAGACAGACGCAAGGGCTGTTTTAAAAGCGGTCTTTATATTTTAAAAATGGATGGTGAGTGTTGCTCTTAGAGTTTGTGCTTTGGGAGAGAATTCTGGTTTTATCCTTTCAGGAAAGGCACTGTTGAAGATCAGGTTCGCAAAGTCGGTACTAATGGATCCTGTTGTTAAGTATTTATATTTTATGCCGATGGAGAGTGTATCATTCAACGGGTATTCGAGACCGGCACTGAATGCGAAAGCAAGATCTGTTTCTTGTGTTGTAGCGCCAAGACCTAGTCCGAGATAGGGTTTGACAGGAAAGAGGATTGGAAACTGATAATAGATATTTCCTAAGATCACATAGTTATTATCTTTTACGTTTTGGGCATTTTTGAAAGCCTGAATTTGTTCTTGAGTTAGTTTTTTATTTTTCAGTATGCCAGAAATATCTGAAAGTGTTATATCGCTGTTGAGATAATCGAGGGAGAGGCCAAAACCTAGTCCAGAAATTAAGACATTTTTGACACCCAGTTCGAGACCAGCGGACAGGCTGGTTTTACTGTTTGATTTAAAAAGTAATTTGGTATCAGCCCCTATATCTATATGCGCATTCTCGGCACTTCTTTTTGCGATGCCGAGGCTTCCTTCGAGATAATAAGATGTTTCCGCTAGGGCAGACAGGGGTAGGAAAAATAATAAGAGCAAAAAAGCTAAAGGCTTGGAAAACATGGCATAATACCCTTTCTTAAATTTTGTATACACCCAAAATTATTTTATGTCAATTAAGGATTATTTTATGTCAATTAAGGTTTTTATTTTATTTAAAAAACAACTTTTAAGCAAACTATTTATAGTTTGGGAAAAAATTTCCATTTTTCTAGTTTGGCTTGATGTGCCGCCTGTAGATAAATGATTTTCAACAGAGCTATATTTAGAGAGTGATAATATTATCATGTGCCTTGTATACTGTGCCTTGTATACAATATATATGAAAATTAATTAGAGACTAAACGGCCATACCAGGCGATTTCTCCATTAATATTAAGGTTTTTGATATCTTTTTTTTTAATTTTCTCATTTTCATAAATTGGATTGTCACTAATGAGCTCTAATTGTCCCGTTTAATCCTCCGACGAGTAATTTTGAGTAATATTTGGTTGTTTTTTATCTCTTTATTCAAAGAATTTCTAGATATTCGTTTGTTTTTTCATAAGACAATTTAATACTGTTCTTTTTAAATAATTTTCAGCGCTATTAAATCCCAATCAAAAAGCTATTTTAGAAAAAATATTAGGATAGGTTTTAAGAAAAATGTTAAGAAGTTATGTGTGCGTTTTAAGCTTTATCCAATAATTCGTCATACGAATATAGTCTTCTGGTGATAATTCTTCTGCTCTTTGCTTTGGATCAATATCCAATTGGATTAAAAAACTTTCTATAGATTGATCTAGATGATTTAAAATTGGTTTAAGCGCTGTTTTTAAATGTTTTCTACGTTGATTAAAAGCATGAAATGTTAGGTTCTCAAGATGTTTTATTTGAACTTTAGAAAGAAGAGATGATTTTGGCTTTAGAATAAGAATAGCTGAATCAATTTTTGGAGGTGGCGTAAACGCAGAAGCTGGAATGGAAAACGCGTGTTTGACAGTACACATGGATTGAACAAGAATAGAAAGTCTACCATAGGTTTTATTGCCAGGAAGCGCATTTATTCTGTTCGCAACCTCTTTTTGGAACATTAAAATAGCTTCCTGCCACCATAAAGGAGAAGCCTTTATCCATTTAAGACATAAAGGAACACTGATATTATACGGTAAATTCGCTATAATCTTTATTTCATTAGCTGAAAGATCCTTTAATTTGTCTAAATCCGATTGTAGGGTTTGAAAGGAGCCAGATCTAGCTTTAATGCAGTGCAATTCTTGATCTGTTTTTTGTGTTTTATTCCATAATATCTGTTTGATATGCGTTAATTCATTACAGGATAAAGCATCTTCTTCAATCAGGCTTATTCTTTGATTTGAAACTTTATTCAAGGTATTCAGAACAGAATAAAAACGTTTGTCTTTTTCAATACATAATAAATGTGCCTTTGTTTCCATTAATAGAGCACGAGTTAATCCTCCAGGTCCTGAGCCAATTTCTATAATCAAATCAGCGTGTTCAGCTTTTGCGTGTTTTACAATTTTTCGAGTCAGATTTAAATCAAATAAAAAATGCTGACCCAGAGCTTTATTGGCTGAAATACCTTGCTCTTGAAGTAATTTTGACACTGGTTTAAGTGACCAGATTGGATCAGAGTTTTGCTTTTTATTTTGATGCATGATCATTTCTTTCATGCTTAAGACGATTTTGTGCTAAAAAAACAGCAGTTTTAATGGATTGAATTAAACTATTTGCTCTTGCTAAATTCTTGCCAGCCTGATCATAAGCAACACCATGATCTGGAGAAGTGCGAATAATTGGAATGCCTAATGTGATATTAACACCTCTCCAGAAATCAAGGGTTTTTACAGGAATTAATCCCTGATCATGATAAAGACAAATTGCACACTCATAATGCTGACGTGCTTGCTCATGAAAAAGACTATCAGCAGAACAGGCATTTGTAATCTGAATGCCTTGTTTTCGTAAGGCTTCTGCAACAGGATTAATGAGGGTTTGTTCTTCATTCCCAAGTTTACCATTTTCTCCAGCATGTGGGTTTAATCCAGCAATAACAAGACGTGGGTTTGCAATATTAAAATCTATTTTTAACGCTTGATGCGTGATTTTAATAACAGATTCCAGCGTTTCTTTGCGAATATGATCAAAAATATTTTTTAAAGGAATATGAATACTAACAAGAGCAATACGCAAGGTTGGTTTGAGTGCAGGTGTTGCAAGCATCATAACAGGAAGAGTTTTTCTTTTTGGATGGGTTTGCTGATCTAAAATATGCGCAATATATTCTGTATGTCCTGGAAATAAAAATCCTGCTTGATATAGTTTTGCTTTATGAATTGGATTGGTAACCAATGCCAGTGCTTTTTTTTGATACACTAAAAGACTCGCTTGTTTAATAGAATCTATAATCATCGATTCTATCCCAACAGCCTGCTGGATTTCAGATAAAGGTAAAATAGGCAAGCCTTTTGTAAACGCAGATGGACACTCTGAGAGATCATGAATTTTTACAGGAGGAATAAATCCTAATTGATCTGCCGTTTCATAGAAAAAACGATCTTCTCCTAAAATACAGAAATAAATAGGAGGTTGAGAATGGTTGTGTTTAACAAAAAACTGCCAGGCTTTAAAACTGATTTCAGGACCAATTCCTCTTGGATCTCCCATAGTTAATAGCACGGGAAGTGTCGAAAATTGGTTTGTTTTAGTCACGTTTTAACTCTTAATTTTAAATCTATTTGGAAATCATGTTTGTTTAAATCTCTAAATTCTATGACAATAAATGAAGTTGTTATAATCTATTTTTGTCTTCATTTAATAGCTTATATCTCGCCTATAATTTGGATTCAATGCTTGCGGAATGTCTTAAATCTCTTAAATAGCGCCGTGAAATCATATTAAGCTTTTGATCTATAAGACGACTTTCAATTTGCTCTTTTGAAGGCATGCCTTTATCTATTTGTTTCCGATCACAAACAGCAATCATCTGAATACCAAAATCAGTCGAAACAGGATCAGATATTTCACCTATTTTCAAAGCCGTGATCACTTCTTTAATGGGAAGAGAAAGTGCATTTAGGTCTATTTCTCCAAGGTCATTAATCGATATGTTTTGATCTTGAGTAAAAGATGAGCTCAAACTATTACAGTCTTGGTAGCTAGATTTAAAATCAGATAATTTAGCCAGATAAGATGGTTTTTCATTTTCTGGAATATCAGAAACCAGAATTTGTTTTAAACGCACAATTGTATTGACAGATTGAGAAGGATCTTTCTTATTTTTAAGGGCAATCAGATAATATCCATCTGAAACTTCAATGGGAGCAGAAACCTGACCTACATCCATATGATCAAGAGCTGCTTGTAATTCAGCTTGTAATTCTCCATAGGATATCCAGCCAATTTCTCCACCTTTTACCGCGGAGGCTGAAACAGAATATTGTTGGGCAATAAGAGGAAAGGGAGCCCCATTTTGTAAAAGCTTAATAATCTCATAGGTTTGTTCTTTAATTTGAGGTTTGTCAGATTCAAGTGGCGCTTCTAGAAAATCTCAGAAAGATTATATTGGGGTTTTGAGAGCCCAGATTGAATCCGCTGATAGGTTTGTTTAATTTCTTGATCTGTAAGTTTCATTCGATCCTGATAGCGACCACTAACAATTGTTTGCCAGGCAATTTCAGCTTTAATTTTATTTCTGAAACTTTCAATATCTATATTTGCAGATTGAAGCTGTGATTTTATTTCATCTGCAGTAATATTGTTTTGAGCGGCAAGGCGCGCAAGCGCAGAATCAACTTGTTCTTTGCTAATCTCTATATTAAATTTTCGGGCTTCTTGCAGTTGAAGCTTTTCATTAATCAATGCGCGCATTGCCTGAATTTGAGCAATTTGTATATTTTCCTGTGTTGGTTCCACTTTTGCAGAATGCATAATCAATAATGTTTTCTGATGTAAATCATAGATAGAAATAGGCTCATCATTTACAATTGCTGCAATACCACCAATAGTGTATGTTTTATTGTCTTGTGCCCAAATCAATTCTGATTTGACAGAAAAAAACAGAACAAACAGCAATATAAATAAAAAAATGGGCCGCATAGAGTTAAAATATACTTTTTCAGACATAAAATTCCTTTTAACTGTTTTATAAACAGAAAGACTGTTTGAGTACATAATTTCTGTGTATTATTATAACATGATGTTGTAAGGCTACAAAATGAATATATGTTAAACTTGTGTCTTCATAAATGAATTTAACGCTGTATTCAAGATAGGAATCTCATTTTACCAAATTGATTTCTGCCAGTTTCTGTTTTTATTCATATTTTTTAATTAAAACCATTCTTTTTAGAATCATGGAATATATTTTAAGATTCTTTAATGATAAATCCAATTTTTTTATATTGAGCTCTGTTTATATCAGGCTTGTTTTATAAAAAAACCAGATTTTTAGGTTAATTATAATATATTCTATTAATTCCTATTCCTCCTTTTAAGTCTTAAAAATAAATTATTTAGAATGATAGCCTCCAAGAGTTGCAAGAGTAAATCTGATGGCAAAGGAGTCTGATCCTCCTATATTTCTAAGCTGGTTATTTTGATCACGGACAAACAGACCTGTTTCATCATGACTGTAAACAAATTCAATTTGAGTACATTGATTGGTATAAACTAGTTTAATTTCCTGTTTTCTAAGCAAACTATGATCCACATCATATAAAACGCCATAATGCAGAGACCAGTTTTTAAACGGTTTAAATCCAAAATTTCCGTTAAACTCTTCTTGTTTTCCAATATTTGAAAATCGTTCTGAAAACTTTAAATAATTTACTCTGAGATCTAAATAATTTCCTGAATAATTTAAATTTCCCTCAAATCGGTTTAAACTAAGATCTTTTGTGTTAATTCTAAAGCGTGTATTGAGATAAAAGGTTTTGTTATAATCAATATTTAAATTGCCAACAAAATCCGAAATCTTATCTTGAAGTTCCTGAAGAAGCGGAATAATCAATAGGAGTATCAAAGCTATAAGATTGTCCTAAAAACAAGGTCGCATTCATTTTTTGATCAAGTGATAATTGTGTTTTCACTCCTGCAACGAATCTTGAATTAATATCAATTCTATCATAGCCCGTATATCGATTATGTTGAAACAAATTACTCATATCAAGATCTAGACCAAGACTGGTTTCATTGAAAATATGTTCTAATTGATAGGTTTTACTCTGTGTTTTTTTTAGGTCTGTATCTCCAATAGCTCCTAAAATTTGCGCGATAGGCTCAATGAGCCATTGAACTTGCTTTCCAGATTTATATAAAGGCCATCGTGTTGTTAAGCTAAGATAACCAAGATTTCTTAAAAAGAATTTTTCTGAGGAAGCAAGTTGATCCGCATCGCCAATTCTATATAAATCTGTCCGTGTCTCGATGGCAGGTGTTAAAATAATACCCTGGTTTGTGATATAGTTTTTTTTCCATTTAAATCCCGCGCTGGTTCTAAAATAATCCGCGCCTTCCAGTCGATTTAATAACACTATATTTGCATTAATTGAAAGAGTACCAGATAAAAAAGGATCTTTCAAGCGATGTTTGAAATCGATTAAAGGTGTTATTTTAGGCATGCTTTTATCTGATACTTGATCTAACAGGGATTTATAATTTAGCAATGCTATTCTAAAAAAACTGTTTTGATCTGTATAGCGGATGAATGCTTGACCCAGTAATTGTTTATGTTCACTTTGAAACGGCAGGTTTTCAAAAAAAGGTTCTGCAATATCATATCGTAATAAATAATAATCATCACTGGTTTGTGCCAATCCATACCCCCATTGCCAATTGGGTGAAATTTGGAAAAACCCGTTTGAAAAAACATGACCTCTTATTTTATTTTGATTGAATTTCTGACCATGATTGTCAAATTCTTTTTCATAGGTAAGAGAACCATCTATATTTAAATATCCTGAATAAAACCGTTTTCTGTAATTGGCAAAAATAATTGGATTAATTCTAGAGGTAAATTGCGGAGATAGTGTTAAATCCTGATAGGGAGAAAATGCAAAATAATAAGGTTGTTGATAAAGAAATCCTGTTTTTTTTGAAAAGCCAATTTTGGGAGCTAATAGACCAGAATGACGTTTACTTGTTGGGTCTGCATGGGCAAAAAATGGCGTATAAAAAAACAGGAAACCCTAATACATCAAGATGGGCATTTTTATAATAAATCATTTTATTATCAGGATCTTGCGTTACTTTGTCCTGCTTTGAGAGACCAGAAAAAGCGTGGGGTTTTTTATATTGGTAAAATCAGGTTTACAAACGCTATAAAATGCATTGATAAACTGGCTGCTATTTTTACCATGCCGAATAGCATAAATCTGCTTTAACCATGCTATTTTCTGATGTTTTAAGATAAAACTGTGTTGCAATTCCTTGCGTTAAATCTTCACTCAGCTCTACGGTTTTAGCAGTTTGTATAGAGCCATCTTCTAGTTTAATAAGAATATTCCATTTGCGAAAATTCGTTTTTTCTGAAGGTCATAAATTAATTCATCGGCAGATAATTCTCTTTTTTGATAGAAGATTTTGACTTTTCCAGATGCCTTATATTGTTTCTTTTTTTGATCATAAAAATACATTTTCAGCATCAAGAATAACTGGAATTTCCTGATTTTCCAGAGAAGAGGAGACCCCATCGGTTTGCGGATCTGATGGAGAAGCAATCAGCAAGATAGGATAAAATAGAAATTGAACAAATAAATATTTTAGGAAAGATCGTATCATATAACCAGCTTTATACTATTAAACTTAATTTTTATTTTTAATTAATCTATCGTTTATCCATCTTCTGTAAAAAACAGGATGGAGAGCGCGCAAAAAAAGTGCAAAACAAGGGGAAGACCAAACGGCTAATATAATAGGCAAGGCATCTGATTTCTCCAAGCGCATATAATAATCCATTGATAAAATATAAGAAGAATCCAACAGATGAGCCAATGGCAATAAATTTCAAGATGTTTGTTGATCTCGAATGACGAAAAGAAACCAGAGCGGCAATAAGTACCATAGAGATTAAAACAAGAGGTTGAGCAATTAAACTATGCCAGTATAAAGTTAGTTTTTTAGTTGAAAACCAGCCTGTTTTGTCTGTTTGATCGTTTTTGGTAATTCCCAAAAGGAAAATGTTTTTGTAAACACGCTTGCGCTTGTATAAATGGTATCTAGATTGATATTTGTTGGAATGCTCATATGCGCATATTTACGCATATGATCCCCGAATTTACTTTCCTTGATATCCTCTAATGCCAAAACCCTGGTTTTAAAGAGGCTGTTTTAGCGTCCATTCTTTGTATAAAACGCAAAAGATGATCTGAATTATATTCATAATAATAAAAAGTAACATTATTTAATGTAATTTGTTCAAGGTTTGCAGATTTTGCATGAATAACGGTTTGTCCAAAAGGATTGCCTTCTCTCATCCAGATTCCATCCGTAAGGTAGGGAATGTTTCGTTTTTCATACGTTAAATAGTTTTTTAAGGTTTCAAATCCTGTTTTCATTCTGGCAGCAAACTGGGTTATATATTGTTGCGGCAAGAATACCGAACAGAAGTGCCAGAAAGATAGGCGCTTTTAAAATATTCCAAATAGAAAGCCCTGAAGCTCTTAAAATAACCAGTTCATGAGTTTTATTTAAATGAAAAAAGTCCATAAACTTCCAGTTAAAAAAATAATTGGCAAAGTTTGTTCGATCAAAGAAGGTAATTGTAAAATGGTTAATAAGGAAAGGTCAAAAAAATTGACATGAACGCGTGAGCCAATCGAGCGAGAGAGTTCTACAAAAGCAATTAATCCTGTGATTGTAATCACAAGACTGAAAGCTATGCTTAATCCTTTAAGCATTTTCCAGCATAAATAAAGATTGATTTTCAGGAACATAGATCAGACCTCATTTCGGTTCAGATAGTTTTTTGGATTCTTGAAAAACCTTTGGCGATGATAGATTAAAATAGTCATTAGAAAAATAATACTTAATGGAATAAGATATTGTAGGAAATTAAAAGTTGGATTTTTTTCTGCAATACTTTGTGCATAAATACCCAATAGCCGTGTTGCGATTGCACATGCGGCAGCGATCGAAATTCTATTTGTATAGCCTGTACGTTTGAAGTTTCCGATAAAAATACTGCCAAGCGCAATTCAAACAAAGTGCCAAATTATATAAAGGGGATGATAGACGATAATGTCCTTCTGAAATCATAGAAGCTTTGTTTTTTGCTTGCCAGTGATCTTTTATATTTGGAAATAAAAGCTCATAAATATATCGATCACTGGTTTTATAGATTAATAAATGATCATTTAACTCGAGCGTATTTAAATTAAATGTATAGCTCTCAAAATTTAAGAATGAAAGGGAATGAATCAGGTTCAATTCTTTGAATGGTTCCATTATACATGGTAATGACGGGCTGTCTTTTTATATCTGAGAGAATTCCTGATTGAGCCGTGAATGTAATTGGATGTTCATTTTTTCTAAAATCATGAATTAAAATATTTTTTAGTACTCCATTAGAAACTAACTTCATTTGAGAAAATCGTTAATCCTGGTTCTGGATGAATAAATTGCCCAGGTTTTATAAGACTTGTTGTTAAATCCGCCTTAATTTCATGGAGCATATGACGCATGGTTCGATAGGAGGCAGGCTGTACCCAAAGATTTATAAATAAATGGATAATCATTAAAACAAGCGTGATTCTAATCGCAGGCATGGATAACTGCCAATATCCAAGACCAGAGGCTTGTGCAATAATTAATTCACGATCTGTATAGAGTTTATTATAAGAATATATTACAGAAACAAATAATGTAATCGGCAGAATATAGACAATTAATTGAGGCGTGGTCAAAATCAGTATCGCCTAAAAAAACAGATATGTTCTGATTTTGATTAATAATCAAATCAAATCTGGAAAGCCCTTGTGTCATTAATGCTAGCAAAACAAACGCAATTAATGTGAAAAAAAGGGGCCATAAAATCTGTTTTTGGAAATAGGTTTGTATGTACATCATTTTTTTTCAGCTATTATATCCGATATGTTATTCTGGTCAGTATGTATTCATTGATCAATGCTTGTTTGTTATAATCATATAAAACAGATAACATATAATGTTATGGAAGATTATCAATATCTAAAAAATATAAAAATTTCTTGATTCAGATGAGCATTTGATTATAGATTCCTCAAAAGAAGGCTCAATAAAGAAGGCTCAATATTGTTTAACAAAGAAAAAATGGTTTAATCTCCTAATTCAGGAAAGGGATATTATGGAAATTATATTTACAGAAAAAGCGACACAAAACGCTAGTATCGTCATTGTTGGATATGAAAAAGGAGTTTTTTCTTCTGGAATGAAACGATATGATCAACAAATGCAAGGCATGATTAAACGCTCTGTTCAATCTGAGCAATATGATGGTAAACTAGGAAGTATCATTGAGATTCTAACCCCACCGATTGAACATGTTAACCGAATTTTATTGGTTGGAACAGGAAAACAGGAAGATGATCTAACGCAAAATAAATTACAAAAACTAGGAGGGTATGCAGTCAAACGATTAATGTCTTGTCATGAAACAAAATTAGTTTTTGATTTGAAAGATTTTGCAAACCCAGAACAAATTGCAGAAATTGCTTTTGGAGCCAGTCTTGCCTCCTATCGTTTTGATCGTTATAAAACAAACCAAAAATCTCAAAAGGCTCGTCTTGAAAAACTTGTATTTATTACGAGTTCGAAACAAAAAAGCGAGCAGGCATTTAAAGATTTATCTGCTTTGTCAGAAGGGGTAAAAACAGCACGTGAACTTGTTCTTGAGCCTGCAAATATTTTATATCCAAAATCTTATGCAAAGCGAATTAAAGATCTTTCTCATACAGGGCTGGGAAGTTGAAATTCTAGATGAAAAGGAAATGACACGGCTTGGATTTGATTCTCTTTTAGCTGTTGGAATGGGATCAGAACGGGAATCACAAACGGTTGTTATGAAATGGAATGGGGCGGAAAAAGAAGACCCTTCCATTGCTTTTGTTGGAAAAGGGGTCACATTTGATACAGGTGGAATTAGCTTAAAGCCTTCACAAAACATGGATGAAATGAAAGGTGATATGGGGGGCTCTGCTTGTGTGGTTGGTTTAATGCAGACTTTGGCAAAACGAAACGCAAAGGTAAATGCTGTTGGGATTGTTGGTTTGGTTGAAAACATGCCAGATGCAAAGGCACAAAGACCAGGAGATATTGTTAAATCCTTATCTGGAAAAACCATAGAAGTATTAAATACGGATGCAGAAGGGCGTTTGGTTTTGGCAGATATTTTATGGTATGTGCAAGAAATGTATAAACCTGAATATGTTATTGATCTCGCAACCCTTACAGGTGCAATTATTATTTCACTTGGTCATGAATATGCAGGCGTGTTTTCAAATTCAGACAGTCTTTCTGAAAGCTTAACAAAAGCTGGAAAAACAAGTGGTGAACCTGTTTGGAGATTGCCTTTAGGAAAAGCCTATGATCAAAAAATTGATAGTAATATTGCGGATATTAAAAATATAGGAAGTGGTCGAGATGCAGGATCTATTTTAGCTGCCCAGTTTTTACAAAGATTTGTTCAAAAAGGAATAAAATGGGCACATATTGATATTGCAGGTGTTGCCTGGAAGTCTAAAAATTCGGATCCAAGAGAACCCGTTTGGTCAACAGGATATGGGGTTCGATTACTAAATCAATGGGTAAAAGATTCATTTGAGATAAAAGCATAATCGTTTGAAACGTTTAACTAATTTTCTAAAAAAGGCTATGATACGGATTAATTTAAGTAAAGATATAAAATTTGTTTCTGAGATATAAAATATGATTCTAGTTTAATTTATTTATAAATAGGAGAAAAATAGAGATTTCTTCTAACTAATAAGCTATAAAGGACTATTTTAAGCCATCTCTTTTCTTTCTTAATCTTGTTTTACAAAGCAAATGATATATTTTACCCAAAGCTTGATTAAGATAGTGTATGAATTATATAATAGCTTGATTCTTTTTTTTGGTTTTACAACAGAAAAGAATTCAAACAAGATTTGGCTTTACAAGCGAGGTAGAAGATAGGTTTAAACCTCATATTCAACCAGATTTAGGAAGCTTTAAATTGTTTTTTTTCAATTTGGGGCTATCGGATTCAGATTCCAGATTTTTCTCTGTTTTTTCTTTCCAAGAAAGTTTCTTTCGATATAAGGTTGAAGGATCAACTTCTAATAATTCTGCTGCTTTTTTTATATTCCCGCCGCAAAACTCAATGGCAGTCTCAATGGCTTGTTTTTCAATCAGCCATAAGGGGTGTTTTTTTTTAAAATCAAACCTTGGATTCGATTCAGAATCAATCATTGATTGATACATGTTTTGTTCTGATGGATATTTATGATCTAATGCTTTTTTTGAAAGCAAATCAGGTATAAGTAAATATTCTGGGAGCATTTCTTTTGTAATATATTCTCCTGAATTTAAAACTGTTATGCTTTGAATGAGATTTTTAAGTTCTCGAATATTGCCAGGCCATGTATAATTTTGTAAGCAAAGCCTGGCTTTTTGTGTAAATCCTTTAAAGTTTTTTTGTTCTGAGTGATTAAACTGATCTAAAAATTGAGTTGCAATCAACATAATATCTTGTTTTCTAGCTCTTAACGGAGGAATCTCAATTAAGATCACGCTAAGACGATAATATAGATCTTCTCTTAGAATGCCTTTTTGAATCGCTTTCAAAGGAGATTTATTGGTTGCGGCAATAAAACGAATATCTGCTTTTCTGACTTTACTATCTCCAATACGCTGATATTCTTTTGTTTGTAAAAACCTTAAGAATTTGGTTTGAATCGTAATGGGCATTTCTGCGAGTTCATCTAAAAACAAACTTCCTTTATCTGATCTTTCTGCGGCTCCGATATGATTGGAAATTGCTCCTGTAAAAGCACCTTTGACATGACCAAAAATCTCACTTTGCATTAATTCAGAAGGAATGGCAGCACAATTGACAGAAACCATTTCAGTTTGATGTCTTGGACTGAGATTGTGAATTGCATTTGCAACCAATTCTTTTCCAACGCCCGATTCTCCCCAAATAAAAATACTCGCAGAACTCGGAGCTGCTGCGCGAATGATTTGAAAAATATCATTCATTTGTTTAGATTGACCGATAATTCCCTCAAATCCATTTTTAGTTTGTTTAGAAGAGGAAACAAGAGATGGTTTTGGCGTGGTTTGATGGTTCTGTAAGGTATTTTTTAAAACGGATCTGAGTTGTACAGGATTAAAAGGCTTAACCAAAAAATCCTGCGCGCCATATTTCATGCATTGAATAGCACGATCGATAGAACCATCGGATGTAATTACAATAATTACAATTTTTTTATTGGTTTTTCTGATTTGTTTTAAAATAATCCAGTCCATGAATATCTGGTAGGTTTAAATCCAGTAAAATTCCATCGGGTTGATGCTCTTTAAGATAGGAAAAGGCAGAATGTCCATCATTGA